>NZ_SODN01000007.1:0-310556 GCF_004365385.1 Curtobacterium sp. PhB190 | reverse complement strand
GCAGCCCAGAACCGTCGCTTGTCCTCACGCGTGTGCCAACGACCCACACCAACACCTCACCACTCAAGGTGTTGCAACCACCCCTTGAACCCAAGCCGGAGATCTGTCGCTTTCGCGGAACCGCGCTACTGCAGCGTGGCGTACGAGACGCAGGCGTCCCGGAACATGTCCAGCGTCTCGTCCGTCGTCGAGGCGAACACCGACACCCGCGCGACGCCGAGCCGCGTCGTCGCGGTCACGCCGTGGTTGTGCAGCGCCGCGGACAGCGCGGTCAGGCGCCCCTCGGCCGGCCGCAGCACGACGATGCCGGCGCGCTCGCGCGGGTCGCGGCTGGACTCGACCTCGAGCCCGAACTCGTCCGCGATCGCGAACACGCGCTCGACGCGCTCGGTGACGCGCTCCTGCACGGCGGCGACACCGACGGCAGTCAGCCGGTCCAGCGACACCGCGAGGCGGGCCTGCGCGATGGGGTCGATGCGGGTCATCTGGTACCCGGCGGCACCCGGGCGCACGGCGGGGACGTCCACGGGCCAGCCGGTGGTGCCGTGCGGGCCGGACAGCGCCGGACGCAGGCGGTTCAGGGCGCGGTCGCTGAAGGCGGTGAAGCCCGTGCCCCAGCCGGCGTGCAGCCACTTCTGGCCGCCGGTCGCGACGACGTCCGCGATCTCGTAGGGGGCGTCGACGACTCCGAAGCCCTGGATCGCGTCGAGGATCAGCAGGCGGTCGCCGATGACCTCGCGGATGCCGGCGAGGTCGGCCAGGTAGCCGGTGCGCCAGTCGACCAGCGACACCGCCACGGCCGTCACGTCGTCGGTCAGGCGCTCCTGGATGAGCGAGGGCGTCATCCACCCGGCACCGGACTCGATGACGACGGGCTGGACGCGGCCGCCGGTCGCCGAGGCGGCACTCGCCAGCGCGAGCGGCAGCGAGGGGTACTCGTCGGCCGACACCAGCACGCCGCCGGTCAGGCCGAAGGCCGTGTGCAGCAGGCCGGGCGTCGTCGCGGTCTGCGAGACGACCTGGTCCTCGCGGCGACCGACCAAGCGGGCGGCGACCGTGCGGACGCGGGCGTCCTGCTCGTCGAGGGTCTCCATGGCGCCGAAGCGCATGTGCTCCTGGATCGTGCCGAGCACGCGCTGCTCCTCGAGCACGGCGGTCTGCACGGGGCCGAACGCAGCGTGGTCGAGGTAGCCGGGGTCCTCGGAGAAGCCGGCGGCGTACTCGTCGATGTTCACAGGGGAGCACCTTTCACAGTGTCGAACCCTGAGAGCCTACTGGGATCACTGAACGTCAGCGAACCCAGGCCGATCCGCGCAGTAGCGAGGAAGCGTCAGCCGCCGAAGCGTCGCGACCGCAGCCCGAAGTCGCGGACGGCGCGCAGGAAGTCGACCTCGCGCAGGTCGGGGTAGAGCGCCTCGACGAAGTAGAACTCGCTGTGCGCGCTCTGCCACAGCATGAAGTCGGACAGCCGCTGCTCGCCCGAGGTCCGGATCACCAGGTCGGGGTCGGGCTGTCCCTGCGTGTACAGGTGGTCGCCGATGAGCTCGGGGGTCAGGACCTCGGCCAGGGTGTCGATCGTGCCGCCACCCGCGCCGTGCGACTCCACGATGCTGCGCATGGCGTCGGCGATCTCGCGGCGTCCGCCGTACCCGACGGCCAGGTTGATGTGGAGTCCGGTCCGGCCGGCGGTGCGCTCCTCGGCCTGCGCGAGCGCGGAGACGAGCGAGTCGGGCAGGCCCTCGTTCGACCCGACGTGCTGGACGCGCCAGTCCGTGGTGTCGGCGAGCACCCCGGCCAGGTCGCCGATGATGCCGACGAGCTCGCTGAGTTCCGCTCCGGCACGTCCGGTCAGGTTGTCGGCGGAGAGCAGGTAGAGCGTCACGACCTCGATGCCGAGCTCGTCGCACCAGGTCAGGAACTCCGGGATCTTCGCGGCGCCGGCGCGGTGGCCGTGCGCGGCGGACTCGAGCCCGAGCTGCTTCGCCCACCGACGGTTGCCGTCGACGATCATGGCGACGTGCTTCGGCTTCGCGCTGCCCTCGATCTGGCGGCGGATGCGGCTCTGGTAGGCGCGGTAGAGGATCCCTCGTCCTGCCCATCCCACCCTGCCGGTCACGCACCGAGCGTAGTGCACCGTCGGTCGGAGCGTCCCGAGTGCGGCTCCCCCAGAACTCGTGGCATCCGTTCGGGCACGGGGCTTACAGTCGGCACATGCAGGACGAGCACGAGACCGCCACCCTCCCCCACGTCCCGTTCACCGAAGAGGCCGCGACGACCACGGAGGACACCCGCCCCGCCTGGCGCGGGTGGATCCACCTCGGCGCGTTCCCGTTCGCCATCGCGATGGGCATCGTCCTCATCGCCCTGGCCGACAGCACCGCGGCGAAGGTCGGCAGCGCGGTGTTCATGGCCACGTCGCTCGCCATGTTCGGGGTCTCCGCGACGTACCACCGGTTCCCGTGGGGGCCGACCGTCAAGGCGGTGCTCAAGCGCATCGACCACACCAACATCCTGCTGCTCATCGCCGGCACCTACACACCGATCGCGATCTGCGCCCTGCCGCACACCCTGATGGTGGTCGTGCTCTGGGTGATGTGGTCCGGCGCCGCCCTCGGCATCGCCTTCCGGGTGCTGTGGATCAACGCGCCCCGGTGGCTGTACGTGCCGATCTACCTGGTGCTCGGCTGCGCGGCGCTCGGGCTGCTGCCGCAGTTCTTCGCGGCGAGCGTCCCGATGACCGTGCTCATCCTGTCCGGCGGTGTCGCGTACATCATCGGCGCGCTCGTCTACGGCTTCAAGCGGCCGAACCCGGTGCCCACCCAGTTCGGCTTCCACGAGGTGTTCCACGCCCTGACGGTCGTGGCCTTCGGCGCGCAGTGGGTCGGCGTACTCATAGTCGCTCTGGACCCGGTGCGCTGACGGACGAACGTTCCTTCCCAGAACGCGCGCGATGCCTGGTCGTTCCGGGCGTACTCACCCGGAACTTTCGACCAGGTACGCCCGATCCGCCCAGGTACGCCCGGTTCCGTCAGGCGCTAGCGCGTCAACCGCGCTCGGTGTCGTCCCCGACGTCGGCTCGGCCGTCCTCGGCCGCACGCCGCTCCGACTCGTCCGTCGCGGGACCGTCGAACGCGGTGCCGTTCGCTTCCGCCTCGAGACGCTCGCGGATCTCCGACCGGTAGCGCGTCCGGCGGATGCGCCGGGTCATGTCCACGACCAGGACGATCGTCGCGATCGCCACCAGCGCGATGGCGATGAACCCGACGACACCGGGGGTGACGTTCACGTCCGGCACGACGCTGGGGCTGGGACTGGGGGTGGCGGCGAGTGCCGCCGCGATGGAGCTCACGGGGTCGGTTCCTTGTCGGCAGGGATCCCGGCGAACAGATCGGTCTCCGGGAGCTCGGTCGGCACGCGGGCCTCCACGAGCTGGTAGTCCTCGGTCGGCCACACCGTGGCCAGGAGGTCGTTCGGCCAGTAGAAGAACGCACTGTCCGGTGCCACCTGGCTGGCGTGGGCACGGAGCGCGGCGTCGCGCTGGTCGAAGTACTCGTGCACGTCGACGTGCGTGGTCGCGAGGTCGGGCCGGTCGGCGAACCGCTCCACCCACTCGCGCAGCTGCTCGATCGCGGGGCTGTCCGGGTCGCGGTCCTGCAGCGCCTCGAAGATCGTCCGGAAGCGGCGCGGGTTCATCGTGCGCTCGTAGTAGAGCTTCGCGATCGACCACGGTTCGCCGGCCGCGGGGTGCGCAGCGGGGTCGGCCGCGGCTGCCCAGGCGGCGACGGACACCTCGTGCGTGCGGATGTGGTCGGGGTGCGGGTAGCCGCCGTTCTCGTCGTAGGTGACGAGCACGTGCGGACGGAACCGGCGGATCACCCGGACGAGCGCCTCGGTGCTGTACTCGAGCGGCACGGTCGAGAACGTGCCGGGTCGGACGGTCTCGCCCTTCTCGGCGTCGGGCAGTCCGGAGTCGTGGTAGCCGAGCCACAGGTGGTCGATGCCGAGGGCTGCCTGCGCGGCGGCCATCTCACCACGGCGGTACCCGGCCATGTCGCGGTGCGCACGGCTCGTCGCGGGCTCGCCGAGCTGGTCGTTGAGGATGTCGCCAGCCTCGCCCCCGGTGCAGGACACGACCAGTACCTCGTGCCCCTCGGCCACGTACTTCGCCGCGGTCGCCGCCCCCTTGCTCGACTCGTCGTCGGGGTGGGCGTGGACGGCCAGCAAGCGGTACGGCACGGGACTTCCTCACGGGGGTGAGCGTGGGCGAGCGGAGGACGAGCGGAGGACGAGCGAGGACGGGAAGTGCACAGCGACGCGTGAACTACCCTGGGATCAGGATAATCACCCCGGGAGCCCCGAACTGTCCGAACAGCACCACACCGCCACCCTCGACGACCGCTACGGCCGCACCCCGGCCCGCGCGCGCCGCAGCAAGGCCGTCGCGATCACCGCCGCCATCGCCGTGGTCGTGGTCTTCGCCGCCTGGGTGATCTGGGCGGGTCTCGACCAGTCCGACCGCGGCCTGACCGACGACGTCGTGGGGTACGAGGTCCTCTCCCAGCACAGCACGGTCGTGCACTCGCAGGTCTCCGTCGACCCGGGTGTCCGGGCGAAGTGCGCCGTCCAGGTCCTCGACAAGAGCTACTCGATCGTGGGCTGGAAGGAGATCACCCTCGCCCCGTCCGAGCAGCGCACCCGCAGTGTCAGCACCGAGGTGACGACCACGACCCGTGGCGTCACCGGCTTGATCCACGACTGCTGGATTCCCTAGACTGTCCTGATTCGCCTCTCGAGACCGACCACTCGGCCGGTCTCGTTTTTCATGGTCGAAGGGACAGAAGATGAGCAACGACACGCAGGTCACCTGGCTGACCCAGGAGGCGCACGACCGTCTCCAGGCGGAGCTCGACGAGCTGAGCGGCGAGGGCCGTGCCGAGATCGCGCGCCGCATCGAGGCCGCTCGCGAAGAGGGCGACCTCAAGGAGAACGGCGGCTACCACGCCGCCAAGGACGAGCAGGGCAAGATCGAGGCGCGCATCCGCGTCCTCACGAACCTCCTCAAGCACGCGACCGTCAGCGAAGCGGTCTTCGACGGCACGGTCGAGCCCGGCACCGTCGTCACCGCGGTCATCGCGGGCGACGAGTCGACGTTCCTGGTCGGCAGCCGCGAGATCGTCGCCGAGGGCTCCGACCTGACGGTCTACAGCCCGGTCAGCCCCGTCGGCGCGGCGATCGTCGGCCTCAAGGCCGGCGACAAGGCCACCTACACGGCGCCGAACGGCAAGGAGATCGCGGTCGAGGTCGTCAAGATCGAGCGCTACGAGCCGTAGGCAGCACCACAGACGGACAGGAGGCCCGGGGCGACACCGCCACGGGCCTCCCGTCTGTCCGCTGGTCGCGTCCACGGCCCCGCTCGCCGGGGCGCACCACGGATCCGACAGGACACGCGTCGAACGACTCGTGGATCGTCGCAGGACTAGTGCTCGAGGAGCTCCGGGCGGAAGCCGACCTCGTGCAGGCGCTGGATGACCTCCTGCGCGTGCTCGGGGCCGCGCGCCTCGATCGACAGGTCGAGGGCCACCTCGTTGATGACCAGGCCCTGTCCGTGGCGGGTGTGCAGGACCTCGACCACGTTCGCGCCGGCGTCCGAGATCACCTGGGCGACCCGGGCGAGCTGGCCCGGACGGTCCGGCAGCATGATGCGGATGCCGATGTAGCGCGACGCGGCGACGAGACCGCGCGTGATCACGCGCTCCATCATGAGCGGGTCGATGTTGCCGCCGCTCAACAGCACGACGGTGCGCCCGGTGTCGCGGACCGCGCCGGACATGATCGCGGCGACACCGACGGCTCCGGCGGCTTCGACCACGAGCTTCGCACGCTCGAGCAGCACGAGCAGGGCGCGGGCGGTGTCGTCGTCGGAGACCGTGACGATGTCGTCGACCAGGTCGCGGATGATCGGGAAGTTCAGGTCGCCGGGGCGGGCGACCGCGATGCCGTCGGCGATCGTCGGTGTCGTCGTGATGGTGACGGGCTCGCCGGCGCGGATCGACGACGGGTACGCAGCAGCGTTCTCGGCCTGCACCCCGATGACCTTGATCGGTCGTCCGAGCCGCTCGGCCATGCCCTTGACCGCGAGGGCGATGCCGGAGATGACCCCGCCGCCGCCGATCGGCACGACGACGGTGTCCACGTCGGGCACCTGGTCGATGATCTCGAGGCCGAGGGTTCCCTGGCCGGCGATGACGGCGGGGTGGTCGAACGGCGGGATGAAGACCGCGCCGGTGTGCGCGGCGAAGTCCTTGGCGGCGCTCAGGGCTTCCTCCACCGAGTGGCCGCGCAGCACGACCTCGGCGCCGTAGTGGCGGGTGGCCTGCAGCTTCGGCAGCGCGACACCGACCGGGGTGAAGATCGTCGCCGGGATGCCGAGCTCGCGGGCGGCGAGGGCGACTCCCTGGGCGTGGTTGCCGGCGCTGGCCGCGACGACGCCCTTGGCGCGCTGTTCCTCGGACAGGGTCGACAGGCGGTTGTACGCGCCGCGGACCTTGTACGCACCGGTGCGCTGCAGGTTCTCGCACTTCAGGTGCACCGGTGAACCGAGCACCTCGGCCAGGAACTGCGAGGTCTCCATCGGGGTGACGCGCGCGACGCCCGAGATGGTCTCCCGCGCCGTCTCGATGTCCGCGAGGGTGGGGATCGCGGCGAGCGTGTGCTGGGAGGCGCTGGTGTCGGTCACTCCCCCATCATCGTCGTTCCGGGCCCCCGCGGCGAACCCGTGACACGAGGGATCGTTCAGTGTCAGCCTGCCGTCCCCTTGACCGCGGTCGGCTGCTCGTCGGTGCCCGGCTTCGGCACGTCGCCACGGCGCTTCCGCAGCTTGAGGATCTTGCGCCGGCGCTTGGTCCGGACGTTCTCGTCGTGCGCGTCCTGCTTGGCCTCGAGCACGTGGTCGGAGTCCATCGTCTTCCACCGACCGCTCGAGATGGTCGTGACCATGGAGTTGACGGTGGCGATGAGCGGGACGGCGAAGAACGCGCCCGCGATGCCCGCGAGACCCGACGCCGCGGTGACCCCGAGGACGACGGCGAGCGGGTGCACCTTGACGGCGCTGCCCATGACGAGCGGCTGCAGGATGTGTCCCTCGACCTGCTGCACGACCAGGATCACGCCGAGCATGATGACCGCCGCCACCGGGCCGTTGAAGACCAGGGCGACGAACACCGCCAGGAACCCGGTGACGATCGCACCGACGACCGGGATGAACGACCCGAGGAACACGAAGACCGCGATCGGCACGACGAGGGGCAGCTGCAGGAAGAACGCACCGAGGCCGATGCCGACGGCGTCGACGAACGCGACGAAGATCTGCACCCGGATGAAGCTCGTCAACGTCGTCCAGCCGGCGACCCCGGCGCCGTCGATCGCGCTGCGGGCGTTCTTCGGGAAGAGCCGGACCGTCCAGCGCCAGACGTTCTTGCCGTCGATGAGCAGGAAGATCACCGTGAAGATGACGATGAACAGGCCGGTGAGGATGTGCGTCAGCGACGACCCCGCGCTGGCCACTCCGGACAGGATCGAGCCGGAGTTGCTCTGCAGCCAGTCGGTCGCCTGGTTGAGGTAGGAGTTCAGGTCCTTCTGGCTGATCCCGAGCCCGGAGCTGAGCACGAAGTCGCGGATGTTGTCGTACTGCGACAGGGTTCGGTCGCGGAGCGACGGGTAGGCGGCGGCGATCTGGTCGACGACGAGCCAGATGAGCGCCCCGACGGCGGCGAGCCCACCGACCAGGCTGACGATGACGGCGAGCCACTTCGGCACGTGGTGGCGCTGCATCCAGTTCGACAGCGGGACCAGGAGCGCGGCGACGACGATGCCGATGAGGAACGGGATGAGGATCTCGCTGAACAGCGTGACCAGGTAGATGACCACCGCGACGACGCCGACCACGACGAGGATCCGCCACGACCACGCACCGGCGATCCGCATGCCGGGCGGCACCGCGTCATCGACGACGACGGGATCCGCGTGCGGTGTCTTCTTTCCCCAGGCCATGGGCCGATCCTAGCGATCCACACGTCCTCACGTTCCAGATACGGCATACGTTCCGACGCCGCGCTGTCGGCGGGGTTCGGTAGCGTCGGCGCATGGTCAGGTCCTCGCTCTCCGCCGCCGAAGCCCGCCGCGTCGCACTCGCCGCGCAGGGGTTCGGTCGACCACCGGCGACGGCGGTCTCGACGCGTGCGGTGAACGCTGCGTTCGCCCGACTCGGGCTGCTGCAGATCGACTCGGTCAACGTGTTCGAGCGCAGCCACTACCTGCCGCTCTTCGCACGGCTCGGGGCGTACGACCGGTCCACGCTCGACCGACTGACCCTCGGCCGGTCCGGGCCCTACACGGAGTACTGGGCGCACGAGGCCGCCCTCATCCCGCGCGACGACCTGCGGCTGTTCCGCTGGCGGATGGACGCCCTGCGGGAGCGCGACGCCGGTCCGACCAGGATCGACGGCGTCACCCGCACTGCCGGGGTCCGACGCGAGCTGCACGCGCTCCTGCGTGCCGAGGGGCCGATGCGAGCCAGCGCGGTCGAGCACGAGTCGAACGTGCGCCGTGGGCCGTGGTGGGGCTGGAGCGACGTGAAGACCGGGCTCGAGCAGATGTTCCGCTGGGGCGAGGCCGTGAGCGCCGGACGGTCGGGCTTCGAGCGCGTGTACGCCCTGCCCGAGCAGGTCCTGCCGGCCGGGTTCCTCGAGACGGCCCCGCCGCGCGCTGCAGCCGTGCTCGAACTCGTCCGGCACGCCACCCGCGCCCTCGGCGTCGGCACCCGAGCGGACATCGCCGACTACTACCGACTGCGGTCGGACGACACCGCCGCCGCCATCGCGGAGCTCACCGCCGCCGGCGAGCTCCTGCCCGTGCGGGTCGAGGGCTGGGGTGAGCGGGCCTGGCTCCACCCCGATGCCCGGGTGCCTCGGCAGCTGACCGCCGACGCGGTGCTCAGCCCGTTCGACCCGGTCGTGTGGTTCCGCCGGCGGGCGGAGCGGATGTACGGGTTCCACTACCGGATCGAGATCTACACACCGGCCCCGAAGCGGGTGTTCGGGTACTACGTGCTGCCCGTGCTGCAGGACGACCGCCTCGTCGGCCGGGTCGACCTGAAGAGCGACCGGCAGCGTGGCGTGCTGCGGGTCCGGACCGCCTGGCAGGAGCCCGGCGAGCACCTCGATGCCGAGCGGCTGGCCGAGACCCTCCGACGCACCGCCGCCTGGCAGGGACTCGACGAGGTCGAGGTCACCGATCGGGGCACGGCTGCGGCCGCGGTCGCCGGGGCGCTCGGCCTCCCGCTGGTCCCGCACGAAGCCGTCGACGACGCCGATGCCCCCGAACCCACGGAGCAACTCGACGCCGTCGAGGCCTGACCGGGCTCAGAAGCGGTCGGCGTTCGCCCGCAGGCGTGCGATGCGGTCCGGCAGCGGCGGGTGCGTCGAGAACAGCCGGTCCATCACACCGGGGCGCATCGGGTCGGCGATCCACAGGTGCGCCATCGACGAGTTCTGCGTCTGCATCGGTCGGCCGGACGCGCCGAGCTTCTCGAGCGCCCGGGCGAGGCCCTCGGGGTGACGGGTCGTCATGGCACCGGTGGCGTCGGCGAGGTACTCGCGCTGCCGGGACACCGCGGCCTGCACGCCCGCCGCGGCGATCGGCGCCACGACGACGGCCACGATGCCGGCGATGAGCAGCACCGGGTTCGCGCCACCGCCGTTGTCCGAATTGCGGTTCCGGCCGCCGGACAGGCCGCTGAAGATCGAGATGCGCAGGAGCACGTCGGCGATCAGGCCGACGGCGACCACCAGCCCGAACACCATCGTCGAGACCCGGATGTCGTAGTTGCGGACGTGCCCGAGTTCGTGGGCCATCACACCCTGGAGCTCCTGGTCGTCCATGATCTGCAGCAGCCCGGTCGTCGCCGCGACCACGGCGTGCTCCGGGTCGCGCCCGGTGGCGAAGGCGTTCGGCGACGGGTCCTGGATGACGTAGACCCGGGGCATCGGCATGCCGATCGAGATCGCGAGGTTCTCGACCGTCCGCCAGAGCCGCGGTTCGGAGGTGCGGTCGATCTCGATGCCGCCGGCGATGGCGGTCGCCTGCCGAGCGGCGAAGAAGTACTGCAGCACCGCGTAGCCCAGGGCGACGGCGAGCACGATGACGCCGATCGACACGTTCCCGGCCAGGTACCCGCCCAGGAACCCGAGCGCGCCGATGATCAGCAGGAAGACCAGGACGATGACGACGGTGTTGCGCTTGTTCCGCGCGATGGCGCTGTACACGGCAGCTGCGAGGCTGGGGTCAGAACTGGACGCGCGGCGGCTCGGCGATGGCTGCCGGCTCGGCGGTCTCGAAGAACGTCGCCTCGGCGAAGCCCCGTCGCTTGGCGAACGTGGAGTTCGGGAAGACCCGGATCTTCGTGTTCAGCTCGCGCACGCCGCCGTTGTAGAAGCGCCGGGCGGACTGGATCTTGTCCTCGGTGTCGACGAGCTCGGTCTGCAACTGCAGGAAGTTCTGGCTCGACTGCAGCTGCGGGTACCCCTCGGCGACCGCGAACACGCTCTTCAGCGCCTTCTGCATGTGTCCCTCGGCCGCGGAGGCCGTGCCGGCGTCACCGGCCGTCAGGGTCTCGGAGCGCGCCTTGGTGACGTCGTCGAAGACGGCCTTCTCGTGGGTGGCGTACCCCTTGACCGTGTCGACGATGGTCGGGATGAGGTCGGCGCGCCGCTTGAGCTGCACCGAGATGTCGCTCCAGGCCTCGTCCACACGGACCTTGAGCGTGACGAGCGAGTTGTACGTCACCCAGAGGTAGATCCCGATGATGACCAGGATCACCACCACCACTCCGACGACGATCAGCGTCGTGACGAGTCCGGTGTCCATGCGTGGGTGCTCCTTCTCGCGTTCGGATCCGCGGTGCTGCGTGGCCTGAACGGCCGTCGTGAAGTCTACCGACGCGTCCGCAGTGCTCGCGTCGACCGCCAGGGTTCACGGGCGATTCCCGAGTCACGCACACCGGGCGTTCGGGCTGCGGGGCGAACACGACCGGATGCGGGACATCATCCGCGAGGTGTATTGACCCAGCGGCCCGGATCACGTGGGATGGAGCCGGTGAGCACGCGAGGGGACAACGTGGACGACCGGGCCGTCGGGGGCGACGGCCCTCGTCGTCGTACCCGGTTCGTCGCGCTCGCCTCGGCCACGGCCGTCCTCGCCGCGGCGCTGTTGGCGGCGGCGGCCGCCCCCGCGTTCGCCGGCACGGCGGCCCACGAACAGGCGACCACCGAACGCGTCAGCGCCGCGAGCACCGCGACCCCCGCACCGGGCGAACTCGTGGGCCCGCCGAGCAGCGGTCGCCCCGGCACCCCCACGCCTCCGCCGGCGTCCACCGGGCGACCGCCCGTCGCACCGACCATCGCCGACCCGGGGGACGTGACGAGCAGCACCGCCCGGTTCCACGGCACCGGGACCCCGGCGCACGTCGTCCGCGTCGCGGGCCCCGCGTCGACCGGTTCGGCCGGGTGCTCGGCCCAGGTGCAGGCGAACGGTTCGTGGTCGTGCCTCGGTACGGTGCGGTCGGGTCCGCAGCAGGTCTTCACGGTGCGGGACGTCACCGCGCCGAGCCAGCCGCCCGCGAGTGCCCCGGCCTCCGACGTCATCGTCCCGCCGACCATCGCGTCCGACCACCCGACCAGCGGCGCGCTCTCCGGCACGGGCTTCCCCGGTTCCACGGTGGTGCTGTCGGTCTCCGGATCGTCGACGCAGCAGACCGCCCCGGTCGGCCCGGACGGTCGGTGGGTGACCTCGCTCGCGCTGCGGTCCGACGCGACCGTCACCGTGACCGCCTCGCAGACCGCCAGCACGGCCCGCGGTTACCGCTCCGACCTGCGCAGCGCATCTTCGGCCCCGGTGCGGATCACGGTCGACCGCACAGCACCGGCAGCCCCGCGGATCACCGCACCCGACGACGGCGACCGCGTCGGTTCGCGCGCCACGGTCGTCCGCGGCACCGGCGAGCCCGGCGCCGACGTGACCGTCTACGTCGACCGCGCACCCGTCTGCCGGGCCGAGGTCGCTGCGAACGGTTCCTGGTCCTGCTCCACCGCGGGGTCGCAGCTGCGGGCCGGCGGACACGACCTCACCGCGACGCAGCACGACGCCGCCGGCAACTACTCGCGATCGTCCGCTGCCGTGCAGGTCACCGTGTGGTCGACCTCGGGCACCCCGAACGGCACCCCCGGCACCTCCGGCACCGGCGGGGACGCACCGACCAACGGCACCAACGGCACCGGCACAGGAACCGGCACCGGCACCGGCACCGGCACCACGACCGCACCGGACGACGGCCAGACCCCCGGCGACGCCGGGACCCCGGCCGGCACCGGAACCGGGAACGCGGGCGGCACCGGCGACGACGGCCCCGGATCGGCGGCAGCGCCCGGTGACGGCACCGACCCGACCGGCACGAGCACCCCCGGGGCCGCAGGCTCCGGCAGCCACACCGACTGGTCGGGCCCCGCGGGCGACTGGACCGCCGCCACCGCCTACGACCGCACCGTTCCGACGATCCAGGCCGCGTTCTCGTGGCGGACCGTCCTGATCGCCACGGCCGTCGCCGCGGGGTTCCTCCTGCTCATCGCCGCACCCCTCGCGCTCGTCGCCGCCGCTGCCCGCGGGCGCATCCGCTCGCCCTTCGCCGGACTGCTCGGGCGGAACCGCTCGCGCTCGGACCGCACCGGGTCCGACGACGTGCTGCCGGCCTGGGTGTCGATCACGGTCGCGGTGGCCGTCGCCGCCCTGTGCACGCTGCTCGGGGTGGGCGTCTCGCTCGAGGCCCGCTACGTCCGCCTCGCCATCGCCGTGCTGCTCGGCACCGCGGTGCTCACGGCGGCCGTGGTGCTCGTGACCCGGTGGGCAGCCGGGCCCGACCACCGTGCGGTGGGCTTCCGGGTGTCCCCGTGGCTGGTGCTCGCGGCGCTCGTGGCGTGCGGGATCACGCGGGCCGCGGACCTCTCCCCCGCCCTGATCGTCGGGATGGTGCTCGTGCCCTCGGGACGCCCCGACCTGGACACCGCCGCACTGCGCCTCGGCTCCGGGATCGCCGCCGGTGCCCGGAGCGCGACCTGGCGAACGATCGCGCTGCTCGGGCTCGCGACCGCGGGGTGGGTGCTCCACAGCCTGACCGTGGGCGCGGGGTTCTGGTCCGCGTTGACGTCGGAGTTCGCCATCACCCTGTGCGTCGGCGGGGTCGGTGCCGTCGTCGCGACACTGCTGCCGTTCGCCGGGTCCGCCGGCAGTGCGGTCCTGATGGCCTCGCGTGCCCGGTACGTGGCACTCGCGGTCGTCGCGGTCGCGCTCACCGCCGCGGTCTACTCGGGTCCCGCGGGGACCCACGCGTCGCCGGTGCTGCTCGGCGCGGTCGGCGCGGCCTGCGTGGCGGGCGCGATCGGGGCCTGGTTCTGGGCGCGCACCGCGCGACCGGACGCGGCCACCTGACCCGCACCGGGCCTCCCGTCCGCCGTCCCCGCGCGGCGGATACAGTGACGATCGGTGCGTGACGCGCCGTTCGACCGCCCCAGGGAGCGATGATGACCGAGACCCGATCCGACTACGACCCGACGCGGTTCCGCGAGGTGTTCGAGGGCAGCTACACGTACGCGAACGGCTTCGCGCGGAACACCCACCGCTTCGCGGACCGGCCCGCGCTGCGTGACCCGGACACGGGTCGGTCGTGGACCTACGCGGAACTCGGGGACGTCGTCGACCACATCGGCGGGTGGCTCGTCCGGCACGGTGCCGGGCGGGGTTCGGTCGTGATGGTCGAGCTGTTCAACTCGCCCGAGTTCGCGATGCTCTACCTGGCGTGCCACCGCATCGGCGCGGTGTTCTCGCCGACGAACTTCCGGCTCGCGCCCGACGAGGTCGCCTTCATCATCGAGGACTCCGCGCCCGTGGTGCTGGTGCACGACGCGGTGCGCGGCGACGACATCGCCCGAGCGCTCGAGACCGCGCCGCACCGTCCGGACCACATCGTCGTCGTCGGTGGCGACGACCACGCAGCGCACCACGACCACGCAGCGCACGACGACCACGCCGCACACGACGCGCGCGTCGCGTTCACCGCCCTCCTCGCCGCCGACCCCGTCACCCCCGCCGAGCTCGCGGCGACCGAGCCCCGCAGTACCTACGACGAGACCACCCGGCTCTACACCTCCGGCACCACCGGGCGACCGAAGCCGGTGCCCCTGCCGAGCCTGGTCGAGGTGCTCAGCGCCCACGACGTCGTGATGCACTTCCCGCTCAGCCCCTTCGACAAGACGCTCAACATGTCGCCGCTGTTCCACCGTGGCGGCCTGTACTCGGGCGGCCCGAACCCGGTGTTCTACGTCGGCGCCGAGCTCACCACCCTGCGGCACTTCGACGCCGAGCGGGTGCTCAACCTGGTCGAGTCCGAGCGGCTGACGTTCCTGATCGGTGCGCCGCCGAACCTGGTGCAGCTCGCGAACGCGCAAGAGGCCCGGCCCCGCGACCTGTCGTCCCTGCACGGCATCGTCACGATGGGTGCGCCGCTCGACCGCGCCGCCGCACTCCGCTACCAGGAGCTCCTGTCCCCGCGGATCTTCAACGGCTACGGCACGACCGAGACCTTCTGGAACACGTTCCTGCGTCCTGAGGACTTCCCCGACGGCGCCGGCTCCACCGGACGAGCATCGACGGACGACGACGTCGCCGTGGTGCGCGTGTACGAGGACCGCCTGGCCGACCCGAGCGACACCGTGCCGAAGGACGGCTCCGAGATCGGCGAGTTCGCGGTCCGGACCGTGAAGTCCGGCTACTCGTACCGCAACCCGGGGCTCGAGGCGGAGAAGTTCGCGAACGGCTGGTTCTACCCCGGCGACCTCGCGACGTGGGACGAGCACGAGCGGGTGACGATCGTCGGCCGCAAGGACGACATGATCATCTCCGGCGGCGAGAACGTCCACCCCGTCCAGGTCGAGGCCGCACTGCAGGAGCACCCGGGCGTCGCCGACTCGATCGTCGTCGGGATCCCGGACGAGCGTTGGGGCGAGGTCGTCACGGCGTACGTGGTCCGTGCAGCGGGACGGCTACCGGACGACGACGTCGCATCCGCCGCCGAGCTCGAGGAGTGGACGGGCTCGCACCCCGGTCTCGCCCGCTACAAGCGGCCGCGGCGGTACCGCTTCGTCGACGAGCTGCCCTACAACGCGACGGGCAAGAAGGTGCACTACCTCGCCAAGGCGACGGCAGCGGAGGACCAGGCGGCGGGCCGACTGCTCGAGCCGTAGCGGGCTCTGCACGTGCGCGGCGCCGGACGGGAGGCCCGTGGCGGCCCCGCCCCGCGCCTCCCGTCCGTCAGCCGGTCGCGTCCACGGCCGTGCCTGCGTGCGTTCCTTCCCATGCCGCGTGCGGTGCTTTGCCGGATCGGGCGTACCTGGTCGAAACTTCCGACCAGGTACGCCCGATCCGGCCCGGAACGCCCAGGTACCCCCGGGCCGGCGCTACGTGTGGCTCGGCGCGTTCCGGGCGAACAGACCCGGCAGCAACCCACCGATCTTCGTCCCGATGCACAGGCTGACGAAGGTCGCCAGGGGCGTCGCGAGGGACTCGGGGTCGAACGTGGCCACCGCCACCAGCCCGACGGTCCCGGGGACGAGCAGCAGGAACGCCGGGAAGAACGACACCGTCGCCGGGATCGCCGGCACGAGCCGCTCGAGCAACCGCGTCGCGACGAACAACAGCGCCGCCGTCGCGCCGGTCGCGACGACGCTCCCCCACACCGGCGTCGTCCCGCTCACCAGCGCGTAGGCGGTGACCATGACGGCCACCGACACGAGCGTCAGCCGCCAGCCCGACCGGAACACCAGGCCGAGGCCGACCGCCAGGACCACCACGGCGACCCACGACACCCAGTAGGACGGCACGGACTCCCACCCGGCCAGGTCCGTGCCGACGCCGGCGACCTCGCCGACGAGCGCCGCCGAGGACGGGTCGACGTGCAGCCCGGTCAGCGCACTGCCCGAGGCGATGCCGGCCGCCATGAAGCCGAGCATGATGAGCCCCTGGACCAGCCGCGAGGACCCGGTCACGATGTCCGCGGCGGTCAGTTCGAGCAGGGCGTTGGTGATGAGGGCACCGGGGACGAACACCGCCACCGGGGCGCACACGGCGAACAGCGGGACCTGCTCGAACCCGGCACCCGCGGCGACGAGTCCGACGATGGCCGTCGACACGAAAGCGGCAAGGAACGGGATGATCGCGACGGCCTCGCGGAAGCGTCGGAGCAGCAGGCCGATGACCCCGACGAGCGCACCGACCAGGAGCGCGAGCAGGATCGCCCACCACGGGCACCGGAACACGACGGCGAGCCCGGCGGAGGTCAGCGCGTTGCCGAGGATCCACGGCAGTGCGGGCGGCGGGACGGTGCCGGCACGGATGGCCCGGACCCGCGCGGGGATCTCGGCGAGGGCGATCGACCCGCTCTCCAACCCGAGCACGACCCGGTTCGCCCGTGCAGCCTGTCGGGACGACAGCTCGACGCCCTCGGCGTTCACGATCGTCGCCGCACCGGTCGAGACCTCGCTCACCATCACGAGCGCCGGCAGCACCCCGATCGCCAGGGTCGGACCGACCCCGGCGGCGTCGCGGGCCTTCTCGAGCGCCGAGCGGACGTCGGTGACGGAGCTGCCCGCGTCGAGCAGCAGTGCACCGAGCGTGCCGAGGAGCATGCCGACGGGGACGGTCTCGCCGTCGACGACCTCGACGTGGGCCTCGGGCCGACGGAGGGCGTTCTGCAGGTTCGCGAGTGCGCTTCCGAGTCCGACCACGCAGGCGATGTTAGCGATCGAGCGTGGCCTCGATGACCACGTTGTCGACCGACGGGGAGCCGTCCGGCCGCTGCAGGCACGTGATGAGCAGGAGCCGGCCGGGCTCGTCCGCCCAGACGTCGGCATCGGCGGCCACGGTCGCCTTCGTGATCCGCTCGGAACCGGTCACCGTCCACCGCGCGTCGCCGATCCGGACGCGGCTGCCGACCGCGACCTCGGAGCGTTGCCCGTCGACGTCGATGAGCAGGTTGCCCGGGCCGATCGCACCGTTCCGCAGCGAGTGCATGACGACGAACACGGTGCCGTCCGCGCGGTCCGCCACCGGGACCCCCAGGTTGCGGACCCGGTACGCCTCACTGAACCCCGGCGGCGTGATCTGCCCGTCGACGGCGTCCAGTTCGCCGAGCGGCACCTCGAGCCCGACCGACGGCACCACGAGCTGGACGCCGGTGTCGGCGACCGCGTTCGACGCAGACGCCGCCGTCCCCGACTCGCCCGGGTCGAGCGTGACCTGCTTGCCGTCGAGCGACGTGCCGGTGATCGCCGTCGGCGAGGCCGCTCCGGTGGTCGCGGTGACCACACCGACCACGCCGACGACGACGGTCGCCGCGGCGAGCACGGCGATCGTCCAGAGCAGCGCGGTGCGCGGTCGGGTGAGTGGGGCGGTCATCTTCCGTTCCGGGGTGGTGACGGACGTGTCGGACGGGAGGCGCGCCTCCCCTCCGACACCTGGGTGCCGGGATCCGCGTGGCGGGGTCGACCGCCCCGCGGATCCCGGTGCGTCAGTCCTGCTGGGCGACGCGGCGGCGGTACGCGATGAACGCGACCGAGCCGAGGGCGACGACGCCGACGGCGGACAGGCCGATCCACGGCAGGGCCGAGGTGCCCGAGACGGTGCCTCCGGTGTTCACGGCTGCGCCGGTGGTGACGGCCGTGGTGGTGTCGATCGGGTCGACGACGACGGTGCCGTCCGCGGTGACCGTGATGGCGAGCGAGACCACGGCGGTGCCGTCCGAGGACTCCACCGCGATGGTGTGCGCTCCGGCCGGGGTTCCCGTGGGGATCACGACCGAGGTCGCGAAGGCCCCGTCGGCGTCCGTGGTCACGGTGCCGAGGACGACGGGGTCGCTGTGCAGGACGATCGAGTACTCCGTCGCCGCCGGCAGGCCCTCGGCGCGCAGCGGCACCGAGTCGCCGACAGTGAAGGTGGTGGTGCCACCGGTGCTGATCGACGGGGCCGGGGTCGTCGGCGCGGTGGTGGGCTCCGTGGTCGGCCCGGTGGTCGGGCCGGTCGTCGGCTCCGGGGTGCCCGGCTCGCTCGGCTCGGTCGTCGGCTCCGGGGTGCCCGGCTCGCTCGGCTCGGTCGTCGGCTCCGGGGTGCCCGGCTCGCTCGGCTCGGTCGTCGGCTCCGGGGTGCCGGGCTCGCTCGGCTCGGTCGGCTCGGGCGTGGGTGCCTCGGCTGCCGTGTAGGCGATCGAGATCGGCTGCGGCTTCTTGGCCGCGGCGTCGTTCGCGCCGGACGTGTACCAGTACGAGCTCTGACCGGTCTCGTTCTGGAAGTCGACGAAGTCCGCCGGCCACGAACCCCAGTCGGCGTTCGTCTTGTTCAGGCTCGTCGCCGACGCGGGCTCGACACCCTGCCAGTCCGGGCTCACGGTGATGCCCGAGCTCGTGACGTCGACGTCGGTGAGGGTCGCGAGGTGCACGGTGCGCGGCGTCAGCGGCGCCCAGCTGCCCCCGTCGCGCGAGGCCGCGTAGCCCGAGACCGTCGCCGTGAGCTCACCCGTGCCGTCCGCTGCGACGTGCAGTTCCGGGTCCTCGGCGGACCAGTAGGTCAGGCCGCCGTAGAACGCGACCGTGAAGCCGCCGTCCCACGCGATGTCCGCGGTGCCGGCTGCGGCGTCCACGGTGCCCGTACCCGCGGCGAGCGTCAGGACGCCGGCGGTCGTGGTGCCCGGGCGGACCGTGGTCCCGTCGCCGGTCTGGCACTTCGTGGCGAAGGTCGGGGTCGAGGTGCCGCCCGCGGCCTTCGGGTAGGCGATCGAGACGTTGCCAGCCGACGCGGCGTAGCCGGGCGACGGGTTGGTCGCGGTCCACGGAGCCGAGGCTCCCGAGTTGCCGGCGACCCCGGCGGACAGGAAGTTGCAGCCGCCGAAGTAGGCGCCGGCGTTGGCCTCGTTGCTGAGGCTCCAGGACAGCGACGCATCGGTGACGTCGGCGGAGGCGGCGTTCGCGGGGGCGGCGCCGAGCGCGGCGGCAGCGGCGATCGTCGCGCCGAGGGCGACGGCGGTCGCGCCGGCGGCCAGACGCCGGGCGCGAGGAGAGGACAGGTGCATTCGGGTGGTCTCCAAGTTTGGGTAGCCTTACCTAACTCCCTGAGCATAGGGACAGGGTTTAGGTTAGGCAAGCCTAAGTTGGATTCGGCCGGACGAGTTCGTGCGCGGACCTGGTTCGCGCACGTCAAAGCGACAGTTGTCCGCACGGACGCGCCGTCCTGCCCGCGAAAGCGACAGTGTGCCGCGAACGGTTGGCGGCACGACGTCGCTTTCGCGGGACGCACGCGTGTGACGGACGGGAGGCGCGGTGCGGGCGCACCACGGGCCTCCCGGCCGGGCTGGGGCCGGTTCACACCCGCCGAAGCGACAGATGCACCCGCGGTCGCGCCGTCTTGCCCGCCAGGGCGACAGTGTGCCGCGAACGGTTGGCGGCACGACGTCGCTTTCGCGGGACGCGCACTGGTACCCCCGGTGGGACTCGAACCCACAACTCGGCGATTTTAAGTCGCATGCCTCTACCGATTGGGCCACGGGGGCGGGCCGCAACAGCCTACCGATGCGCGAGAGGCGGCCACCCCGAAGGGTGACCGCCTCTCGTGGACTGCTGCTGGGACTACTTGGCGTCGGCCGGGGCCTTCACGGGCTCGGCCTCGTTCGAGACGTCCTTGGCGGGCTCGCCGTACGCCGGGCCGGCGGCGCCAGCGGGCTTGCCCTCTTCGGGAGCCGGAGCGGCGGCCGGAGCTGCCGGGGCCTCGGCCGCGGGCTTCGGACGGGACGCGAAGGCCTCGAACGCAGCGCGCGGAGTCTCACGGTCGTCGAGCGACGCGATGTCGCGGCCCAGGAAGAAGCCACCGACCCAGTCGCCGATGACGCGCCACTTGCGCTCCCACGACGGCATCGCCATGCCGTGGTAGCCGCGGTGCGCGCCCCACGCCAGGAAGCCCTTCATGGCGAACTTGCCAGACTGGAACACGCCGATGCCGAGACCGAGGCCCGCGACGGCGCCGAGGTTCTCGTGCTTGTAGTCGGTCGTCGCCTCGCCACGGATGGTCGCGACCAGGTTCTTCGCGAGCTGCTTCGCCTGACGGACGGCGTGCTGGGCGTTCGGCACGCAGAAGCCGCCGACGCCACCACCGGTGAGGTCCGGCACGGCTGCGACGTCGCCACAGGCCCATGCGTCCGCGATCACGCCGTTGTCGTCGACGACGCGCAGGTCGGGCTGCACGCGGATGCGACCGCGCTGCTCGAGCGGGAAGTCGGTGCCCTTGACCATCGGGTTCGCCATGACACCGGCGGTCCAGATGATGAGGTCGGACTCGATCTTCTCGATCGCGCCGTCGCTCGTCTTGAGCTCGCAGACGCCACCGACGGCCGAGGCCAGCTGGGTCTCGAGGTGCACGTTCGCACCGCGCTGCGCGAGGTTCTTGAGCACCCAGTGCGAGGTCTCGAGCGAGACCTCGGGCATGATGCGGCCCATCGCCTCGACCAGGTGGAAGCGCGTCTCGTCGAAGGAGAGCTGCGGGTAGCTCTTCAGCAGGTCGGTGACGAAGGAGCGGAGCTCGGCGAAGACCTCGATGCCGGCGAAGCCACCACCGACGACGACGACGGTCAGCAGGCGGTCACGCTCGGGACCGGCCGGCAGGTTCGCCGCCTTGTGGAAGTTCGTGAGGATCTTGTCGCGGATCGCCGCGGCTTCCTCGATCGTCTTGAGGCCGATGGCCTCGTCCGCGACACCCGGGATCGGGAACGTGCGAGACACCGCGCCGGCGGTCATGACGATCTGGTCGTAGGACTCCTCCCACGCCTCGCCCTCGGTCGGCGTGATCGTGGCGGTCTTCGTCGCGTGGTCGACCTTGGTGACCTTCGCGGTGACGACGCGGGTGTTCTTGAGGTGGCGGCGGTGCGAGACGACCGCGTGACGCGGCTCGATCGAACCGGCAGCGACCTCGGGCAGGAACGGCTGGTACGTCATGTACGGCAGCGGGTCCACCATGACGACCTCGGCTTCGCCCTGGCGAAGGTGCTTCTCGAGCTTCCATGCGGTGTAGAAACCGGCGTAACCGCCGCCGACGACGAGGATCTTGGGCACGGGGGATGATCTCCTTGGATGGGGGTTTCGGAGTCGAGTCAGACTTCGCCGCCACCCGCCCCGACTCCAGCGTCTGCACCGTCATCATACGCCCGGCACTCACACCGGGAGGGCGACCAGTCCGCGCGCTCGAGCGCGAGGTCACCGATGGGGTTGACGCCGGGTCCGGCGGCGAGGGCGTGACCGACGAGGGCGTGCAGGCACTTCACACGGGTGGGCATGCCACCGGCGCTGATGCCGACGATCTCGTCGACGTGCTCGATCGACTCGCGATCGGCCAGGTAGGACTCGTGGGCCGCGAGGTACGCGGCCGCGGTGGTGTCGTCCTCGAGCAGTGCTGCCAGCTCCGGCATCACCTGGTTGGCCTCGAGGGTGCTGACCGCGGCGGTGGCCGCGGGGTGGCACAGGTAGTAGAACGTCGGGAACGGGGTGCCGTTCGACAGTCGGGGCTTCGTGGAGACGACCGTGGGGTTGCCACAGACGCACCGTGCCGCGATCCCGATGACGTCGCGTGCCGGTCGGCCGAGCTGCGCCGACACGACCTGGACGTCGCGGTCGGAGGGCGGGTCGAAGGGAGGGGTCGTCACGGGAACGTGAGCCTACCGGAGACCCGGTACCCCGCGCACCGTCGCGCCGGACGGGTCCGGTTCGGTGCTACTTGCTCTCGCCGGTGCCCGAGACGTCCGGGGCCACGAGGTCGGCAGCGGTCTCGTCGGTGAGCCCGGACTGCAGCACCGAGGACAGCATCGCCTGCACCCAGTCCACCTTCGGCGTCTGGACCTTCGTGCTGACGGGCGTGCCGGAGTCCGTCGTCGGCGTGGTCTCGGCCTTGCGGTCCTCGGCCCCCATCACGAGGTAGCTCTCCTCGCCCGGGTACACGTAGAGCAGGCGGTCGCGCGCCTGCGCCTCGATGTACGCGGGGTCGTCCCAGCGGGCGACGTCCTTCTTCTTCTGCGTGACGTCGGCCTTCTGGCTCGCGACCTCACGCTGCTGCTGGGCGATCTGCTCCTGCTGCTGGATGAGCGTGCGGAGCGACGGGGCGAGCACCACGACGAAGAGCACGATGATCGCGAGCATCAGCAGGCTGAACCCGGAGAAGTGGATCGAGCGGTACCAGGGCTGCGCCGACGTGCTGCCGTCGGGCATCGCCACGGGGACGCGGCGGACGCGGGGCTTCTGGCTGGGCACGTCCCGACGATAACCCGACCGACGCGGTGGGAGCGCCCGGCACGCGGCCGTTCGGTGGCCTCTCAGCGACTCGCGTCGTCCGATCGCTCCGCCGGGAGGCGCGGGTCCGGCCCGCCAACCCGTCCCGCGCAGGGAGCGGTCACGACCCATCGCCCGGCGCGCGTCCGGCGGTCACGTCCCGTCGGAGGAGTCCGAGCTGGCCGACGTCTCCCGACCGCTCGACG
The DNA here is from genome assembly GCF_004365385.1 of Curtobacterium sp. PhB190. Lineage (NCBI taxonomy): Bacteria > Bacillati > Actinomycetota > Actinomycetes > Micrococcales > Microbacteriaceae > Curtobacterium > Curtobacterium sp. PhB190. The sequence continues at coordinate 287,893 of NZ_SODN01000007.1, read as the reverse complement.
CAGCGCGCGCGGCAGGTACTGACCCCGGCACGGAGGGACGCGATCGAGGTCCGCACACGACGAGACGCCGCCCTCTCGGAAGAGGACGGCGTCTCGGTGGTGCCGGTGCTGCTGGCCGAGCTGCTTACAGTGACTTGGCGCGCGGGAAGGCCGAGCGACCGGCGTACACCGCGGCGTCGCCGAGCTCTTCCTCGATGCGGAGCAGCTGGTTGTACTTCGCGACGCGGTCCGAACGAGCCGGTGCACCGGTCTTGATCTGACCACCGTCGACCGCGACCGCGATGTCCGCGATCGTGGTGTCCTCGGTCTCGCCGGAGCGGTGCGACAGGATCGAGGTGAGGCCGTGACGGTGCGCGAGCGAGACCGCGTCGAGGGTCTCGGTGAGCGTGCCGATCTGGTTGACCTTCACCAGGATCGAGTTCGCGGCCTTCTCGTCGATGCCCCGCTGCAGACGCTTCGGGTTGGTGACGAACAGGTCGTCGCCGACGATCTGGACCTTGTCGCCGAGCTCGGCGGTCAGGTGCGACCAGCCTTCCCAGTCGTCCTCGGCCAGCGGGTCCTCGATCGTGACGAGCGGGTAGTTCGCGACGAGGTCGGCGAAGTACGCGGTGAACTCCTGGCTCGAGAGCTGCTTGCCCTCGAACGAGTACTTGCCGTCGTGGAAGAACTCGGTGGACGCGACGTCGAGGCCGACGGCGATGTCCTTGCCCGGGGTGAAGCCGGCCTTCTCGATCGCGGTCAGCAGGAAGTCGAGCGCCGCACGGTTCGACGCGAGCTCCGGCGCGAAGCCGCCCTCGTCGCCGAGGCCGGTCGCGAGGCCCTGCTTCTTCAGCTCGCCCTTGAGGGCGTGGTAGGTCTCGACGCCCCAACGGAGCGCCTCGGAGAACGACTCGGCGCCGTACGGCACGAGGAAGAACTCCTGGATGTCGACGTTGGTGTCCGCGTGGGCACCGCCGTTGACGACGTTCATCAGCGGAACGGGCAGCGTGTGCGCGTTCGGGCCGCCGAGGTAGCGGAACAGCGGCAGGTCAGCCGAGTCGGCAGCGGCACGGGCCACGGCGAGCGAGGCACCGAGGATCGAGTTCGCGCCGAGGCGGGACTTGTTCTCGGTTCCGTCGAGCTCGATGAGCGCGGCGTCGACGAGGCGCTGGTCGGTGGCGTCGAAGCCCTCGAGCGCCGGGCCGATCTCGTCGAGGACGGCGTCGACGGCCTTGAGCACGCCCTTGCCGCCGTAGCGCGAGGCATCGCCGTCGCGGAGTTCGTACGCCTCGAACGCGCCGGTGGAGGCACCGGAGGGGACGAGCGCGCGGGACACGACGCCGTCGTCGAGGAGGACCTCGACCTCGACCGTCGGGTTGCCTCGGGAATCGAGGACTTCGCGTGCGCCTACGGCATCGATCAGGGCCACGGGGTACTCCCTACACATTGGTTGTGGTGTTTGCGGGACCGATCCTAGCGAGCCGAGGTGAACACGACGTCGACCGTGACGCCCGGTGTGGACAACTCAGTCGAGCGGGCGGAACTCCACACCCTCGAGCGACGTCGTGTCGGCGCCGACGGTCGCGAAGGCGGAGAACCCCTGCGCGGCCAGACCGGCGAGCAGGTTCTTCGTGTTCTTGGTGCGCCGTTCGAGCCGCACGCGCCGGTGCGATGCGAGCGCCTCGGTCTTGAGGGCCGCGAGCCGGACCGGGTCGACGTCCTTGTCGTAGACGAGCACCACGGCGTCCGACTCGGCGGACTCCGGGAGTGTCACGAGGTCGACCAGGCGCTCGAAGCCCAGCGAGAAGCCGACCGCGGGGACGTCCTGCCCGAGGAACCGACCGATCATGCCGTCGTACCGACCGCCGCCGCCCAGGCTGTAGCCGAAGTCGGGGTGCGCGACCTCGAAGATCGTGCCGGTGTAGTAGCCCATGCCGCGCACGAGCGTCGGGTCGAAGCGCAGGTCGACGCCGGGCAGCGCTTCCCGCAGGCGCAGCAGGTCGGCGAACGCCTCGGCGTCGAGCCACGCAGCCCCCTCGACCGAGGTCCAGTCCGCGGCCTCGAGCGCACGGATGGTGTCCTCGAGCCCCGGCAGCTCCTGTCCGACGGTGCTGCGGAGCTCGGCAGCGACGCCGTCCGGGCCGATCTTGTCGAGCTTGTCGACCGTGATGAGTGCGCGGTCGGCGGCAGCGGGGTCCGCGATGCCCCACGACGCCAGCAGGGTCAGCAGGATCCGCCGGTCGTTGATGCGGATCGTGGTGCCGGTCACCCCGAGCTCGTCGAGCGCGGCGGTCGTGGCGCGGATGAGCTCGATCTCGGCCAGCTGCCCGGGCTCCCCCAGGATGTCGATGTCGCACTGCACGAACTGGCGGTAGCGCCCCTTCTGTGGACGCTCGGCGCGCCAGACCGGCGCGATCTGCACCGATCGGAACACCGAGGGCAGCTCGGCGCGGTGCGAGGCGTAGAACCGGGCGAGCGGCACGGTCAGGTCGAACCGGAGCCCGAGGTCAGCGAGGTCGAGCGGCGCCTGGGCAGCCTGCAGGTCCTCGGTGCTGAGCCCGCGCTTCATGACCGCGAACGCCAGCTTCTCGTTGTCTCCGCCGAGCCCGGAGTGCAGCCGCGCGGCGTCCTCGACCACGGGGGTCTCGATCTCGTCGAACCCGTGCCGCGAGTAGACGTCGCGGACGACACCGAGCACGTGCTCGCGTCGGGCCTTGTCCGCCGGGAGGAAGTCTCGCATGCCACGGGGTGCCGTCACGGTCGTCGCCATGGCGTCAAGTCTGGCAGATGCGCATCGACGAGTTGCGCGGCATGCGTCCTACTGGCATACTGCATTCAGTACCTCGGTTCGGAGCGTGCCTGATCCACTCTCCGGACCGATCGCGTGGGCACCGTGCTGCAGTGTGCCCCGCGACCCGAGCGGGTTCTGCGTGCACACCTCTCCCTGGGGGTGTGCCCACCCGCTCACGGGCGCCCTCCTTTTTCGGGTTAGGAGGGCGCCCTTCTCTTTCCCCGCGCACTCACTCCGCGGCGCGGCCGGCTTCCTCGAGCGCAGCGACCGCCACGCGGAGACTCGCGACCGGGTCGATCCCGTCCCGCACCGCTCCGGCGACCTCTTCCAGCATCGCGATCCCCCACGCCGGGTCCACCGCCCCTGCACCGTCGGCCGGTGCCGGCGACCCGGCCAATGCCCGAGCGGTCCCCGTTCCGGGTGCCGCAGTTGACGTGGCGGACGCGCCGCGGGCCTCCCGGTCAGCGACCGAGCCGAACGCGGCGGACGCGGCGGACGCGACGGACTCGGCGGGCGCGGCGGCCACGACCGACGCGACGGCCGTGTCGGCAGCACCGTGCTCCTCCAGGCGCTCCAGCAGCTTGACGGCCCGCTCCAGTGGCGGCATCGCGCGCGGGACGCCGTCGAGCGCGCTCGTCCGGGCCGACTTCTCCGCCGCCTTCGCCGCACGCCACACCCGGACCACGTCGTCGACGGTGTCCGCGGTCTCGTCGCCGAACACGTGCGGGTGTCGACGGACCATCTTGTCGCGGACCCCGGCGGCGACGTCCTCCAGGGTGAACTCCCCCGCGCGTTCGGCGATCCCGGCGTGCAGGACGACTTGGTACAGGACGTCGCCGAGCTCCTCGCGGACGTCGTCCGGGTCGCCGTCGTCGATGGCGTCGACGAGTTCGTAGGACTCCTCGACCGCGTAGCGCGCGAGCGTGGCGTGGGTCTGCGCCCGGTTCCAGACGCAGCCCCCGTCCTCGGCGAGCAGGCGGTCGACGACGGTCACGAGGTCCGGTACGGCGGTCATCGCGCCATCGTCTCACCCACGTATGCTGGTCGTGGTGTGTCGGGAAGTCTGGTCGACGGACTACCACCCGACCCCTCGAGACGGAGATCCATGTCGTCCCTCGTCCGCTCCCCCCGCTTCAGCGCCATCGCGCTCCTGACCGCCGCCGTGCTCGGCCTGGTCGTCGCGAACTCTCCGGTCGGCCCTGGCCTCGAACGGCTGCTCGACGCGCACCTGCCGCTCGGTGCCGTCGGCCTCGACCTGTCGATCGCGCACTGGATCAGCGACGGCCTGCTGGCGGTGTTCTTCCTGCTCGTCGCGATCGAGCTGAAGCAGGAGCTCGTCGACGGTGAGCTGTCGAACCCCAAGACCGCGATCATCCCCGCCATCGCGGCGGTCGGCGGCGTGCTCGTGCCGGCGGGCATCTTCCTGCTCGTCACCGCTGGCACGCAGTACACGCACGGCTGGCCGATCCCGACGGCGACCGACATCGCGTTCGCCCTCGGTGTCCTGGCGATGTTCGGTCGCGGGCTACCGAGCGGCATCCGGGTGTTCCTGCTCGCACTCGCGGTGCTCGACGACCTCATCGCGATCATCATCATCGCCGTCGTGTTCGCGCACGACACCGACTTCCTGGCCCTCGCCGGTGCCGTCGTCACGCTCGCGGTGTTCTGGCTGCTCGGCCGGATGCTCCGTCCGGGGCGCAACGGGCAGACGCTGCTCATCGTGGCGATGGTCGTGGTCGGGCTCCTGACGTGGTGGCTCGTCTACCACTCCGGCGTGCACGCCACGATCGCCGGCGTCGCGCTCGGGCTCGTGCTCCCCCGCCGTCCGGGCCACACCCTGCACGAGAACGTCGAGCCGTGGTCCAACGCGATCGTGCTGCCGGTGTTCGCGTTCGCGTCGGCCGCGGTGGTCATCCCCGCCGTCGGCATCAGTGAGCTCTCGCCCACGTTCTGGGCCGTCGTCATCGCGCTGCCGGTCGGCAAGGTCATCGGGATCACGCTGTTCGGCGCGGTCGCCACGCGGATCTTCCGCTCGCCAGGGCGGTCGTCGTTGTCGTTCTTCTCGATCATCACCGTCGGGGTGCTCGGCGGGATCGGCTTCACGGTCTCGCTGCTCATGAACGAGCTCGCGTTCGCCCGGAACGAGGAGATCCTCGACGAGGGCGTGCTCGCCGTGCTCGTCGGCTCGGGCATCGCCATCGTCGCGTCGGCGGTCGTGGTCACGCTGCGGGCGCGGGCGTACCGCGGGCGGCGCGAGCTGTCCGAGGCCGAGGCGACCGAGTAGCGGGGCGCGGTTCCGGGCCCGCGCGGGCTTGCACCACGCTTGCGACGATCCACGCGTCGATCGACGCGTGGATCGTCGCGAACTGCGTGTGCGCGGTGGACGCGCCCACGAGCGGACGGGAGGCACGGTGCCAGCCCGCACCGTGCCTCCCGTCCGTCGCCGCTCGCGACCACTGCACCCCTTACGCGGCCGGCGCCTCCGCCGGCGTCGTCGCGCCGTACACGGCGGTGAGGATGCTCTCGACCCACTGGATCAGGGCGTCGTCCGGCAGCGCCTGGTCGTGCGGACGCGGCATCGGGATGCTCGCCGCGTTCTGCTGCGGGAACCACTTCGCGCCCGGGAACATCCGCTTGAGCCGCACCTGCGACGAGTCGGCGAGCTCCTTGCCCGCCACGCGCAGGTTCGAGCCCATGACCACGACGTCGGACAGGCCGACCTGCTGCGCCATGCGACGCAGGCGGGAGACCTCGACCAGCGTCTGCACGGCCTGCGGCGGCTGCCCGTAGCGGTCGGTGAGCTCGTCGAGCACCATGTCGATGGCGTCTTGCTGCGCCGTCGGGGCCGAGGCCGCTGACAGCTTCTGGTACGCCTCGAGCCGGAGTCGCTCGGACTCGACGTAGTCCTCGGGGATGTGCGCGTCCACCGGGATCTCGAGCCGCAGCTCGGTCTGCCCCTCGGCCACGTCACCGCGGAACTGCGAGACGGCCTCGCCGATCATCCGGAGGTACAGGTCGAACCCCACGCCCGCGATGTGCCCGGACTGCTCGCCGCCGAGCAGGTTGCCGGCGCCGCGGATCTCGAGGTCCTTCATCGCGACCTGCATGCCCGCGCCGAGCTCGTTGTTCGCCGCGATGGTCTCGAGGCGGTCCTGTGCGGTCTCGGACAGGGGCTTCTCGGAGTCGTACAGGAAGTACGCGTACCCGCGCTCGCGCCCTCGGCCGACACGACCGCGCAGCTGGTGGAGCTGCGACAGCCCGTACTTGTCGGCCTTGTCGATGATCAGCGTGTTCGCGTTCGCGATGTCGAGGCCGGTCTCGATGATCGTCGTCGACACGAGGACGTCGAACCGGCGCTCCCAGAAGTCGACCATGACCTGCTCGAGGGTGCTCTCGGACATCTGCCCGTGTGCCACGGCGATGCGGGCGTCCGGCACGATCTCGGCCAGGTGCGCGGCGACGCCCTGGATGTCCCGCACGCGGTTGTGCACGTAGAACACCTGGCCCTCGCGCAGCAGCTCGCGGCGGATCGCGGCGGCCACCTGCAGGTCGGACTGCGGCCCCACGAAGGTCAGGATGGGGTGGCGGTCCTCGGGCGGGGTCGCGAGGGTCGACATCTCGCGGATCCCGGTGACCGCCATCTCGAGTGACCGCGGGATCGGGGTCGCCGACATCGCCAGGACGTCGACGTTCGTCTTGAACTTCTTCAGCTGGTCCTTGTGCTCGACACCGAACCGCTGTTCCTCGTCGATGATGACGAGCCCGACGTCCTTGAAGGTGATGCCCTGCGACAGGATGCGGTGGGTCGCGATGACGATGTCGACGGTGCCGTCGGCGAGCCCGGCGATGGTCTCCTTCGACTCCTTCTCGGACTGGAACCGGCTCAGGGCGCGCAGGTGCACGGGGAAGCCGGCGAAGCGCTCCTGGAACGTCTCCATGTGCTGGCGGACGAGCAGCGTCGTCGGCACGAGCATGACGACCTGCTTGCCGTCCTGCACCGCCTTGAACGCGGCGCGGATCGCGACCTCGGTCTTGCCGTAGCCGACGTCGCCCGAGAGCAGGCGGTCCATCGGGATGGGCCGCTCCATGTCCCGCTTGATCTCGTCGATCGTGGTGAGCTGGTCGGCCGTCTCGGCGAACGGGAACGCCTCTTCCAACTCGCGCTGCCACGGGGTGTCCGGGCCGAACGCGTGCCCCTTCGACGCCATCCGCGCCGAGTACAGCTTCACGAGGTCGACGGCGATGTCGCGGACGGCCTTGCGGGCCTTCGACTTGGCGGCGGACCAGTCCGAGCCGCCCATCTTCGACAGGGTCGGGGACTCGCCACCGACGTACCGCGAGAGCTGGTCGAGCTGGTCGGTCGGCACGAAGAGCTTGTCGCCGGGGTAGTTCCGCTTCGACGGCGCGTACTCGAGCACGAGGTACTCGCGCTGCGTCTTCACCGCGTTGCGGCCGCCGGAGCTGACCTCGCGGCTCACCAGTTCCACGAACTTGCCGATGCCGTGCGTCGCGTGCACGACGACGTCGCCCGGCTTGAGCTGCAGCGGGTCGACCACGTTCTTGCGACGGCTCGCGAGCTTCTTCACGGTGCGCGCGCCCTGCTGGACGCTCCGACCGTAGAACTCCGCTTCGCTGAGCACGACGATGCGCGGATCCGGGATGGCGAAGCCGTGCTCGACGGTGGCCGTCGTGACGATGGCGACACCCGGTTCGGGAGGCGCGGGCAGGGCTTCGGCACGGGCTGCGACCCCGGCGTCGGCGAGGACCTGCACCGCCCGCTCGACCAGACCCTGGCCCTGGGCGGTCACCACGACCGCCCACCCGTCATCGGTGAGCGCCTTGACGTGCGCGATCGCGCCGTCGGCGCTGCCCGCGAAGCTCGGTACCGCCTCGGCACGGACGCGGATGTACTCCCCCGCCTCGGCTGCTGCCTCGGCGTCGGTGAGCACGCGCGCGGTGTCACCTTCGTCGAGACCGGAGTCGAACGGCGACACCGTCCACCAGGTGCGCTGGCCGCGGGTGTTCTTGAGCTGCTGCACCGTCAGGAAGTTGCCGGCGTCGAGGTCGATCGGCGCCTGGGCCCCGGCGACCGCGGCGCTCCACGCGGCCTGCAGGAACTCGGTGTTCGTCTCGGCCAGGCTGTTCGCGCGACCGTTCACCCGCTCGGGCGAGAACACCGCGATGGTGGCGTCCTCTGGCAGGTACGAGGTCATCGGGACGAGGTCCTGCACGAGCGCGGGGGCGAGGGACTCCATGCCCTCGACCGGGATCCCCTCGGCGATCTTCGCGAGCATCTGGGACAGGTTCGGGAACTCGTGGAGCATCTCGCGCGCCCGCTGCCGGACGTCGTCGCTGAGCAGGAGTTCGCGTGAGGCCGTGAGTTCGACCGAGCCGAGGTCCTCCTCGGTCGTGCGCTGGTCGGCGACCGAGAACGCCTTGACGGCCTCGATCTCGTCGCCGAAGAAGTCCACGCGGACGGGGTGGTCCGCGGTGGGCGGGAAGACGTCGAGGATGCCGCCGCGCACCGCGAACTCACCGCGCCGCGTGACGAGGTCGACGCGGGCGTAGGCCATGTCGACGAGCTTCGCGGCGATGGCGGCCAGGTCGTTGCCGCGCGAGTCGGTGCGCAGCACGACGGGCGCGAGCGAGGTCAGGTTGGCGGCGATCGGCTGCAGCGCTGCGCGGACGCTCGCCACGACGATGGTGGTGCGGCGGTCGGCGGCGTCGGCGGCGGCGGACCAGGACGCGAGCCTGCGGAGCGTCGCGATGCGGGTGCCGACGGTCTGGGCACTCGGGCTGAGCCGTTCGTGCGGCAGGGTCTCCCACGCCGGGAACTCGAGGACGTCGGCGTCGGGGACGTAGCTGCCGAGGGCGTCGCGGACCGCTTCGGCTTCACGCCCCGTCGCCGTGATGACGAGCACGCACTGCGGCCCGTTCCGCTCGGCGAGCAGCGCCCCGAGCAGCGGGACCCGCAGGCCGTCGACGACCGAGAAGTCGGCGTCACGAGGCGCGGCGCGGAGCACGCGATCGAACGCGGAGGCGCGCGAGAGCGCAGGGATGATGCCCGAGATCGTCACTCACGAGATGGTACCGGCCCCCACCGACACCGCCCGCGTGGTGCGCGACGGGCGAACACGGCCGGGATCGACCAGCGCGGTCAGGACGGTGCGTGCACCCGCTGCTGCGCGGCGACGAGTCCGACCTCGGCGATCGCCTCGACCGCGTCCGCGGCGTCGGCCAGCAGGATGGGCAGCGACTTCTTCTCGGCTGCGGAGAAGTCACGCAGCACGTAGTCGGCGGGGTCCTGACGACCGGGCGGACGACCGATGCCGACGCGCACGCGCGAGAACTCGTTCGTGCCGGTGGCCTTGATGATGTCGCGCAGCCCGTTGTGCCCGCCGTGACCCCCGCTGCCCTTGAGGCGGACGGTGTCGAACGGCAGGTCGAGCTCGTCGTGCACGACGACGAGGTCGGCCGGGGTGGCGCTGTAGAACCCGAGGACCGACGAGACCGGTCCACCCGAGGTGTTCATGAACGAGCCGGGCTTCGCGAGCACCAGGCGCGGTCCGCCGGGCACCAGGCGCCCCTCGGCGACCTGGTTCGGCGTCTTGTGCTTCTTGAACCGCGCTCCCATGCGGGCGGCGAGTTCGTCGAGGACCATCTGGCCGACGTTGTGACGGTTGCCGGCGTAGTCGGGCCCGGGGTTCCCGAGTCCGACCACGACCAACGTTCGATCCGCCACAGCGTCGACCAGATGCCTTCGAAGGGGTGTTACTCGGAGTCGACCGGCTCGGAGCCGCCCTCGGCACCGGCTTCGGCACCGGCCTCGGCCGAGGCCTCGTCCGCAGCGTCGTCGTCAGCGGTGCCACGCGGGGTGACGATCTGCACGACGAGCGCCTCGCCGTCGGTCTCGAGCTCGGCACCCTCGGGGAGCTCGAGCTCGGCGGCGGTGATCTGCACGCCGTCCTCGAGGCCCTCGACGTCGACGACGACGTGCTCCGGGATGTCGGTCGCGAGGACCAGCAGGGAGACGGTGTTCAGGTCCTGCACGTGGATCGTGCCGGAGAAGGACTCGCCCTCGATGACGACGGGCACGTCGACCGTGACCTTCTCGCCGCGGCGCAGGACCACGAGGTCGATGTGCTCGATGATCTGGCGCACCGGGTCACGCTGGACGTCCTTGACGAGGGCGAGCTGGGCCGCACCCTCGATGTCGAGGTCGACGACCGCGTTGGCGGTACGGACGAGCAGCATGGTCTCGTGACCGGGCAGCGAGATGTGCTTCGGCTCGGTGCCGTGGCCGTAGACCACTGCCGGGATCTTGTCGGCGGCGCGGAGCTTGCGCGCTGCACCCTTGCCGAACTTGGTGCGGACGTCCGCTGCGAGCTTCGTGTAGTCGGCCATGGTGCCTCCTGGTCTCGGGGGTCGACACCGGCGGTCCGGCATCGTGGGGGTCTGTGGTGTTGCAACTCGAACGCGTGCACGCGTGAGGAACGTTCCCTGGGCTGGGCCGGGTCTCCCACCGCGTCGATCACGGCCGCTGTCGCGGCCCTCGCCGAAGTCAATCACCGACTCTACCAGCACCCGCCGGGCGTGTCGTGCCTCAGTGCCCCGCAGCCACCGACTCCTTCGGCACCTTGAGGAAGGACAGCACCACGAAGGCGAGGACGTAGAGGCCGACGAACGTCCAGACCACGCCACCGGGGCCACCCCACGGCAGGACGGCGCTGACCACGGCGTTGCCGAGGAAGGTCGCACCACCGGCCGCCGTGGCGTACATCGCCATCGCGGCACCGCGACGCTCCTCGCCGGCGAAGGCGGGGACGATCGCGCCCATGGGTGTGAACCCGGCGAGCATGATGCCGAACACCGTCCCCGCGGCGGTGGCGAGCCAGAAGCCCCACTCGGAACCGGCCGGCACCAGGTGCGGGACGTACCACCAGGCCAGCAGCCCGATCGCCGAGGCGCCGATGCCGAACCACTTGACGGTGCGGATCCAGCCGATGCGGTCACCGAGGGCACCGAAGAAGGCGTTGAACAGGATGTTGCCGGCGTAGACGATCACCGTCATCGTGAGCCACTTCGACTGGCCCCACCCGAGCTCGGTACCGATGATCGCCGGCATGATCACGAACATGCCGAACTCGGGCGCCGTGTTGACGAGCCGGATCAGGACGGCGAGCAGGACCTTGGGGCGCGTGATGCAGACCTCGATGCCGCTGGCGATGACCCGTGCGGCGGAGTGCGAGCGCGGGGCGATGCGGCCGAGCCCGGTCCGCTCGTGCACGCCGAACCGGACGATCACCCAGCCGGCCACGACCAGGACGAGCGACAGGGCCATCGACCACGTCTCACCCGTGTGGCCGCCACCGAACGCGGGGATGCTGCCGATCGCGATGAGCGAGCCGAGCGTCGGCAGGCCGCCGGTGAAGACGACGTAGAACCAGCCGACGGCCGTGGCGTTCCGGTCGCGCGCCACGGTGTGGTTCACCCAGCAGAGGAACGAGAAGGCGAACAGCGGGAAGCCGAGTCCGCGCAGGAAGTACGTCAGGGCGATCAGCCCGACCGACCCGGTGGGCAGTGCCGCGAGGAACGCGACCTGGAACACCACCCACAGGACGGCGCCGATCGTCATGACGCGGCGCGGGCCCCACAGCTCGGAGAGCACGCCGGCGAAGTAGGACGCCACCAGGACGGCGACGCCGTAGATGCCGATCACCATCGCGGCGCTGTCCGTACCGCCCGAGCCGAGGGCCGCGGCGATGTGCGGAGCGATGAAGTTCGACTCGATGCCGTCGCCCGTCATGAAGACGAGGACACCGAGGAAGCCCCAGCGCAGCGGGTGCGGGATGCCGAGGCGGGCGATGAAGCCCTCGCGCCCGGCAGCCGGTGGTGCGGTGGCAGGTGGGGCGGTCGTCACGCCGTTCGGCGGGGTCAGGGTCGTGGTGCGGTTGGTGCGGGGTTCCGACATGTGTCGTCTCTCCTGGAGGGGCCCCGGAGTGCTCGACCCGGCATCGCGGCATGTCTCCGGGGTGCGCCGCGCGCCACGCACCCGACCGCCCGCGCAGTGGCTGCGGGCGGTCGGGGCGTCGGCGATGATGCGAGTCCTGTACCCGGGGCGCCCCGTGCTGATGCGGAGACGGATCCCGGCGGACCATCGCCGGCCCGAAGCATGGTGTCCGACGTTAGACCGCTCCAACGCCGCTCGTCAAGAACGACAACTGTTATGTAACGATCGGCGGTCGTGCCGCGCGTGGTGGGTCGTTCCGGGCGTAGTGGGTCGTTCCGGGCGTAGGTGGTCGTTCCTTTTGACCGAGTACGCCCGATTCGACCTTCCATCGCGCGCGTGATGGGAAGGAACGCTCCGCGAGGCTCAGCGGCCGAGGCTGCGCCGGTGCTCCTGCGCGGCCGCCAGCAGCTCGCGGGCGTCGTTGCTCGTGGCCTCGGCGGCGTCGCGAGCACGTTCGAGGGCCTCGATCTCCGCGGTCGCCCGATCGAGCTCGCGCTGCAGGTCGGCCCGGCGCTCCTCGGCCTGCTCGAGGTCCGCCTCCGCGGCGTCGACTGCGGCATCGGCGTCGCGCGACTCGCTCCGGGCGGCGGTCTCCGCCTGGCGTGCGGCCTTCCGCTCAGCGGCCGGGTCACGCTTGGGCTCGGGCTGGGCGTCCGGCTCCGGTCCGTCCTGGGGTTCCGTCTCCGTCGACCGGGAGGCACGGCTCGCCTTCCGCGCGCCCCTCGCCTGGGTGATCGGGATGGGTGGGGCATCGCTGCCGGACCAGGCGTCCGGCACCGCGTCCGGGTCCGCGAGCGCCCCGTCCAGGTCGACCGCGTCGAACCCCACGCTCTCCAAGGGCGTCACGAGCAGCCCCGAACGCACAGCGGCGCCTGCGTGCGGATCGGCCATCGCCGCTTCGATCGTCGCCCGCACCTGTGCCAGCACCGCCGCCGTCACCGGGTGTCCGGCGTCCGAGGCGAGGTCGGCCCCGGCCTGCGCCAGCGCCTCGATCACCTCGGAGCGTTGCTGTCGGAGTGTCCGGATCGCTCCGGGGTCGGCGTCGGCCTGGGCCTTGCGGAGGGCTGGCCCGAGGTCGACCGCGTCGTCGAGGGCGCCGTCGTGCGCGAGCAGGTCCACGACCCACGCTGCCGGTGCCGGCTTCCGGAGCTTCCCGATCGCCGCGGCCAGGGCCCGGTCGTCCTTCCGCACCGCGCGCTGGCGAGCGGTGCGCTCGGCGACGAAGTCCCCCGGCGGGACGAGCAGCAGCTCCCGGGCGACCTCTGCGAACTCCACACCCACAGCTTGCCGCTACCAGTCGTGCACCGTTCCGTCGGCCAGGCGGTTGAACGGCAGGTAGGCCTGCTCGTACGGGTACTTGCCGGCCTCGTCGACGTCGAGGCTGACCCCGAGGCCGGGCTCGTCACCGGGGTGCAGGTAGCCGTCCGTGAAGGTGAAGGTCTGCTGGAACACCTGGTTCGTCTGCGGCCCGTGCTGCATGTACTCCTGGATGCCGAAGTTGTGGATCGCCATCCCGAGGTGCATCTGGGCAGCCAGGCCGACGGGCGAGATGTCGGTCGGCCCGTGGAACCCGGACTTGATCTGGTACATCGCGGCGTAGTCCATCGTCTTCTTGAGCGGGGAGATGCCGCCCATGTGCGTGACGGCTCCGCGGACGTAGTCGATGAGCTGGTCGCGGATGATGTCCTTGAAGTCCCAGATCGTGTTGAAGACCTCACCGATCGCGAGCGGTGTGGTGGTGTGCTGCCGGACGAGCTTGAGTGCCTCTTGGTTCTCGGCCGGGGTGCAGTCCTCGAGCCAGAACAGGTCGTACGGCTCGAGGGACTTGCCGAGCTTCGCGGCCTGCAGCGGGGTCATCCGGTGGTGCCCGTCGTGCAGGAGCGGCAGTTCGGGTCCGAACTCGTTCCGGACGGCCTCGAACACGGTGGGCACGTGGCGCAGGTAGGCGCGGGTGTCCCAGTCCTCCATGGCGGGGAAGGCTCCGCGCTGTGCCGGCTCGAAGTCGTACCGGACACCCTCGTTGCCCTCGGTGGTCTTGTTCGACGCGATGCCGTAGATGCTCTCGAGGCCGGGGACGCCGGTCTGCACGCGGATCGAGCGGTAGCCCTCCTCCTGGTGCTCGCGGATCGAGTCGAACAGCTCGGGGAGCTCCTTGCCCGAGGCGTGTCCGTAGGCCATCAGCCCGGTGCGGGATGCGCCACCGAGGAGCTGGTACAGCGGCATGCCGGCGACCTTGGCCTTGATGTCCCAGAGCGCCATGTCGACGGACGCGATCGCCGCCATCGTGACCGGGCCGCGACGCCAGTACGACGAGCGGTAGAGGAACTGCCAGGCGTCCTCGATGCGGCTGGCGTCGCGGCCGATCAGCAGCGGCACGACGTGCTCGGACAGGTACGCGGCGACACCGAGCTCGCGGCCGTTCAGCGTCGCGTCACCGAGGCCCGTGACGCCGTCGGCGGTCGTGATCTTCAGCGTGACGAAGTTCCGGTTCGGGCTGGTGACGATGACCTCGGCACGCTCGATGAGCTGGCCGCGGTCGGCCGACGCCCACGTGTCCGGACGCCCGGAGGTGTGCCCGGTCGCCGCGCCGGTGTCGGCGGCGCCCGGCACCGGGGCCGCGGGGTTCGTGGTGGTGTCGGTCATGCGTGGACTCCTTCGTCGGTGCTCGTTCGGGCGGTGCTGGTGGTGGTGCGTGCGGCGGTGCTCGCCGCCCGGATGTCGTCGGCCGCCGCGGTGATCGCGTCGACCACGTCGGTGGTGTCGAGGTCGGGGGCGATGACGCGCAGCACGTCGCGCACGTCCGAGTCTGCCCCGGGGGCTCCGTCGTCGTCCACGAGGTCGGGCTGCGCCGTGACGTGGAGCCACCACGCGGCGATCGCGGTCGCGGCTCCGGGCCCGATGCCGCCCGACGGCTCGCGCTCGAGTCGGTGCCGCACGACGTCGACGACCCGGACGGGCAGCTTCTGCGACCCGCCGGACGCGATCTGCCGCAGGGTGTGACGGATGCGCGGGTTCTGGAACCGGTCCACCAGGGCGGCACGGGCGTCGGTGACCTCGTCGGCAGGCAGGGGCAGTTCGCGGGCGGCCTCGTCCCACAGCTGCTCGACGGCGGCACGGCACACCGGGTCGTCCACGGCCGCGGCGACGGTCTCGTGCCCGAGCTGGAGCCCGAGGTACGCGAGCAGCGAGTGCGAGCCGTTCAGCAGCCAGAGCTTCCGCTGCTCGTACGGGGTGACGTCGTCGACGATGCGCACGCCGGCGGTCTCCCACGCGGGGCGGTCGATCCCGTCGAAGGCGTCCTCGAGCACCCACTCCGCGAAGGGCTCGGTGACGACGGGCACCCGGTCCCCGGCGAGTGCTCCCGGCAGGGCGGCGAGGCCCTCGACGTCGGCGTCGGTGGTCGCGGGGGTGATCCGGTCGACCATCGACGACGGGAACGAGACGTTCGCCTCGATCCACGCGCGCAGGTCGGGGTCGGTGGTGGCGCCCAGCACGGCCTCGCGCAGCACCGCGCCGTTGTGCGTCAGGTTGTCGAGGCTGACGAGCGCGATGCGCCCGCCGCTGGCCGTCCGCCGGGCGTCGAGCCCCGCGACCAACCGGGCGGGGACGTCGGAACCGGACCGGTAGCCCTGCTCGGTGACCGTCAGCGTGACGATGGTGGTCTCCGGGGACGCGACCACGTGCCTCCAGGCCGTGTCGTCGCTGCCCGGGTGGGCGGCCACGATCGTGTCGACCACCTCGGCGGCGTCGCCGGTCGCAGCACGCGTGACCAGCGTGTACCGGCAGTCCTGCGCGGTGAGGGCGTCCGCCGCCGCGGGCGAGCGGCCGGTGAAGGCGGTGATGCCCCACGGCTCCCCCGTGGTGTGGGCGGTGTACCAGGCGAGGTGGGCGCGCGCGAACGCACCCACCCCCAGGTGGACGATGCCGGGGCGGCGATCGGTCATGCCGACACCGGGACGAGGGACCGCAGGTACGCCAGGTTGTCGGCGGTCCGGGCCTCGAGCGGCAGGTCGGTGGAGAAGTCCTCGATGGTGACCCAGCCGTCGTAGCCGACCTGGCGGAGGGCGTCGAGGTACTCGGAGACGGACGCCTGCCCGGTGCGCAGCGGCGCCCACTCGTTCTGCCAGATCGTGCTGCCGTCGGCGCGGGTGTCGCCGGTGTCGACCCAGCGGGCGTTCTTCACGTGGGCGTGCGCGAGGTACGGGCCGAGGAGCTCGAACGCGGCGAGGTGGTCCTCCTGCCCCTCGATGACCAGGTTGCCGAGGTCGTGGATGACGCCGATGTGCTCCGGGTCGAGGCCGTCGACGAGCCGGAGTGCCGCAGAGGCCGAGGGCGTGATCGTCATGTGGTGCAGCTCGACGAGCGCCTTGACGCCGAGCTCGGTCGCCCGGGTCACGGCCCACTCGAGGTCGGCGCGGGTGCGGTCGAAGATCTGCCCGTACGTCTCGCCGGTGCGTTCCTTCTCCTGCCGGTACATCGGCATCGAGACGCGGACCTGGCGGGCGCCGAGCTCGCTCGTGACACGGAGCATCGTCTCGACGCCCTCGTGGTCCGACGCCTGCTGGTACCCGCCGATGCCGGAGTACTCGAGCCCGGCGGCGTCGGTGATCCGCGCGATCTCGCCGACCTGGTCCTGGATGCCGGTGAACTGCCACGTGGAGTTGTTGCCGGCCCAGAACGAGCGACCGGCGGGGACGACGGCGCCGTCCGCGGGGCGGTCGTCGACGATGCGCCACTCGACGCCGTCCCAGCCCTGCTCGGCCAGCGTCGAGGCCGCCTGCGACGGGGTCCAGTCGGGTGTGGAGGCGGTGAACACGGAGAACTTCATCGGGTGGCTCCTTCGGTCGCGGTGTCGGACGGTGCTGCAGCGCCGACGACCGGCACCACGTCGTCGTACTTGCCCTCGATCACGTCGTCGATCCGGACGGGCTGCCCGAGCGTCGCGCTGACGTACAGCCCGCGGACGGTGGCGAGCGACACGAGGGCCGCGTCGACGGTCACGCCGGGCTCACGGCCCTCGCGGATCGCGGCCACGATGTCGGTGTACTGCCGGCCGTGCCCTGCGGCGAAGTGGTCGGGCTCGGCCGGACCGCCCACGACGTGCTCCGGCGGGACGACGTCGTCCTTCTGGTCGACCGCGCCCGCGACCGCCGAGGCGTTCGAGGTGGTCGACGCGGACTCGAGGGTCGCGGCGTCGGGTGCGATGTGGAAGTAGGCCAGGCGGTCGTCGTCGACGATCGCCGACCCGTGCGTGCCGTACACGGCGTAGCGGGCGGACAGGCCCGGGTACGCGGCGGTCGTGCAGTGGATGACACCGAGCGCGCCGCCGGCGAACCGGACGGTGGCGACGGCGGTGTCCTCGACCTCGATGCGGTCGTGCGCGAGCAGCCCGGTCTGGGCCGAGATCTCGACCGGACGGCCGAGCGCCCACACGAGCAGGTCGACGGTGTGCACGCCCTGGTTCATCACGGCGCCACCACCGTCGAGCGCCCAGGTGCCGCGCCAGTCGCCGGAGTCGTAGTAGCCCTGCGACCGGTACCAGGCGACGCTCGCCAGGCCGGAGGTCACGGTCCCGAACCCGCCGTCGTGGGCGGCTGCGGCGACGGCGGCCGAGGCCGGGTCGAAGCGGTGCTGGCTGATGACACTCGTGACGAGTCCACGGTCGCGTGCCGCTGCGGCGAGCGCGGCGATCTGCCGGGCCCGGGGCATCGTGGTGTCGAGGGGCTTCTCGATGACGACGTGCTTGCCGGCGGCCAGGGCGGCCTCGGCGAGCTGCACGTGCATGCCGGAGGGCGAGCAGATCGCGACGACGTCGATGTCGGTCTGCGCGATCGCCTCCTCGATGGTGGACGTCGTGACGGGGCGGGTGACGCCCATCGCCTCGATCTCGTCGGCGGCGCTCGTGGCGGCGGCGGGGATCGCGTCGACGAGGGCGACGACCTGCAGGTCCGGGTGGTGGACGGCGACCGTGGCGTGGTGGCGTCCGATGACGCCGGCGCCGACGACTGCCAACTTCAGTGGGGTGGTCATCGCAGGGTGACTCCGATCTGGTCGGTGAGGGTGCGGAGGGCACGACCGGCGCGACCGAAGGCCGCGGGGCCGGAGTACCCGCCGAGGGAGGTGAAGTCGCTGAGGTGCGGCTCGAGCGAGGCGTAGCCGGAGTACCCGGCGTCGCGCAGCGCGGTGAGGGTCTGGAGCAGTTCGCCGTCGCCCTCGCCCGCGGGGACCACCGACGAGTCGGCGGCCAGGGCGTCCTTGACCTGCAGGTAGTCGACGTAGGGCGCGAGCTGCGCCCACCCTTCGGTGAACGGCTTGACGCCGCACTGCACGTAGTTCGCGTTGTCCCAGGCCAGTCGGAGCGCCGGGGACCCGACGCTCTCGACGATGTCGAGCACGCGCGAGGGGACGTCGCCGTAGATGTCCTTCTCGTTCTCGTGCAGCAGGGTCACGCCCTCGCGTGCGGCGAGGTCGGCCAGGGCGCGCATCCGGACGAGGACGTCGTCGCGGACGTCCTCCGGCTGCCGGCCCTCGAAGTAGAACGAGAAGATCCGGATGTTCGTGGTGCCGAGGGCGTGCGCGGCGGCGATCGCGCGACCGAGCCGTCCGACCTCGTGCTCGACGGGCTCGTCGACGGAGACCTTGCCGATCGGCGAGGCGATGGC
The DNA here is from genome assembly GCF_004365385.1 of Curtobacterium sp. PhB190. Taxonomy (NCBI): domain Bacteria; kingdom Bacillati; phylum Actinomycetota; class Actinomycetes; order Micrococcales; family Microbacteriaceae; genus Curtobacterium; species Curtobacterium sp. PhB190. The sequence goes on along the minus strand of NZ_SODN01000007.1, from coordinate 269,451 downwards.
GGACACGGTCTGTCCGCGCTCCTCGAGCAGGCGGTGGAGTCCGGCGAGCTGGTCCTCGTCGAGGTCGACGACGTTCACGCCCCAGGCGCTGCGGACCTCGATGGCGCTCGCGCCGAGCGCCTGCAGGACCGCGACCTGGACGACGGGGTCGGCGTCGATCTCGTCGCCGAAGCCGGAGAGTTCCCACGTGGGCTGGTCGGTCATGGTGTCCTTTCGTGTCGGACGGGAGGCGCGTGGCGGGGCCGCCACGGGCCTCCAGTCCGGTTCTGGGTTGCGGTGACTGCCGCGCTCACTTGACGGAGCCGGCCGTCAGACCGCCCACCAGGTAGCGCTGGAAGATGAGGTACAGGGCGACGACCGGCACGGCGCAGACGATCGAGGCGGCCATCATCTGGCCGTAGATCGGGACAGCGCCGCCCTCTTGCGCGGTGCCGAGCACCTGCAGGACCACGGCCACCGTCCGGGTGTTCGGGGTCGTCATGATCGTGGAGAACAGGACGTCGTTCCAGCCGAGCAGGAAGGCGAAGATCGCCGAGACGACGATGCCGGGCCACGACAGCGGCAGGACGATCTTCGTCAGGATCTTCGTGCTCGAGGCGCCGTCGATGCGGGCGGCCTCCTCGAGTTCCTTGGGCAGACCACGCAGGTACGTGACCATGACCCAGGTCGAGAACGGCAGGGCGAACGTCAGGTAGGTGACGAACAGACCCCAGCGGGTGCCGATGATCTGCACGCCCGTGGCGCTGGCGATGTTCGAGAACACCACGAACACGGGCAGCAGCAGGAGCGTGCCGGGGATCGACTGCAGCGCGAGGAGCCCACGCAGGATGGTCAGGCGGCCGAGGAACCGGAACCGGACCAGCACGTACGCGGTGGACACGGCGAGCGCCGCACTCGCGATGGCGACCGCGCCGGCGGTGAGCATCGAGTTGACCAGCCCCTCGCCGAGGGCGACCGTGGACCAGATCTCGACGTAGTTCGACAGCGTGAACTCGGACGGGAAGTACTCGCCGCGGGCGACCGCGACGTCCGAGTTCACCGAGCCGAACAGGATGTACAGGACCGGGACGGCGATGAACGCGATGATGATCGCGATCACCACGATGAGCAGCCAGCGGGGCAGGAGCCGGGTGACGTCGGTGTCGTAGGGGCGCTTGTGGCGTCGACCGGGTGCGGTGATGCTCTCGGTCAGGGTCGACGTCGGGCGGGTCCGGGTGGTGCCGGCGAAGGATGTGCTCTGGGCGCTCATGCGCGTGCTCCGTCGATGTCGGCGGCGGTCGGGGCGGCGGCGAGCGTGGCGCGGTCGGCGCGGCGCTGCTTCCGGTTGGGGCCCGCGTCGTCACCGGTGTCGAGCTTGACGGCTCGCAGGTAGACGAACAGCGGGATGGCGACGATCACGAGGGAGCAGATCGCCATGGCCGCGGACAGACCGAAGCGGAACGACTGGAAGCTCGCGATGTACGTCAGGACGGGCATGACCTCGACGCTCGACGGCAGCGGGATGCCGAACAGCACGAACGGCAGGGTGAAGTTGTTGATGTTGTGCAGGATCGCGATGATCACCGCCAGGCTGAGCGGCCCGCGCAGGTACGGGAAGATGATGTAGCGGAGCTTCGCCCACCAGGTCACCCCGTCGAGCGCGGCGGCCTCGTGCACCTCGTTGTCCACGGCCTGCAGTCCGGCGAGCGACAGCAGGTAGACGAACGGCCAGCTCGTCCAGATCATCACGCCGGCCAGCGCCCAGTACGACGCGGATCCGTTCAGCCAGAGCACGTCGGTGTGCAGGATCGAGTTCACGACGCCCTGCGGCTGCAGCATCGTGCGGAAGAACGTGCCGACGACGAACGCGGGCAGCACGTACGGGATCAGGTAGATCGACCGGACGAGGCCGCGCCCCGGGAACCGGTTCTGCGTCGAGATCGCGGCCGCGACGCCGATCGGCACGGTGACCGCGGTGACCAGGACGGACAGCGACACCGAGATCCAGATCGAGTGGAGCAGGGGCGAGTTCGTGAAGGCCTCGGTGAAGTTCGCGAAGCCGATGAAGGGAGCGCTGAACCACTGCCGCAGCGTGTACTGGTCCAGGTCGAGCATCGCGATGTAGAAGCCCACCAGGAGCGGCACCACGATGACGGCGAGCATGAGGACCCCGCCGGGGATGAGCATCCAGAGCGGACGCTCCTTCTTGTACAGCGGCGTCGTGCCGTGCGGGCGGACCGTCTGCTCCGTGCGCTGCGGCGGTCTGGTCTGGGTGCTGGTCATCACAGACCTCCGTTCTTCTGACGGTCGAGGGTGGACTGGGCGTCCTTCTGGGCGTCCTGCAGACGCTTGCGGAGCTGGTCGTCGGTGACCTCGCCGCTCTTGAGCGACGGGATCGACTGCACGACCACGTCGACCAGGGCGAGCTGGATGTCGGACCAGGCGCCGGTGAAGGCGGTGGGCTTCGACAGGCGGCCCGCGTCGATGATCGGCTTGAGCTGCGGGTTGTCTGCTGCCAGGTCAGCGGCGGCGGACGCATTGGTCGGCAGGTTGCCGAACAGGTCGTAGTACTCGAGCTGCGCCTTCGGTGCGCTGAGCTGCTTGACGAAGTCGAAGGACAGCTGCTGCTTCGTGCCGTAGTCGGCCACCACCCAGTTGTCGCCGGACAGGATGCTCGCGGCCTCGATGCCGTCGGCCGGGCGCTCGCTGGCCCCCGGCGGGACGGTGGGGAGCAGGGCGAACTCGTACTTGCCGTCGACCTTGGTGTCCTTGAACGAGTTGATCGCGGTGGTGGTCGTCATCGGGAAGAACGCGGCCTTGCCCTCGGTGAACTGGGCCAGGGCCTGCGCGTTGTTCCAGCCGATCGCGGCCTTGTCGACGACGCCGTCCTTCGTGACCCAGTCGAAGTAGGTCCGGTACGCGTTCTCGACGGCGTCGCTGTCGATCTCGGCCTTCGAGCCGTCGACGATGGTGTTGCCGGCGTTCTGCGCCATGCCCCACACGAACTTCCACGGGTCGAAGCCGTCGGCGTAGGCGATCGCCAGGCCGTGCCGGTCACCGGTCGTCGTCGCCTTCGCGTCCTCGGTCAGCTCGTCCCACGTGGTCGGCATGTCGGTGATGCCGGCCTTCGCGAGCAGGTCCTTGTTGACGGCCATCACGAACGGACGGCTGGCGAACGGGATCCCGATCTGCTTCGAGTCGCTCGGACCCGAGATGCCGAACGAGGCCGGGTCGAACTGGTCCTTGCCGCCGATGGCCTGCCACTCCTTCGATCCCATCTCGACGAAGGCACCGGTGGCGTAGGCGGTCGGGGTGAACGTGGTGCCGATTGCGTAGACGTCGGGGCCCTGGCCGGAGATGACGCTGGTCTGGATCGCGGTCAACTCCTCCTGCGCGGACGAGTAGGTCTCCCACTGGATGTCCGCACCGGTGGTGCGCTTGAACTCGGCAGCGGTGTCCTGCTGCCACTGCTTGCGCTCCTTGGGGTACGTGGTGTCCGCGCCCATCATCACGCGGAGGGTGTTCGGGTCGTCGCCGCTGCCGTTCACGACGGCGCAGCCCTGCAGGGAGAGAGCGGCGAGGGCGATCACCGCGACGGCACCGACGAGGGTGCGGGGCTTCAGCCGTGTTCTGTTCATCCGGGGGCTTCCTCCTCGAGACCTCCTCCGGGCGGCGCTGCCCGGTGGCACCACTGTTCCGCCGTTGGCAACATCCGGCAACCGGTTGCCACTTGTTGCCAGACGCGAATACGTTCGGCCACGTGAGCGACACAGACATCGACGTCTCCGGCGCCGGCAGCGGCTTCGGCACGCGATCCGACGCGAGCGCCGACACGAGCGCCGGCGCCGGCTTCAGCGCCGCCCGGCGCGTGACCATCCGGGACATCGCCGACGCGACCGGCGTGGCCCCGTCCACCGTGTCCCGCGCACTCTCGCTGCCCGACCGCGTGAACCACACCACGCAGGAGCGCATCCAACGCGCGGCCCGCGAACTCGGCTACGTCGCCAACTCGCAGGCACGCGCCCTGACGTCCGGCCGCACCCGGGCCGTCGCCGTGCTCGTCTCCGACATCACGAACCCGTTCTACTTCGACGTCATCCGCGGTACGCAGCACCAGCTCGCCGGCGCCGGGTGGACGCAGTTGCTCGTCGACACCGAGGAGTCCGCCGACGCCGAACTCGCCACCCTGAGCGCGATCGGCGCGAAGGCCGACGGCGTCGTCCTCACCGCCTCACGGCTGTCCGACGCCCAGATCGCCCGGTTCGCCGAGCGGATCCCCCTCGTCGTCGTCAACCGTCGCCCCGCCGGGGTGCCCTCGGTGCTCATCGACACCCCCGGCGGCGTCGAGCAGGCCGTGCAGCACCTCGTCTCCCTGGGCCACCGCGACGTGCTCTACGTCGCCGGTCCGGACAGCTCGTGGTCGAACGAACGCCGGTGGAAGGCGCTCGTGCGCGTCGCGAAGCGCCTCGGCGTCCGCGTCGCCCGCATCGGGCCGCACGCGCCGTTCGTCGACTCCGGAGCCGCAGCCGCCGACGCCGCCGTGCACGCGGGCGCCACCGCCTGCATCGCCTTCAACGACCTGATCGCGATCGGCATGCTCGCGCGGCTGCGGGAACGGGGCGTCCGCGTCCCCGAGGACATGAGCATCGTCGGCTGCGACGACATCTTCGGTGCCGACTTCTGCAACCCGCCGCTCACCACCATGACCTCGCCGATCGAACGCGCCGGCCGGGTCGCGATCCGGATGCTGCTCGGCCGGCTCGGTGCGATCCCCGCCGACGAGCTGCCCGGTGAGCACATGACCGGCGCCGTCGCACTGCCCACCCACCTGACCGTCCGGGAGTCGACGGGTCCCGCGCCCGCCTGACACCGGCGCACGCCCGCTGCACCCGCCGGCCCCGCCGCGCCTCGCCGTCCGTACCGTTCTCGAAGGAGTCGATGATGACCCAGACCAGCACCGCCACCCGTCTCGCCCCGCACCCCGACCGGCTGCTGCCCGCCGACCCCGGCGCGCGTCAGGTGGCACGGACCGTCTACGACGCCGTCAAGGACGCACCGATCATCTCCCCGCACGGCCACGTCGACGCGGCGCTCATCGCCGCCGACCAGCCGTTCAGCGACCCCGCGTCGCTGCTCATCACGCCCGACCACTACGTGCTCCGCCTGCTGCACGCGAACGGGGTGGACCTGGCCGCGCTGGGACGCGCCGACCTGTCGGGGACCAGCCCCGTGCCTCCCGGTCGCGCCATCTGGCGGAACCTGGCGGACCACTGGGACGACTTCCTCGGCACCCCCGTCCGCTATTGGTTCGAGACCGAGCTGCACGACGTCTTCGGACTGACGGAGCAGCCGTCGACGGCGAACGCCGACGCCCAGTACGACCACATCGCCGGCCTGCTGGCCTCCCCCGCCTTCCGCCCGCGCGCGCTGTTCGACACCTTCGGCATCGAGGTCCTCGCCACCACCGACGGCTCCGCCGACGACCTCGCCGCGCACGCGCAGCTCGCCGCCGACCCCACGTTCACCGGCCGGGTGGTCCCCACGTTCCGCGCGGACGCCGTGTTCGACCCGTCGCGGCCGGACTGGAGGCCCGTGGTCGCGTCCATCGGGCAGGCCGCCGGCATCGACACGGGCACCCACGCAGGGCTGTTGGCAGCACTCCGCGCACGTCGCCAGTACTTCATCGAGCACGGCGCGACGGCCACGGACACCGGGGTGCTCGACGCCGGATCGTCGCCGTTGTCCGCCACGTCGCGCGAGCGAATCCACGCCGAGGCGCTCCGCGACCCGTCTTCCGTCTCCGAGGCGGACGCCACCGCGTACCGGCACGACATGCTCTACCGCTGGGCCGAGATGAGCGTCGAGGACGGCCTCGTCATGCAGCTGCACCCCGGCGTCATCCGGAACCACCACGCGCCGACGCTCGAACGCTTCGGCCCGGACACCGGCCACGACCTGCCCGCCGTCGGCTCCTTCACCACGCCGCTGCGACCGCTCCTGGAGTCCTTCGGCACCGCTCCGGGCTTCCACCTCGTGCTGTTCACCGTCGACGAGACCGTCTTCTCGCGCGAGATCGGCCCGCTCGCCGGCTTCTACCCCGCCGTGTACGCCGGAGCACCGTGGTGGTTCATCGACACCCCGGCGGCGATCGGCCGCTACCGCTCCGCGATCACCGACTCGGCGTCGTTCACGAAGACCTCCGGGTTCATCGACGACACCCGGGCGTACTGCTCCATCCCCGCGCGGCACGACATGGCGCGGCGAGCGGACGCGGCGTACCTGGCGTCACTCGTCGTCACGCACGAGATCTCGGAAGAGGACGCCGTCCGCACCGCACGGCGGATCGTGTCCGACATCCCGCGGGCGACGTTCAAGCTGTAGCGGTGCGGGCCGGGGCCGTGACGCTGCGGACGCGTACCAGCGCGGAACGGATCTCGGCTTCGGCGGTCTCGGCGTCGAGCGCCCACCGGCACTCGAGCGAGACGGCGCCCCGGTACCCGCCGTCGTGCACGGCGGCGAGGAACTCGCGCCAGACGTCGTCGACCGTGCCGGGCGGCCGACGGTTCGGATCGCTGAGGTGGACGTGCCCGATCCGGTCGCCGTGGCGCCGCAGGACCTCGAACGACTCGCCCTCGTTCCGGATGTGGAACAGGTCGGCGACGACGCCGACGCCGTCGAGGGCGGCACCGTCGAGGAACGACACCGTCGCATCGACTGTGTGCAGGATGTTCGTCTCCGCGCGGCTCAGCGGCTCCACCACGATGCGCAGGTCGTTCGCGGCGGCCACATCGCGTGCGGTCCGGACCACCTCGCCGAACCGGCGCAGGGCGTCGTCGCCCGCCATGCCGTCGGGAGCGTTCCGAGCGGTCCCCGACCCGAAGACGATCGTCGCGCCCGGTTCCGCGACCGACCGCACGATCGGCAGGACCGACTCGAAGTAGGACCGGACCGTCCCGGGCTCCGTGGTCAGCAGCGGGAGGTCGCCGGGCACCAGGATGGCGAAGGACGGGAACCGCTGGCCGGCGTAGACCTCGTTCCGCCGCCACCCCGTTCCGTCTTGGACCGCGAGGTTGCCGGCGATCGTCGGCTCCACGTGGTCGGCGCCCGCGCGGCGGACCACCTCGGTCAGTTCTGCCCCGGCCACGACGCCGAGTCCGCTGGACGACATGCGGTCCATGCAACTCGTCCGAGGTCCCGACGGCGACTGTTGCCGTCCGTTGCCACCGGCGCCGGTACGGTCGGACGATGGACCTCGACGTCACCGCTGCGTACGGCGACCGTGCGGGCGAGTACGCGGAGGTCCTCGGATCGATGTCGGCCGTCCACGACGAGGACCGGACTCAGGTCGAGGCCTGGGCGTCGGGATCCGGGGCTCGCATCCTCGACGCAGGGTGCGGGCCGGGGCACTGGGCCGCACACCTGGCGGATCGTGGGCACGCGGTGATCGGCATCGACGCGGTCGCACCCTTCGTCGAGCACGCACGACGCGCGCACGACGGCGTCGACTTCCGCCTGGGCGCGATCGAGTCCACCGGTCTCGACGACGGCAGCGTCGACGGGGTGCTCGCCTGGTACTCCGTGATCCACCACGATCCGTCCTGCGTCGGCGAGGTCTTCGCCGAGTTCCGCAGGGTGCTCCGGCCGGGCGGCGGCCTGCTGGTCGGGTTCTTCGAAGGGCCCTGGATCGAGTCCTTCGACCACGCGGTCGTCACGGCGTACCGGTGGCCGACGAGCGCGCTGGCGGAGGTCCTCGACGACCACGGGTTCGACGTGGTGGACGTCCGGGCCCGGGTCGATCAGGGACAGCGGCCGCACGCTGCCATCCGCGCGAAGCGGCGGTGAGGTGCCTCAGCCGGCGGTGCCATCCGCTGAAGCCGTCGTTCAGGCTTCAGCAACCAGCGATTGCAGCACCGCGGAGATGTCCGCAACCGCGTCCAACTCCCCCTCGGCGATGGCGATGATCAGTTCGTACGCCTCGTCGTTCGTCGCGCGCAACCGAAGCCCGTTGACCCCGAGGAACACCACCAGCAGCATCAACCCCAGGCGCTTGTTGCCGTCGACGAGTGCATGGTTCCGAACCGCGGAGTGCACGAGCGCTGCCGCCTTCTCGAGCAACGACGGATAGGCGTCGCGTCCACCGACCGAGGTCGCTGGTCGGGCCACCGCGGCCTCGAGGAGTCCAGCATCTCGGATGACGAAGTCCGGCCCCAACGTCCGCCGAGCGATGTGCAGCGCTTCGTCGATCGTCAGGTGGATCATCGTCCGAGTCGCTCGAGCGCCTCGGCGAAGTTCGGCAACTCGCGGTCGAGGACCCCGTCGATGAGGTCACGTCGGCTGTGGTGCTCGATGTACTCGCGGATCGCTTCCCGCGCGATGTCCTGCATCGATCGGGCTTCGAGGTCGGCCCGGGTTCGGAGCGCAGCCGCCTCGGCATCGTCCAGTCGAAGGGTCATGGCCATGCGCAGGACGGTATCACAGTTGATACCACGGTCATCGATCAGCAGCACCGACCGGCGTCCCTTCGCTCGAGGCGTCGACGTCGATCTCGATCTCGATGGTGGGGTCGACGCGTGGCGGCTTGATGCGACCTGTCACTGGATTGTTCACTGTCATGATCCGAGTGTTGCGCGGTCGCTTCTCCGCCGGGGGAAGGCCTGGGAGAGGTTGTGGACGATCCCTTGCGAGGACTTCACTGTGGAGAAGTGAGGCTCAGCCGGAAGTGACCGACAGCGCCGCGAGGATCGTCGTCACCGTGTCGTCGACCGGCCCGTCGATGGAGACGTCGACGGCGGCCTCGTCGGCCTGCGGCCGTTCGAGCGTCGCGAACTGGGAGTCGAGCAGCGACGACGGCATGTACTCGTGGTGCCGGTGCGCCTGCCGCTCGGCGATGAGGTCGTGCGAGCCGTCCAGGAACGCGATGACGAGGCCCGGCGCCGACTGCCGGAGCCGATCGCGGTAGACGCGCTTGAGGGCGGAGTTGGCCATCACGCAGCGGCTCCCGGACGTCTCGACGGCGGCGATCCGCGCGGCGCAGGCGTCGAGCCACGGCCAGCGGTCGTCGTCGGTGAGGGAGATGCCCTGCCGCATCTTCTCCTTGTTCGCGGCCGGGTGCAGGTCGTCGGCGTCGACGAACACGGTCGGTTGGCCCTGCTCGGCGAGCGCGTCGGCGAGCGCCTGCCCGATGGTGGACTTGCCGGAACCGGAGACGCCCATGACGAGGACGGGTGGGAGGACAGCGGTGTCGGTCATCCCTCCACAGTATTGACGGGGTGAACAGTGGTCCCCAGTTGCCGTAACACCCGTGCGGTCCCAGGGCGCCGACCGTAGGTTGGTCTCACGTCCGGACAAAGGAGACGACGTGGCAGACAGCACTGGTCAGGCGAACATCGGGGTCATCGGCCTCGCCGTCATGGGGTCGAACCTCGCACGCAACCTCGCGTCGCGTGAAGGCAACACGGTCGCGGTGTACAACCGCACCTACGCCCGCACCGAAGAACTCATCAAGGAGCACGGCGACGCCGGCTTCATCGCGTCCGAGGACATCGACGGCTTCGTCGCCTCGCTCTCGAAGCCGCGCACGGCGATCATCATGGTGCAGGCCGGCAAGGGCACCGACGCCGTGATCTCGCAGCTCGCCGAGAAGTTCGAGGAAGGCGACATCATCGTCGACGGCGGCAACGCCAACTTCCACGACACGATCCGGCGTGAGCACGACCTGCGCGAGAAGGGTCTCAACTTCGTGGGCACGGGCATCTCCGGTGGTGAAGAGGGCGCGCTCAAGGGGCCGTCGATCATGCCCGGCGGCTCGAAGGAAGCCTGGGAGACCCTGGGCCCCATCCTCAAGTCGATCGCGGCGGTCGCCGAGGGCGAGCCCTGCGTGACCCACATCGGCACCGACGGCGCCGGCCACTTCGTCAAGATGGTGCACAACGGCATCGAGTACGCCGACATGCAGCTCATCGCCGAGTCCTACGACCTGCTCCGCCGCGTCGGCGGGCTCTCCGTCGAGGACCTGGTCAAGGTGTTCCAGGAGTGGAACGGCGGCGACCTCGAGTCCTACCTGATCGAGATCACGGTCGAGGTCCTGAAGCAGCGCGACGCCGACTCCGGCAAGCCCCTCGTCGACGTCATCCGCGACGAAGCGGGTTCCAAGGGCACCGGCGTGTGGACCGTGCAGAACGCGGTCGGACTCGGCATCCCGGTCTCCGGCATCGGCGAAGCGGTGTTCGCCCGCGCGGTGTCGTCGAAGCCGTCGCAGCGGGCTTCGGTGCAGCAGGCGTTCCCGGACCGGCCCGACATCGCCGAGGTCCCCGACGGCTTCGAGGACGACGTCCGCGCGGCGCTCTACGCCTCGAAGGTCGTCGCCTACGCGCAGGGCTTCGACCTGATCATCGCCGGGGCCAAGGAGTACGGCTGGGACATCAACCTCGGCAACATGGCGAAGATCTGGCGGGGTGGCTGCATCATCCGTGCCCAGTTCCTCAACCGCATCGTCGAGGCGTACGACAAGAACCCCTCGCTCGAGAGCCTGCTGGTCGACCCGTACTTCGCGAACGCCGTGCAGGAGGGCGAAGCCGCCTGGCGCCGCATCGTCGGGATCGCCGCCGCGTCGGGGATCCCCGCGCCGGGCTTCTCGTCGGCGCTGTCCTACTTCGACTCGCTCGCCTCCGAGCGGCTGCCCGCCTCGCTCATCCAGGGGCAGCGCGACTTCTTCGGCGCGCACACCTACCAGCGCATCGACAAGGACGGCACCTTCCACACGCTGTGGTCCGACGACGACCGCCGCGAGGTCGACCAGGAACCGTCCACCCACTAGACCGCGGCACGACCGCACCCTCGAAGGGCCCTGCCGATCGGCGGGGCCCTTCCCACGTCCGACAGCAGTGCGCTCGGTCACGACGATGTGCTCGGTTCAGGCGACGATGCGCTCGCGCGCGAGGTCGGCGACGAGCCGGTCCAGCCGCTGTCCGCGGCCGAGCAGCCGACGAGAGCCGGGAGCCGTCCGCACGAAGAAGGTCGCGACCGCCGGGGTGTCGTCCGGCCGGACGTAGTGGATCGCGACCGCGCACGCCCGACGGGCATCGGCGCGGTCACCGTCGCCGTGGACGTCCTCGATCCCGACGTGCACCACCCGGCTCCACCGGACCACGAGCAACCGTGTGGCCTTGCGGTCGTCGAGTTCCCACAGGGAGGCCTCGGTCGCCCCGAACGCCCACGTCACACGGGCACCGAGGCTCACCTCCGGCCGGACCTCGGCGATCGCGTCGCGCAGTTCGGTCGTCGGAGCCGCCGGCACGAGCCAGACCGTGGGGTCGATGCGGCGGATGGCGAGCGCGAGGGCCTCGTCAGCGTGCCGGCGACGTACCGCAGCGGCACGGAAGACCGCGACCACGATGACCGTGACGCCCAGCGCGATCGCACCGAACTCGACGATCCCGAACCAGGACAGGTCCACGTCGGGCGCCGTCGCGACGACGATGATCCGCGCGGTGAGGAGCGCTGCCCAGATGCCCACGATCACCCACCGCAACGTGGACAGGCGCTGCGCCGCCGACATCGGCGTGCGGTCGGAGCGGCGGGCGCGGCCGGGGCGCGGAACTGGATCTGGACGCCTCGGCACACCCCGATCCTCGCACGGCCCGATCGGCAGGTGCTGGCCGGGGTCGGTGAACGCCCGGGGAACCGCACGCACAGCGGACGAGCGGCCGGGCGACCTACGCTCGGGCGGTGACCACCGAACGCACCACGGACGTCCCGACGCCGGACGACCCATCGACGGACGAACGCCCCGCCGGAGCCCCGCTCCGCCGGCCCGCGGTCCTCGCTGCGGCCGTCGGTCTCGTGGCCGCCGCCGCCTTCCTCGGGATCGCCGAGTTCGGGGCGCTGCTCCTCGGTGGTGCCGGCAGTCCGTTGGTGGCCGTCGGGTCCGCCGTGATCGACCTCGCACCGGCGGGGGCAAAGAACCTGATGGTCGCCCTGTTCGGCACCGGCGACAAGGTCGCACTCTTCGCGCTCATGACCGTCATCGTCGCGGCGATCAGCGCCGGGGCCGGGGTCCTCGAGCGCGCTCGGCCGCCCTTCGGGGCGCTCGTCTTCGCCGTCGGCGGCGTGCTCGCGCTCATCGCGGTGAGCACCCGTTCCGGCAGCGGCACGTTCGACGGCGCTCCCACCGTGTTCGGCGTGGCGGCCGCCGTGATCACCCTGCGGCTGCTGCTCCGCCGGCTCCGGCGCTGGGAGGCCGCAGCGGCCGTCCCGTCGGCGTCACCGCGACCGGCCTCGACCGAGCGCCGCGCGTTCCTGGTCTGGGGTGTCACGACCGCAGCGGTCGCGGTCGTGGTGGGCACGGCCTCCCGGGTGGGGTCGTCCGCGATGCAGGCGGTCGCCGCTGCCCGACGAGCCGTGCGCCTGCCCGCGGCGGCGACGCCCGCACCGGCCGTGCCGGGCGGCGCCTCGCTCGACGTCGACGGGATCACGCCGTACGTCACACCGAACGCCGACTTCTACCGGATCGACACCGCGCTGCGCGTCCCCTCCATCGATCCGGGTGACTGGAGCCTGCGCATCCACGGCGCCGTCGAGAACGAGATCACGCTGACGTGGGACGAGCTGCTGGCCCTGCCGCTGGAAGAGCACATGGCCACCCTGAGCTGCGTGTCCAACGAGGTCGGCGGCGACCTGATCGGCAACGCGCTCTGGCTCGGGTACCCGATCCGGGAGCTGCTGGCCCGCGCGAAGCCGACCGGGGACGCCGACATGGTGCTGTCCCGCAGCATCGACGGGTTCACCGCCGGGACGCCGTTGGACGTCCTGCAGGACGAGGGCACCGACGCGCTCCTCGCCATCGGCATGAACGGCGAACCGCTGCCGACCGAGCACGGATTCCCGGCGCGGATGGTCGTGCCCGGGCTGTTCGGGTACGTGTCGGCGACGAAGTGGGTGACCGAGATGGAGGTCACGCGCTTCGCCGATGCGCAGGGCTACTGGACGCCGCGAGGATGGTCGGAACGCGGGCCTGTGAAGCTCGAGTCGCGCATCGACACCCCACGGAACGGGACGACCGTGACCGTCGGCGAGCAGGTCGCCATCGCCGGGGTCGCCTGGCAGCCGCACACCGGGGTGAAGGCCGTGCAGGTCCGAGTCGGCTCGGGTGCGTGGCAGCAGGCAGAACTCGCGGACTCGGTGTCGGCGGACACCTGGCGCCAGTGGGTGCTGCGCTGGACGCCGACCGCGGGGTCGCACCGGATCGAGGTCCGCGCGGTGAGCGCCGACGGCGAGGTGCAGACGAGCGTCGAGCGGCCACCCGCGCCGAACGGGGCCTCGGGCTGGGCGTCGGTGACGGTCGACGCGAAGTAGCGCGGGCCGGCGCGGTTCGGGGGCGTCGGGTGGGGCCGTGCGGCGCGCCGTCCGCTGGTCGTCGAGGTTCCGAGATCTCGGCATGTCGAGCGTTCGAAGGGCCGTCTGTGCGACCTCGGCGGAAGTGAGCGGCGTGTCGCGACCGGCCGGCGAACCAGGCGCCGGCCGAACCCGCGCGGGTCGAGCCCGTGCGGGTCGAACTCGTGCGGGTCGAGCCCGTGCGGGTCGAACTCGTGCGGGTCGAACTCGTCGGGTCAGACGGGGAGCGTCGCGACGACGCAGGTGCCGTCGACATCGTCGTCCTGCTCGACCACGGCCGTGAACCCGGCGGACACGAACGCCGCGACCGACGCATCTGCCTGCGCCACCGACACCTCGATCACGACCGAACCACCGGGGCGCAGCCACTCCCCCGCTCCTGCGGCGATCCGCCGGTGCAGGTCGAGGCCGTCCGCGCCACCGTCGAGGGCCACGCGGTGCTCGTGCTCACGCGCTTCGACCGGCATCATCGCGATCGACGCCGTCGGGACGTACGGGGCGTTCACCGCGATGACGTCGACGGCGCCGCGGAACCGGTCCGGCAGCGGCGCGAACAGGTCGCCGGCGACGACGATCCCGCGGTCGCCGATGTTCTCGGCCGCGACGTCGACGGCATCCGGGTCGATGTCCGTCGCCACGAGGTCGAGCGCGCCGACCCGGCCGAACAACGCCACCGAGATCGCACCGGCGCCACAGCACAGGTCGACCACGCGGTCGTAGCGCTGCAACCGACGGGCAGCCTGCTCGACGACGACGGTCGTCCGGGCACGGGGGACGAACACCCCAGTGGTCACCCGGATGCGGTGTCCGTCGAAGGCGGCCCAGCCGAGGACGTACTCGAGCGGCTCACCGGCGAGGCGACGCTGGACCAGGGAACGCAGCCGGACTGGTTCACCGTCGCCTGCTTCGAGGAGCAGGTCGGCTTCGTCCTCGGCGAAGACGCTCCCCGCGGCCCGGAGCCGGGCCGCGAGGGCGTCACGCGCGGGATGGGTCACCAACGGTCCGCAGACACGTCACGTCGACGAGACGGTGAGGCGCCGCCGGCTGTGCCCATGGTTCGACGGCTCCGCTACGCTGCGCCGTCGAACATCGACGTGACGGACCCGTCGTCGAAGACCTCGTGGATGGCGCGGGCCAGGAGCGGGGCGATCGGCAGGATCTCGAGACGGTCCCAGCGCTTCTCGACGGGCACCGGCAGGGTGTCGGTGACGACGACACGGTCGATGAACTCGCTCTGCAGCAGCTCGGTGGCGGGGTCGGAGAACACGGCGTGGGTCGCGGCGACGACGACGCCGATCGCGCCGGCCGCCTTCAACGCCTCAGCTGCCTTGGCGATCGTGCGCCCGGTGTCGATCAGGTCGTCGACGAGCAGGCACCAGCGGCCGGAGACGTCGCCGACGATCTCGTGGACCGTGACCTGGTTCGGGACCAGCGGATCGCGACGCTTGTGGATGATGGCGAGGGGTGCACCGAGCTTCTCGGACCAGATGTCGGCGACGCGGACGCGCCCCATGTCGGGAGACACGACCGTCAGCATCGACGGGTCGAGGATCTCGCGGAAGTGCTCGAGCAGCACCGGCATGGCGAAGAGGTGGTCGACCGGGCCGTCGAAGAAGCCCTGGATCTGGGCGGCGTGCAGGTCGACGCTCATGATGCGGTGCGCGCCCGCGGCCTTGAACAGGTCGGCGACCAGGCGGGCCGAGATCGGCTCGCGGCCGCGGCCCTTCTTGTCCTGACGGGCGTACGGGTAGAACGGCGCGACGACGGTGATGCGCTTGGCCGAGGCCCGCTTCAGCGCGTCGACGATGATGAGCTGCTCCATGAGCCACTCGTTGATCGGCGCCGTGTGCGACTGGATGACGAACGCGTCGCACCCGCGGACCGACTCGTCGAACCGGACGTACAGCTCACCGTTCGCGAAGGTCCGGGCATCGGTGGGGACCAGGTCGACACCGAGTTCCTCTGCGATCTCGGCGGAGAGCGCCGGGTGTGCTCGCCCCGAGACGAGGACGAGTCGTTTCTGGCCGGTTGTCTTGATTCCGGACAAGTGCGGTGCTCACTCCCTGACCCGTGTGGGGTCGATGTCGACGACCGGTGGTCGCCAGGATCTATTCGCCGTTCGCGTGCCGAGCAGCCTCGGCCGCCGGTGTGCCGGGTCGGTGTTCCTCGACCCATCCGTCGGTGTTGCGCTGTGGGGCGTAGCTGATCGCGAGCGATCCGGCCGGGACGTCCTTGCGGACCGTCGTTCCGGCACCCGTGTACGCACCGTCACCAATCCTAACCGGGGCGACGAACACGTTGTGCGAGCCTGTACGAACGTGCGAGCCGACCTCGGTGCGGTGCTTGTGCACGCCGTCGTAGTTCGCGGTGATCGTGTTCGCACCGATGTTCGAGTCCTCGCCCACCTCGGCGTCGCCGATGTACGACAGGTGCGGGACCTTGCTGCCGCGCCCGATCTTCGCGTTCTTCGTCTCGACGAAGGTGCCGATCTTGCCCTGGTCGCCCAGGATCGTGCCCGGACGCAGGTACGCGAACGGCCCCACCGAGGCACCGTCACCGATGACCGCGAGGGTGGCGTCGACCCGGTTCACCGTCGCGCCGGCACCGACCTCGGTGTCGCGCAGCGTGGTGTCCGGCCCGACGACGGCACCGGCGGCGATGGCGGTCGCGCCGAGGAGCTGGGTGCCGGGCAGGACCTCGGCATCCGCTTCGATCGAGACGTCGAGGTCGATCCAGGTGGTGGCCGGGTCCTGCACGGTGACGCCGGCGAGCTGGTGTCGGCGGACGATGCGGGCGTTGAGCTCGCGGGCGGAGTCGGACAGCTGCGCGCGGTCGTTGATGCCGGCGACGAGCCACGGGTCGGTGAGCGTGACGACGTCGATGCGCCCGCCTCGCGCACTGATCAGCGCGGGGGCGTCGGTGATGTACTTCTCGCCCTGCGCGTTCGCCGTGGTGAGCGACGGCAGGACCGCCCGGAGGCGCGTCACGTCGAACGCGTAGATGCCCGCGTTCGCCTCGACGATGGCCAGCTGTTCCGCTGTCGCGTCCTTGTGCTCGACGACGCCGACGAACGCGCCGTCAGCATCCCGCACGATCCGTCCGAGGCCGGTCGGGTCCGGGGCGATCGCACTGACGAAGGTCGCACCGTTTCCCCCTCCGGCGTGGGCGTCGACGAGCAGGCGGAGCGACGCCGCGTCGAGCAACGGGACGTCGCCGGAGAGCACCACGACGGCACCGTCGAAGTCGGCGGGGAGCGCCTGGACCGCGACCTCGACCGCGCGGCCGGTGCCGGGGACGTCGTCCTGGTCGACGATGATGGCGTCGGGCGCACGCTCGGTGATCTCCGCTGCGACCAGGTCACGCTCGTGCCGCACGACCACGGCCACGTGCTCCGGCCCGAGGGACGACGCCGTCCGCAGCACGTGCGCGATGAGCGGCAGCCCGGCGAGCCGGTGCAGCACCTTGGGGGTGGACGACTTCATGCGCGTGCCCTGCCCGGCGGCGAGGACGACGACGGCGATGCGCTGGTCGGTCATGGGTCCATCCTGGCGCACCCGCGCTGCGGAGTCCGGTGGAACCGCGGCCCTGTGCAGAACCGTGCGCACAACCGCACCGGGGACGTTCCTTCCCATCGACCTCGGGATGGAAAGCGGGATCGGGCGTACCTGGACGGAACAAACGACCAGCTACGCCCGAAACGACCAGCTACACCCGAACACCTACCCGCGCACCACCCGCGGCTCGGCCTTCACGAACGCCATGAGCACCAGCCCCACGACGAGCACCACCACGATCCCGAGGATCCCGAAGCGCGTCGAGCCGCCGACCGTCACCGCGACACCGAACAGCGCCGGCGCCAGGAACGACGCCGCCCGGCCGGTGGTGGCGTAGAGGCCGAAGAGCTCGCCCTCGCGGCCGGGGGTCGCCAGCCGCGCCAGGTACGCCCGCGACGACGACTGCACCGGTCCGACGAACAACGCCAGGGTCAGCCCCAGCACCCAGAACCACTCCGTCCGACTGCCGACCGCCAGGACGCCGAGCCCGCAGGCAGCGAGGCCGATCAGCGACACCATGATGAGCGCGCGCGAGCCGAAGCGGTCGTCGAGCCGTCCGGACACGAAGGTGGCGACGCCGGCGACGACGTTCGCGGCGATGGCGAACAGGATGACCTGCGAGGCGCTGAACCCGAACACCTGCGCCGCGATGATCCCGCCGAAGGTGAACACCGCGCCGACGCCGTCGCGGAACACCGCGCTGGCGACCAGGAACGCGAGTACGTTCCGCCGTTCGCGCCAGAGCCGGGCGATGTCCCGACCCAGGTCGCGGTAGGCACCGAACACGCCGCCGGTGTGCCGGTGGTCGGGCGCGGCCTCGGGCACGACGACGAAGAGCGGGATCGAGCTGACCGCGAGCCACACGGCGGCGATGCCGATGGCGACGCGGACGTCCCACTGCCCGGTCGCGACGGTGGCCGGCAGCTGCAGGAGTCCGCCGACGACGCCGTCGCCGCGGAAGTCCTGGATGCAGAGCACGAGCAGCAGTACGAGCAGCACGATGCCGCCGAAGTACCCGGCGGCCCACCCGATCGCGGACACCCGTCCGGTGCGCTCCCCTGACGCGACCTGCCCGATCATGGCGTTGTAGCCCACGCTCGCGATCTCGTACGCGACCGTGCCGATGCCGAGCAGCGCCGCCCCGAGCACCAGGTACGGCTGGCTCGGTGCGACGAAGACCATGCCGCCGATGGACAGCACGATGCCGATCGTGGCGATGAGCACGGACCGGCGGCGGTGCCCGGACGAGTCAGCGAGGCGCCCGATCGCCGGGGCCACGAGCGCGACGACGATGCCGGCGATCGTCAGGGCCGTGGAGACCACCGCGGCGTTGTGGGCGAGTTCGCGTTCCACCAACGCCGTGCCCGCGGCGGACGTGTCGGCCACCTTCGCCGGGTCGACGAACGCCCGGCTGGCCAGGTACGTGCTGAACACGAACGTGGTGACGACGGCGTTGAACGCCGCGGACCCCCAGTCCCACAGCGCCCAGGACACGAGCGCGCGCCGGTCGGTGCGCTGCGGCACGACGGCGGCCGGTGAAGCGGTCATGCGCGAACCGTAGCGCGTCCCGGTGACGCACCGGTGGCCCCGTTCCGGGTCACGTGGCGGTCGGGAGGCGCGTGGCGGCCTGGCCACGGGCCTCCCGTCCGCCCTGTGCGGTGTCCAGCACCCGGCGCGCGTCGCGCACGCCGGCTCAGGCGGGCACGCCGCCGGGGTAGACGACCGACTTGAGGGACTCCGGGTCGGTGTCGCTCTCGAGTGCCTCGCGGACCTCGTCGAGGCCGAACCGACCCGTCACGAGCGAGTCGAGGTCGATCTGTCCAGAGGCGACCAGGCCGATCGCGACGGGCCACGTGCCGGTGTAGCGGAAGATCCCGGTGACCGTGACCTCGAGGTTCTGGATGTGCTCGACGGGCAGGGTCATCTCGGAGTTGCCGAGCCCGACGAGCACTGCGGCGCCGGCCGGTCCGACGGCCTTGATGCCGTCGGAGACGGCTCGGGGAGCACCACTGGCGTCGATGAACGCGTCGACCGGTGCGATGTCCGAGGCGACGGACACCACGGTCGGGTCGACGACCTCGGTGGCGCCGTACTGCAACGCACGCTCCCGGCGCTCGGGGACCAGGTCACTGATGACGATCCGGGTGGCGCCGAAGGCCCGCGCCGCCTGGGCGCAGATGATCCCGATCGGACCGGCACCGGCGATGAGCACCGAGGAGCCGGGGACGATGCCGGCCTTGCGGACCGCGGCGATCCCGACGGACAGCGGTTCGAGCAGGGCACCGGCCTCGAACGAGACGGAGTCGGGCAGCACGTGGGCGAACTCGGCCTCGATCGTGACGAACTCGGCGAAGGCGCCGTCGACCGGCGGGGTCGCGTAGAAGCGCATGTGCGGGCAGAGGTTGTAGCGGCCGGCCAGGCACTGCGCACAGCGGTGGCACGGGCGCTGCGGTTCGACGGCGACGCGCTCCCCGACGCGGGCGGGGTCGACGCCCGCCCCGACGGCGGTGATCGTGCCGGACAGCTCGTGGCCGAGGACGAGGGGCTCCTCGACGACGAAGTCCCCGATGCGGCCGTGGCGGTAGTAGTGCACGTCGGAGCCGCACACCCCGACGGCGGCGACCCGGACGAGCACGTCGCCCGGTTCGACCTCGGGCACGGGGCGGTCCTCGACGGTCAGGTCCTGGGTCCCGAGCAGCACGCTGGTGCGCTGGCGCTGGATGGAGGTCATGGGGTTCTCGCTTCCTCGGCCGCGGCGTCGCGGTCGGACGTGGGGGTGGTGGAGCGGTCGGGCGTGTGGGTGGTGGAGCGGTCGGGCGTGTGGGTGGTCGTGGAGTCGGCTGGAGCTGGCCTCGGGACGAGCCGGGCTGCCGTCGGGTCGCGCAGCAGGTCACGGAACCCGAGTTCGGCGGCACCGCGGAGCAGCACGTCGGCACCGAGCGCCGCCGGAGCGATCCGCAGCCGTTCGGTCACGGCGGCCATCGACTGGGCGCGGACCTCGACCTCGATGCGGTCGCCGACGTGCTCGAGCAGCACCCCGAGGAACCCGCCGAGGACGACCACCTCGGGGTTGACGGTGTGGATCGCGTTGCGGAGCGCGGTGGCGAGCGCCGTCACCTGGCGGTCGACCACCCGCTCGACCTCGGGTCGGCGTTGCGCGAGCACCGCGGCGAGCGCGGACGGGTCGTCCGGGGCGACACCGGCCGCCGCGACGAGGGCGTCGCGCGAGGCCTCGGTCTCGAGGCACCCGACGGCCCCGCAGTGGCAGCGGACACCGTTCGCCGCGACGAACGTGTGGCCGAGCTCGCCGGCGTAGCCGTCCGCGCCGCTGAGGGGCCGGGCGGCGCTGATGACACCGCCGCCGATACCGCTCGCGCCGCCGTTGAGGTAGATCAGGTCGTCGACTC
Organism: Curtobacterium sp. PhB190; assembly: GCF_004365385.1. NCBI lineage: Bacteria > Bacillati > Actinomycetota > Actinomycetes > Micrococcales > Microbacteriaceae > Curtobacterium > Curtobacterium sp. PhB190. Next base: position 249,119 of record NZ_SODN01000007.1, on the reverse strand, counting down.
CGCGGCCGCTGCCGTACAGGCGCTCCGCCCAGGCACCGGAGTTCGCGTCGTTCGTCGCACGGACCGGCAGGCCGGTGCGCTCGGCGAGGGGACGGGCGATCGGTTCGTCGTGCCAGCCCAGGTGGGGCGCGGAGCGGACCACGCCGTCCTCGACCCGCACGGTCCCGGGCACGGCGACGCCGATGCCGGCGATCCGGGCGGGTGCGGCGTCCCCGGCGACCAGCTCGTCCAGGAGTCCGGCGATGGTCTCGACTGCCTGGGCAGCGGTCGGGGCCGAGCGACTCGACGCCACCGCACGGTCGCGCACGCTGCCGTCGAGCCCGACCAACGCGACGGTGACGGCGTCCACCTCGACCGTGACGGCGACGGCGACCACCTCGGCGGCAGCACGAACGACGGGGCTCGGACGGCCGACGCCTGCGGTCGCGCCGCTCGTCGTGCCTCCCGTGCCGCCGGTCGTGCCTCCCGTTGCAGGGACGTCCTCGTGCACGAGTCCGCGCTCCACCAGTTCACCGACGAGCGTGAGCGTGGTCGACCGGTTGAGTCCGGTGCGTCGGGTGATCTCGGCGCGGGTGATGGGACCGTCCTCGTGCACCAGGCGGAGGACGCGCGCAGCGTTGCCGCGTGTCGGGGTCTGCGCGACGACGGGTGCCGCTGTCAGGCGAGCCATCGGGTCCTCTCGGTCGTGCTCCGTGTGTGCTGGCCCATCCTCGCGTGTTCGGTCCTTCCCAGAACGCCCGCGATGGGAAGCGGGATCGGGCACACCTTGTCGAAACGAACGACCAGGTACGCCCGGATCGGCAGGTACGCCCGGAACCGCCGGTCACCGCGACTGCGAGAACGCGGCGTCGAACGAGGCCTCCGGCGGCGCGATCGTGCCGAGCTGCCGCACGAACGCCAGCGCCTCGGGTCCTCCGACGAGTCGGTCCATGCCGGCGTCCTCCCACTCGACACTGGTCGGGCCGGTGTACCCGATGTGGTTCAGCACGCGGAACACCCGCTCCCACGGCACGTCACCGTGTCCGGCGGTCACGAAGTCCCAGCCGCGGCGCGGGTCGCCCCACGGCAGGTGCGAGCCGAGCCGGCCGTTGCGCCCGTCGAGCTGCTTCACCGACTCCTTGCAGTGCACGTGGTACACCCGGTCGGCGAAGTCGAGCAGGAACGCGGCGGGGTCGAGGTCCTGCCAGACGAAGTGGGAGGGGTCGAAGTTGAACCCGAACGCCGGCCGGTCCGCGAAGAGCTCGAGCGTGCGCTTGGCGGTCCAGTAGTCGTAGGCGATCTCGGACGGGTGCACCTCGAGCGCGAAGCGGACCCCGACCTCCTCGAACACGTCGATGATCGGCAACCACCGGTCGTGGAAGTCCTGGTATCCGGCGTCGATCATGCTCGGCGGGACCGGCGGGAAGCCCGCGACGGTCTTCCAGATCGACGACCCGGAGAACCCGGTGACGGTGTCGACCCCGAGTGCCGCTGCGGCGCGTGCGGTCCACTGGAGCTCCTCGGCGGCACGCTGTCGGACACCTTCGGCCTCGCCGTCGCCCCAGACGTGCGGCGGCAGGATGTCCTCGTGCCGCTGGTCGATGGGGTCGTCGCACACGGCCTGGCCGACCAGGTGGTTCGCGATGGTCCAGACCCGCAGCCCGTTGCGTTCCAGGATCGCCTGCCGCTCGGCGACGTACGCCGGGTCCGTCGCGGCGCGCCGGACGTCCAGGTGGTCGCCCCAGCAGGCGATCTCGAGTCCGTCGTACCCCCAGTCGCCGGCGAGCCGGGCGACCTCCTCGAAGGGCAGGTCGGCCCACTGTCCGGTGAACAGCGTGACCGGCCTGGAGGCCCGGGTCGGCTCCGCCTGGTCGCTCGCGGCCGTCGTCGTCATCGTCGTCGTCCTTCCGTGCGGTGGTCGGGGTCCGTGCTGTGTTCGAGGTGCGTGCTGTGGTCGAGGTGCGTCACCACGACCCGGGTGCGGACCCGGCGGGGACGGTGGCGGGGCGGTCGACGCGCGAGTGCACGTCGACGACCGCGTGGTCGCGGGCCGCGGCCGAGACGGCCTCCATGACCTCGAGCACGTGGAACGCGAGGTCGCCGGAGGCCCGGTGCGGACGGTCCGTGGTGATCGCGTGCGCCAGGTCGGCGAGCCCGTAGCCGCGACCGGCGTCGGCGTACCCGGCGGAGACCGGCAGCTCGCGCCACTCGCGGTCGTCCGCCGTCGCGATCGACACCGGGTCCGAGAACCGGTTCGGGTCCGGCACACCGAGGGTGCCGGCCGTGCCGTACACCTCGAAGAGCGGTGCTCGGGTGGCCCAGACCTCGAACGAGACGGTGACGGTCGAGACGACGCCGTTCTCGTGTTCGAGGATCGCGACCACGTGGGTGTCGATGTCGACCGGGATCGACGTGCCGGCGTTCGGTCCGGTCGCGACGGTCCGCTCGCGGGTGGAGCGGGTGGCACTGCCGCTCACCCGGACGACCGATCCGAAGAACGTGACGAGGCTGGTCAGGTAGTAGGGGCCCATGTCGAGCAGCGGGCCACCACCGGGCTGGTAGTAGAACGCGGGTGCCGGGTGCCAGAGCTCGTGGCCGGGGGCGCTCCAGGCGACGGCCGCGCCGACCGGGGTGCCGATCAGGCCGTCGTCGAGGGCGGCCCGCGCGGTCTGGATGCCGGTGCCGAGCACGGTGTCCGGGGCGCTGCCGACCCGCAGGCCCGCGGCTCGGGCGGCCTCGAGCACCGGTTCGGCCTCGGCCGTGGACATCGCCAGGGGCTTCTCGCCGTAGACGTGCTTGCCCGCGGCGAGCGCCCGGGTCGCGACGTCGGCGTGGGCGGCGGGGATCGTCAGGTTGAGCACCACGTCGACGTCGTCGGCCGCGAGCAGCTCGTCGACGCTCGTGCCGCGCACGCCCTGCGCGGCGCCGACCGCCTGCGCCCGGTCGACGTCGAGGTCGGCGACCGCGACGAGCGACAGGCCGGGCAGGGCCGGGAAGTGTTCGAAGTACTGCTGGCTGATCACGCCGACGCCCACCACCCCGACGCGGAGGACGGGTTCGTTCATCGTGCTGCCCACAGGAGGCCCCTCTCGATGATGGTGCGGAGTGGCTGCGACTCGACGACCTCGAGGCGGTGCCCGGGTGCGGAGACGAACACGCGGCCCTCGCCCCACTGCCGTGTCCAGATCGCCGGGGCGGTGACCGGTCGGTTCCAGGCGTCGAAGTCGCGCGCTTCCTGCGTGGTGGTCGCGAGGACGTCGTTGTACTCGTCGGACAGCACCCAGTACTGCTCGGTGACGAGGTCGAAGTCCTCGATGCCCTGCGTGATCGGGTGCGATCGTCCGAGGTCGGTGAGGTGCACCGTGTACGGGATGTAGTTGTCGGACTGCTCCCCGACGCGCTCGTCGGGGTGCTTGCCGGCGTGGTGGGCGAACTGGCCGCCGACCATGTGCAGGTAGTCGGCGGTGTTCCGGAACGCGTCCGCGATCCCGCCGTGCCAGCCAGCCAGTCCGGCGCCGTCCAGTACCGCGCGCTGCAGCCCGGCGAACTCGTCGTCGGCGATGGTCGACATGGTGACGACCTGCACGATCAGGTCGACCTCGGCCATGACGGACGCGTCGGCGTAGACGGCCGTCGAGTCCGACACCCGGACCGCGAACCCGTTGTCGCGCAGGAACGGGACGAACAGGTCGGTGGTCTCGACGGGCTGGTGGCCGTCCCAGCCCCCGCGGACGACGAGCGCCTGGCGTGTGCCGTCGGCGGCGGTCACGCGGTCACCGTCCAGCTGCTGCCGTCGGCGGCGCTGCGTTCGACGGCGTCGAGCACGCGCTGCACGTGCAGGCCGTCCTCGAACGAGGGCGACGGGTCGGTGCCGGCCACGATCGCTTCGACGAAGTCCTTCACCTGGTGGCTGAAGGTGTGCTCGTACCCGATGAGGTGTCCGGTCGGCCACCATGCCGCCATGTAGGGGTGCTCGGGTTCGGTGACCAGGATGCGGCGGAAGCCCTGCTCTCCCGCGGGTGCCGATGACTCGTACAGCCGCAGTTCGTTCATGGACTCGAGGTCGAACTGGATCGCGCCTTCGGACCCGCTGATCTCGAGCGTCAGGCCGTTCTTCCGGCCGGTGGCGTAGCGCGTGGCCTCGAACGTGCCGATCGCGCCGTCGGCCGCACCGCCGCCGAGTCGGGCGGTGAAGAACGCGGCGTCGTCGACGGTGACCTGCCCGCGCTCGCTCGACGCCGTGCCGGAGAGTCCGACGCCGTCGGCGAGCAGGGGGCGCTCGGTCACGAAGGTCTCGAGCAGACCCGACACCCGGGTGAGCTCGGCGCCGGTGACGTGCTCGACGAGGTCGATCGCGTGCGCGCCGATGTCGCCGAGCGCACCGGAACCGGCGAGCTCCTTGTCGAGGCGCCACGTCATCGGGCCGTCCTCGTCGGCGAGCCAGTCCTGCAGGTAGAGCGCGCGGACCTGGCGCACGGTGCCGATCCGGCCGTCCTGCACGAGCTGTCGGGCGAAGGCGATGGCCGGCACCCGGCGGTAGCTGAACCCGACCATGGCGCGGACCCCGTGCGCCCGGGCGGCTGCGGCAGCGGCGGTCATCGCCTCGGCCTGTTCGACGGTGTTGGCGAGCGGCTTCTCGCACAGGACGTGCTTGCCGGCCTCGAGCGCGGCGATCGCGATCTCGACGTGCGACGAACCGGGCGACACGATGTCGACGACGTCGATGTCCGGGTCGGCCACGACGGCGCGCCAGTCGGTCGACGCAGCCTGCCAGCCGTACTGCACGCGAGCGGCCTCGGTGCGTTCCGGGTCGCGCCCGACGATCACCGCCATCTCGGGCTCGACCCCGAGGTCGAAGAACCTGGGGGCGGTCCGCCACGCCTGTGAGTGCGCGGCTCCCATGAAGCCGTGTCCCACCATGGCGATCCGCAGTCGTTGCTGCGCCGTCGAAACACTTGCCATCCGCTCGCTCCTTTGCGATCACGTCCTTGCCACAGCCAACACTACCGCTTATGTTGGGCGCGGCAACATTTTGTTTCGACGACGAACGGTGACCACCATGGCAACGACGCCCACCCGTGCAGACAAGTTCTCCTTCGGTCTCTGGACCATCGGCTACAACGGCTCCGACCCCTTCGGCGGGCCGACCCGTCCGGCCCTCGACGTGGTCGAGGCGGTCGAGAAGCTCGACGAGCTCGGCGCCTACGGCCTGACCTTCCACGACGACGACCTGTTCGCGTTCGGCTCGACCGACGCCGAGCGGCAGACGCAGATCGACCGCCTCAAGGGTGCGCTCGACTCCACCGGCCTCATCGTGCCGATGGTGACGACGAACCTGTTCTCCGCACCCGTGTTCAAGGACGGCGGCTTCACCTCGAACGACCGGCAGGTCCGCCGCTTCGCACTCCGCAAGGTCCTGCGCAACATCGACCTCGCCGCCGAGCTCGGTGCGTCGACGTTCGTGATGTGGGGCGGCCGCGAAGGCTCCGAGTACGACAGCGCGAAGGACGTGCAGGCCGCACTCGAGCGCTACCGCGAGGCCGTCAACCTGCTCGCCGACTACGTCACCGACAAGGGCTACGGCATCCGCTTCGCCATCGAGCCGAAGCCGAACGAGCCCCGCGGCGACATCCTGCTGCCGACCCTCGGCCACGCGATCGCCTTCACCGAGACCCTCGAGCGCCCCGAGCTGTTCGGCATCAACCCCGAGGTCGGCCACGAGCAGATGGCGGGCCTGAACTTCACGGCCGGCATCGCCCAGGCGCTCTACCAGGGCAAGCTCTTCCACATCGACCTCAACGGTCAGCGCGGCATCAAGTACGACCAGGACCTGGTGTTCGGCCACGGCGACCTGCAGAACGCGTTCTCGCTCGTCGACCTGCTCGAGCACGGTTCGCCGCAGGGTGGCCAGGCCTACGACGGCCCGCGCCACTTCGACTACAAGCCGAGCCGCACCGAGGACATCACGGGCGTCTGGGACTCGGCGGCCGCGAACATGCGCATGTACCTGCTCCTCAAGGAGCGCGCGCAGGCCTTCCGCGCCGACCCCGAGGTGCAGGCCGCGCTCGAGGCCTCCAAGGTCGGCGAGCTCAGCACGCCGACCCTGAACGACGGCGAGTCTTACGACGCCTTCCTGTCCGACCGCTCGGCCTACGAGGACTTCGACGCCGACGCGTACTTCGGCGGCAAGGGCTTCGGCTTCGTCCGACTGCAGCAGCTCGCCATCGAGCACCTGCTCGGCGCGCGCTGACAGGCTGCGGGGATGACACAGCTCGTCGCCGGCGTCGACTCGTCGACCCAGTCCTGCAAGGTCACGATCCGCGACGCGGCGACGGGTGCCGTCGTCCGTGAGGGACGTGCCGCCCACCCGGACGGCACGTCCGTCGATCCCCGCCACTGGTGGGACGCCCTCGGCACCGCGGTCGCGGACGCCGGCGGGCTCACCGACGTCGGCGCCGTCGCGATCGCCGGGCAGCAGCACGGCATGGTCGCGCTCGACGCCGACGGTCACGTGGTCCGCGACGCCCTGCTCTGGAACGACGTGCGCAGTGCGGATGCGGCCGCGCAGATGGTCGAGGAGATCGGACGGGAGGCCTGGGTCGCCCGGACGGGACTGGTCCCGGTGGCATCGTTCACCGGTACCAAGCTGCGGTGGCTCCGCGACGCCGAGCCGGACAACGCCGGCCGCGTCGCAGCCGTCGCGCTCCCCCACGACTGGTTGTCGTGGCGGCTGCGCGGGTACGGCCCGGCCGACGAGAGTCCGCTCGGCCCCGACCTCGACGCACTCGCCACCGACGCCTCGGACGCCAGCGGCACGGCCTACTGGGACCCGGTGCGCCGGGAGTACGACCCGGAGCTGTTCGAACTCGCGCTCGGTCGCCCGATGCGCGTCGCCGGCTCCGAGCCGACCGCGGACACGGTCGTCGTGCCGCGCGTGGTCGCCCACGACGAGGCGATGGGGACGCTCGACGTCGACGTCACGCTGCCGAACGGCGCGGTCGCACCGTCCGGACTGGTCGTGGCCGCCGGACTCGGCGACAACGCCGGTGCGGCGCTCGGACTCGGACTCGCTCCCGGGGACATCGCGGTGTCCCTGGGGACCAGCGGGACCGTCTTCGGCGTCACCGCGACCGAGGTCCTGGACCCGAGCGGGACCGTGGCGGGCTTCGCCGACGGGACCGGGTCGCGCCTCCCGATCGTCACGACGCTCAACGCAGCCCGCGTGCTCGAGGTGATCGGCGGCCTGCTCGGCGTGGACCACGACGCGCTCGGTGAGCTGGCGCTGCAGGCGCCGGCCGGGGCCGACGGCCTCGTGCTGGTGCCGTACTTCGTCGGCGAGCGCACGCCCAACCGGCCGGACGCGACCGCGTCACTGCTCGGGATGACCCCGGGCACGACCGACCGACCGCACCTGGCGCGCGCCGCGGTGGAGGGCATGCTCTGTGCCCTGGCCGACGGGCTCGCCGCGGTCGAGGGGACCGGCGTGACCGTGTCACGACTGCTGCTCATCGGCGGGGCCGCGCGGAACGAGGCTGTCCGGACCGTCGCGGCGCAGGTGTTCGGGCGCGACGTGCTCATCCCGGAACCCGGCGAGTACGTGGCGTCCGGGGCCGCGCGTCAGGCAGCCTGGGCGTTGACCGGCGCGCTGCCGTCGTGGGACATCGCGACGACGACCGTGCCGGCGGACCCGCACCCCGAGGTGCTCGAGCAGTACCGCGCCGCAGCGCGCTGACCGAGGAGACCCATGGCACGCACCGACCTCCCGCTCGACGAACTCCGTCGCCACCGACCCGAGGTCCGGCGACCGGCCGACTTCGACGCGTTCTGGGCGGACACGATCACCGCGGCCCGGGCGGCCGGAGCGGAGACGGCTCCCGTCCTCGCTCCGGCCGACACCCCGGTGACCGGACTCGTCGTCGAGGACCTGACGTTCCCGGGGTTCGCCGGCGATCCGGTGCGCGCCTGGGTCTCGCGACCGCTGGCCGGTCGTGACACGGCGATGCCCGTCGTGGTCGAGTTCCTCGGCTACGGCGGCGGCCGCGGGCGCCCCGGCGAACGCGTGCACTGGGCCCTCGCCGGGTACGTGCACGTCGTCATGGACACCCGTGGCCAGGGCAGCGGGTGGGCCGGCGGCGACACCCCCGACCCGCACGGCTCCGGACCGCACGCGAGCGGGTGGATGACGAGCGGCATCGGATCCCCCGCGGACCACTACTACCGCCGGGTGTACACCGACGCCGTCCGCCTGGTGGATGCCGTGCGGACGCTGCCCGGTGTCGACCCGTCACGCATCGCCCTGACCGGCGGCAGCCAGGGCGGGGGCATCGCCATCGCCGCAGCTGCCCTCGTGGAGGCCCACGTCGGACCGATCACCGCGGTGCTGCCCGACGTCGCGTTCCTGTGCGACTGGGAGGGCGGCACCGACATCGCCGTCGGGGGCCCGTACCTGGAGCTCGCGACCTACCTGTCCGTGCACCGCGACGCAGCCGACACGGTGTGGGACACCGCGGCGTACTTCGACGGGGTGAACCACGCCGCCGGCATCACCGCCCCGGCGCTGTTCTCCGTGGCCCTGATGGACGACGTCGTGCCGCCACGCACGACCTTCGCCGCCTTCAACGCACTCGGGGCGGACGACACGCACGCGCCGGCCGACCGTGAGATCGAGGTCTACCCGTACAACGGGCACGAGGGTGGCGGCTTCCGGCACTGGGAACGGCAGGTGGCGTTCCTGCGCGCACGGGCGTGACGGCGACGGCCGCGTAGCGTGACCGACGACCACCCGGGCCGCCGCGGTCGCTCGCCGCTCACTCCCCCGAAGCGCGCTCGATCCGCTCGAGATGCTCGACGCGCTCGAGACCGCCCCGGCACCGGTCGACGTACTCGGCGTACAGGTCCGGCCGCTGCTCCCGCGCCCACCGGGTCACGTCGACGAGGTGCAGCGCGGTGAGCGACGCCAGGATCGCGTGGTCAGCCGGAGTGGCCAGCCCGGCGGCAGCGATGAACTCGTCGTACTCGGCCCGCGAGATCGTCGCGTCGACGAACGCCCACTCGAACACCCGACGAGCGTCGGTCCACGGTGACGGACCGGTCTCGGCAGCGCCCCAGTCGATGAGCACGGGCGCACGACCCGGTCCCCGTGCGATCAGGTTCCGCGGTGCCAGGTCACCGTGTGCGAGTCCGAACGCGAAGTGCTCCGCGGCCAGCCGCTCGAAGTGCCTCCGGAGCGCGCCGGCCGAGTTGTAGGCGCCGTCCCGGCGGAGTGGATCGTCCGCGACGAGCGCTGCGCTGTTGTAGGCCAGGTGCGCCGACCACGCCCGAGCCAGGTCGGTGCCGAAGCGGGTGAACAGCGACGCCGGCGCCGCGCCCAGGTCGATCGAGGCGACGGTGCGGGCGAACGAGCCGAGCCACGTCCAGGGGTGATCGATCGGCCGCGGGTCGGGTTCGACGTACTCGGACACGATGAAGGGGACGCCGTCCTGGACACCGTGGCCGAGGGTCCGAGCGACGGCGATGCCCGCTGCGGCAGCCGCTCGCGCGGCCCACGCCTCGACGGGGAACTCGTCCGAGCGCAGGGCGTCGACGGGGAACCGCACGACGACGTCGGCACCGACCGCTCGCCGCACCCGGTACGTGTGGTTCACGGATCCGCCCAGCAGCCGTTCGGCCTGGTCGTCCGAGCTCCCGACGGCACGAAGGACCGCGTCCAGTCGGTGGCGGTGGGTGTCGTCGTCGAGCACGCACCCATCATGGCCGTCGGGGTGTCACGCCCGCCGCATCGTGTCCCGGGGGTACTCGCCGTGGCGCTCGAGGTAGGCGGCAGAGAACCGACCAGCGTGGGCGAACCCCCACTGCCGGGCGACGTCGGCGATGCTCGTCCCCGCCGGGTCGGCGTGCACGAGCTCGTCGCGCACCCGGTCGAGACGGACCCCGCGCAGGTAGCCGTTCGGGCTCACCCCGAGCTGCCGCTGGAACGCCTGCTGCAGGGCACGCAGGCTCAGGGAGGCCACCTCGGCCAGGTCGGTGCTCGTGATCGGCAGGTGGGCGTGCTCGTGCACGTACTCGACGGCCCGGCGGATGTGCGCGTTGCGCGGGAGCAGCAGTTCGTCCGGCAGCGTGGCCGAGACGACCGGGTACAGCTCGAGCAGCGCCAGCGCCCCCAGCCGGCCCATCTCCGCCTGCAGCAGCGGTGAGACCTGCCGGTCGAGCACCGTGTGCGAGATGAGCTTGACGGTGTTCCGCCACATCGTCACGGCCCGGTCGTCGGGTTGCACGGTGTGGTCGAGCTGCACGCCGCCCGACGCCGCGCCGCGCTCGCCGGCGACCTCCTCGAGCGATGCCCGGTTGATCTGCACGAGACGCTGGTCGTAGTCCTGGTACGTGAACGCGGCGCCGTCCTGCGGCCACAGCTGCGGCCGGCCCACGGCGCTCACGAGGCGGTCGTCACCCTCGCCGATGAAGCCGGTACCCCGGGTGATCCACTGCACGACGAAGTCGTCCGACGGCGTCATGACGCCGTCGAGGTGCCCGTCGAACCGGATCGCGCGCAGCGTCATCGTCGAGTCGCCGACAGCTGAGTACCGGAAGGTGAAGGGCTGCGCGGTCGTCTCGGCGCGCCACTCGGAGGCGTCGTACGCACCGACCAGGAAGTCGCGTGCTTCGTCGACGTCGGCGGACCGGACGTCGTCCTGCACGCGAGCTCGTTCGTCTGTCATCGGTTCACCGAGAGCAGTGTGACCGAACGGACGCGCGTCGTCCGTGTCGCTGTCCGAGAAGCGCTACCGACGATCGTCGGCGCGCGGACCGGATGCTCGTGGCGACGGGACGATGTCCGGATTTCGACCGCCGGGCCGCTCACGACATCCGCGATCCGTCGAGTCGTCGGTCCTGGTGCACACCGACGACCCCGCTGATCGTACGGTCGTCTCATCCGGCGGCAACGGGCCGCTCAGGAGAACACGAGGACGACATGACCGCCGCGACCGCAACCCCGGTCCACCCGATCAGCGCACCCAAGCTGGCCTTCGAAGCGACGGCGGTCACCAGCCGGCGCAACCGCCACCGGGGCTTCTTCAGCGAGCTGCGGGACGCTCAGCGACAGCGCACGCTGCAGATCGCCGCGGTGAGCACCGGCATCGTCTCGGTGAGCGTCCTCGCGTCGGCCGCCGCCGTGCTCGGACTCTCCGCGTGATCCGCGAGGGATCAGCGGTCGAGGACGTCCGCACCCAGGCCATCGACATGACCGCCCTCTTCGCAGAACAGGAACGCCACGATGCCTGAACAGCGCACGCTCGAACAGCTCCGCCGCAACCCGGTCGAATGGCGCCGACGCGGCCTGACGCCGCCCGCCGATCTCGACGAGATGGTGCAGGCCCGCCTCACCGCCCACATGGGCCACGCCGACCCGTCCTACGCCGACTTCTTCGCAGCCTGAACCCCGACCCCACTTCCCCATGACGCTCCTCACACTCACGCCCCCGGCCGTCGAGACGACCGCGCAGCGCACCGCATCCAAGGCCGCCGATGACCTCTTCACGGCGCACGGCGTGATCCCGGTGCGTTTCGAGGACGTCGCCGCGCACGCGGGCATGAGCGTGGACGAGCTGACGGCGGCCTACCCGTCCAAGCAGGCGCTCGTGGTGGCGGTCCTGCGACGCTGGCACGGCGCGTGGCGTCGGGCCCTGGACCACATCGCCACCACCTCGGCGGATCCCCGCGATGAGATCCTCGGCATCTTCAGCTACTTGGAGGAGTGCTTCGCGGACGAGGGGTGGCGCGGCTGCGCGTTCATCAACGGGCACGCCGAGCTCGGACGGCAGGACGTGGAGATCGCCGCGCTCGCAGCCGAGCACTTCCGCGACGTCGAGAGCCACCTCACGTTGCTCTGCACCCGTGCGGACATGCCGGCGCACATCGCCGAGACCCTGTCGCTGCTGGTCGAGGGTGCCCGGGTGGAGTCAGCCGTGCAGGGGTCGGCCAAGCCGGCCCGGAGCGCACGGCTCGGTGCGGCCATGATCATGTCGGTGTTCGAGGAGCGCACGACGTTCTGACCGGCGGCCGGACGTATGATCCGGGGAACCACTCGTCACCGAAGACGGAGACCGGAATGACGCGCACCGAGCCCACCACCGCCGCTCACCACGGCACCCCCAGACCGACCCGAGCCACCGCCTCGGTCGCCGCGATCCTGGCCGAGTCCGCCGCGCGGTACCCGGACGACGTCGCCGTGATCGTCGGCGACCACCGCACCACGTACGCCGAGCTGTGGTCGGAGACCCTGGCGTACGCCGGAGCGCTCCGGGCCCGCGGGGTCACCGAGGGATCGCGCGTGGCGATGCTCGTGCCGAACGTCGCGGACTTCGCCCGCGTCTACTACGCCACCCTCGCACTCGGCGCCGTCGTCGTCCCCGTCCACGCGCTGCTCAAGCGGCGCGAGATCGAGTACCTGCTGCAGGACAGCGGCGCCATGCTGCTCGTCTGCGCTGCCCCGCTGCTCACCGAGGGCGCGGCCGGTGCCGAGCTCGCCGGCGTCGACGTCATCACCGTGCTCGCACCGGCCGACCACGACGACCACGACGGCCACGACGGCCACGACGGCCCGGACCGCCTCGAGGCCCTGGCCGCGGCAGCCGAACCCCTCGACACCTACGTCCCCCGCGACCCCTTCGACACCGCGACGATCCTGTACACGAGCGGGACCACCGGCAAGCCGAAGGGTGCAGAGGGCTCGCACTTCGCCCTGCTCGAACAGGTCAACACGAACCTGATGAGCACCTTCGACATGCACCGCGGCGACGTCCTGCTCGGGGCACTCCCGCTGTTCCACACGTTCGGTCAGACCTGCACGATGAACACCGGGTTCCGCGCCGGCGCCACCATCGTGATGCTCCCAAAGTTCGACGGCGACGCAGCACTTTCGGCGATGGTCGAGCACGGCTGCGAGATCTTCATGGGGGTGCCGACGATGTACATGGCACTGCTCGACGCCGCGACCCGGAACGACGCCCGCCCGGACCTGCGCTACGCGATCTCGGGCGGGGCGTCGTTGCCGTTGGCCGTCCTCGAGCGGTTCCAGACCGTGTTCGACGCGCCGATCCACGAGGGCTACGGACTGACCGAGACGTCACCCGTGGCCACCTTCAACCACGTCGGCCGCGCACCACGACCGGGAACGATCGGGACGCCCGTGTGGGGTGTCGACGTCGAGATCGCCGACCCGGCCACGCCCGACGCGATCGTGCTGCTGCCGCACGGCGAGATCGGCGAGCTCGTCATCCGCGGGCACAACCTGATGAACGGGTACCTGGACCGGCCGGAGGACACCGACGCGGCGATTGTCGACGGCTGGTTCCGCACCGGCGACCTCGGCACGAAGGACGACGACGGGTTCCTGACGATCGTCGACCGCACGAAGGACATGATCATCCGCAACGGCTACAACGTGTACCCGCGGCAGGTCGAAGAGGTGCTGGCGACGCACCCGGACGTCACCATGGCGGCGGTCTTCGGCGTCCCGCACGAGCTGCACGGCCAGGAGATCGAGGCCGCCGTGGTGCTCCGTGCCGGTGCGACCGTCAGCCCCGACGAGCTCGTCCACTTCGTGTCCGACGAGATCGCGGCGTACAAGTTCCCGCGGGTCGTGCACGTGGTCGACGCCCTGCCCCTCGGACCGAGCGGCAAGGTCCTGAAGCGGACGCTGGTCGAGCAGTTCAGCACACCGGTCGACGCGGCGACTGCTCCGGCCTGACACACTCGGAGCGTGATCACCAGGCCGCGTTCCGTCCTCCTCGCCGCTGTCCTGACCGCGGGCCTCGTCCTGACCGGCTGCACGGGCCCCGCGAACGCCGAGTCCGGCACCCCCGACTGGTTCGACGTCACGGGCTTCCAACCAGAGGGGGCGGATCCCGCGCTGATCGACGGCAACGCACCGGCGATGGACGTCGTCGGCGTCGACGGGCTGCTGCTGAGCCGGACCGGCACGCGCGTCAGCACCCCCTCCCGCGAGGCGAGGACGCAACGCAACCGGGCGCACGCCCGCGGGCTCGAGGCGCAGCTGCTCGTCAGCAACTACGCCGACGGCGACTTCAGCGAGCCGATCGCCCGGAGGATGCTCCGGTCCCCCGCCAACCGGTCCCACGTCGTCCGCGCGCTCGCGACCGACGTGCGATCCGGCGGGTGGGACTCGGTCATGATCGACCTCGAGGCGTTGACCGCGGCCGACACGGCGGGGTTGACGGCCTTCGCGCGGGAGCTCCGTGCGGCGGTCGGCGACGACGTCCGGCTCGACATCGCCCTGTCGGCGTCGACGACCGCGGCCGGGTACGCGCGCATGGGGTACGACGTCCGGGCACTCCGCGCTCCGCTGGACCACCTCACACTGATGGCCTACGACCAGCACGGCCCGTGGGAGCCGGACGCACCGGGGCCGGTCGGGTCGTTGCCCTGGGCGTCGAAGTCCGCCAGGGCGCTCGCCACCCTCGCGCCCGCCGACCAGATCGTGCTCGGCGTCGCCGGGTACGGCTACCACTGGAAGGGGCCGCGACCGGCGGGGCAGCTGTCCGACGACCAGGCCCGTCGTCGCGTCCGGAAGGCCGGCGTCACCCCGACCTGGAACGCGACAGCGGGCGAGTGGACGGCGACCCTGCCCAGCGGCGAGGTGCTCTGGTGGTCCGACGCGCGGTCGCTGCGCGAGCGCGTGGCACTCGCCGAGCGGCTCGGCCTGACCGGGGTGGCCGTCTGGTCCCTGGACCTGTCGGACACGCTGGACACGGTGCACTGACGGCGACCGACGAACGGACGGGAGGCCCGGTGCGGGCCCGCCACGGGCCTCCCGTCCGCCGCCGCACGACGCAACTGCCGTGGCGGGCTTGACAGCGTCGGCTAATGGTATTAGCTTTTAGCTAACACACTTAGCCATGGAGGCAGTCATGCTCGAACACCTGCGCACCGACGAAGGCACCATCGCGTACGACGTCAGCGGCGACGGACCGCTCGTCGTCCTCGCACACGGCATGGGCGACAGCCGGCACGCCTACCGGTTCCTGGTCCCCGAGCTCGTCGCCGCGGGCTACCGGGTGGCGAACGTCGACATCCGCGGGTGCGGCGACTCGAGCACGGGATGGGCGTCGTACCAGCGCGCCGACATCGCTCGCGACCTGGTCGCCGTCGTCCGGCACCTCGGCGGCCCCGCGGTCATCGTCGGGCAGTCGATCAGCGGTGGGGCGGCCACCATCGCCGCCGCCGATGCCCCCGACGTCGTCGCCGGCATCGTCGAGCTCGCGCCGTTCACGCGGAAGCAGTCGTTCGACCTCGGCGGCCTGCTCCGGAACCGCCACCACCGCGCCGGCACGTTCCAGCTCGCCAAGGTGATGACGACCGGGAGCCTGGCCGGCTGGCTGGCCTACCTGGACCTCGCCGTGCCGACGAAGCCGACCGACTGGACCGAGGAACTGGGCCGCATCGAGTCGACGCTGCAGCAGCCGGAGCGGATGGCGGTGCTGCGCGCGATGACCAAGACCTCGCCCGCAGACGCCGGTGCACGGCTGACGGACGTGCGGTGCCCCGTCCTGGTGATCGAGGGCAGCGCCGACCCCGACTGGGCCGTCCCGCGGGCCGAGGGCGAGCGGGTCCTGGCCGACCTGCCCGACGGGCTCGGCGAGCTGGCCGTCATCGACGGTGCCGGCCACTACCCGCACACCGAGACCCCGACCGAGGTCCTCGCACTCGTGCTCCCCTTCCTCGGCCGCACGCTCGCGCCGGTCGGCGGCCACCGTGGCTAGGGCAGGACTCGACCCCGCCGCCGTCACCACCGCCGCGGCGGGGCTGGCCGACGAGATCGGGCTCGCACGGCTGAGCATGAGCGTCGTCGCCGAACGGCTCGGCGTGAAGTCGCCGTCGCTGTACAAGCACGTCGACGGACTCACCGACCTGACCCGCCGGATCGCGATCCTCGCCGCGAACGAACTCGGCGACGACCTGCGCGACGCGATGCAGGGGCTCGCCGGCCGCGATGCCGTCGAGGCGGCCGCGCAGACCGTCCGCCGGTACGTGCAGCGGCACCCCGGTCGGTACGAGGCGACGGTCGGGATCCGTCCCACCGGGCCGGACGACCCGTTGGCCGTCGCCCTGGAGCGCACCCTCGCCTCGTTCGCAGCGGCGCTGCGCGGCTACGGGCTCGACCCCGCCGACGAGGTGCACGCGCTCCGTCTGCTGCGCAGTGTCCTGCACGGCTTCGCGACCATCGAGACGTCCGGTGGGTTCCAGATGCGCACCGACGTCGATGCGAGCTTCGAGTGGATCATCGCGTTCCTCGACCGGGGGTTCCGCGCGACGACCGCCGCCCCCAGTCATGGTCACGATCCGGACTCCCTGAACCGGTAGGGTTGTCACGAGCCAACATTCACTGCGGAAGGTGTGCCATGCCCCTCGACGATGAAGCCCCGGGTCGCGTGCTCGCACCGGGCCAGACCTGCCGGATCCGGATCTGGCACCGAGCCGACCGCAGCGTGACGACCGTGCACGAGTCCGCCGAGCGGCTCTACGAAGCGCCGAACTGGACCACCGACGGCCGTCTCGTGCTGAACGGCGACGGGGTCCTCTGGACGATGCCGTCCGACGGTGCCGCAGCTCCGGAGCACGTCGCGATCGAGGGCGTCCCGCCCCTGAACAACGACCACGTGCTCGATCCCGACGGCGTCACCGTGCACGTCAGCGCGAACGACTTCCACATCTGGAGCGCCCCGCTCGCCGGCGGCGCAGCGACCCGGGTCACCGCGGACGACGGCGGTCTGCACTTCCTGCACGGCGTCAGCCCCGACGGCTCCGAGCTCGCCTACGTCCGGCTCGACCCGTCCGGTGACGCCGTCTGGTCCTCGGGCACGATCCGGGTGATGGGCGTCGACGGCAGCTCGGACCGC
The DNA here is from genome assembly GCF_004365385.1 of Curtobacterium sp. PhB190. Lineage (NCBI taxonomy): Bacteria > Bacillati > Actinomycetota > Actinomycetes > Micrococcales > Microbacteriaceae > Curtobacterium > Curtobacterium sp. PhB190. Next base: position 232,224 of record NZ_SODN01000007.1, on the reverse strand, counting down.
GCCGTGACGACGGACCCCTCCGCGGCCGACGGCCCGGAGTGGACGCCCGACGGCGCGTGGATCCTGTTCAACACCGAGCAGTTCGAGTCCGCACCGGGGCACGCGCAGATCGCCCGGGTCCGACCGGACGGCACCGGGATCGAGCAGCTCACGGTCGACGAGCACGTCAACTGGTTCCCGCACCCCGCCCCGACCGACGACGCCGCCGTCTACCTGTCCTTCCCGCCCGGCACCGAGGGGCACCCGGCCGACGAGCGCGTGCGGTTGCGCCTCGTCACCGGTGACGGATCCGTCAGCGCCTGGGGACCCGAGGTCTGGCAGGCAGCCGAGACCATCGTCGAGCTCGACGGCGGGCAGGGCACCCTCAACGTCAACGGGTGGGCTCCCGACGGGTCCGCCTTCGCCTTCGTCGACTACCCCACCGGAGACCCCGCATGATCGTCCACACCGTCTGCTTCACGCTCGTCCACGCCGCCGGCTCCCCGCACGAGGCAGCGTTCCTCGAGACCGCCCGCGACACCCTGCCGGCGATCCCCGGCGTGCAGGACTTCACGGTGTCCCGCCAGGTGTCCACGCAGAGCGACTTCCGGTTCCAGTTCTCGATGGCGTTCGCCGACCAGGACACCTACTCGGCGTACGACGCACACCCCGCGCACCAGCGCTTCGTCGCCACCCGCTGGGCGGACGAGGTCGCATCGTTCCAGGAGTTCGACTTCGTGCCGCTGCCCGCCTGAGCGGGCGTCCGCTGGGCGCCCCAGGTTCCGAAATCCTCGCATCTCGGGGCACCCAGGGGCCGTCCACGGAACCCCGGGGAACGTGAGCGGCAAGTCGTGGAACCTCACGCCCGCGAACGCGACCGGTTGAGAGCCGGGAGGCCCGGTGCCAGCTGGAACCGGGCCTCCCGTCCGTCACGCGGTGACGACCACCGCTACTGGTTGCTGAAGGCGGCGTCGAACGCAGCCTGCGGCTGCGGCCAGAGCAGGGAGCGGACGAACGCGGCCGCCTCGGCGGCGCCGTGCAGGCGGTCCATGCCAGCGTCCTCCCACTCCACGGAGATCGGGCCGGCGTAGCCGATGTGCCGGAGCGCGCGGAACGCGTCCTCCCAGGGGATGTCCCCGTGCCCGGTCGAGACGAAGTCCCATCCGCGGCGTGGATCGCCCCACGGCAGGTGGGATCCGAGGATGCCCTGCCGGCCCGACGCGGAACGGATGCGGGTGTCCTTGCAGTCGACGTGGTGGATGCGGTCCGCGAAGTCGGTGATGAAGCCGACGGTGTCGATGCCCTGCCATGCCATGTGCGACGGGTCCCAGTTGAACCCGAAGGCCGAGCGGTGGTCGATCGCCTCGAGGGCACGCACGCTCGTCCAGTGGTCGTACGCGATCTCGGACGGGTGGACCTCGTGGGCGAACCGGACACCCTCGGCCTCGAACACGTCGAGGATCGGGCTCCACCGGTCCGCGAAGTCCTGGTAGCCGGCGTCGATGACGTCCTGCCCGACGGGCGGGAACATCGCGACGTACTGCCAGATGCTCGATCCGGTGAACCCGACGACGGTGTCGACACCCATCTTCCGGGCCACGCGGGCCGCACGCTGCATGTCGGCGGCGGCGCGCTGCCGGACGCCCTCGCCGTCACCGTCGCCCCACACGGTGTCGCGCAGGATCGCGCGGTGGCGGAAGTCGATCGGGTCGTCGCAGACGGCTTGCCCTGCGAGGTGGTTCGAGATCGCCCACACCCCGAGGCCGTGGCGGTCGAGGACCTCGAGCCGGCTCCGCAGGTAGGCGTCGTCCTCGTCCGCGCGGGCGAGGTCGAGGTGGTCGCCGGACGCTGCGATCTCGAGACCGTCGTAGCCCCACTCCGCGGCCAGGCGGGCGACCTCCTCGAAGGGCAGGTCGGCCCACTGCCCGGTGAACAGGGTGACGGGGTTGGTGGTGGTGCTCATCGTTCCTCCGTGCTGGTGCTCGTCCACCGTCCGGTCGCGGCTCCGCGCAGGACGGCGTCGACGACCTCGAGGGAACGGACACCGTCCTCGACGGTGGGGAGTCCCTCGGGTGTCTCGCCACGGACCGCGGCGTAGGTGTCGGCGCAGAACGCCGCGAAGGCGTCCGTCCAGCCCTGCGGGTGCCCGGCCGGTGTCCGGTTGAGCCGCGCCTGGCCGGCGGAGACGGATCCTTCGGCACGGTGCACCGTCGTGGAGCCGTGCTCGCCGCCGAACCACACGGACTCGGGGTGCTCCTGGTCGAACACGGCAGACCCCTGCGAGCCGTCGACCTCGATCCACAGGCGGTTCTTCCGGCCGGCGGCGACCTGCGAGACGACGGTGTTGGCCAGGGTGCCGTCGGCGGTGGCGAAGGTCACGACGGCGGTGTCCTCGGTGCGGACCGGGACGGTGCCGGTGCCGGTTTCGGCGCTGGTGCCGGTTCCGGTTCCGGGTCCGGGTCCGGGTCCGCCGAACGATGCGCCGGCGGAGGTGGGGTCGGGGCGCTCGGCGTAGGCGATCGACGTCCGGGCGGTCAACTCCGTGAACCTCGTTCCGGTGATGAACTCGGCCAGGTCGGTCCAGTGCGTCCCGATGTCCGCGAACGCCCGCGACGGACCGCCCCGCTCCGGGTCGACCCGCCACGTCGAGGCGTCCGGCGACACCATCCAGTCCTGCAGGTACGAGCCGTGCACGGTCAGCACCCGGCCGAGCGTGCCCGCGGCGACCCGGGCACGGAGCTCCCGGACCATCGGGTGGTACCGGTACACGTACGGGACCGTGCTCACCGTGCCGGCGGCGCGCACGGCATCGGCGAGCCGTCGGCCCTCCGAGAGCGTCATCGCGACCGGCTTCTCGACGACGGTGTGCAGCCCGGCCGCCGTGGCGGCCAGGGCGTAGTCGACGTGGGTGTCGTTCGGCGTGCAGACGTGCACGACGTCCGGCCGGTCCGCGACCAGTTCGTCGACGGACGCGTACCCGGTCGGCACGCCCCACCGTTCGGCGGCCTGCCGGGATCGCGACGCCGACGAGCCGAGCACCCCGCCGACGACCGCGCCGGCGTCACGGGCCGCCCGGACGTGCGCGTCCGCGATCATGCCCGTCCCGATCACGGCGACGCGGAGTGCGGTCACCGGCGTCCCTCGAGGAACGCACGGAGCCCGGCGACGACGAGGTCGTGGTCCTCCGTCGAGGACAGGCCGGAGGCCGTCGCGGCCGCGACCACACCGGCACCGCGGACCCGGATCGGGAACGACCCTCCGGTCACGGCGTACTCGGCGCCGAGCCACCCGATCGCAGCGGGATCGACCCCGGCGGCGGACAGCCGGGCGTCGACGAGGGCACTCGACTGCTCCATCCGGAGCACGACCGCGGCCTTGCGATCGATCCAGACGTGCTGGTCCGGGGTGATGCCCGGGGTCGCCGCGCGGAACAGCCCGAGGCCGGGACGCCGGATGTCGATGCCGACGGCGTGGCCGGCGTCGTGGGCGATGCCGCGGATCAGGGAGCCCAGCTCCCAGGCGTCGTCGTGGGTGAAGGCGTCGAGCACGAGGTCGCGCTCCTGCTGTTCGAGGGTGGTGATGAGGTCGGACATCGTCGTCTCCTGCTCAGCCCGCGGCGATCTGCGCGCGGGCGGTGTCGACGGTCTCGAGGATCGAGATCGTCTCGTCGAGGGTGTGCAGCGGGGACTCCGTCCGCCCCTCGCCGACGAAGCGTGCCAGGGCGGTGGCTTCCCAGGCCAGGGCGGCGAAGCCCCGCAGTGGTGTCGGGTCCTGCCAGTGCAGGACGGGCGAACCGTGCGCTGCTGCCGAGATCGTGAAGGTCGTCGGGTTGTAGAACGGTCCGGCGAAGTCGATCGTGCCCTCGGTGCCGGCGATCGACGCGGTGGTGGGCGTGCGGGCGGCGATGGTCGTGTGCAGGACGGCCTGGGCGGCGCCGTGTTCGAGGACGAGCGAGCCGGAGGCGTCGACGCCGGACTCGGTCATCCGGCCTCGTGCCGTGACGCGGTCCGGGGTGCCGAGCACCATCGACGCGAACTGCACGGCGTAGATGCCGAGGTCGAGCAGCGCTCCCCCGCCGAGCTCCGGACGGAACAGCCGGTGGTCCGGGCCGAACGGGATCGCCTGGCCGTGGTCGGCGAGCACGCTGCGCACCGCACCGAGCGCACCGTCCGCCAGCAGGGTCCGGAGCACCGAGGCCTGCGGCAGGTAGCGGCTCCACATGCCCTCCATCGCGAGCACCCCGGCGGCGCGTGCGGCATCGGCGACGGTACGGGCCTCGGCAGCCGTGACGGTGAAGGGCTTCTCGATGAGCACGTGCTTGCCGGCGGCGATCGCTGCCAGGGCCACCGCGGCGTGCTCACTCTGCGGTGTCGCGATGTAGACCACGTCGACGTCGGGCCGGGCGACGAGGGCGTCGACACCCTCCACGGCTGCCTCGATCCCGTGCTCGGCGGCGAACGCGGATGCGCGGGGCAGTGACCGGGACGCGACGGCGACGATGCGCTGGGCGGTCGAAGCGCGCACCGCGGTGGCGAACTCGCCGGCGATCCAGCCGGGGCCGACGATCCCCCAGCCGAGGGACGGCTCACCGGACGCCGTCGTGAAGAGCTCGGGTTCGGGCAGGGCGGTGGGGATCATCGTGCTCCAGTGCTCTCGGTTCCGTGGTTCGTCGTCGGGCGGTGGCATTTGCGCTTGGCACGAGATAACATCGCCGACGTCGTCAGGTTAGCACGAGCCAAACGCGCGTCACCGATGACCGGGTTTCCGACCGGACGACGTGCACACGACCCGAGGAGGAGTCGATGTCGACAAGGCTGCCGGCGCACCCGTTCACCACCGCCACCCCGACCAACCACGTCAGCAACTGGTACCTGACCGCCCTCGGACTGGCACAGTTCGGCATCTACGTGGCGATCTTGTCGCCGGTCTACGTCAGCATGCAACTAAAGGCCCAGGCGCTGAACCCCGACGACCCCGCCTCGGTGATCGCCGTCGCGCTGCCGCTCGGATCGCTCGGCGCGATCTTCGGCAACCCGCTGTTCGGCGCCCTGAGTGATCGAACCCGGACGCGGTGGGGGCGCCGCCGCCCGTGGCTACTCGGCGGCATCCTGGTGCTGCTCGGCGGACTCGCCATGGTGGCGTACTCGCCGAACGTCGGCATGCTCACCGTGGCGTGGATCATCTGCCAGCTCGGGTCGAACGCCGCCTACTCGGCCATGATGGCCAGCTGGGCGGACAACGTGCCCGAGCTGCAACGCGGCCGCGCCTCGAGCGTGATCGGGCTGGCGCAGAACCTGGCCGTGCTCGCCGGCACGTACGCCGCCGTCCTGCTGGTCGAGAACCTGCCGCTGCTGTTCATCTTGCCCGGCATCCTCGGCGTGCTCTGCGTGCTGGTGTACGCGTTCGTCACCCCCGACCGCATCCCCGAGGTCCGACCGAAGCCGTTCTCGTGGCTCACGATCGTGCAGACCTTCTGGACGAACCCGATCACGCACCGCGACTACGGACTGGCGTGGTGGTCGCGGTTCCTGATCATCCTCGCCACGTTCCTGTTCACGACGTTCCGGCTGTTCTACATGCAGGACCACCTCGGCATGACCGCGCAACGCGCCACCTCGGCAGTGGCGTTCGGTGTCCTCCTCTACACGATCGCACTCATGATCGGCACGGCGTTCTCGGGCTGGCTGTCCGACCGGCTGCGGCGCCGCAAGGTGTTCGTCGGCGGCTCGACCCTGCTCTTCGGCGTGGGCCTCGTCGTGCTCGTCTACGCGCAGGACGTCACCGTGTTCTACGTCGCCGAGGTGATCATGGGCTTCGCCTACGGCATCTACGTGGCCGTCGACAACGCCCTGGTGGTCGACGTCCTGCCCGACAAGGACAAGCCCGGCAAGGACCTCGGCGTCATGAACATCGCGAACTCCCTGCCGCAGTCGTTCGCGCCGGCACTCGGTGCCTTGCTGCTCGGGGTCGGCGCTGGTGACAACTACCCGGTGCTGCTCTGGGGCGCCGGCATCGTGGCACTCGTCGGCGCACTCGTCGTGATCCCGATCCGCAGCGTGCGCTGAGCGGCAGCCACCCCGACCCGGAACGACATGGTCGACGTCGCACGACGTCCACCACGTCGTTCCGGGTCAACGCTCGACGCTCAGCGCTCGGCAGGACCCGTCGACGCGCGCACCACGAACCCGGTCGGTGTCGCGACACGACGTCGCTCCCCACCGTTCCCCGAGGTCCGGTCGAGGACGGCAGCCAGCGCCGCGTCGACCGTCGCCTCGACGTCCTGGTGCACCGACGTCAAGCGGTGGTAGCTGAGCGACGCGAGGTAGCTGTCGTCGAAGCCGACCACCGACACCCGTCCCGGCACGTCGACACCGTGCTGCGCGAAGACGGCGAGCAGGCCGGTGGCGCACTGGTCACCGCAGCAGACCACGGCGGTGGGCAGGGTGTCGCGGGCGACGAGCGTGCGGGCGGCCGCGGCGCCATCCTCTTCGCTGAAGCCGCTGGGGACGACGTCGGTCTCGGCTGCGAGTCCGGCGCCCTGCATCGCGGCACGGTACGCGGTCGCACGATCGAGGCCGACCAGCCCGTCCTCGCCACCGACGTAGGCGATGCGGCGGTGACCGAGACCGATCAGGTGCTCGACCGCGGCGCGGAGCCCACCGGTCTCGTCCACGTGCACGTTGTCGGCGTAGGGGGCGTCCGTCCACTCGCCGAGGAGCACGACCGGCACGAGGCGACTCGCCTCCTCGAGCGCGGTCGCGTCGGGGTCGGGGTTGAACACGACGAGGGCCTCGACGCGTTCGCCGAGCAGGTCGGCCACCACCTGGTCCGTCGAGCGCTCGGCACCGGCGGGGCCGAGGGCGACGCCGAAGCCCTGCTCGGCGGCACGGGCGAAGAGCCGTTCGACGAACCGGACCTGGAACGGGTTGCGCATGCTGAAGACCGCACCGATGAGCCGCGTGCGGCCCTCGCGGAGCAGCCGGGCCGAGGTGTGCGGGCGGTAGCCTAGCTCGGCCGCCGCCGCGAGGATCCGGTCGCGGGACTCCGCGCTGGGTCCGGGCGCGCCGCGGAGCACGAGCGAGACGAGCTGCCGGGACATCCCGACGTGCTCGGCGACGTCGCGCATCGTCGGCAGGCGGCCGCCGGTGGGGCGCCGCTCCGGCAGGTCGTCGGTCCCCGTCGTCACCCGGCCAGTCTGGCACGTGCGAAGGACGCGTAGGCTGCGATGGCACGAGCCAATCCCTGCGAGAGGACGACGATGACCCTGACGCTGCCCACCCCGGTGCTGCCCGACCCCGACGCCGTTCCGGCCCTGCGGTGGGGCGTGATCGGCACTGGCATCGCCGGCAAGTTCGTCACCGCGATCCACCGGCACACGCCGCAGCGGGTGATCGCCGTGACCGCCCGTGATGCTGCGAAGACCGCACGGTTCGCGAAGGAGCACGGTATCGACCGGACCGTGCCGAGTGTCGAGGCGCTCGTGACCGACCCCGAGGTCAACGTCGTCTACGTCGCCACCCCGCACCCGCTGCACCGCGAGCAGGCCCTCGCTGCGATCGCCGCCGGCAAGCACGTCCTGATCGAGAAGCCGATCGCGATGTCCGCTGCCGAGGCGCAGGAGATCACCGGTGCGGGACGGGCCGCCGGCGTGGTCGTCATGGAGGCGATGTGGACGCGGTACCTGCCGCAGTCGGACATCATGCGGCGACTGCTCACCGACGGCACGATCGGCACCGTCCGGCTCGTGACCGCCGACTTCGGGTTCGTGATGCCGTACGACCCGGGGCACCGCCTGTGGGCGCCGGAGCTCGGCGGCGGCGCGCTGCTGGACGCCGGCGTCTACCCGATCTCGTTCGCCGCCTCGGTGCTCGGCTCCCCGGACCGCGTGCTGGTCGAAGGGGCGAGCGGTCCGGGCGGCGTCGACGTGCGCGCCGACCTGCTGCTCTCGTACGCGGGCGGAGCCCGGTCGATGTTGTCGACGTCGCTCGAGACCGCGCTGCCCGTGCGAGCCTCGGTCGTCGGCACCGAGGGACGCATCGACGTCGGCAGCCCGTTCTTCGGGCCCTCGTCGATCACCGCGGTTCGTGGGAACTTCGCGGCGTCGGAGTCCGCGACCTGGACGGACCAGCGACTCGAGGTGCTGCATGACGGGCTCGCCTACCAGGCCACCGCACTCGCGTCCTTCGCAGCCGAGGGGCGGATCGAGTCGCCGGTGCACACGCACGACGATGTCGTCGGCGTGATGCGGGTCATCGACACGGCCCGGGCAGCGATCGCTGCGGCCCTGTGACGGTCAGGTGAGCCCGACGTTCCGCAGCCACCGGTCGACGTCGTCTCCGGCAGCGCGCTCGCGGACGTCTTCGCCGCGCACTGCGAGCCCCTCGCCGAGCGTCGCCCCGGTGTCGAGGTCGCGGTAGAAGGACTCGGTGGAGCCCAGACCGCTCACCGCGTACGTGACGACCGGCAGCAGCCGCTTGCCGGACAGGTCGACGGCCTCGACGAAGGTCGCCATGATCATCGGCGGCTGGACGTTCCAGATCGGGCTCCCGAGCAGCACCGTGTCGTAGGCGCGCAGATCGGGCAGTTCGCTCGCGATCTCCGGACGGGCGTCGTCGTCCTGCTCCGTGCTGTTGCGCGCCACGGTGGCGTCGTAGCGGTCGGAGTAGGGGTCGGCGGCCTCGATGCGGACGACGTCGCAGTCGATCCGGTCACCGATCAGACCGGCGAGGACCTCGGTGTTGCCCGTGTCGATGGTGCGCCGACCGCCGTTCCAGTAGTTCTCGCCGGGTCGGGAGAAGTACGCCAGCAGGACGCGGTCGTCGCGCGCGGTCGGGGACACGGTGCTCCTCGGGGTGGTGGACGGAGTGGGCGCGGTGGTGCACGCGGCCAACAGCCCACCCACGGCGACACTGAGCGTGCTCGCTGTGGCGGTCCGCAGCACCTGACGGCGGGTGGGCTGCCGGCCGGGCACGCAGATCAGGCTTCGGCGCGGCCGGTGAGCCAGCGGACCATGTCGGGGTCGACGTGGGAGAAGAACTGCGACTCACCGGCCTCGAGCTCGGCGATCGTCGCCATCTGCTCGTCGGTGAGCTCGAAGTCGACGACGTCGAGGTTCTGCTGCATGCGCTCGGGCTTGACGGACTTCGACACGACCACGACGCCGCGCTGCACGAGCCACCGGAGCACGACCTGCGCGACCGATTTGCCGTGCGCCGCACCGATCTCGGACAGGACCGGGTTGGTGAACAGATCGTTCTTGCCCTCGGCGAACGGCGCCCATGCCTCGAGCTGCACGCCCTCCGTCTGCATCAGCTCCTGGTAGTCGGCCTGCTGGTGGAACGGGTTCGTCTCCATCTGGTTCACCGCGGGCACGACGTCGGCGAACGCGATGAGGTCCACGAGTCGGTCGGCGGCGAAGTTGGACACGCCGATCGCGCGGAGCCGGCCGTCTCGGTGCGCCGTTTCGAGAGCACGCCACTCGCCGTAGTAGTCACCGAACGGCTGGTGGATCAGGTACAGGTCGAGGTAGTCCAGGCCGAGCTTCTGCAACGACGTGGTGATCGCGTCACGGGCGCCGTCCTCGCCGCGGCGCTGGATCCACAGCTTCGAGGTGATGAACAGCTCCTCGCGGGGCACACCGCTGGCGGCGATGCCCCGGCCGACGGCTTCCTCGTTGCCGTACGAGGCGGCGGTGTCGATCAGTCGGTAGCCGGACGTGATCGCATCGGTGACGGCCCGCTCGGTCTCGTCGGCGGGGATCTGGTAGACGCCGAAGCCGAGCTGCGGCATCGTCGTACCGGTGTTGAGGGTCACTGTGGGAGTCGTCTTCGCCATGACTCCCATGAGACTCCCGCGACGGCGTCCGTGGGAGGGCGGGCTCTTCCGTGTACCAGCAGTCACTCCTTCGCGACAGCGCGTCGTCGTACGGTGAGGGGCATGGACAACCAGGCCGAGGTCAGTGACTTCCTCCGCACCCGGCGTGCTCGCATCACGCCCGAGCAGGCCGGCCTCATCAGCGGCGGTCGGCGACGCGTCCCCGGGCTCCGTCGCGAGGAGGTCGCGATGCTCGCGGGGACGAGCATCGACTACTACGCAAAGATCGAGCGCGGGAACCTCTCCGGGGTGTCGACCGAGATCCTCGAGGCGATCGCCAGTGCGCTGCAACTGGACGACGCCGAGACCGAGCACCTGCACGACCTCGCCCGCGGCGCGGCTCCGGCCCCGATCCGTCGGCGGACCACCACGCCGGAGCCAGTCGTGCGTCCGAGTCTGCAACGCTTCCTCGACACGGTCACCGGGACACCGACGTGGGTGCGGAACCGGCAGATGGACATCGTCGCGACGAACCCGCTCGGCCGGGCGCTCCTGGCACCGGTCCTCGACGCCCCGGGTGCGCAGGGCAACAACGCACGCTTCACGTTCCTCGACCCCGCGGCCCGGACCTTCTACCCGGACTGGGTGGCGGGCGCGAACAGCATCGTCGCGACGCTCCGACAGACTGCCGGACAACACCCGCACGACAAGGACCTCACCGGACTCATCGGGGAGCTCGTGACCCGGTCCGACGAGTTCCGGGCCCGCTGGGCTGCCCACGACGTGCGGTTCCACCGCACCGGTGCGAAGCGGATCCACCACCCCGACGTCGGCGACCTCGAGTTCACGTACGAGGCGTTCGACCTGCCCGACAGTCCCGGGTGGACCATGTACGCCTGCACGGCGACAGCCGGGTCGCCCACCGGAGAACGCCTCACCCTGCTCGGCAGCCTGTCGGCGACCTCGGCAACGAGCTGACGTGGGTACCGTCACTCCCGTGCCCGGTCCTCGCCTCATCCACCACCTCGGGGTCTTCGCCAGCGACTTCGCCGCGAGCGAGGCGTTCTACACGGCGGCACTCGCGCCACTGGGGGTCGAGGCGGGCTACCGCACCGAGTCCGTCGCCGAGTACTGGACCACCGGCCAGGACACCCCGAGCGTCTCGCTCGAGACCGCACCCACGACGGCGGCGGTGACCCGTGGTCTGCACCTGGCGTTCGAGGCGGCGAGCCGCACCGAGGTCGATGCGTTCCACTGGGCGGCCGTCGCGTCCGGCGGGCTCTCGCGCCACGAGCCTCGGTACTGGCCCGAGTACCGCGCCTACACGGCGTTCGTGAGCGACCCCGACGGCAACAACGTCGAGGCGCTCGTCAAGGAGCACTGAGCGCGGCGACGCCGCCCGTCGGTTCCCTCAGCATGCCTGCAGGCGACCGTTCGCCGACGCGGCGGCGTCGGTCATGCGTCGCAGGAACGCCAGGACGACCCGCGTCTCCTCAGGATCGGTGTCCCGCACCGTGGCGGCGATCTCGGCACCGGAGAACGCGAGGAACCGCCCGCTCTCGGCGCGCGCGGACTCGGTCGGCCGCAGGGTGACCCGCCGTCGGTCGGCGCTCTCGCGGTGCCGGGTGACGTGCCCGGCCCCTTCGAGGCGGTCGAGCAGTACCGACGTGGCGCCCGACGTCATGCCGATCCGCCGGGCCAACTGCGCCGGGGAGAGTGGCTCGCCGGCCTGGTCCGCCCACACGATCTGCCCGAGGGCGTTCGCGTCGGAACCGGGCAGACCGATCCACGACGACAGGTGGCGCTGGAGTTCGTCGAAGGTGACGGCCCAGTCGCGCAGCGCGTGCATGACGGCCACCTCGTCGTCGGACCACACCGTGGTGAGGGGGTCGATGTCGGGCATCCAGGTTCCTTTACTGTGCAGTTGCTTTACTGTAAAGCATGACCTCACAGCACGCAGTGATCTCCGGAGCCAGCATCGCAGGCCTGTCCGCCGCCTGGTGGTTGCGCCACGTCGGGTGGCAGGTGACGGTGATCGAACGTGCGCCGTCCTTCCGCGACGGCGGGCAGAACGTCGACGTCCGCGGGGTCGCTCGCGAGGTGCTCGAGCGCATGGGCCTGGTCGACGCCGTCCGCGCACGCAACACGACCGAGACCGGGACGGTGATCGTCGATCGTGACGGCAAGGTCCGGTCCGAGCTGCCCTCCGACGGCCCGGACGGTGCCACCGCAGAACTCGAGGTCCTGCGCGGCGACTTCGCCCGGGTGATCCTCGACGACCTGCCCGACGGCGTCAGCATCGTCTACGGCGAGACGATCCAGGACGTCGACGACCAGGCCGGCGGACGCCGGGCGACCGTGACCACCGACGCCGGACGGGTGCTCGACGCCGACCTCGTGGTCATCGCCGAGGGCGTCCGCTCCCGGACCCGCGACCGGCTCTTCGCCGCGGAGGGCGAGGTCGACGAGCGGGACCTCGGGGTGACCATGGTCTTCGGGACGATCCCGCGCACGCCGTCCGACGACGACCGCTGGCGCTGGTACAACGCTGTCGGCGGGCGTCAGGTCCACCTGCGCCCGGACCCGTACGGCACGACGCGGGCGATCCTGGCCTACGCCGGCGGCGACGACCTGGTCGGCCGCTCGCGGTCGGAGGCCCTGGCGACACTGCGGACCCGCTACGCCGACGCCGGCTGGCAGACCGAGCGCGTGCTCGACGGGTTCGACGGCTCGGACGACGTCTACCTGGACGAGCTGACCCAGATCCGGATGCCGCGCTGGCACCGCGGCCGCGTGTGCGTGATCGGCGATGCGGCCTGGTGCGTGACACCGATGGGTGGCGGTGGCGCTTCGCTCGCCCTGACGAGCGGGTACGTGCTGGCGGCATCGGTCACGGCGGACGAGGACCTCGACCGCGCGCTCGACGCCTTCGACACGTGGATGCGCCCCCTGGTCGACAAGATCCAGGGCATCCCGAAGGGCATCGTGCACTTCGCGTACCCGCAGACCCGGCTCGGGCTCGCCGCCCGGGGTGTGGCGGACAAGGTGCTGCTGTCGGCGCTCTTCCGACCACTGGCAGCACGGCTGACCCGGGTCGCCGACAGCGATCGCCCCCTGCCGCCACTGCCCGAGACCCTGCAGCAGGGTTCGCGGTAGCGCTGCCGGGGCGGGCCGTGCGTCCTGATCCGTCCGCACGGCCCGCCCCGTCGGCGCAGCCCCGGTTCAGGCCACCGTCCACTCGACGACCCGCGGGTCGTCCAGCGTCACCTCGTGCACCGGCCCCGTCACGTCGACCGTGGCGCGCTCCGTCGCGGAGCCGGGGACGGGGTGTCGGACCGGCCCGTCGCCGGACGCGACGATCCCGCCTGCCGGCACCGGGCCTCCCGGTCGTGACGCCGCCGCGTGGGACGCGACCCAGACCTGCACGGCACCGGGTTCGACGACCCGGCGCATGCGACGGTCGGTGAACGCGAACCGCTGGACGGGGACGCGGAAGCGGACCCGGGTGGACTCCCCCGCGGCGAGCGCGACGCGCGCGTAGCCGAGCAGCTGGACCTCGGGTCGGGTGACGCTGCCGTGCACGTCGTGGCCGTAGAGCTGGACGACGTCCTCGCCCGCGTGTGCGCCCGTGTTGCGGACGGTCACGGATGCCTCGAACACGGCGTCGGAGCGGACGGACGCGTCGACGACCAGGTCGTCGTACGTGAACGTCGTGTAGCCGAGGCCGAAGCCGAACGGGCGGACCGGCGTCGAGTCGGCGGCGGTGACGTCCGAGGGCCCCCCGAGCCGCGGGTGCAGGTACGTGTACGGCTGGGCGCCGGCGGCACGGGGCAGCGAGACGGGCAGGCGACCGGACGGCGATGCGGCGCCGGTGAGCAGGTCGGCGATGGCGGTGCCGCCCTCCTCGCCGGGGAAGAAGGCCTGCACGACGGCGGCCGGACGTCCCGCGCCGGCCGGGCCGGCGGCGACGACGCCGTCGCCGCCGCCGTCGAGCGCCCACCCGATGGCGTACGGCCGCCCTGTGAGCAGCACCACCACGGTCGGCGTGCCGGTGGCGACGACCGCCTCGACGAGCGAGCGTTGCACACCCGGCAGGTCGAGCGACTCGGTGTCGTTCCCCTCGCCGACGGTGCCGCGGCCGAACAGGCCGGCCTGGTCGCCGACGACGACGACCGCGACGTCGGAGGCAGCGGCCACGGCGACGGCGTCTGCGAAACCGGCACGGTCGGAGCCGGTGACGGCGCACCCCGCGGCGAAGCGCACGGCGTCGTCGCCGAGGGCGTCGACCATCGCCTCGCGCACGGTCGGGATGGCGAAGCCGAGCGGCAGGTCGGGGTGCGACGCGAGCACGTGGTTGGCGAACGAGTAGCAGCCCTGCAGGGCCTCGGCGCGGTCGGCGTTCGGGCCGATGACGGCGACGGACGCCCCGGCGCGCAGCGGCAGCACGGGCGCGGCGGCCGGCACGCCAACGCCAACGCCCGCACCAGCACCAGCGCCAGCGCCAGCGCCAGCGCCAGCGCCAGCGACCACATCGTCGTTCGACAGCAGCACCAGCGACCGCGCCGCCAACTGCTTCGCCAACGAGCGGTGCAGCGGGGTGTCCAGGTCGATCCCGGTCGGCGGTTCGTCCTCGAACGCCTGCGGGTCGAGCAGCCCCAGTCGCTCCTTCTGCCGCAGCACCCGCAGGACGGCGCGGTCGACGAGGGCCTCGTCGAGCAGACCGGCCCGCACCCGCTCGACGAGCGGCGCGAGGTACGCGTCCCCGGTGGGCAGCTCGACGTCGATGCCCGCCTCGAGCGCGAGCGCCGCGGCTTCGCCACGATCCGCGGCGATGCCGTGCATGACCTCGAGGAACGCGACCGAGAAGTAGTCCGCGACGACGGTGCCGTCGAAGTCGAGCTCGTCACGCAGCAGTCCGGTCAGCAGTTCACCGTTCGCCGCGACGGGCACGCCGTCGATCTCGGCGTACGAGTTCATGACGCTCCGGGCGCCCCCGTCGCGCAGGGCCATCACGAACGGCGGCAGGTACACGTCGGCGACCTCGCGCGGTCCGGCGTGCACGGGCGCGTGGTTCCGCCCCGCCTGCGAGGCCGAGTACCCGAGGAAGTGCTTGAGGGTCGCGTCGACGCCGGCCGACTGCAGACCGCGCACGTAGGCGGTCCCCACGGTGCCGACCAGGTACGGGTCCTCGCCGATGCACTCGTCGACCCGCCCCCACCGCGGGTCGCGCACCACGTCGAGCACCGGGGCGAGCCCCTGGTGCACGCCGAGCTGCCGCATCGACGCGCCGATGGCGGCGCCGACCTGCTCGACCAGGTCGGGGTCGAAGGCCGCACCCCACGCCAGCGGGGTGGGGAACGTCGCGGCCTTCCACGCGGCGAGCCCGGTCAGGCACTCCTCGTGCACGAGCGCGGGGATCCCGAGCCGGGTCTCGCGCTTGAGTCGCCGCTGTTCCGCCCACAGCCACGCCGCGCGGTCGTCGGGTTCGACCGGTCGGGTGCCGTAGACGCGGGTGAACTGGCCGATGCCGTCGCGGGTGATGTCCGCCAGGGTGCGGCCGTCGGCGGCCGCCGCCATCTCACCCTGCATGGGCGCGACGACGCCGGTCTGGTCGAGCCAGTAGCCGACGAGCTGCGCCGCCTTCTCGTCGAGCGTCATGGCGGCGAGCAGGGCGGTGGCGCGGTCGGGTCCGGTCGCGTCGGGTGCGTCGTGGTCGTCCTGGAGGCGCGGCTGGCGTCCGGTGTCCCGGGTCGCGTCCGTCGTCGTCACCCCTTCACCGCCCCGGTCAGGCCGCCGACGATGCGGCGCTGGAAGATGGTGAAGAACACCAGTGCCGGGATCATCGACATCGACGTGAACGCCAGCACCTTGGCCGTGTCGACCGAGTACTGCGACGAGAACGCCTGCACGCCGAGCGGCAGTGTGTAGCTGCCCTCGTTGTTCAGGATGAACAGCGGCAGGATGTAGCTGTTCCAGCTCGCGATGAACGCCAGGATGCCGACCGTGACGACGCCCGGCAGCGACAGCGGCACGACCATGCGGAAGAAGAACCCGAGGCGGCTGGCGCCGTCGATCGACGCTGCCTCTTCGAGCTCGTCCGGGATCGCCCGCAGGAACGGCACCAGGATGATGACCGTGGTCGGCAGCGCGAAGGCGATCTGCGGCAGGATCACGCCGGCCAGGCTGTTCGTCAGACCGAGGTCCTTCACGAGCAGGTACAGCGGCGTGATGGCGACGGTGATCGGGAACATCAGACCGGCGGCGAACAGGGCGTACAGCGCACCGCGGCCGGCGAACCGGTAGCGGGCGAGCACGAAGCTCACCATCAGTCCGAGCACGACGACGCCCGCGGTGGTGGTCACGGCGCTGATCGTCGAGTTCGCGAGCTGCTGCCAGAAGATCCCGCTGGACAGCACGGATCCGTAGTTGCCGAGCTCGAACGGCGCTGGTAGCCCGGCCGGGCTCGTGGTGATCTGCGAGTTCGTCCGGAAGCCGCCCAGCACGATGTACAGCACCGGGGCGAGGTTCGCGGCGACGAACAGGATCGCCACCAGGTAGGTGAGCGGGTTCGCGCGACCGATGGCCGCGCTGGACCGCCGCTCCCGCGTGGCCCGCCGCCCGGGGGCGACGATGCTCGTGGTGGCCATCAGTTCTTCCTCTCGGTGAGTGCACCCGCGGTGTCGCGGCGGAGCACGAAGCGCTGGTAGATCAGGGCGACGGCGAGCGAGATCACGAACATGACCACGGCGACGGCGCTGCCGAAACCGAAGTTGCCGGACGTGCGACCGTTGGCGACCATGTACGTCGCCATCGTCGAGGTGCCGGCGGTCGACGAGATGTACTGCCCCCAGATGATGTAGACGAGGTCGAACAGCTGCAGTGAGCCGATGATCGACAGGAACGCCCAGATCCGGATGGTGGGGCCGAGCAGCGGCAGGGTGATCCGCCGCTGGATCTGCCAGTAACCGGCGCCGTCGATGGCCGCGGCCTCGAACAGCTCCTCGGGGATGCTCTGCAGGCCGGCCAGGAACAGGATCACCGCGAAGCCGATGTACTTCCACGAGATGATCACGAGCAGGGTCCAGATGGCGATGTCCGGGTTGGACAACCAGTCGGCCCGCAGCCCGCCGAGCCCCATGCCCTGGAGCAGGTCGTTCACCGCGCCGTTCGACTGGAGCATCAGGCTCCAGCCGGTGCCGACGATCACCTCGGAGATGACGTACGGCACGAACACGAGCACGCGGACGAGCCCGCGGCCGTGCATCTTCTGGTTGAGCAGGAGCGCGAGCACGATGGCGATCGGCCCCTGCAGCACGAGGGACAGCACGACGATGAAGCCGTTGTGCATGAGGACCGCGTGGAACGCCTTGTCCTGGAAGATGATCAGGTAGTTCTGCAGCCCCACGAAGTCGGTGGGCGGCCCGTAGCCCTGCCACTTGAAGAACCCGTAGTAGGCGGCGAGCACCACGGGCAGGATCACGAAGGTGACGAAGACGATGATCGCGGGGCCGGCGAGCACCGCGATCTCGACGCGCTTCCGCCAGTCCGCGATGCGGCGCGTGGACCGCCGTCCGGCGGGGAGCGGCGCACCGCTCCCCGCCGGGGACGTCCCCGCGGCCGTGTCCGACCCGGTGGCCGGTGTCGTGCCGAGCGAGGTGTCGAGGGTCATGGTCAGCCCTTGGCCGCAGCCTGGTTGGTGGTGTCCACGATGTCCTTCGCGCTGCCCTTGCCGGCGAGCAGGTCGACGACGCTGGTGTTCAGCGCGTTGCCGACGTTCTGGCCGTACAGGGTGTCCAGGTACTGCGAGACGAACGGCGCGTCCTGGTAGGCGGCGAGCGCCGACTTCAGGTAGTCCGCGTCGACGACCGACTGGGCCTCCTGGTTGACCGGGATGGCCTGGAACGCCGTGTAGTAGGCCTCTTGGTTGTCCTTCTGCACGATGAAGTTCAGGAAGTCCGTGCAGGCCTTCTTCGGGGCCTTCGCCGAGCAGGAGTTGCCGTCGACGCCGCCCATCATCGACTTCGGGTCACCCTTGCCCCCGTCGATCGTGGGGAACGGGAACCAGCCGAGGTCGGCCAGCGGCTTGCCGTCCGGGGTGAGCGAGCTGATCACGCCCGGGTCCCACGCGCCCATGAGTTCCATGGCGGCCTTGTGGTTGGCCAGGAGTCCGGCGGAGCTGCCGGCACCCTGCTGGGCAGCGGTCGTCAGGAAGCCGTCGTTGAACGGCTTCGTCGCGGTGAAGTCCTCGAGCTGCTCGCCGGCCTTCGTCCAGCACGCGTTGTCGAACTTCAGCGACTTCGCCGCGCCCTCGAGCGTCTTCTGGCTGCACTCGCGCAGCGCGAAGTTGTAGTACCAGTGGGCGGCGGGCCAGGCGTCCTTCGCACCGACGGCGACGGGGTCGATGTCGGCGGCCTTGAGCTTCGCGATGTCGTCGTTCAGCTCGTCCATCGTCGTCGGGGTACGGTCGATGCCGGCTTTCTGGAACAGGTCCTTCGAGTACCAGATGCCCTCGGGGAGCACGGCACCGGGCATGGCGTAGGTCTTGCCGTCCTTCTCGTAGCCCGCGAACGTCCCGGCGCTGATCGACTTCTTCGCGTCGGCGCTGATGGAGCCGGAGATGTCCATGAGCTGCCCGGCGGCGATCATCGCGTCCATCTTGCCGCCGCCGCGCTGCAGGAAGACGTCCGGCCCGTCGCCCGAGTTGAGCGCGGTCTGCAGCTTGCCGTCCAGGTCCTCGTTCTGGATGGCCTGCGTCTTGATGGTGACGTTCGGGTACTTCGCCTCGAACGCCTTGACCGTCGAGGCCCAGTAGGCCTTGCCGGGTCCGGTGGTGGAGTTGTGCCAGAAGGTCATCGTGACCTTCCCGTTGCCGTCGTCGGCCGCGTTGCCGCCTGCCGAGCAGCCCGTGGCCACCAGTGCTGTCGCCCCGATCAGCGCGATGGCTGCCGCGGCACGGATCTTCCTCGTCATCGTGGAACTCCTCGTGTCGTCGTTGACATGCAGCGACATCCACTGCCGCTGCGGAGAGCGTGCCAGGTGCTCCTGCCGCTTGTCAATCGATATCGATAACGTTTTCTACGCCGTTTCGACTCGCCATCAGCGGTACGGTGAGCACATGGACTCGGCACTCGGCGCGCGTCCCGGTGCCGGCCGGGTGACGATCGGCGACGTCGCACGGGTCGCGGGGGTCTCGATCCCCACCGTGTCGAAGGTCATCAACCAGCGCGACGGCGTCGCCGCGGCCACGATGATCCGCGTGCAGCAGGTCGTCGCCGACCTCGGCTACGAGACCTCCTTGGTCGCCCGCAGCCTGCGGAGCTCCCGCACCGGGGTCGTCGGGATCCTGGTGCCCGAGTTCGAGCCGTTCTCGACCGAGCTCCTGCGCGGCATCTCGAGCGCGACGACCGGCACCGGCTACGAGCTGCTCGCCTACGCCGGCCTGATGACCGGCGCCGACCGCCCGGGCTGGGAACGCCGGTCGCTGTCCCGCCTGTCCGGCACCCTCATCGACGGCGCCATCGTCGTCACCCCGACCACGGCCCTGTCGAGCTCGTCGATCCCGGTCGTCGCGATCGACCCGCACACCGGACCCGAGGGGCACGCGACGGTGGATGCCGACAACGAGGGCGGGGCCGTCCAGGCCGTCGAGCACCTGCTCGCGCTCGGGCACACCCGGATCGCGCACCTGCGGGGCCGCGTCGACCTGGCGTCCGCCCAGCTGCGCGAGGCCGGGTACCGCTCCGCACTGACCGCCGCCGGACTCCCGATCGACGAGCGGCTCGTCCGCGACGGCGACTACCAAGAGGAGCAGTCCGCGGCCGTGGCGCGGGACCTGCTCACGATGGACGAGCGACCGACCGCGGTGTTCGCCGCGAACGACTCGTCAGCCGTCGGTGTGCTGCGGGCCGCGGCAGAGCTCGGCCTGCGGGTGCCGGAGGACCTGTCCGTCGTCGGGTTCGACGACGTCCCCCAGGCGTCGATCACCACCCCGCCGCTCACCACCGTGTCGCAGCCACTGGCCGAGCTCGGGTCCCGCGCGGTCGAGATGCTGCTGACGATGCTCCGTGGCGAGGCCGCGTCGGACCACGTCCGTCTGTCGACCACGCTGCGGGTGCGTTCCAGCACCGGCCCCGCGCCGCGGGCCTGACCCCCGGCTAGCGGCGCAGGGTCTGCTTCGGGTACTCGCCGAACCTGGCTGCGTACGACGCCGAGAACCGGCCGAGGTGCGCGAACCCCCAGCGTCGGGCGACGTCGCCGATCGCTCCGACCTGCGGGTCGAGTGCGAGGAGTTCGCTGCGCACGCGGTCCAGACGGACGTCCCGCAGGTAGGTGAGCGGCGACACGTCGAACACCCGACGGAACGACTCCTGCACCGACCGCACGCTCAGGCCGGCCACCGCGGCGAGGTCGGCGATGGTCACGGTCTCGGACGCGTGCGCGTGGACGTACTCGACGGCGGCGCGCAGCCGGGCGTTCCGCGGCAGGGCCAGTTCGGCCGGCAGGTCGTCGAGCTGCGGCGGGAAGGTCTCGAGGAACGCGGCGATCGCGAGCGACTTCGCCGCGACCCAGGTGTCGGAGTCCGGACCGCCGACACGGAGCGCGCGGGACAGCGCGGCGAGGGCACCCTGCCACCGGCCGTACATCGCGTTGTCCGGTTCGCGCGTGTGGTCGAAGCGCAGCGGGCGGTCGCCCAGGTCGAGCTGTTCGCCGGCGACCCGGTGCACGAGCTCCCGGTCGAGGTGCACCAGACGCTGGTCGTGGTCCTCGGCCGCGAAGACGAACGCGGTGTCGCAGGGCAGCAGCGTCGGCACGTTCCGGTGCAGGTCCACCCGCTGCCCGCCGACGTCGAGGTGGGCGCTGCCGCTCGTCATCCACGCGACGATGTAGTCGGTGCTGATCGGCATCGCACCGCGCAGGACGCCGCGCATCTGGGACCGACGGATGCTGATCTCGGTGTCGCCGACCGCGGTGTAGCGGTAGAGGAACTCGCCGCCGGTCTGCTGGGCGGACCACTGCTCGGCGCCGTGCACCGTGGCCAGGTCACGCGCCGCCGACTCCGGATCGGTGCCGGACACCTCGAAGCGCACCGACTCGCTCGCGCGTCCGCCGGCAGGTGGGGCCTCGTACGTGTCAGTCACGGTGCAACGCCCCGGTGCCGGACACCCGAACCTGACCGTGCGACTCGTTATGTGAATACGCTGACCCGGTGAGCACGGCGTACGGTGACGCGGACCCGATCGGTTCGAAGGGGGCGCGCTCGTGAGCGATCTCGACCTCGTGGCGGCGCTGACCCGACTCGAAGCAGCAGTGTCCGCACTGCGGGCGCGGCTGCGCGACCAGCTCGACGTCTCTGGCAGCGACCTGACCGTGCTGCAGTTCGTGTCCCGCGCCGAAGCGGCCGACCGGACCGTCCGCGTGAAGGACCTCGCGAAGCACCTCGGCCTGACCGGCCCGGCGGTGACCGGCATGGTGGACCGACTCGAGCAGAGCGGACACCTCAGCCGCGTGCCGAACCCGGCCGACGGACGGAGTCGCCACATCGAGCTGACCGAGACCGCCAGACGCGACTACTCGATCGCCATGGACGGCACGAACAAGCACCTGCACGAGCTCTTGGCCTCCTTCTCGGAACGGGACAGGGTCCGGTTCGTCCGGATCGTCGACCGCATCATCGCGGCCGTCGACCTCGGCGCCCCGAGCCCCTGACGGCAGATTACGGGCGGTCAGCGTGCGACTCCGGTGATTGTCCACCATGCGCAGCTAGGTAACGATGCTACCTATCTCGGGGGCGGGCCGTTCCGACGAGCGACACCGAGTTCGGCCCCACCACGGCGCTGGCCAGGTCGACGCGGGCCAGTCCCCCGGGCACCAGGGCGTCCGCGATCGACAGGCGGAGTGCGGTCTGCGTGTACTGCCCAGTCGTTGCACGGCCGGCCGGGGTCGGGGCGGCCGTGCGGTCCTGCTGCACGTTCACCCGGAGCGAGAGCACCCCGGGCAGCCACGCGAGGACCGTCCCGAGCGCGCGGACGACCGGGCCGCCGATCGTCGTCGTCAGCGTCGTGCCGAGCGCCCCGACGAGTGCGAACAACCGGGTCGTGAGCGTCCCCACCACCGCCTGGGTCAACGGGTTCACGAGCGACGTCGCGAGGCCGGTCACGACGCCGAGCAGACCACCCAGGTCGAGTCCGAGCAGCGCGACCCCGACCGACAGCTTCGTCTGCCCCGCCATGAGCGCCGCGACCCCGGTGTCGACGCCGATCGACAGCGTGGCGATCTTCACGCGGATGCCGAGCACCAGGGGTGCGCTGAGGTCGGCGGCGAGCGCGATCCGGACGTGCAGGGACCCGAGCGCGGTCGTCAGGGCGGTCGTGATCTTCCCCGCCCAGGCGTCCACCACCTGCCCGAGCCGGTCGGCCAGCGCACCGAGGGTGACGGCGTCGAGCACCACCTCGTGGTTCGGCGGCAGGTCGTTGAGCCCGTGCGCGTCGTCGCCGAGCAGGTGCGCGAGGTCGACCCGGACGGATCCGGCCGACAGGTCGAGCGACAACGTTCCGCCGGCGTCCTGCACGGGTTCGGCGAGAAGCGGCGCGACCGCGCCCGCCAGGTCCGGCCCGGTGATCTCGATCGTGCCCCCGATGGTGCCGAGCCCGAGGCTGCCGGTGAGCCCGCCGAGCACCCCGAGCACGCCCTGGTTGATCGTCCGTGCGAGCGCTCCGTCCGTGCCACCGAGTGCGTCGACCGTGGCGTCGAGCTGCACCACGGTGTCGTTCACGGCCGTGACCAGCGCACCGACGAGCGGGCTGTCCACACGGAGGTCGAGGCTCGCGATGCCGTAGTCGCGCTCGAGCCCGGCGGGCCCGCTGTCGGCAGCGACCTGTTGCACCGCGGCCCGCAGGTTCGTCGCGAGCGTGCGCTGGACGACCCCGCCCCACACGTCGTCGCTGATCGCGTCGCACCCGGCCAGCTGCGCACTCGCACCGACGGCACCGACGTCGAGCCCCACGTCGGTGACGTCCGCGATGCCCGGCAGCGCGCGGCCGAGCGTGATCGACGCCGGGTCGGGCAGGTCCCCGGACGGGGTCGTCGGCGTGACGAGCACGCCACCGGAGTCCGCGACGAGCCCGGATGCCGCCACCGCGTCACCGGTGCCCGACGCCGTCGCGACCTGGTTCACCGCGCCCGCCGAACCGGCCGGCAGTCCGAGGCCGAGACCGGTGAGGTCGATGCCCGCCACGTCGCCGAGCAGCCCGACGTCGAGCGGGTTGCCGAACGCCTGCGTGAACGGGCGGCCGCCGGTGCCGAGCTCGGGCGCGGTGGCCGGCTCGACCGATGCCGGTGCGGCTCCGGTCTTCGCGACGTCGACCCCGCGCACCGTCGCGACGTCGTCGAGGTCGATGCCGGCGATGCTCCCGCCCAGGAACCGGCTCGAGGCCGTCGACGTGTAGTCCGCGTCGGTGCCGCAGTCGAACGACGACGTCCCCACGGCCCCGTGCGCCCACTCGCGGTCCGACCACGACGCGGTGCTCGGGACGGCGGTGGGCGTGACCAGGGCTGCTGCGACGACGATGCCGGTGACGACCGCGATCCGCCCACGGCGCAGGTGCAGCGGACGCCGGCTCACGACCGGCTCCCGGGGCGTCGGAATCGGAGGGCGACGCCGGCGAGCACGGCCGCGACCGCGACGAGCACCGGCCCCGCGAACCCGCCGCCCGTCATCGCGAGGACGACCGGACCGACGTCGTCGCCCCCGCCGTCGCCACTGCCGTCGCCGTCGCCGTGAGTCGGGCGTCCGGGCACGACGGGGTCCCCGCCGCGCGCGGTCACGCCGACGCCGACCTCGGCGGTCCGGGGCACCGTGGTCGCGGCGTCACCGAGGGACAACCGGACGAGCAGGTACGCCGAGCCGTCGCCGTCCGGGTCGGGCACACGGACCGACGGCGCGGTCGTCGCCCAGTCGACGAGGGGGACGGCGTCGACGAGGGCGGCGGTCTGTCCGCCGCACGTGGGGGCTCCGGACGGGTCCCCCCACGGCTGGTCGCACGTCGCCACCGACACGAGCACGCCGTCGGTCCCGCCCGGCAGGCCGCCCCGCCCCGTGAGCTGCAGGTCGAGGGTGACCGGGCCGGGCGCGTCGACGCTCGTCCGCACCTGCCACGTGACGTCCGCGTCGTTCCCCGCCCCGGGCAGCACGAGGGGCTCCGGACCGGTGTGCAGCACCAACCGGCCCGGCGTGCCGGTCTCGGCCACGGGCCTCCAGTCCGTCGCGGCGACCGCCACCGCCGTCGTGCCGATGCCGGCCGCACCGACGAGCACCGCGGCGACCGCCGCGGAGGTGGCGAGGACGCGGGTCACGAGTCCTCCCGCCGGGCCGGCCAGAACGCCCACGCGACGAGCACGCCGACGAGCGCGACCGCCAGCCCACGGGCCGGGGCACTCGTGACCACGACGAGCACCGAGCCGAGGCCGGGGGCGTGCGCCAGCACGAGTCCGGCGTGCCGGACGACGTACGGGTCGCGGTCGTCGGAGGCGTTGTCGTCGCCCCGCAGGGTGAGCGACCGCGCCGCGGTGTCCCCCGGCACCCGGTCCACCGCGACCACCCGGTGGGTGACGGGCAGGGCCGACCCCGCGCGTGGGACCGTGACGACGTCCCGTCGGTGATCTCGGCCGCGGGCACGCGGTGCGTGATGGCGAGCCCGCCCGCGGGGATCGTCGGGGCCATCGACCCGGTGGTGACGACGACGAACGACAGCCCGGTGAACGCCACGGCGGCCCAGGCGAGCAGGCACGTGAGCCCGATCGCGCCGGCGACCGTCAGGACGACGGTGCGGATGCGGTCGGCAGGACGACGGGGCGGCGCCGCGCCCTCGTCGGAGGACGTCGGCGCGGTGGAGCCGCGCACGGCCGCGCTCAGTCGGACTCGGCGGCGAACTGCCACGCGGGCGCGGCCGTCCGCCCCTGGAGCGCGTCGACCGACGTGCCGGCGGGCAGGGTCGGCGACGCGGGCAGCGAGACCTCGAAGCAGTACACCTGCGTCGACCCGCCGGCCGCGGCGAGGGGGCGCGCGATCGTCGCGGCAGCCGTGCCGAGCGGCCCGGACGCGACGCTCGTCCACGGCACGTCGAACGCGGTGGCGTCGCACACTGCGGTGGTGTCCGTGATCGCGGCGACCCGGACCTGCAGGGCGTTCCACAGCACGTCGTCGGCGTCGGAGACCGTGACCCCGGACGCCGGGACCGCCGCCCGGAGCACCAGGTCGCCGGCGATCGAGTCGGCGGTGGTGCGGAGCGCGACGGGGGCGTAGGTCGCGGTGCCCGGCGACAGGGCGAGCGCGTCGACGGTGAACCGGAGCGCCTGCCCCGGGTTCGTCTCGTCCGAGGTGAAGCCCGCCGCGGCGAACGGCGCCGTGACGTTCTGCTCGACCTCGAACCCGGACGTCCCCACGCCCGGCCCACCCGAGCCGTTGCCGCCGAACACCCACTCGGTGTCCGTCCACGACGCGAGCGTGTAGCCAGCGCCACCGATGACGAGGACCCCGCCGGCAGCGAGCGCGAACACCCGGTTGCGACGCCGGGAGCGGCGGGCGGTGTCGTCCGCGGCGCGACGGCCGCGGTTCCGGGCGCGCGGGGGCGCAGTGCTGTCAGCCATGACGTGTCTCCTGATCCGTGACGCCGATCGGTGGCGGCGACGGCCGGGGTGGTTGGTCCTGGCCGTCGCCGTCGGCGTCTGCTCCGATCCTGGCGGACTATCCCTCAGGAATCAATGGACGCGTCACCCCTTGACGGCACCGGAGGTGAGCCCCGACACGATCGAGCGGCGGAACACGAGCACCAGGATCACGATCGGCACCGTCGCCGCGACGCTCGCCGCGAAGATCTGCGCGAACGGCACCGTGAACTGCGTGCCGAACAGCGCGATGCCGACCGGGATCGTCCGGAACGAGTTCTCGCTGTTGAACGTCAGCGCCATCAGGAACTCGCTCCACGACGCCGTGAACGTGAAGACGCCGACCGTGAACAGGCCCGGCTTCGCCATCGGCAGGATCACGCTGAGCACGGTGCGCCAAGCTCCCGCCCCGTCGATCTCGGACGCTTCCTCGATCGTCGAGGGGATCCCGACGAGGTAGTTCCGCATGATCCAGATGGCGAACGGCAGGTTGAACGCGACGTACGGCACGATCAGGCCCGGGTACGAGTTGAGCAGCCCGAGGTTGCGCTCGAGCAGGTACAGCGGCGTGAGCACCGCGATCGCCGGGAACACCGACAGCATGAGCAGCGACGTCATGATCGCCGTGCGGCCCTTGATCCACCGGCCGGCGAGCGCGTAGCCGGCGAGGAACGCCAGCGCGAGCACGATCACCGTCGTCGACACCGACACGATGACGCTGTTCACCATGTACTGCCCGAGCGCGTTGTCGCGGAAGGCCACCACGAAGTTGTCGAGGGTGAACGACTGCGGGAACGCGGTGGGCGGCGACTGCCCGATCTCGGACGCCGGCTTGAGCGACGTCGACACCAGCCAGTACAGCGGCAGCGCCGTGAGCACCGCGATGACGACACCGCTGACGTTGACGGTGTTGACCCACTTGCGCCAGCCCTTGCGCACACGTTGACGGGGCATCAGGCATCCCCTCCCTTCGCCTGGTTCCGGAAGGCCCGGAGGAACAGCAGACACCCGGCCGCGACGATGATCGCGGTGGACGTCGCGATCGCCGCGCCCGGGCCGATGTTGATGTCCTGGAACAGGACCTTGTAGCCCATGATCGCGAGCGACTGGGTGGCGGTGCCCGGTCCGCCGTTCGTCAGCACGAACGGCAGGTCGAAGACGCCGAACGCCTGCAGGATGCGGAACAGCACCGCGATCGTCAGCGTCGGGGTGAGCTGCGGCAGCACCACGCGCCAGAACGTCTGCCAGGTACTCGCGCCGTCGAGCTCGGCGGCCTCGTAGTGGTCCTCGGAGATCTGCACGAGCCCGGCGAGCAGGATGATCGCCACGAACGGCGTCGTCTTCCAGATGTCAGAGACCATCAGGCCCGTGATCGCGGGCACCGGTTCGCCGAGGATCACCGGGGCGTCCCCGAACAGGCCGAAGAACCAGGTCGCGACGCCGTAGGTGCTGTCGTAGATGTACTTCCACAGCTGCGCGTTGACGATGGTGACGAGCGACCACGGGATGAGCATGAGCGCGAGCATCCAGCCGCGCGTGGCCCCGAGCCGCTCGAGCACGAGGGCGACGAGCATGCCGAGCACGAGTTCCACCGAGACGGTCACGACCGTGTACAGCACCGTGAAGCCGAGGGCTCGGTACCAGTCCGCGCTCTGCAGCAGGGCCGCGTAGTTGCCCAGCCCGAACGACTGGATCGTGAACCCCTCGTAGCCGACCTCGACGTCCGCGAAGCTCAGGACGATCGAGTAGACCACCGGGAAGATCGTCACCGCCGCGACGACCAGGAGCGCCGGGGCCGCGAAGCCCCACGCGCCCCGCGCGCGGATGCGGTCGAGACGCGACCGCCCGCTCAGGCGGGGCGGCGGGTCTTGGCGACCCGTGCCTCCCGGCCTGGTGCCCGACCGTGTGGCCGTGCCGGCGCTCACAGCGCCTCCCCCTGCAGGGCGAGCGCGATGGCCGAGGCCATCGTGCGCGTGCCGCCGTCGACGGACGCCTGTCCGCCGAGGATGCTGTTGCCGTTCTGGTACACGCCCTGCGAGACCTTCGGGTAGTACGCCGTCGACGTCGGACGGGGCACGAGCGTGATGCCGGCAGCGGTGTCGTACGTCGGGCGCTTCTGCTGCTTCGCGTCCTCGCTGACGAGCGACGCGCTGCGGGCAGGCAGGACGCCGCCCTCGCGGGTCAGGAACTGCTGCGCCGTCTCGCTCGACATCCAGCGTGCGAACGTCAGTGCCGCCGCGGGCTGCTGCGTGTGCGGGTTGATGTAGTTCCCCCACCCGCCGATGGTCGAGTGGTGCTCGTCCTGCCCGTCGAAGGTGGGACGGGCGGCGAGCCCGACCTTGCCCGCGACCTGGCTGTCCGGCCCGTTCGCGATGCCCCACGCGTACGACCAGTTGCGCAGGAACGCCGCCCGGCCGCCCGAGAAGGCGTCGTTCGTGTCCTGCTCCTGGTACGTCAGGGTGGCCCGGGGGCTCGCGCCGTCCGTGATCAGGGACCGCATGAACTCGAAGGCGCGCTTCGTCTCCGAGCTCGTCGTCTCGGGCTTCGTCAGGTCGTCGTTGAGCAGCGAGCCGCCGGCGTCCGCGACGAACTCGGTGACGTTGCAGGTGAGGCCCTCGTACACGTCGCCCTGGAACGCGAACCCGTAGCTGACGTCACCGGTGTCGACGAGCTTCGCGGCCGTCTCGCGCACTTCCTCCCACGACCCCGGCACCTGCAGGGAGTGCTTCGCGAGCAGGTCCTTCCGGTACAGGAAGAACGACTCGTCGATGTAGAGCGGGAACATGTAGTACGTCCCGTCGACGCTCGCCGCCTGCCGCAGGCCCTCGGGGAACTGGTCGAAGAAGTCCTCGCCCACGAGCTGGTTCACGGGGGTGGCGAGCTTGTTCTTCGCGAACTGCCCGGGCCACGCGACGTCGCCGAGGTAGACGTCCGGCGTGCTGCTGCCGGCAGCGATCTGCGTCGTCAGGCTCGTCCGGTTCGTGTCCGTGTCGCTCGGGGCGGACACGATCCGCACCCGGATGTTCGGGTGCTCCTTCTGGAACTCGGCGATGAGCCGGCGCCGCAGGTCACCGCCGTCCTTCGAGGCGACCTGCCCCGCCCACCAGCTGATCGTCGCCTCGCC
This sequence comes from Curtobacterium sp. PhB190, assembly GCF_004365385.1. Lineage (NCBI taxonomy): Bacteria > Bacillati > Actinomycetota > Actinomycetes > Micrococcales > Microbacteriaceae > Curtobacterium > Curtobacterium sp. PhB190. The sequence goes on along the minus strand of NZ_SODN01000007.1, from coordinate 203,645 downwards.
CTCCGGCGGGTCGGTGGGCCAGTCCTGGACCAGCGTGCGCTCGGGGCGCGTGGAGCAACCCGCGAGGAGCAGCACCCCCGCTCCCCCGAGCAGGAACATCCTGCGGTCGATGGCCATCCGTCCTCCTCGACGTGTGGTGCTGCGAACCTGTGCGTCCACACAACCAACGGACCCTGAGCGCCCGGTAGGCGCGCGCGGCGGCGGCCGCACGGTGTCACTGGCGGCTCGGTCACTGTCGCGAAAGCGACACCCTGCCGCGGAACGTTCGCAGGGATCTGTCGCTTTCGCGGGTGGGGACGTGGGGCCGCGGGGCGGCGGCCTGGAGGCCCGTGGCGGGGACGACCCGCGCCTCCAGTCCGGCAGGTGGTCGCGAAAGCGACAGAACGCGCGCAGGTGCCCCCGTCAGTGCTGCGAAAGCGACAGTGTGCCGCGAACCGTTCGCGGAGATCTGTCGCTTTCGCGGGCGGGGTTGGCAGGTGGTCAGGCGGGGGCGGGGGCCGTGGACTCCGCCGTGCGGAGCGTGCACGGCAGCAGGAAGTGCGGCAGGTCGTCGGACGTGCCGTCGAGCTGCTCGATGAGGGCGTCGGCGGCCCGGATCCCGAGCTCCTGACCCGGCGCGACCATGGTCGACAGCCGCGGGTAGTGCTGGTCAGCGTTGGCCTCGGACGACGCGATGCTGAGCACGGAGACGTCCTCGGGGACCCGCCGCCCGGCGGTGTAGAGGCCGACGAGGACACCGGCGGACGAGTCGTCCTTCATCACGAGCAGCGCCGTGACGTCGGGGTCCGCCGCGAGCAGGTCGCTCGTGGCCTGCCGTCCGCCGTCGCTGCCCGGCCCGGCGGTGACGACCGTCCCGGCCAGCCCGCGCTCGGCGATCGCGCGCCGGAAGGTCGCCTCGACGCGCAGGTGCGGGGCGTAGCCGGCCATCGGGGTGCCCTCGAGGTCCTCGAGCACGAGTCCGAACCGGCGGTGCCCGAGCGTCTCGAGGTGGTCGAGGCTGTCCTCGATGGTCGTCTCGAAGTCGATGTCGACGAAGGGCAGACCGCTGCTGTCGCGGGTCCGGCCGATCAGGGTGAACGGAACGCCGAGGTCGGTGAGGACGGCGACGCGGGGGTCGTCCATCCGCACCTCCATCAGGATGACGCCGTCCACGAGCCCACCCGAGACGAGGTCGTCGAGGTCGTCTCCAGCGGGGTCCACCGGCCAGAGCACGAGGTGGTAGCCCCGCTCGGACGCCCGTTCCGCCGCACTCATGAAGAACTGCGAGGTCGTCGGGCTGAAGCGGTTGCCGGTGGTCGGGAACAGCAGCGCGATGATCCGGGTCCGCCGGCTCGCCAGGGCCCGGGCGACGACGTTGCCGCGGAACTTCAGCTCGCGCATCGCGGTCTTCACCCGCGCGGTCGTGCCGGGGGTCACGTACTTCGTCCCGTTCACCACGAAGGACACGGTGGCGATCGAGACCCCCGCCCGATCGGCGACCTGCTGCATCGTGGCCATGGCGCTGATCCTAGCGCGCGGGAAGTCAGAAAAGCGCTTTACAGGTGAAGCGCTTATCTGTTAGCTTCTCGCCCCAGGAGCACAGCGACGATGACGTCAGCGGCCTCGTCGATGCGTGCCTGCCCCAGCACCCGTCAAGAGAAGAGCTCTGCAATGAAGCAAAGATTCCCCTCCATGTCCCGCCGGACGCGCGCCCTCGTCGGCGCTGTCGCCGTCGTCGCCACGATCCCCCTGGTCCTGTCCGGCTGCTCCGGCTCCGGATCGGCCTCGTCGGGCGGCAGCAAGGCCCTGACGATCGAGGACTACTACGACGCGAACTACAACCCGGTCTACAAGACCTGCGCGAAGGAGGTCGGCGCGACGGTCACGATCAACCACGTCGCCGGCGCCGGTCTGATCGCGAAGGTGCTGCAGCAGGCATCGTCGAAGACGCTGCCCGACGTCCTCATGCTCGACAACCCCGACGTCCAGCAGATCGCCTCCTCCGGTGCCCTGTCCGACCTGTCCGACTACGGTCTCGACGCCGACGGCGACGTCCCCGGCGTGAAGGCGGCGAGCACCTACAAGGGCAAGCTCTACGGCCTGCAGTCGAACACGAACTCCATCGCGCTCTACTACAACAAGAAGCTCCTGGCGGACGCCGGCGTCCAGCCGCCCAAGACGTGGGACGAGCTCAAGGCCGCGGCGAAGAAGCTCACCAAGGGCTCGACCTACGGCTTCGCGATGAGCAACATCAACACGTACGAGGGCACCTGGCAGTTCCTGCCGTTCTTCTGGTCGAACGGCGGTGACGAGAAGGACATCGCCACCGCGGACGCCACCCAGGCGCTGCAGCTCGTCGAGGACCTGCAGGACGACGGCTCGATGTCGAAGAGCTCGATCAACTGGGCCCAGGCGGACGTCAACAACCAGTTCCTGGCCGGCAAGGCCGCGATGATGATCAACGGTCCCTGGCAGCTGCCGGCGCTCAACGAGAAGAAGAGCCTCGAGTTCGACAGCGTCCCGATCCCGACGCGCACCGGCGAGGCCACGGTCGCACCGCTCGGCGGCGAGGCGTTCACCGTCCCGCAGACCGGCGACAAGGACAAGATGCAGCTCGCCGGCAAGTTCGTCGGCTGCCTCCACTCGCAGAAGATGCAGAAGACCCTGTCCGAGGTGAGCGGCAACGTGCCGACCAACCTCGAGGCCGGCGCCGCCTGGGCGAAGGACCACCCGCAGGTCGCGTCCTTCGTCACCACGGTGCAGACCGCCCGCGCCCGCACCGGTGAGCTCGGACCCGACTGGCCCAAGGCCGCCACGAAGATCTACACCGCCGTCCAGCTCGCCCTCACCGGCAAGGCCAGCCCCGAGGCAGCGCTCAAGCAGGCGCAGTCGCAAGAGCAGTAGTCCACGGGGAGCCGGCCGACCGGTCGGCTCCCTCCGGCGTGCAGGAAAGGACCCCGGCGTGAGCGCCTCGACACAGACACGACCACGGACGATCCCGCCCGTGACGACACCCCGACCCGGGCAACGACGAGCCCGGTTCCGATCCGGCGTGACCCGATGGCTCTTCGTGGTGCCAGCGGCGGTCTTCGTGGCCGTCTTCTTCGGCTACCCCGTGGTGAAGAACATCATCATGTCCTTCCAGGACTACACGACGGCGACCTTCTTCACCGGCGAAGCCCCCTGGGTGGGACTCGGCAACTACATCTCCGTGTTCCAGAGCTCGGTCTTCACGACGAGCCTCGTGAACACCGCCCTGTTCACGGCCGGCTCGATCATCCTGCAGTTCGTCATCGGGCTGAGCCTCGCGCTGTTCTTCCGTCGGCACTTCCCGCTGTCGGGCTTCCTGCGGGGGCTCCTGCTCCTGCCGTGGCTGCTGCCGCTCATTGCCTCGAGCGCGGTGTGGAAGTGGCTGCTCGACCAGGACAGCGGGGCACTCAACCAGCTCCTTGGCCTGGTGGGCATCGCCCCGGTCCCGTGGCTGGTCAGCCCGAGCCTCGCGCTCATCGCCGTCATCGGCGTCAACGTGTGGCTCGGCATCCCGTTCAACACGACGATCCTCTACAGCGGCCTGCAGTCCGTGCCGCCGGAGCTCTACGAGGCCGGGTCGCTCGACGGCGCCACCGGGTTCAAGGCGTTCTGGTACATCACGTGGCCGAGCATCCGGTCGGTGGTCAGCGTCGTGGTCGTGCTCGGGGTCGTCTACACGTTGAAGGTCGTGGACATCATCCTCGGCCTGACCGGCGGCGGGCCGGCGAACTCGACCCAGACCCTCGCCACGAACGCGTACCACCAGTCGTTCATCAACTTCCAGTTCGGCATCGGAGCCGCGGTGAGCAACGTGCTCATCGTCGTCTCGTTCGTCTTCGCGATGGTCTACATCGCGATCTCCCGGAAGGCGGTCGACGAATGAGCGTCGGACTCGCGAACCAGACCGTCACCGCCACCCGCGCGATCACGACGAAGCGGACCACCCGGGCACCCCGCCCGCGCGGTTCCGCCAAGGGCATCCCGTTCACGATCCTCGGGTGCGTGTTCCTCGCGATCATGGTGTTCCCCGTCTACTGGATGGTGAACACCAGTCTGCAGGCGACGTCCGGGGCCGCCACGGCGACGTGGTTCCCCTTCTCCCCCACCTTCGCCGGGTACGAGGCCGCGTTCGCCCAGCAGGGACAGAACTTCCTGTCGAGCATGATCATCGGCCTCGGAACCGTCCTGCTGACGCTGGCCATCGCGACGCCGGCCGCCTACGGGCTGGCCCGGTTCCGGATGCGCGGCGGCCGGGTGTTCCTGCTCGTGCTGCTGATCACCCAGATGATCCCGGCGATCGTCATCGCGAACGCGCTGTACACGCTGTTCAACAACATCGGGCTGCTCAACAGCTACGTCGGGCTGATCCTGGCCGACAGCGCGGTCCAGGTGCCGTTCGCCATCCTGCTCATGCGGGCGTTCATGGAGTCGATCCCGCCGAGCCTGGTCGAGGCGGCACTGGTCGACGGCGCCAGCGACTTCCGGGCGTTCGTGTCGATCGTCGTGCCGATCAGCCGGAACGCCATCGTCACCGCGGCGCTCTTCACGTTCCTCGGCGCGTGGGGTGACTTCCTCATCGCACTGACCCTGACGTCGACGACCGCAGTGCGACCGATCACGCTCGGCATCTACAACTACATCGGCTCGAACGTCACCGACTGGGGACCCGTCATGGCGACCTCGGTGCTGGCGTCCCTGCCCGCTGCCGTCCTGCTGATCTTCGCGCAGAAGTACATCTCCGCTGGTGCCCTCGGCGGTGCCGTCAAGTGACGGCCCCGGACCGACGCCACCACGCAACCCAGCCAGAAAGGCACACCATGACCACCACCCCGCTGCGCATCACCGTCTGGGGCGAGAACGTCCACGAGCAGGTCGAGCAGCACGTCGCCGAGCGGTACCCCGACGGCATGCACGGCGCGATCGCCGACGGCATCCGCGAGAACCTGCCCGACGCCGTCGTCCGGACCGCCACCATGCAGGAACCCGAGCACGGCCTGACCGACGAGGTCCTGGCCGCGACGGACGTCCTGACGTGGTGGGGGCACGCCGCGCACCAGGACGTCGACGACGCCGTGGTCGACCGGGTGCACAAGCACGTCCTGTCCGGCATGGGCCTGGTCGTCCTGCACTCCGGCCACTGGTCGAAGATCTTCGGCAAGCTGATGGGCACCACGTGCACCCTGCGCTGGCGGAGCGAGCACGACCAGGAACTCGTCTGGACCGTCAACCCGCAGCACCCGATCACGCGCGGCGTCCCGAACCCGATCGTCATCCCCGAGCAGGAGATGTACGGCGAGTACTTCGACGTGCCGACCCCCGACGAGCTCGTGTTCATCTCGGGCTTCACCGGCGGCGAGGTGTTCCGGAGCGGCATGACGTACCGCCGCGGTCTGGGGAAGATCTTCTACTTCTCGCCCGGCGACCAGGACTTCCCCGTGTACCACCACAAGGACGTCCGCCGCGTGATCGCGAACGCCACCGAGTGGGCCCGGCCGGAGCGCGAGCGCGAGATCCCGACGCTCCGCCGCTACGACCTGGGCGAGTACTTCGAGGGCCAGCACTACCGCGGCCCGTTCGACGACGCGCCCGTCGACGACGCTCCGGTCGACGACGCCCCCGTCGACGACCACGCCGGGGCGCAGGCGTGACCGCGCTCCGCGTCCTGCAGGTCGGTGCCGGGGGCATGGGTCGGGCCTGGCTCGGCACCGTCGCCGCCGACCCCGACGTCGAGCTGGTCGGCATCGTCGACCTCGACCTCGACGCCGCCCGGGCCGGTGCCGAACACGCCGGCGACCCGAGCATCCCCGTCGGCACCGACCTGACCGTGCTCGCCGCCGAGACCGGTGCACAGGCGGTGCTCGACATCACCGTCCCGGTCGCGCACCACCCCGTCACGCTGCAGGCCCTGCACGCCGGACTCCCCGTGCTCGGCGAGAAGCCGGCAGCGCAGACCGTCGCCGAGGCACTGTCGCTCGCCGCGGCCGCCGAGGCCACCGGCAAGCTGTTCATGGTGTCGCAGTCGCGGCGCTACAACGACCAGCTCGTCGCGTTCCGCCAGCACGTGCGCGGCCTGGGCGCGATCGGCGGCCTGGGCACCCGGTTCGCCAAGGCCCCGCACTTCGGCGGCTTCCGCGAGCAGATGGACGACGTCCTGCTGCTCGACATGGCGATCCACGCGTTCGACTCCGCCCGTTACGTGCTCGAACGGGACCCGGTGTCGGTGTACTGCGAGTCGTGGAACCCGTCGTGGTCCTGGTACCGCGGCGACGCGGCGGCGGCAGCGGTCTTCGCCTTCGAGGACGACATCCGGTACGTGTACGACGGCTCGTGGTGCGCACCGGGGGCCGAGACCTCGTGGAACGGCGACTGGCGGGCCTCGGGCGCGGCTGGCACGGCGCTGTGGGACGGCGACCACGACCCGTCCAGCGACCTCGACGGCACAGCCGGTGCGCCGTCGCCCGCCGCCAGCGTCGGGCACGAGATCGCCGGGGCATTGACGTCCTTCGTGCACGCCGTGCGTTCCGGCGAGACCCCGGATGGTGAGGTGCACGGCAACGTCATGAGCCTCGCGATGGTCGAGGCGGCGATCGCCTCGACCCGCACCGGGCAGCGCATCGTCATCGACGAGGTGCTCGAGCGCGCACACGTCGAGGCACTCGCCGCCGAGCGGCACGACGCGGTCCGCGACCGCCTGGCCGCCTGGGGCCCCGTGCGCGAGGCGCTGAGCACCCCCGTCCCCACGCCGTAGGCGCCCCGGCACGCGCGCGCGTGTTCCCCCGAGGTTCCGAGATCTCGGCATGTCGGCGGCCGTCAGGCTCCCGATCGGAACCTCGGCGGACGTGAGAGGCGAGTCGCGGGACCGCGACCGCTCCTGTCGGGCGCGGCGCGTGCGGTGGACGCGACCGAGGACGGACGGGAGGCCCGTGGCGACGCCGCCACGGGCCTCCCGTCCGTCCCGCGGTCACGTCAACGCGGGATGACCGAGAACAGGAACCTCTTGCGGACCATGTACCAGGCCAGCAGGATCAACGCCGAGTGCACCACGAAGCCGATCCAGAAGTCGCCCCACGGCACGCCGGGGATCGACGCGATCGCCAGCGCGAAGAACACCTGCCACACGAAGACGTAGAGGCTCGCCTGCCCGATCGGGATCCAGAGCCAGCCGATCGCCGTCGAGATCGGCTTCCAGAACACCGTCAGGATCGCGTACGAGACGATCGCGAAGAACGCGATGTCGACCAGTCGGCCCCACTGCAGGTCCACCCGCTGGTACGCCGTGTTGTACAGGTCCTCGTACATCGACGCCGGGAACGGGACCGGTGTGAACCCGGCGTGGTTCGCCGCCCAGACGTACACCAGGAACGCCGCGTAGCAGCCGACACCGATGCCGACCAGGACCTTGCCGAGCCGCCCGGTGAGCGCGCCGATGATCTGCCGACGGTAGTACCCGAGCACGAGTCCGTGGGTGAACACGACCTGCCAGGTGAGCAGGGGGAAGACCGCCTCGAACTGCGAGTTCAGCGGGCGGAACTCGGGATTGAGGGCCTGGAACACGTACAGCGCCCAGCTCACGACGAGCACCACCCACCAGAAACCGCGGCGGATCAGCCAGAGCAGCGGTGGGATGAACAGGCTCAGCACCACGAACAGGCCCATGATGTTGAACGGCCACGGGCCCATCTCGAGCAGCAGGAACTGTCGGATGGCGTACCACGGCGGCGGGTAGCCGAGCAGCTGCATCGCGTTCGGGTACAGGTCGTACACCCGACCCTCGGCGCCGACGCCCCCGGTGCCGGTCCCCCGGTCGGTGAACGTCGTGATCGCGTCGGTGTTCAGGAACGGGACGAAGCTCAGCGCGAAGACGACCGCGATCACCACGAGCGTGACGAGGTACTGCTTGCGGGCACGCTTCCACGCCCCGATCGCGGCCGCCCACTCGCCGAACTTCTTGATGGCGAACGGGTAGGTCATGCCGAGGACCATGCCGGACAGGAACACGAACATCTCGGCACCGGTGATCGCACCGACCGCGTGCAGCGTGAGGTACGAGTACGGCCCGCCGATCTCGATGTGGGTGATCACCACCGCCAGGATGATGAACCCGCGGAACAGGTCGAGACGCAGGTCACGCCCGGGTTTGCCGTCGTCGGGGTAGCGCCAGCTCGGCAGCAACCGTCCGAACAGCCCGCTCAGCAGGAACACCACCGCCAGGCCCACGGCGACCCAGACGATCCACGCCATCTGGTCGCCGCCGGTGTCGTACTGCTGGTCGGTCGCGGCGTTGCCCTGCTGCGTGGTGATGCGGTCGGTGACGGGCCCGAAGGCGAAGTGGTCGCCGCGCTCGAGGTCGGTGCGGAACGACCCGGCGATCCCGGGCACCGCTGTGTCGCGCCAGTCGGCGACACGGTTCCCGGCCTCAGGCTCGCGGCGGTTCGTCTCGAGGAAGGTCACGCCCCGGATCAACGGGCGGTCCTGGACCGAGGCGATCACCTGCCGCCACCAGCCCTGCTTGACCGGGAGCTCCGCGTCGCCCCGGCGGGTGTGGTCGTACAGCGCGCCGGTGTCGAGCAGCATCGACCGGTCACCGGCGACGGCGAACCGGTCGTAGAAGCTGTCCGCCTGCTGCTGCTCGTAGCCCCACGTCTCGTCGAACCGGGACTCGACCTCGCCACGCTCCGGCACGTCGTTGCGGGTGAGGGGGACGTCACGACCGGCGGCTTCGGTCGACTTGCCCTTGCCGAAGTAGTACATCGACAAGCCGACCCAGTCCACCGAGGCGTCGCCCGGCCAGTACGGCTCGTAGGGGTCGTCGGCCGCGGTCAGCTCGCCGTCGCCGTTGGTGTCGAGCTTCGCGACGTCGGTCGCGGAGAGGTCCGCCAGGCGTCCCGCAGACTCACCGAACGGGTACCCCGCACCGTACGACGGCGACCACACCATGCGCGCGTCGGAGTCGCCGCCGTGCACCGCGGTCGCGAGCGTCCGGAACGCCTGCACGAACTGGGTCGGCTGCTGCCCCCAGCGCACCCACGTGCCGTTCATCTGCGGCGCGAACCGCACGAGCACCTGGGTGTCGTACTGGTCGTGGATCTCCTGGAACGCGGTGTTCGCGGCGCGGGCGTCGGCGGCGTCGAGTGACCGGAGCGACTGCCCGGGCTCGAGGCTCACGACGAGGACCGCGCCCTGCGTCGCCGCGGCACGCGTCGCGCGGAGGAGCTCCCGCCGGGCCGAGCGGTCGAGCGGGTAGTCGATCTCCACCCCGTACATCGACGGCGTCGCACCGAGCCGTCCCTCGTACCCCGCCGGGGAGTCGTCGCCCCAGTCGAGGTCCGGGCCGAACCAGGTCGTCCCGCTCGCCGGCTCCGTGGCCGAGGCCGTGTGCACCGTCGCCGCGGCCGTGTGTTCCGTCACCGCGGACGCCGGCAGCGCACCGCCGAGCAGGAGCGTCGCGATCGTGACGAGGACGGCGACCACGCGGGCCGCCAGCAGCCTCACCGGTCGCACACCAGCGTCCAGACGTTGTGCCCGTGCTCGTGCCGGTGCTCCAGCCGGTCGAGGGCGGCGATCGCGAGCGCCAGACCGCGTCCGCTCTCCTGCTCGACGTCGGCCATCGTGACGGCGCTCAGGTCGATGTCCACGGGCAGACCGTTGTCGGTGAGCTCCGCGGTGAGCGCTCGGTCGGTCGACTCGAGCCGCACGGTGTAGCGCCGACCGGTCTCCTGGTCGGAACGGATCGTGTGCTCCACGATGTTCGCCGCGACCTCGGCCAGCGCGGTCTCCAGCGCGAAGCGGAGCCGGGCGTCGTCGATGCCGAGGCCGTCCCACCAGACGCCGAAGCGGTCCTGGACCTCGTCGAGCGACACGGGCGTCGCGGCGACGTCGAAGGTGGTCTCGGCGTTCACAGTGGTCCTCCGGCGGTGCTCGACTCGTGCTCTGACTGGACTCCCGTGCCCGGGCCGCGGTAGAGCACGGCCCGGGTCACGATGCTGAAGATGAACAGGTCGAAGACGACCCATGCGGTGTTGACGAGCGGCGCGATGCCCGACGCCTGCCCGGTCAGGTAGCGGATGCCGATCAGGATCAGTGCCGCGACCAGCGCCCCCATCGCGATGAGCTGCGGCTTGACGAGGTCCCACCGGGGCTTCTGCTCGGTCTCGTCGCGCACCTTCGGCGTGACCCGGAACCCGAGCGGCTTGCCGCGGAACACGTTCTCGAACGCGCTCGTCACCGCCTCGATCCACACCGGGAACAGCGCGAGCGAGTACTGCTGCCCGCGCCACGTCGGTCTGCCGGCGGCCACCACCCAGAACAGCAGCTGGTTGAGCACGAGGAACGGGATCAGCCGGGCGAAGAAGTCGACGCTGTAGGCCTGCACCGGGACGACGCCGAACGACAGGCAGAGCACCGGGGCCGCGATGTAGACGATCGCGGCAAACCCGGACAGGTAGCTCCACATCGTCGAGAAGTACATCAGGCGCTGCCCCCAGGACAGGCCCTTCTGCACCAGCGGGTTCTCGCGGAAGAACACCTGCATGGTGCCCTGCGCCCAACGGAGCCGCTGCACGAGCATGGTCGGCATGTCCTCCGGCGCCAGGCCCTTCGCCAGGATCTCGTCGTGGTACGCCGACTTCCAGCCGAGCCCGTGCAGCCGCATGGCGGTCGCCATGTCCTCGGTCACCGAGATCGTCGCCAGCGGCATGATCGGCTGCGCCTCGTCGTCGCGGTTGACGTCGAGTGCCCGTGCGAGGACCGCGATCGACTCGATGGCCGCCACGGGCGATGCGTCCCGCCGCCCGAGCACGTCGAGCGCGGCGTCGTCGAGCCCGGCGAAGGTGTTCGCGTCGGTCGACATCGCGGCGAGTTCCTGCAGGTCGTTCCGCACCGACTCGAGGTCGGCGGCGGCGAACCGGAAGGCGATCGTGTCGATCCCCCGCTGGAACGCGTAGGTGACGTCGCCGAGCGGTTCGCCGGACCGGACCTGGTCGCGAGCGCGGTCGACGACGGCTTCGGCCTCGTCCAGGGCGCCGAGCACCCGCGGGTCCGTCTCGGTCTCACGCGCACGGGCCAGCAGCTTCCGCGACGTCGTGATCGTGCGCTGCACCGAGGCCTCGACCTCGACCACGTAGCGGGAGATGCCGAGCTGCATCAGTGCCTCGCGCCGCAGGATCGCGTTCGACCCGCAGAAGAAGGCGGCGTTCCAGCCGTCCTTCGACTGCTGGATCGGCCCGTAGAACAGCGGCGCCTGACTGCCGAGCAGGTCCGCCTCGGGGACGTTCTCGAACCACTGCGGCGTCTGCACGAGCGCCATCCGCGGGTCCTTGAAGTAGCCGAGCGTGCGGTCGAGGATGCCGGGCTCTGGTACCTGGTCGGCGTCGAGGATGAGCAGGAACTCTCCCTGGGTCGCGAGCAGGGCGTTGTTGAGGTTGCCGGCCTTGGCGTGCCGGGGACGATCGATCCAGTCGGCACCGCGGGTGATGACACCGACGCCGAGCGAGTCGGCGGCCGCACGCATCTCGGGGCGGTTGCCGTCGTCGAGGATCCACGTCGTGTGCGGGTGTGATCGCCTGCGCCGCACGGGCCGTGCGCACGACCATCTCGACGGGTTCGTTGTAGGTGGTGATGAAGACGTCGACCGTGACGTCGGAGGACGGCTTCGTCGGGGGCTCACCGCGCTCGCGCAACCGCCATGCCCCGAACGCGAACAGGAGCGAGTCGATCACGCTGTAGGTCTCGGCCAGGATGAGCGGCACGGCGATCCACCAGGAGTGCCAGTTCACCGAGGCGGCCCAGCGCCAGACGACGTAGTTCACACCGGCGATCGACGCCAGGAGCGCGACCGTGCGCACCGTGACGAGTCGTCGGCGGGCCGTGCCGGTGGTCAGCCGGCGGCGGTCCTGGCGGCTGACGTCGAGCGCCGTCACCGGGTCGCTCCGTCTGCGGGGTCGCCGGCCGAGCTGCGTCGCAAGGGTGCCTCCTGATCCGCGCGGACCCCGGCCGCAGCGCACGCCCGGGTGTGGTGCCGTCCGGTCGCTGCCCAGGGGACACCGTGCCGGCCGTCCGCTCCGGTCGTCGGGCACGACCTCGGCGTAGGGACCTGTCTACCGCAGTGACCGGAACTCTGTCAGGCCCCGAGTGCGAGTCGTGGACAACGGCCCGGGGCGACCGCACGACCGGGTCAGAACGCGGCGGCGAACCCGAGGTCGTGGGCGAGCCGCGCGACCACCTGGTCGAAGTAGGCGGCGCCGTCGGACACGGAGCCGACGAAGTGGCCGAAGAGCTCGAACGAGATCGTCCCGAACACCGTCGACCAGGCCATCAGGGTGCGGACCAGGACCTCGTCGGGCAGTGCGATGCCGAACGACCGCAGGGTGGTCACTGCGTCTGCGACGGCGGGACCGGCCACCCCGGGAGCCGCCGTGGGCGCGGCGGGTGATCCGGGCCTCCCGTCCGCTCCCGACGCCGACGTGACGTCCCCGCCGGGCGCGACCGCGTCGGCCACCACCCGCACCAGCGCGAGCGTCGTCCGCGCGGCGGGCACGACCGTCTCGCGCGGTGCGGCGTAGCCCGGCACGGGCGATCCGAACAGCAGCGCGAAGTCGCCCGGGTGCGCGACGGACCACGATCGGATCGCGCGGCACGCGGCGACCCAGCGCGCACCCGGTTCCGGGCCGGCCGCAGCGTCAGCAGCCTCGACCGCTGCGCCGAGTTCGTCGTAGTCGACGATGAGCAGCGCGGTGAGCAGGTCGTCGCGACTCGGGAAGTACCGGTACACCGCGGACGACACCATGCCGACGTCGCGGGCGACGGCTCGGAGGCTGAGCGCTGCGGGCCCCTCGTCGGTGAGGCGGGTGCGCGCGGCGGCCAGGATGTCCGCCCGGATCGTCTGCCGGGCGAGCTCGCGTGCTGTCGGTGCCATCTGGTCACCATGCCACAAGAGAGCACTGCACACAAATGAGAGCAGTGCTCTTGCTCTTTCGTCGCCGGACGCGCATCCTGGTTGCGAGAGCACCGCTCTCACAACCAGAACGGAAGCAGGGACCATGTCGCACCACCACCTCGTCATCGGCGCCGGCCCGGTGGGCCGCCACGTCGCCGCGCTGCTCGCCGAGCGCGGCGAGCACGTCACCGTCGCCACCCGCTCGGGTCGGGACACCGGCCTGTCAGGGGTCGATCACCTCGCGCTCGACGCCTCCGACGCCGAGGCCCTCACCCGGGCAGCCGACGGCGCCGCCGTGCTGTACAACTGCGCGAACCCCGGCGACTACACCCAGTGGGAGCGCACCTGGCCACCGCTCGCGGCGTCGATGCTGACCGCTGCCGAGCGGACCGGAGCCGTCTACGCCATCACCGGGAACCTGTACCCGTACGGCCCGGTCGACGGCCCGATGCGCCCCGACACACCGGACGCGGCGACCGACCACAAGGGGATCCTCCGCGCACGGCTGTGGGCCGATGCCCTGGCCGCGCACCGTGCCGGACGCATCCGCACGGTCGAGGTCCGCGCTTCGGACTACGTCGGGCCGGGCATCGGGGCGAACGGACACGTCACGCGGGTGCTGCCGGCCGCACTGCAGGGGAAGGCCGTGACGATGATCGGCAGGACCGACCTGCCGCACACCTTCACCGACGTGCTCGACGTCGCCAGGACCCTGGTGGCGGCAGCCTCGGACGAGCGCACGCACGGCCGCACGTGGATGGTGCCGAGCAACGCTCCTCGCACCCAGCGGCAGGCACTGACCGAGGTGCTGGCAGCGGCGGGCAAGGCACCCGTGGGCGTCCACCGGATGCCCGCGGGGGTGATCCGTGCGCTCGGGCTCGTGTCGCCGATGATGCGGGAGCTCGCCGAGATGAGCTACCAGTGGACCGCACCGTACGTGGTCGACGATGCCGAGAGCCGCGCGGTGTTCGGCATCGAGCCGACCCCGTGGGATGAGGTGTGTCGCCGGACCGTGGCGGGGGTGGCGTGAGGCGGGCTGGGTGGCGGGCTGCGCCGCCGCCGAGGTTCCACAACATGCCGCCGGTGTGCCGCCGAGGTTCCACGGAGTGACCGAGAGAGCGCCGACACTCCAAGATTTCGGAACCTCGGGCCCCGCCGCACGACCCCCCCCCCGCACGACGCCCGCGCCCGCCCCGACCCCCGGAACACAGGACGGGGTGGGACGCGCCGTTGCGTCCCACCCCGTCCTGCCTCGGTCTGCCGGTCAGATCACCAGCAGCCGCGAGTACTGCGCCGACGACAGCTGCTGCGCAGCCCCGCCGGAGGCCGGCACGCGCCACAGCCCGGCCGAGGGCCCGCTGTCGACGTTCGCGAACACGTCGCCGTCGTCGGAGGCGGCACCCGTGTTCGCCCCGCGCGACCCCGCCGTGATGCCGGAGACCGCCACGGTGGACTTCCCACTGGAGCCGACCACGAGCTTGTCCGGGATCGTGCGGTCGACCTTGCAGCCGGCCGGGCTGGTCGGGTACTCGGCGGGGGCGCTGCACCACTCGGCGGACTGCAGCAGCGAGAACCCGTCGGCGTTGGCGGCCGCGTACTCGAACGCCAGCCGGGGCTCGATCCGCGTCAGCGCCGTGGCGCCCGGCTTCAGCTGGTACCAGGCCCACGAGCCGGCGCCACCGGGCGAGCGGATGTCGACGTACACGTTGCCGTGCGAGTCGGCGAGGACCGCTGCGGGGTACCCGACGCCGGAGCTGCCGGGGAGCGTGATCGCCCGTGCGGCCGTGCCGGTGCCCACGACGATCGGGGAGATCTGCGAACCACCGACGGCGACGACCTTGCCGTCGGGGGTGACGGTCCAGAACCGCTGGCCGCTGCCCGTGGCAGTCAGGTCGAGCACGGTCGTCGCGGTGGAGCTGCCGACGGGGAGCTTCTGCACGGCCCCCGTCACCGAGTCGATCCAGTACAGGTTGCCGGCGACGTCGGAACGCAGGTCGGGGGTCAGGTGCAGCCCGGTCGCCAGCGTCCGCGTGGCACTTCCGTCGGCGGGGTGGAACAGGATCGAGGTCAGGTCCGCCGAGGGGGTGAACACGTCACCGACGTCGTCCGCGGCGAAGCCCGTCCCCTTCGCGGCGACGACCTTCCCGGCGCCGGAACCGTCCTCGGCGAAGCGCACGACGTTGCCGGACGCGTCGAGGGCGAAGAGCGACTGCGTCGTGTCGACCACGGACGGCGTGGTGTAGCGGACCAGGATCGTGCGGCCGGACTTCTTCGCGCCGATCGCCCGGACCGAGAACTTGTAGGTCGTCTTCGGCGTCAGGTCACCGAAGCGGTCGGACCGCGCCTTCGCCGGCAGCCGGTCGACGCCGTTGCCGGGCTGCTGCTGCGCGGGGGCGATCGTGACCTTCCAACCAGTCACCTTCGCGCCCGACTTCGGGGCGCCCCAGGTCACGGTCGCGCTGTCGCCGGCTCCGGTGACCCGGACGGTGGTGGGCGCTCCGGGCGCCGAGGACGAGGGGGCTGCCGTCGCCGGCGCCACTCCCCCGATGACGAGCGCCGCCGCTGCTGCGACGGTGATGAGTGCTCGGTACACGTTCGTTCCCCTGCCTTCTCCGCGGCTCCCTGCGTCACGGCTCCAGGTATCACAGCACCGCTCGGGCGCCAGGGGAACGGATCCGAGCGTGATCTGCGGTTCCCCGCACCGCAAAGCTGGTGACGCAAGGCCGGCACGCGGGGCGGCCCGCGGCGGGAGACGCGACCGGACGACGGACGGGAGGCACGGTGCCAGCTGGCACCGTGCCTCCCGTCAAGAGGTGGTCGCGTCCAGGACGCAACTCGCGTCGACGACGCGACTCGCGTCAGTAGCGCGGCTTGCGCTCCGGACGCTCGTCGCGGCGGCCACCACCACGGCGGTCGGGCTTGATCTCGATGAGCTTTCCGCTGATCCGGGTGTCGGTCAGGCGGTCGAGCACGCCGCCGTCCATGTCGGCGGGCAGCTCGACGATGGAGAAGTCCGGCTGGATGCGGATCGCACCGAAGTCGTCGCGGCGCAGGCCACCCTCGTTGGCCAGGGCGCCGACGATCTGGCGCGGCTCGACGCGGTGACGGCGGCCGACCTCGATGCGGTAGGCGGTCATCGGCTGCGAACGGCGGGGCGCACGGTCCCGGTCGCCACCACGGTCGCCGCCACGGTCGCTGCGCGGGCCGCGGTCGTCACGTGCACCGCGGTCGTCGCGCTCGCCACGGCGGGCGTCGCGCTCCATCTGCGTGCGGAGGGCGTCGTCGGCTGCGGTCAGGAGCAGCGGCGAGTCGCCCTGCGCCACGACGGCAAGGGCGGCGGCGACGTCGTCCGAGGGGACGTCGTGGTGCTCGACGTAGTGCGCGATGACGTCGCGGAAGGCAGCGATGCGACCCTGGTCCTCGAGCGCCGCGGTGATCGCGTCGTCGAAGCGGGTCAGGCGCGTCTCGTTGACGTCGTCGATCGTCGGCAGCTGCATCTGGGTGAGCGGCTGCTTCGTGTGGCGCTCGATCGCGGAGAGCAGGCGACGCTCGCGGGGGGTGACGAAGCTGATCGAGTCACCCGAGCGGCCGGCACGACCGGTGCGGCCGATGCGGTGCACGTAGGACTCGATGTCGACCGGGATGTCGTAGTTCACGACGTGGGTGATGCGGTCGACGTCGAGGCCACGGGCGGCGACGTCCGTGGCGACGAGGATGTCGAGCTTGCCGGACTTCAGCTGGTTGACGGTCCGCTCGCGCTGGGCCTGGGCGACGTCACCGCTGATGGCGGCTGCGGCGTAACCACGGGCACGGAGCTTCTCGGCCAGGGTCTCGGTCTCGCTCTTGGTGCGGACGAAGATGATCATGCCCTCGAAGTCCTCGACCTCGAGGATGCGGGTCAGGGCGTCGACCTTCTGCGGGTACGAGACCATCAGGTAGCGCTGCGTGATGTTCGCGGCGGTCTTCGTCTTGGTCTTGACGGTGATCTCGGCCGGGTCCGTCAGGTACTGCTGCGAGATGCGGCGGATCTGGGCGGGCATGGTCGCCGAGAACAGGGCGACCTGCTTGTCGTCGGGGGTGTCCGCCAGGATCGTCTCGACGTCCTCGGCGAAGCCCATCTTGAGCATCTCGTCGGCCTCGTCGAGCACGAGGTACTTCAGCTCGGACAGGTCGAGCGTGCCCTTCGCCAGGTGGTCCATGATGCGACCGGGGGTGCCGACGATGACGTCGACGCCGCGGCGCAGGGCGGACAGCTGCACGCCGTACGCCTGACCGCCGTAGACCGGCAGGACGTGGACGTGCTTCATGTGCGACGCGAACTGCTCGAACGCCTCGCACACCTGCAGGGCGAGCTCACGCGTCGGGGACAGCACGAGGGCCTGCGGCTTCTTGCTGCCGGGCTCCATGCGGGACAGGATCGGCAGCGCGAAGGCGGCGGTCTTGCCGGTTCCGGTCTGCGCGAGGCCGACGACGTCGCGGCCGTCGAGCAGTGTGGGGATGGTGGCTTCCTGGATGGCGGAAGGGGTTTCGTAGCCGATGTCCTTGACGGCCTTGAGCACAGCATCGCTCAGGCCGAGATCGGCGAAGGTCACCACGGGCCCCTCGTCGGTGGTCTCGGTGGTGGTGGCGGTGTCCGTGCTCATACACCAACGGTATCTCGAATGCACGCTCCGCAGTGACCGGGGGGCGTGCGGACGGGAGGAACGGGGCGGGCCCGCCCCGCGCCTCCCGTCCTCTTGTTGGTCACGTCACGGGCGCGTGGTGCCGATCCCGAGGACCGCGTCGGCCCGGTCGTTCAGTCGCGTGAGCATCTCGGCGAGCGAGCGCAGCTCGTCCGAGGCGAACTCCTCGGTGAGGTCGTCGAAGACCTCGGCGCCGGCGGCGTCGAGCTGGTCGAGCAACTGCTTGCCCGCGGGTGCGAGCGAGACCAGGGTCGCTCGGCCGTCGGCGGGGTCCGGCGAGCCGACCAGGTGCTCGGCCTCGACCAGCGACGCCACCCGGCGACTGATCACCGGGCGGGACAGGCCCGTCGCGTCGGCGATCGCGGTCGCCCGGACGGGTCCGTGACCGGCGACGGCACGCAGGATCACCCGCGCCGTCGGGTCGAGCCCGCCGCGGGACTCGATGAGCGAGGAACGCAGGGTCTGCCGGACCCACAGCCGGTCGAGCTGGGATCGCAGGAGTCGCTCGGCGGCACGCCGGTCGTCGCACATGGGGCCAGCGTAGTGGGCACATTTAGTTGCTTGCTGGAAGCAACAGATGTATCGTTGCGCGGTCTGCAAAGTTACACAGCACGAAAAAGGAGTTCGATGACCGCCACCGCACCCGTCCAGGTGCAGCACGGTCGGCACACCGCCGAGGCCCCAGCAGCCTCCGGCGGGACCGGCCCGCAGCCCCTGATGACCCACCGCCAGATCCTCCTGGTGATCTACGGCCTGATGGCGGGCATGTTCCTGTCGTCCCTCGGCCAGACGGTGTTCGGCACGGCGATCCGCACCATCGGCGACGACCTGCACGGCCTCGACCAGCAGGCCTGGGTCACCACGGCCTACCTGATCACCTCGACGATCGCGACGCCGATCTACGGCAAGCTCTCCGACATCTTCGGCCGCCGGCCCCTCTACATCTTCGGCATCGTCGTGTTCATCCTCGGCGCCGTCCTGTCGTCGATGTCCACCTCGATGCTCATGCTCGCGGCCTTCCGCGCCGTGCAGGGCATCGGTGCCGGTGCGCTCATGTCGCTGCCGCTCGCGATCATGGGCGACATCCTCGCCCCGCGCGAACGTGCCAAGTACCAGGGCTACTTCCTCGCCGTGTTCGGCATCTCGTCCGTCATCGGGCCGCTCATCGGTGGGCTGCTCGCCGGTTCCTCCGAGATCCTGTGGATCACGGGATGGCGCTGGGTCCTCCTGATCAACGTGCCGATCGGTGTCGCCGCGCTCCTCATGGTCATCGTCTTCCTGCACCTGCCGAAGGTGCACAGTGCCGACGACGCGAAGCCCAAGGTCGACTGGTGGGGCGCGACCGCCGTCATCGTCACCCTCGTGCCGCTGCTGCTCGTCGCCGAACAGGGCCGCATCTGGGGCTGGGGCTCCCCCGCCGCCATCGCCTGCTACGTCGTCGGGGTCGTCGGCCTGATCGGGCTGCTGCTCATCGAGTCGAAGATGGGCGACGCGGCGATCATCCCGCTCAAGCTCTTCCGCTCGGGCACGTTCTCGATGGCGACCGTCATCGGGTTCCTGGTCGGCTTCGCGATGTTCGGTGCGATGCTCACCATCCCGCTCTACCTGCAGATCGTCGTGGGGCTCACCCCGACCGAGTCCGGCTTCGCCACGCTGCCCCTGGTCGGCGGTCTCATGATCGCCTCGATCACGAGCGGTCAGATCGTCGCCCGCGTCGGCCGCTACCGGATCTTCCCGGTCATCGGCACCGCGCTCGTGTCCGCCGGCTACGTCGTCCTGACCTTCATGTCGATCGACAAGCCGCTCTGGTTCCTGATGATCGGCATGTTCCTGATCGGCCTCGGCCTCGGCTCGGTCATGCAGTCGCTGACCCTGGCCTCGCAGGGCTCCGTCGAGGCCCGTGACATGGGCGTCGCCACGTCGTCCGCCACGTTCTTCCGGCAGATCGGTGGAACGCTCGGCACCGCGGTCCTGCTGTCCATCCTGTTCTCGGTGATGCCGGCGAACATCCTGCACGCCACCGCGAACGAGAAGGACCTCGGCCCGGCGCTCGACGCCGCGCTCAACCCCACCGTCGCCAGCGCGAAGGCGAACCAGGGCGCGATGGACAAGATCTGGACGCCCGTCGTCACCCCGCTGACGAAGACCGTGCAGTCGCAGCTCGACGCCGCCTCGGCGAAGGCGACGCAGGCCGCCGATGCCGCGGTCACCGAGCAGGTCACGGCAGCCGTGCAGCAGCAGGTCGCCTCCGGTGCGGTCCCCGCCGCCTCGGCCCAGTCCGTCATCGACCAGCAGGTCGCAGCGGCGACGCCGGCGGCCGAGCAGTCAGCGCTCGAGCAGGTCGCCGACCAGGCACACGCCAGCGTGCAGGACGGCACCGTGTCCGTCGACTGGTCGAACGCCTCGCAGCGCTCGTACTGGGTCGACGAGCTCACCCCGGAGCTCGCGAAGAAGATCGACGACGGCAACACCACGAGCGACAGTGCCACCAGCACGAACGACACCTCGTTCCTGACCGGTGCCGACAGCCGCCTGACCCGGCCGTTCATGGCGGGCTTCAACGCCTCGTCCGTGACGATCTACTGGGTCGGCCTCGGTGTGATCCTGCTCGCGTTCGTGCTCACCTGGTTCTTCCGGGTGCCGCCGCTGCGCCAGCGATCCGCCCTGCAGGAGCGTGCCGACCTGTCCGCCGAGGCCCAGCTCGAGGCCGAAGCCGGCGCCGCCGCTGCCGACGCCGGCTCGTTCACCGGTCCGATGACCGGGTCCGTGCCGACCGGCTCGGTGCCCACCGGATCGGGTTCGACCGGATCCGCGCCGACGCACCGTCGGTGACCGACCGGGCCGTCCGTGCCGTGCCCCCTTTCCGGCACGGGCGGCCCACCAACCCCCACCACCAGGAGTCCACGTGATCACCACCCCGGCAGCTGCAGTGGCGACGGAGCCGTGCACCCTGCGGGAGCGCAAGAAGCAGCAGACCCGGCAGGCGCTGCACGACGCGGCCCTGACGCTGGTGTCCGCGCACGGGCTGGACGGCGTCACCATCGAGCAGATCTGCGCCGATGCCGACGTCTCGCCCCGCACCTTCTTCAACTACTTCTCGTCCAAGGCGCACGCCGCCCTCGGACTCGACTCCGTCGAGGTCCCGGAGCCTTCCGCAGCATGGTTCACCGAGGCTCGTGGCGGCCTGGTCGACGACCTCTGCACCCTCGTCGCGGCGACCGTACCGCTGTCCCAGGACCGCCGCCGGATGAAGGAGCTGCTGGTCCTCCGGCCCGAGATGTCGTCGATGGTGATGCAGTGGATGGCCGAGTCGCGCCAGTCCCTGCTCAGCGTCGTGGGCACCAGGACCGACGACCAGACCGCACGCACGGCGGTGACGCTCGTGATGTCGGCGCTCAGCGAGGCCGCCCACCGCGACTCCGTGCGGAACAACGACGAGCTCGCGGTGCGGCTCCGGGCCGTGGTGCGCGAGATGGCGGCGCTGGCGTCCTGAGGGGGTCGTGCGGGCCGCCGCGCGGAGCGTACCGAGTCGTTTCGGGCGTACCGGGTCGGAACTTCTGACCAGGTGCGCCCGATTCCGCTTCCCATCGCACGCGTTCTGGGAAAGAACGTCAGGTGGTGGCGACGCCTGCTGGCCGCCGAGCTGGCCGGTGCCAGATGAGCG
The DNA here is from genome assembly GCF_004365385.1 of Curtobacterium sp. PhB190. Lineage (NCBI taxonomy): Bacteria > Bacillati > Actinomycetota > Actinomycetes > Micrococcales > Microbacteriaceae > Curtobacterium > Curtobacterium sp. PhB190. Next base: position 182,356 of record NZ_SODN01000007.1, on the reverse strand, counting down.
CGGCGTTCGCGGAGTCGCGGGCGAAGCGGAGCACCCGCAGCACCACGATGTCGTGGTCGCCCGCGCGGTGGACGGCCTCGACTGAGCACTCCAGCCACGAGTGCGCGCCGTCGAGCAGGATCGCTCCCGCCCCGGTGTCCGTGGACGGCACGCCCAACAGTCGCTGCGCCCGGTCGCGGGAGGCCAGCTGCCGGGTCTGCGCCGCGTGCCCCTCGGCGAGCACGGAGATGCCGAGCACCGGCGCGCAGGCCAGGTCCGGCCAGGTCGTCGACGAGTGCTGCACGGCGATCGTCGCGAGCGGCGGGTCGTACGAGACCCCGACGGTGAAGGACGTCGCCACCATGACGACCAGCACGCCGTCGACCCGGGCTGCGATGGCGGCCACGACGGAGGGGACCTCGGCGATCGCCTCGCGGATGTCGAGCGGGTCGTCGGTGAAGTCGTGCTGCATGGTGGTTCCTTCGTTCAGGAGCGGGCGAGCAGGGTGCGGGCACGGCGCTCGTCGGCACGCATCGCGGCGACGAGGGCGTCCGGCCCGGGGAACGTGCGCTGCCGCCGGAGCCGACGGCCGACGGTGAGCTCGACGGGGGTGCCGTACAGGTCGCCGTCGAAGTCGAGCACGTGGATCTCGACGGTGCGCGGCCGGTCGGCGAAGGTGCTGTTGCTGCCGATCGACACGAGCGCCTCACGGGCACCGGACCAGGTCGGCGCGGTGAGCCAGCCGACGTAGACCCCGTCCGACGGAACAGCGCCCGCGTCGTCGGGCAGCAGGTTGGCGGTCGGGAACCCGAGCCCGTGCCCGACCCCGGCGCCGTGCACGACCGCGCCGGTCAGGACCGCCGGCGCTCGCCCTGGCAGGGACGCCGCCGCCACGAGTGCCCCGAGGGCCGCCAGCGCCAGGGCACCGAGGGCAACCGCGTCGGTCGACACCGCGAGCAGCACCGCGGTGACCGTGCTGCCCAGGACGGCACCGAGCTGCTTCACGGTGTTGAAGGTGCTCGACGCCGCACCGATGGTCGCCGGTCCGGCCCCGAGCACCGCCGCGAGCGAGAACGGCGACCAGACGAACGCGTTCGCGACCCCGAAGCCGGTGAACGCCGTCGCGACCGCCCAGAGGGGTGCGGCGGTCCCGATGAGCACGGCGGTCAGCGCCACCGAGACGACGAGCAGGACGGCGCCGATGGTCGCCGTCGCACGGGGGCCCGCGGTGTTCGTCGTGCGGCCGACGAACGGTGCGGCGGCCAGGCAGGCGACCCCCATCGGCACGAGCACGAGGGCCGCGGCACCCGGTCCGAGACCACGTCCGTCCTGCAGGTCGAGCATGAGCGGGATCGGCGCCGACCCGACGCAGAACGACGCAGCCGTCGCGCCCCACGAGCCGGTCACGAACCCGCGGTCGCGGAACAACCCGAGCGGGACGAGCGCCCGGTCCCCCGCGCGGCGCTGCACCGTGAGCACCGCAGCGACGACGAGTGCGCCGAGCACCACCAGACCGACCCGCGGCAGGGGGGCGGCGAGGACGCCGTCGCCCGTGCCCTGGACACCGACGACCACCGCGAACACCCCGGCGGTCACCCCGACGACGGCGAGCACCGGCAGGGGCACCGCGATGCGTCGGGACACCGGCACGAACCGCAGCACGGCGCCGGCGGTGACGATGCCGACGGGCACGTTCACCAGGAAGACCGACGGCCACCCCCACGCCTCGACGAGCACGCCGCCGACGATCGGGCCGGCGACGGTCGCCGCACCGCCACCGGCGCTCCAGACGGCGAGCGCGACGGCGAGTCGGGGTGGTTCGAACAACGAGCGGATCACGGTCAGGCACTGGGGTGTCAGCAGCGCGGCACCGACGCCCTGCACGGCGCGCCAGACGATGAGCGCGCCGATCCCCGGTGCGAACGCGCACCCGACCGACGCGACGGTGAACACCGCGAGCCCGAGCAGGTAGACCCGGCGGTGCCCGAAGCGGTCGCCGAGCCGTCCGGCGACGAGGAGCGGCACGGCGAACGCGAACAGGTAGGCGCTGTTCACCCAGACCGACAGCGACGCGTCGGTGCCGAGGTCGCTGCCGATGTCCGGCAGGGCGACGGACACGATCGTGCTGTCCAGCAGCAGCATGAAGAAGCCGAGGCAGAGCCCGCCGAGCGCGAGCCACCGACGGGCCGGGGTCACCTCACACCGCCAGGTTCTCGCGGAGCGTCGACCCCGGGTACCGCGGCGCCAGGGCACCTCGGGCACGCAGCTCCGGCACGAGCAGCTCGCTCAGGTCGGCGAACCCGGTGGGCATGCCGAGCGGGCTGGACAGCATGTAGCCGCCGCGTCCGCCGGTGGCCGCGAAGTTCTCCTGCAGGGCGTCGGCGACCCCCGCGGCGTCGCCGACCAGCATGTGGTCGAGGCCCGTCGCAGCACGCCAGCCGTGCTCGAAGAAGTCGTCGCGGTCCATGGTGTGGTCCTCGCCGAACTCGGCGACCAGGCTGCCGACCAGGCCGGCCGGGCTCGCCTGCGCGGCGACGATCTCGTCGCGCAGCTCGCCGAGGCGGAACGTCTCCGGGAGCGTGGAGAAGTCGTACCCGGCGTTGTGCGAGATGAAGGTGCCGACGGCCTCGCGGTTCCAGAACGACAGCAGCGAGTCACGGCGGGCGGCGGCCTCGGCGTCGGTGGCGCCGACGATGACCTGGGTCGCCCAGAGGATCCCGACGCCGGACGGGTCCCGACCGGCGTCGGTGAGCGCTGCGTCGAGGGCGTTCCGGTGCCGGAGCTGTCCGGCGACGCTCGACCCGAACCCGAACACCAGGTCGGCGAACGACGCGCTGGCGGCGATGCCGCGCGGCGAGTTGCCGGCCTGCACGACGACGGGGTGCCGCTGCGGACTCGGGACGCTCGCGAGCGGGCCGCGCACCTTGAAGAAGCGGCCGTCGTGGTCGATCGGGTGCACCCCGGCCGGATCGGCGAACCGGCCGGTCGCGCGGTCGCGGACGATCGCGTCCGGGGCGACGGAGTCCCAGAGCGCACGGCAGACGCCGATGAACTCCTCCATCCGTTCGTACCGCAGGTCGTGGTCGATCAGGTGGTCGGACCCGTAGTTCGCCGCGTCCGCGCCCCGCGACGAGGCGACGACGTTGAACGCCATCCGTCCCCCGGTGACGTGGTCGAGCGAGTTGAGCAGTCGGGCGACGGAGAAGGGGTGGGTGAACGTGGACGAGTAGGTGAGCCCGAACCCGATGTGCTCCGTGACGGTGGACATCGCGGCGATCACGGGCGACATGTCCTGCCGGGGCCACTGGATGCCCCACTCGACGGCCGGGTCGATGCTGCCGCGCCACGTGCTCGGCACACCGGACCCGTCGCCGAAGAACAGCATGTCGACGCCTGCGCGCTCGGCGGTCCTGGCGACCTCCATGTACATGCGGACGTCGGGGAAGTCCTGGCCGACCCAGCTGCCGGCCGCTGCCCACCGCCCCTCGGTGTGGGTGAAGGACAGGTCGTAGGCCAGGTGCATGCCGCTCATCGGGCACCCACCGGCGAAGCGGACGCAGACCCGGACGCAGACGCAGCAGCAGCAGCAGCAGCAGCAGCAGCAGACGCAGACGCGTCAGCAGCCGCGCGCCACAGCGCCACCGTCTCGTCGGCGTCGGTCACGACGCCCACGTTGAGGTCGATCAGGGTGAGTGCGGCGTCGTGCACGTCGGTGTCGTACGCGGCGGTGGCGTCCTGCGGGACCACCACGTGCCAGCCGAGCTGCATCGCGTCCTGTGCGGTGGCGAGGACGCAGCACTCGGTCGTGAGTCCCACGACGGTGACCCAGCCGATCCCTGCGGCGGTGAGCCGGGCCTCCAGGTCGGTGCCCAGGAACCCGCTGTAGCCGCGCTTGACGACGCGTGTCTCACCGGGCTCGGGCGCCGTGCGGTACCACTCGGCGCCCTCCGTGCCGATCCGGCAGGGCTCGTCGTCCGGCATCGGGCCGTCCGGGTCGCCCCCGCGCAGCCACGTGCTGGAGCGCCACGGCCGGGCCGGGTCGCTGCCGAGTTCGACCCAGACGACGGGGACGCCCGCTGCGCGGGCCTCGTCGACGAGCGAGCCGATGCGGGTGACGGCGGCGGCCACGGCGACGGACGCGCGGTCGTCGAGTCCGTAGGGGGCGATCCGCGCCGGCTCACCGAAGTCGCGCTGCACGTCGACGACGACGAGCGCGGGGCGGAGCGGAGCGGACAGCAACTGCGCGAGCCGCGGGTCGCGACCCGCGTCGGGTCCCCCGGTCACCGGACGACCGCCGCGTCGTGCTGGCGGAGCGCCGGCAGGACGGTCTCCCCGAACAGCACCATGTCCTGGTCGTACTCGGGGAAGATCAGCATCAGGCCGTCGAGCTCGCCCCGGTCGACGATGTACTCGATGTGCTCGATGACGGTCTCGGCGGACCCGGCGACGTACGCGGTCTGGAACGCGTCCTCACCGGCAGCACCGTCCGCCCAGGCACGCGCCTGCTCGGCGGGGACGCCCCACGACGCCCGCATCGAGGCCAGTGCTTCGCGGTCGACGCCGGCACCCCACTCGCGCACCTTCCGCTGCGCGGCGGCGTCGGTCTCGCCCTGCACGACCGTGAGCATCGAGTAGGTGCGGCACTCGCGTCCCTCGGCGGCGGCGCGGTCGTGGACGTCGCGGGACAGGTCGCGCATCTCGTCCAGGCTGTCCGCTGCCAGGAAGGCGCCGTCGGCGTGCTTCGCCTGGAACGCCCGGGCTGCCTCGGACTTGCCGGCGCTGATGATGGTCGGCCGCGATGCGGGGTGGGGGCGGGACTCGCACGCGTCGAGGTCGAAGTACGGCGTGTGCATCGTCACGCTGTCCTCGGTCCACAGGCGCGTGACCGCCTCGGTCCAGAGCTCCGTCATCCGGTACCGGTCGGCGTGGCTGAGGGCCGCGTCCCAGATCCCGAACTGCTCGAACTCCGCCGCGTAGGCGCCGTTGACGATGTTCATGCCGGCCCGGCCGCCGGAGACGTCCTGCAGCGTCGTGTACATCTTCGCGGCGACCGCCGGGTTGTGGACGTTGGCGTGCATCGTCGCCCAGATCTTGACCCGCTCGGTGGCCTCGGCGATGCCGGCCATCATCGTCATCGACTCGAGGGAGCGACCCCAGTGGTCGGTGGAGCCGCCGAAGCCGCGCCACTTCGCCATCGACATCACGAAGTCCAGGCCGATCGTCTCGGCGTGCAGCGCCGCGCGCTTGTTCCACGCGTAGGTCGCCTCGGGGTGGGGTGCCGTGGTGGAGAGCATCCACCCGCCGTTGCCGATCGGGAGGAAGATCCCGTACTCCTTCGCGGGCATCTCACGCCGCCTTTCTGGTCGTTGCGGAACACTCGGTGACGATGGCGCTCACGGTGCCGGCCACACGGTCTCGCCGTCCTTCGTGATGGCGTCGATGTACTCGTTCGTGAACCAGCGCTTCGCGTCGTCGGCGGTCACGGAGCTCTTGACGATGTCGAACTGGTGCAGCATGTCCACGAGCTTCGTCACGTTCTCCGGGTCGATCCCGCCGAGCGGCTGGTCCGGCGTCGGGTTGTCCGCGATGACCTTCGTCTCGGTGGTCCAGATCTTGGTGTTCTGGGCGGTGTCGTAGGTGGCGCCGGACAGCTTCGCGGCGTACCCGACGCACTGCTTGGTCTTCGCCTCGCTCGCGGAGCAGAAGTCGTAGGCGTGCAGGGCTGCGCGCAGGACGTCCTCGACCGCGGTCGGGTGCGCCTTCGCGAAGGCGGGGTTCACGGCCATCGCACCGATCGACGAGGGGATGTCGTAGTCGACGGGCTGCCAGACGGTGACGTCGTCACCGGCGGCCTTGAGCAGGTTCGGTTCGTTCGACACGAAGCCGGTCAGCGCCTCGAGGCCGTTCTGCTTGCGGGGCAGGACGGACGGGTCGTAGCCCTCCTTCACGAGCGTGAGGGAGTCCCACTCGACACCGGCCTTCTCCATCATCGCCCGGACCGAGGCGGGGACGTAGCCCTTGTGGCCGACGACCTGGCCGTCGAGCTGCGGCAGCTTCGTGATGTCCTTGTTCGTCATCAGGACGTCGAGGCCGGCGTTCGAGTACGACGAGATCCCGGTGATGTCGATGCCGTTCGCCCGGGCCTGGATGAGGTCCTGCTCGGCGACGGCGGACACGGTGGCCTGGCCGCTGGCGAGGAGCTTCGTGTTCTGGGCGGTGTCACCCGAGCCCGGCTTCAGGGTCACGTCGAGGCAGAGGTCCTTGAAGTAGCCGAGCTCGTCCGCCGCGATGTACTCGAGGATCGACGCCGACGACTGGTACTGGTAGCCGGAAAGGTAGGTGATCTTGCCGGCGTCCTTGTTCTCCTTGCACCGCTCGGCCGAGATCGCGCTGCCCTCGGACGAGGTGGTTCCGGCGCTCGAGCCGGTGCTGCAGCCGGTGAGCGCGAGGGCGACGACGGCGGTGGCGAGGGCCGCGAGTGCGGCCTTGGTGCGGTGCTGCATGGTGCTGTGCTGCATGGTCACTCCTGTGGGAAGAGATGGGTGGTGCAGGGCGGGTGCGGGTGGGTCGGTGGGTCGCCGGACGTCGGCCTGGAGGCGCGGCTGACGTCGCGCGGGCAGGCTCGCGCCGGCGGGTGGTGCGGCAGGGCCGCGGGGCGGCCGCGTGGTGCGGCCGGCGGACCGCGCGTCAGTCGTTCGCGGTGCGGTGCCAGTGCAGGACGCGCCGCTCGACGACCGTGATGAGTCCGAGCAGGACCACGCCCATCACCGCGAGGATCGCGATCGCCGCGTAGACGACGTCGAGCTGGTTCATCGACGACGCCGTGCTGATCACGGTGCCGAGGCCGCCGGTCGAACCCGAGGCGGACAGCTCCGCGACGACCGCGCCGATGATCGACAGCGGGAACACGATCCGCAGGGCCGCGAACACGAACGGCAGGGCGTTCGGGATCCGCAGGTGCACGAGCATCTCGAACCGGGAGGCATCGATCGTCTTGTACACCTGCAGCACGGGCTGCGGCACGGACCGCAGGCCTGCGGCGGTGTTGATCAGGATCGGGAAGAAGCAGATGAGCGCCGTGATGACGAGCTTCGGCAGCGGCCCGAACCCGAACGCCACCACCAGGGCCGGGGCGATCGCGACGAGGGGCGTGACGTTCAGCACGATGGCGATCGGCATGACCGCACGGCGGACGATCGGCAGCTCACTCGTCAGCACCGCGAGCACGAAGGCGGCGAGGAACCCGATGGCCAGGCCGACGAGCGACTCCGCCAGGGTGATGCCGGCGTTCTGCAGGTAGTAGGGCAGCTGCGTGGCGAGGGTCTCCCCCACCGCGGGCAACGGCGGCAGCAGGTACGGCATCGCCGTCGCGCCGATCTGCCAGAGCACCGCCAGGACGGCGAGCATCACGACGAGGGGCAACCAGACGGTCGGTCGGAGCCAACCGGGCACCGGTCGGCGCGCGGTGCGTCGTTCGGCGTCGGCCGTGGTGGCGGTCGCGGCGGGCGTGGAGGTGGTGGTGGCGCTCATGGTCCCGTCTCCCTCAGGCCGCATCGGTCATGCGCCAGGCGCTGTGCAGACGGGTCCGGACCAGGTCTTCGTACTCGTGGAACCGCTGTTCCTCGAACAATCGCTGGTTGCGCGGGCGGGGCAGGTCGATGTCGATGACGTCGACGATCCGGCCGGGGCGCGGCGCCATCACGACGACGGTGTCCGACATCCGGACGGCTTCGGACACCGAGTGCGTCACGAAGAGCACCGTCGTGCGCAGCTCGTCCCACAGGTCGAGCAGCTGGTCCTGCAGGCTCTCGCGGGTGAACTCGTCGAGCGCCGAGAACGGCTCGTCCATCAGCAGGACGTCGGGGCGCAGGCCGAAGGCCCGGACGATCGCGGCACGCTGCTGCATGCCGCCGGACAGCTGTGCGGGGAGCTTGTCCATCGCCTCGCCGAGTCCCGCCATCCGCAGGAGTTCGCGCATGTCCGGGCCGGTGCCGGTACTGCGCTCCTCGAGGTCCTCGATGGCGGCACGGCGGCGACCGGCACCCGGGTTCACGCGCCCGGCGAGCGACACGTTCTGCAGCACGGTGAGCCAGGGCAGCAGCGCCGGCGCCTGGGGCACGAGTCCGATGAGCTTCGCCGCGCAGGCCTGGGCCGGTGTGACACCGTGCACCCGGACGTCACCGCGGTCGGCGGGCTCGAGCCCGGCCACCAGGCGGAGCAGCGTCGACTTCCCGCAGCCGCTCGGGCCGATGAGCGACACGAACTTCCCGGGCTCGATGGTCAACTCGACGTCGTCGAGCGCGACCATCGCGCTCGGGCCGCTGCCGTACACCTTGCGCACCGCGTCCACGCGGACCGCTGATGTGGTCATCCGTTCCTCCATACCGTCGGCGAGCACGCAGGCTCGGTCTCGTATGGCGGAGAGCGTGCGTCGCGAGCTCGGGTTGGTCTGCGACGCGGAAATCCGCTGCTGGTGACGAGGCTAGGACGCCCGTGTTACGGAGTCGGACCACATGTGTTGCGAACGTGTGAACGAGTGCGCGGGTCGGGTCGACTGCGCTCAGCGCGGCGAGAGCACTGCGGTCTGCCCGTCCCAGACGAGCACCTCGACGCCGAGGTCCTCGGCGGCAACCGCCACCCACCCGGCGAGCGCCCTCGCCGCGGGTTCGGCGACGACGAGCACGGCCCGCTCCACCCCGGGGACCGACCGCCGCAGCCACAGCAGCTTGAACAGGTCCGCCATCACCTTGTTGCGCCAGGCGGGCTTGTAGGCGCCCTGGTTCGCGACGAGCTGCACGACGACACGGTCGGCGTCGTCGATGCCCTCGACCTCGACCCGGGCGCGGTCGAGCACGACCGTGCGCGGGCGGAGGACGAGGCCGAGGGCGGTGCCGGTGTGCTCGAGCATCCGGCGTTCGACGGAGTCGGGGGCGAACCGGCCCCACTCGGAGCGCGCGACGGGGACCTCGGTCATGTCGGCAGTGTAAGCGGGCCAGCCGCTCCGGATCGACCGGCGCGTCAGACCGACCGCGCGGCCGCCTCGAGGGCCTCGGCCGCTTCCCCGGCGCGCACGATGTCGCTGTCGCTGACCGACCGCGCGTTGTACTCGGCTTTGGTCTTCACCGCCAACAGCACCTCGAGGTGCTTCGCAACCGGCTGTCCAGCTGCCGCACGCAGCACGGGTACCGCTTCGTCGTGTGCTCCCGATCGCGAGTACTCGCCGGTCCGAGCGACGCAGATCGCGTCAGCCGCGGCGATGCCGCTGAGGACGCACTGCGTGACGAACGCGTTCGCGAACTGCGATCCGGCACTGAAGACCCCTGCGTCACCGCCGAGCGCGCGGAGGGCCTCTGCAGCTTCGAGGAACTCCGTCGCCTTGGCGAGCCGGCCCCTCCGGAACGACTCGTCGCCCGGTGCGGTGGTGCCGGTTCGCGGGGTCATCCAGTCAGGGTACGGAGCTTCCGGGACAGCCATCGACCATCGCCTGCGATGGGAATCCCGTCCCCGGCAACCGATGCGAGGAGCGGGTCGGTGCCGTCGATCTCGTCCTCGTCGAAGAGGACCGGCCGCACGGCGTTCCCGGTCCACCGACCGGCCGCACGGCACAACGCGTGGATCTGGTCCTCTGCCTCCTCACGTCGGCCGTGCTCGACGATGAAGCAGACATCGAGGTCGCTGTCCGGCCGCATCTCACCACGGGCGCCGGATCCGAAGAGCGCGGCGTACCGGAGGGGGATCGATCGACAGCCCGATCGGAGTCGTTCGAGGAACGCGCGCCGGAGATCGGCCAGAGCGGTGATCGCATCGGCGGCGAGGTGTTCCCGGTTCAGGCTGAACGACTTCGTCCGTCCGGTCCGGTGCCCGTCGACGACACCCTGCTCGACCAGCCGATCCGCACTGTTCCGGACCCCGGCGTACGACCGGTCCGGCACCAGGCTGCAGATGGCCGCGATCGTCATCGGTCCTGGCGCTCGTGCCAACACGGCGAGCACATCGCCGTCCACGGAGGTGGTCACCGTCGCGAAGGGGGACTGCAACTGCATCGGGACCTCCGATCGGATACGAGTAGAAATCTACCACTTCTAGTAGATTTCTACTCGTATCTGAGCATTTTCGTCAGACGACCGACCACCCACCGTCGCTCGGCAGCACGGCGCCGTTCACGTTGGCAGAGTCGTCGCTGAGCAGCCAGGTGATGGCCGCTGCGAGCTGCTCCGGCTGCGCCACCGGCGGGATGGCGACCTGCATGATGGGGCCGACCCGGCTGGCGGCGTACTCGCTGCGCATCGGCGCCTCGATGTTCGTCGCGACCGCGCCCGGCGCGACCGCGTTTGCCCGGATGCCCTGCGGCCCGTGGAAGAACGCCACGCTCTTGGTGAACCCGGCGATCGCGTGCTTCGACGCCGTGTACGCGGCACCCGCTGCCGAGGCACGGAGTGCGGCCTCGGAGGCGACGTTCACGACGGCGCCGCGGCCGGCGGCGATCATGTGCGGCAGGACGGCGCGGGTGAGGCGCATCGGTCCGGTGACGTTGACGCTGAAGACGCGGTCCCAGGTGGCGTCGTCGACCTCGCTCGGCGGAAGGAAAGCGTCCATGATGCCGGCGACGTTCGCCAGTCCGTCGATGCGATCGCCCGCGGCCGCGATGAGTGCGTCGATGGTCTCGGTCGCGGCGACGTCGCCGATGACGGTCTCGAGTTCGAGGCCCTCGAGTTCGGAGCGGAGCGCGTCGAGGCGGTCGGCGACGACGTCGGTCGCGATCACCCGCCCGCCCTCGTTCGCGATGCGCGTCGCCGTGGCGCGTCCGATGCCGGAACCCGCCCCGGTGACGATGATGGTCCTGCCGGTGAAACGTCCGGCGGTGGTGTCGGTCATGTCGTCTCCTCACTGAGAGGCGCTCGCTGCGCCACGACGGTTATAGCACTCAGTGCCGAAAGGACTCCATGCGCCCGACGAGTGACCGGCCGACGAGCGATCGACCGACGAGCGATCGGCCGACGGGACGCCCCCGCACGATCGACCCGGACGCGGTGTCCCTCGTGGCGCTCCGGCTGTTCGACGAGCAGGGCTTCGACGCCGTGTCGATGGACGACGTCGCGACAGCTGCCGGGGTGAGCCGCCGGTCGTTGTTCCGGCTGTTCCCGAACAAGGCGGCGCTCGTCTGGGGTGGGCTCGACGAGTTCGCCTCGCGGTTCGGTGACGCACTCCGACAGCGGCCGTCCACGGAGTCGTCGTCGGTCGCCCTGCGTGCCGCCTACCGGATCGGCGCGACCTTCCCCGACGACGCCGTCGAGGTCACCCGCCACCGACTCCGCGTCATCCGCGCCAACCCCTCCCTCGAGCACGTCGGCGCGGCCACGGTCACGACCCTGACCGACGCGATCGTCCGGTTCGTGGCCGAGCGGGACGGCGCGACGCCCGACGACCTCGCGGTGTCGGTGCGCGCGCACGCCCTGGCGGCCGCGGCGAGCGCGGCCCTCACCTGGTGGGCGCTGCACGGCGACGGCCGACCGGAGGACGTCGTGGACCGCGCACTCGCCCTGCTCGCCTGAGACGCGCCCTGGACACGACCACCGGACGGACGGGAGGCCCGTGGCGGGCGCGCCACGGGCCTCCCGTCCGACACCCGGCCGGGCTCAGCCCATCGCGCGCTTCCCACGGACGTCGCGCGACAGCGCGTCGATGCGCACCACCTCGTCGTCAGTGAGCCGCACGTCGGCGGCGGAGACGTTCTCGGCGACGCGTCCGGGGTTGCGCGATCCGGGGATCGGGACCAGGTCGGCGCGCTTCGCCAGGATCCAGGCCAGCGCGAGCTGCGAGAGCGAGACGCCCTTCACATCGGCGATCTCGGTGAGCGCGGCGACGACGGCGACGTTCGCGTCGAAGTGCTCCGGCGCCCACCACTCGAGCTGCTGCCGGATGTCGTCGGCCGCGTAGGCGCTCGCGGGCTGCACGGCACCGCTCAGGAACCCGCGCGCCAGCGGCGAGTACGCGACGACGCCGATGCCGAGCTCGTCGACGAGGGGGAAGAGCGCCTCGGACTCCCGCGAGAAGACGGAGTACTCGGTCTGGAACGCCGAGATCGGGTGCACAGCGTGCGCGCGGCGGATCTGGTCGGCATCGGTGTTCGACAGGCCGAGGTACCGGACCTTGCCGGCCTGCACGAACTCCTGCATCACGCCGACGACGTCCTCGATCGGGACAGCCGGGTCGTGCACGTGCTGGTAGAGCAGGTCGATCGAGTCGGTGCCGAGGTTCTGCAGGCTCGCGTCCACCACCTGCCGGATGTGCTCCGGTCGGGAGTCCGGCGCGTAGGCCTCGGGCGTGAACCCGAACTTCGTGGCGATCGTCACCTCGTCGCGGATCGGGGCGAGCGCCGCGCCGAGGAGCCGCTCGCCGGTCCCCCAGCCGTACAGCTCGGCCGTGTCGAAGTGCGTGACGCCGAGTTCGTGGGCGTGCCGGATCGCGGCGACGGACTCGGTGTCGTCGCCGGGTCCGTACGCGAACGTGGTGCCCATGGCGCCGTAGCCGATGGCGCTGACGGTGAGGCCCTGTCGGCCGAGGGTGCGTTGCTGCATGGTGCCGTCCCTTCGTGACGTGTGGTGGTCATGCGAGTGGCACTGTACGCCATTACTGTCAGAGTCTGACAACTTGGACGGAAGATGACGTCACGGTACGATCGGTCCCGTGAGCGACGTGCGAACCGGCCTACGGGACATCACCCGCGATGCCGTCCGCGCGCGCATCGCCGCCGTGGCACTCGAGCGGTTCGACACCGACGGGTTCGACAACGTCACCGTGGAACAGGTCGCCGCCGAGGTGGGGATCTCGGCGCGGAGCTTCCACCGGTACTTCCCCGCGAAGGAGGACGCCGTCATCGGCGACCCCGCGCGACACCGGGACGCCCTCGCCGAGGCGTTCCGGTCGCGGTCGACGACCCAACCGGTGTGGCCCGCGCTGCGCGAGGCCTTCGCCGAGATGCTCGAGCGCGGCAGCACCGACGACCCCGAGACCGGTCGACGGTCCGTCCGCGTGATGACGAGCACGGCGTCACTGCGCGCACGGAACCTCGAGAAGCACCAGGCCTGGGCGGACGTCCTGACGCCCCTCGTCGTCGGGCAGCTCCACGGCCCCGACGCCGACCTGCGGGCACGGGTCCTCGTGCAGGCGGCCCTCGGTTGCTTCGACGTGGCGATCACCACCTGGGCCACGGGCAACGACCCCGACGCGGCCGCGATCCTGCGACGCGCGTTCGACGGCATCGCACCGAGCGCCTGACGAGCGGACGCGCGCCCTCGTCCAGCGGTATCGTCCGGGCATGAACGTCACCGGACCGTCGCCGTACTTCCAGTTCGCCGGCACCGCCAGGCAGGCCCTCGAGCACTGGCAGGGTGTCTTCGGCGGCGAGGTCCAGATCGCGACCTACGCCGACTTCTCACGGACCGACGGCCCCGCCGACGCGGTCGCCCACGGACAGCTCACCGGCGGGCTGCAGCTCTTCGCCGCCGACGCGAGCGAGACCGACGAGCCGTTCGCGGCGACCGGCCTGCTGTTCTCGCTCCTCGGGGCCGAAGAACCCGACGTCCTGCGGCACTGGTTCGACGCGCTCGCCGAGGGTGGCACGGTCGTCGACGCCCTGCAGCAGCGGCCGTGGGGTGACTGGGACGGCACCGTGCGGGACGCGTTCGGTGTCACGTGGCTGATCGGGTTCGAGGCGTCAGCGCGGGAATGACGGGCACCGTCGCTGGGATGACGGGCGCACTCGCTGGGATGACGGGCGCCCTCGCTGGGATGATGGGCGCATGACCGACCGCCCCGCCGTCCTGTTCGTGTGCGTCCACAACGCCGGACGCTCCCAGATGGCCGCGGGGTGGCTGCAGCACCTCGCCGGCGACCGCGTCCGGGTGTTCTCCGCCGGCAGCGAGCCCGCCGACCAGGTCAACGCCGTCGCCGTGCAGGCCATGGCCGAGCAGGACATCGACATCGCCGACGCCCGACCGGCGGTGCTCGAGACCGAGACCGTGCGCGAGTCGGACGTCGTCATCACCATGGGCTGCGGAGACGCCTGCCCGGTGTTCCCCGGCAAGCGGTACGAGGACTGGGACCTCGACGACCCGGCCGGGCTGGGGATCGAGCAGGTCCGCCCCATCCGCGACGACATCCGGGTGCGGGTCGAGCGGTTGATCGCGTCCCTGTAGCCGGCTACTGCTGGTCGGACGGCAGCAGCGGCGCCCAGTAGGCGTCCGCACCGTCGGCCTGCACGGCGTCGCGCTCGAAGCGGAAGCCGTAGTCGCGCACGAAGTCGAGCGCGGCGGCCTGCTCGTCCTCGGCGTCGTCGTGCGCGGCGTCGAACAGGTAGACGCCGTGCCCCATCTTCACGCCCGAGTCGCTGATCACCGTGAGGTCCCAACGCCCCTCCTCGGCGCGTTCGATCCGCACGACGGCGGCCTGTGCAGCGGTGAAGTCAGCCATGGCCTCAGCCTACGGACGGCGCCCCGGCGGCGTTCAGGGTCCGCCGCGCCCACTACGCTGAGCACCGTCACAGGCCCGGACGAGCGGAGAACGAAGTCATGTCAGTCGGATTGCTCGCCGTGGTGGACGACATCCTCTCCGCGGCCCTGAAGGCGAGTGCGAAGACCGCCGGGGTCGTCATCGACGATGCCGCGGTCACGCCGCAGTACGTGCAGGGACTCGCGCCGGCCCGGGAACTGCCGGTCGTCGGTCGCATCGCGCTCGGCAGCCTGTTCAACAAGTTCATCATCATCATCCCGCTGGCGCTGCTGCTCACCGCGTTCGCGCCCTGGGTGCTGCCGTACCTCCTGCTCATCGGCGGGACGTACCTGTGCTTCGAGGGCGCGGAGAAGGTCACCGAGTGGTTCGGTGTCCACCACGGCACAGGCTCCACCGACTCGGTCACCGAACCCAAGCTCGTGTTCGGCGCCATCCGGACCGACCTCATCCTGAGCACCGAGATCATGCTCATCGCCCTGGCCGGCCTCGACCCCGACCTCGGGCTCTGGCCGACACTCGGTGCACTCATCGTGATCGGGCTCGTCATGACCGCGGTCGTCTACGGCGCGGTGGCCCTGCTGGTGAAGATCGACGACGTCGGTCTGCAGATGATGAAGAACTCCGTCCGCCGGACCCGTCGCACAGGAGCGCGGATCGTGCGGGCGATGCCGACCGTCTTCCGGGTCATCAGCGTCATCGGCACCGTGGCCATGCTCTGGGTGGGCGGGCACCTGGTCATCGCGAACCTCGCCGAGACCTTCTGGCACGGCCCGTACGACCTGCTGCACACGATCGAGCGCGCGATCGAGGCCACTGGCCCGGTGATCACGTGGATCGTCGACACCGCAGTCTCGGCGGTCGCCGGCGTCGTCCTCGGCATGGTCGTCGTGGCGATCGTCCTCGGCATCGGTCGCCTCCGCGGGAAGCACTGACTGACACTTCTGTTCCGGCGTCGGAACACGAGTGTTCCGACGGTGCACGCGTCGAACGACTCGTGGAGCGTCGCAGAACGGGTGCGCGCGACCCGCGCCGCGCGCCTACCCTGGCGCGCATGGCAACGGTGCGACAGGTCCAGGTGACGTTCGACTGCGCCGAGCCGGAGCGGGTCGCCCGGTTCTGGTGCGAGGTCCTCGGCTACGAGGTGCCTGCTCCCCCGCCCGGGTTCGACGACTGGCAGGCGTTCAACGCCTCGCTCCCGCCCGAGCACCAGGACTCCGCTTTCGCGTGCGTCGACCCGACGGGCGTCGGGCCGCGGCTGTTCTTCCAGCGGGTTCCCGAGGGCAAGACGGTGAAGAACCGCGTGCACCTGGACGTCCGGGTCGGCACCGGTCTGGTCGGCGAGGAACGTCTCGCAGCGCTCGACGCGGAGAGCGCCCGCCTCGTCGCGCTCGGCGCGACGCAGTTCCGCCGCATGCTCGCGGATCAGGTCAACGAGTCCTGCATCGTGATGCAGGACGTCGAGGGCAACGAGTTCTGCCTCGACTGATCCGCGAGCCCGCGCAGGTTCAGGCCACCGGCCCGTACGTGCTCACCTCGACGGCGCCGAGCTCGAGCTCCGCCGTCTGCTGGATGAGCGCCAGCAGGTCGGCGTCGAGACCGGGACCGAACTCCTCGAGGCGCTCCGGAGCGATGAACGACGGCACGCCGGCCGGGGCCTGCTCGGTCGCCGTCAGGTCCGTGCCGTCCTTCGACGGGGACGCGCCGCGGAAGATCTTGCCCGCCTCGGACGCCCCGTCGAGGTCGAAGCTGTACTGCTTGCTCTGCAGCCCGAGGTCGAGGAGCTCCTTGACCTCCGGGAACCGCTCGGCGTTCGTCTTCGGGATCGGCAGCAGGGTCTTCCAGTCGACGCCGAGGGTCTCGAGTGCCTTCGCGTACGCGTTCTCGTGCGCCTGGTCGCGGACGATCAGGTACGCGACGGTGCTGCGCGCGGTGGGGTTGTCCGTCATCTCGTAGATCCGGCACTTCTGCAGGCGACCGGTGGACTCGAGCATCAGGTTGTAGAGCAGGTCGAGCGGCAGGTTGCCGGAGTTGTAGACGTAGCTGCCGCTCCACGGGTTGCCGGCCGCGTCGACCGGCAGGGCACCTTGGGCCCCGACCAGGTAGTGGTGGATGTTGCTCGTGTCGAGCGCGATGTTGAGCGGCGTCGCACCCTTCGCACCCGGCTTGTCGAGCGGGTCGGTGAGCTTGCCGGTGTACTCGGGCGAGCCGTCGAGCAGGCGGGAGATCGTGGTGCCGATGAGCTCGACGTGGCTGATCTCCTCGGTGCCGACGCCCTGGATGAGGTCGCGGTACGGCTTCGCCGCCGGGCCACGGAAGTTCATCGCCTGGAACAGGTACTGCATCATCGTGCGCATCTCGCCGAACTGCCCGCCGAGCCCTTCCTGCAGGGCGTTGGCCGCTGCCGGGTCGGGCTCGCCGTCGGCGATCTCGTTGATCCAGGTCTGTGCGTGGAAGTACATGGGGCCTCCTTGCTCACCGCGACGGATCCGCCGCGTGCCTCACCGTCGTCCGGCGTCCCTGGCAGGCGACACGGGTCGTCCACTCAGCGCGGTATCGTCGTCGGCGCCGCACCGCCGCGCCCGGAAGGACCCCCGAACCGATGACCGTCAGTCACGCCGCCGACACAGCCGCCCTCGACGATCTGCTCGAGCCGGACCAGGTCCTCCGCGACCCGGCGTCGCTCGAGCAGTACCGCCACGACGACGCCGAGTGGGCCGACTCCACCGCACCGCTCGCCGTCGTCCTCGCACGCAGCACCGACGACGTCGTCGCCACCGTCCGGTGGGCGGCAGCCGTCGGCGTGCGGGTCGTGCCGCGCGGCGCCGGGACCGGGCTGTCCGGCGGGGCGAACGCGATGGCCGGATCGGTCGTCCTGTCCCTCGAGCTGATGGACGCGGTGCTCGAGGTGGACACCGACGAGCGCTACGCCGTCGCCCAGCCCGGTGTGGTCAACGACGCACTGCGGGCTGCCGTCGCGGAACACGGACTCTGGTACCCGCCGGACCCGGCGAGCTCGGCCATCTCGACGATCGGCGGCAACGTCGCGACGAACGCCGGCGGGATCTGCTGCGTGAAGTACGGCGTCACCCGCGACTACGTGCTCGGGATGACCGTGGTGCTGGCCGACGGTTCCGTGGTGGAGCTCGGACGCCGCACGGCGAAGGGCGTCGCCGGGTACGACCTGGCCGGCCTGATGGTCGGGTCCGAGGGCACGCTCGGCATCGTCGTGTCGGTCACCGTCAAGCTGCTCCCCCTGGCCGGACGCGACGAACGTGCTGTGATCGGGTACTTCCCCTCGCTCAGCGCCGCCGGGGACGCCGTCGCCGCGATCTCGCGTGCCGGGATCATCCCCGCAGCACTCGAGATCGTGGACCGGACCTGCCTGCGGGCCGTCGACGACTGGATGCACCTCGGGCTGCCGTCCGACGTCGACACCCTGCTGCTGGCCCGGGTCGACGAGCGTGGTGCCGCGGGGGACGAGCTCGCCGACCAGGTCGCAGCCGTCTTCGCGCAGGCCGGCGGCACCGACGTCGAGCGCGCCACGGACCCCGACGACATCGACCGGCTGTTCCAGGCACGGCGACTCGCGTACCCGGCACTCGAGCGGCTCGGACCGGTGCTCACCGAGGACATCTGCGTGCCCCGCAGCGCGGTGCCCGAGATGCTCCGACGGATCCAGGCGACGGCGGCAGCGCACGACGTCACCATCGCGAACATCGCGCACGCCGGCGACGGCAACCTGCACCCGCTGATCATCGCTCCCGAGGGCGACGAGGCCGCGAAGGCCCGTGCGAAGCAGGCGTTCGACCAGATCGTCGCGGACTGCCTGGCACTCGGCGGCACCGTCACGGGTGAGCACGGCGTCGGCCTGCTCAAGCTGCCCGGCCTGCGGCAGGAGCTGGGCGAGCGGGTCCTCGCGATGCACCGTGCCGTCAAGGACGCCCTGGACCCGGCGGGCACCCTGAATCCCGGCAAGGCGTTCTGAACCCACGTGGACGACGGACGGGAGGCCCGGTGCCAGCTGGCACCGGGCCTCCCGTCCGTCGTCTGGTCGCGTCCAGGGCCCGAAGGTCACAGACCGGTAACGAGGACAGATCGGTCCAAACCTTTTGCCGGAGGCCCCCGAATCACCTGCACAGACCGGGAAACACCCGGAGCGCTCACCAGCCGCACATTGCTGGTTCTCCACCCTGCACCAGGGTGTGTTCGGCGCGCACACAGCAGCCGCGCCGAGCGCGACACCTCAGCAAAGGAAACGATCACCATGCGCAAGAGCCTGAAGACCTCCATCACCCTCGCCACGACCGGCGCCCTCGTGCTCGGCGGTGCCGCGTTCGGCATCTCCTCCGCCCAGGCCTCGACCCCCCAGGTCCACACGGTCTCGTCGTCGTCGTCGAAGATCCCCGCACCGGTCGCCTCGGTCCCCGAGGTCCTCGGTGGTTCCACCGCCGTGAAGCTCGACTCCGGCTTCACC
This sequence comes from Curtobacterium sp. PhB190, assembly GCF_004365385.1. Classification (NCBI taxonomy): domain Bacteria; kingdom Bacillati; phylum Actinomycetota; class Actinomycetes; order Micrococcales; family Microbacteriaceae; genus Curtobacterium; species Curtobacterium sp. PhB190. The sequence goes on along the minus strand of NZ_SODN01000007.1, from coordinate 163,392 downwards.
GACGCCCTCACCGCCCTCAAGCTCACCCCCGGCGTCTCCGGAGACGCGACCCTGGCTGACGGGTCGGTGTCGTTCCCGATCACCGCCGGTTCGGTCACGTACTGGTCGCCGGACGGCAACTACAAGCCCTACGTGCAGGGCCTGCTCAACCACGACGACTCCGGCCTGACCCTGAAGGCCGGCGACACCACCGTCACGCTCGAGAACTTCGTCGTGAACCCGGGCTCCTCCAAGCTCTACGGTGACGTCCTGGTCAACGGCAAGGTCGCCGCGTCCAACGCGTTCCTGTTCGAGCTCTGGGGCGGCTCCCTCAAGCCCCTCCAGCTCGAGGGCGACAACGCCATCCTGACCGGCACCACCGTCCACGTCTCCGAAGACGCCGCCGGCCTGCTGAACAAGACCTTCGGCACCGACGCCGTCAAGCGCGGCCTCCTCGTCGGCACCGCCACCATCACCGCACAGATCAAGTAACACCCCGCACCACCGCACCACACGTGAAGGGCCGCCCCGGGCAACCGGGACGGCCCTTCACCACGTTCAGCAGCACCCGCCTACCATCGAGCAGATGCCCGCTCCCCGCTCGACCGTGACCGACGACCAACCGGGGCCCGACGACTTCATCCGCGTCCGCGGCGCCCGTGAGCACAACCTGCAGGACGTCGACGTGGACATCCCGCGCAACCGCATCGTCGCCTTCACCGGCGTCTCCGGCTCCGGCAAGTCCTCGCTCGCGTTCGGCACGGTGTTCGCCGAGGCACAACGCCGCTTCCTCGAGTCCGTCGCTCCCTACGCCCGACGGCTCATCGCGCAGGGGTCGACGCCGCACGTCGAGTCGATCACCGGCTTGCCACCCGCCGTGGCCCTGCAGCAGCGCCGCGGTGCTCCGAGCAGCCGTTCGACCGTCGGCACGCTGACGACCCTGTCGAACTCGATGCGCATGCTGTTCTCCCGCGCCGGCACCTACCCGCCCGGAGCCGACCGGCTCGAGTCCGACTCGTTCTCGCCGAACACCGTCGCCGGAGCGTGCCCGCGCTGCCACGGACTCGGCATCGCCCACGAGGTCACCGAGGCCTCGGCCGTCCACGACCCGTCGTTGAGCATCCGTGACGGCGCGATCACGGCGTGGCCCGGGGCCTGGCAGGGCAAGAACCTGCGCGACGTCACGGCGGTGCTCGGCTACGACATCGACGTGCCGTGGCGTGCGCTCTCCCGACAGGACCGCGACTGGTTGCTGTTCACCGAGGAGCAGCCGGTGGTCCAGGTCCACCCGAAGCGCGACCGCGTCGCGAAGCCGTACAAGGGGCGGTTCTGGAGCGCACGCCAGTTCGTGATGCACACCCTCGCCGACTCGCAGAGCGAGACGCAGCGGACCAAGGTGCTGCAGTTCGTCGAGTCGGGTCCGTGTGGCCTCTGCGGCGGGACCGGCCTGACCCGGGCCGCGCTCGCGGTGACGGTCGGCGGCCACTCGATCGCCGACCTGAACGGCCTGCCGCTCACGGCGCTGGCCGACGTCCTGCGCCCGATCGCCACCATCACGGACGCCAGCGCTGCCACCTCACGCGCCTCGTCCGGCGAGCACACCGAGGTCGCGGTCGCGATCTCGCGCGACCTGCTCACACGGGTCGAGGTGCTCGTCGGCCTGGGCCTCGGGTACCTCGCGCTCGACCGGGCCACCCCGACCCTCTCCCCCGGCGAGACGCAGCGCCTGCGCATCGCGACGCAACTGCGCTCCGGCCTGTTCGGTGTCGTCTACGTGCTCGACGAACCGAGCGCTGGCCTGCACCCGGCCGACGCCGAGTCCCTGGTCGAGGTCCTCGACGACCTGCGTGCCGGCGGCAACAGCGTCTTCGTCGTCGAGCACGACATGAGCATCGTGCGGCGGGCGGACTGGATCGTCGACGTCGGCCCGGGTGCCGGGTCCGGCGGGGGCACCGTCCTGTACAGCGGCCCCGTCGACGGCCTCGCCGACGTCGAGGCATCGGTCACCCGACGGTTCCTGCACCCGCGCGACCGTGCCGACGGTGAGCGCACCGTCCGGACCCCCGTCGGGACCCTCGAGCTGCGCGACCTCACCCTGCACAACTTGCAGGACCTGGACGTCGACCTGCCGCTCGGGGTGCTCACCGCGGTCACCGGCGTCAGCGGCTCCGGCAAGTCGTCGCTCGTCGGCGGGGTCCTGCCCGGCGTGGCGACGTCGCACCCGCTCGTCGACCGCGTCGTGCAGGTCGACCAGAAGCCGATCGGCCGCACCCCGCGTTCGAACCTCGCCACCTACACCGGGCTCTTCGACGCCGTGCGTGCCGCGTTCGCCGCGACCGACGACGCGAAGGCCCGCGGCTGGACCGCCAGCCGCTTCTCGTTCAACGTGGCCGGCGGCCGGTGCGAGGTGTGCCAGGGCGAGGGCTCGGTGTCGGTCGAGCTCCTGTTCCTGCCGGGCAGCTGGGCGCCCTGCCCGGAGTGCCACGGTGCGCGCTACAACGACGAGACCCTCGAGGTGCGGTGGGACGGTGCGTCGATCGCCGACGTCCTGGGCATGACCGTCGACCAGGCGGCCCCCTTCCTGGCATCGCTGCCGGCCGCTGCCCGCGGGCTCGAGGCCCTGCGCCAGGTCGGCCTCGGCTACCTGCGGCTCGGACAGCCCGCTCCGGAGCTGTCCGGCGGCGAGGCCCAGCGCATCAAGCTCGCGACCGAGCTGCAACGCGCGCGCACCGGGCACACGCTCTACCTGCTCGACGAACCGACGACGGGCCTGCACCCCGCCGACGTCGAGCTGCTGACCGCACAGCTCGCACGCCTCACCGACGCCGGCAACACCGTCGTCGTGGTCGAGCACGCCATGGACGTCGTCGCGAGTGCGGACCACGTCATCGACATGGGGCCCTCCGGTGGCGAGGACGGCGGCCGCGTCGTCGCCACCGGCACCCCCGCCCAGGTCGCGGCGTCCGCCGAGAGCCGGACCGCGCCGTACCTGCGGGAGCAGCTCGGGCACTGATCGCGCCCACCCGCGGACGGACGGGGCCTGTGGCGGGCCCGCACCGCGCCTCCCGACCGCCGGTGCGTGTGCATGTTCCGACGTTCCACGCGTCGATCAACCGGTGCCCTGTCGCATGATGCACACGCATCTGCTGCGTGTGCATGTTCCGACGTTCCACGCGTCGATCAACCGGTGCCCCGTCGCATGATGCACACGCATGCACCGCACACGCCAACGCACCGCACACGCACGCGCACACGCACGCACACGCACGCAGCAGCGCCCGCCGGGACGGATCCCGACGGGCGCTGCTGGTGGTGCGGACTAAGCCCGACGGAAGCGGCGGGCGATGGTGAGCCCGACGCCCGCGAGCATCAGCAGGATCGCGAAGGCGATCACCGGGGCCGGGTCGCTACCGGTGTAGGCGAGCGTCCCGTTCGGGCCGGTACCACCCGCGCCACCGGTGCCGGCGGTTGCCAGGCGGACGGTGAACGTCACCGGGTCGGATGCCGCCGAGGTGCCGTCTGCGCCGGTCTGGGTGGCGGTGATGGTCACCGTTCCCGGGCCGAAGCCGACGATCGGGGTGCACTTCCAGGTGCCGTCCGCCGCGACGACCGCGGTGCAGACGACGACCGTGCCGTCGGTGACCGTGACGGTCGCGCCGGGCTGACCGGTGCCGGTGATCGGCGGGTTGGGCGTCGTGACGGTGCCACCGTCCGTCGGCGAGGTGATCACCGGCGGCGGGGTCGTCGTGGTCGACGCGGGGTTGTAGGTGTAGACGAGCGGGTCGGACGTGCCACCCGGGGTCGTCACCGTGACCTCGACGTCACCGGCAGCGTGCGCCGGGGTCGTGAAGGTGAGCGTCGTGCCGTCCGCCGACACGCTGTCCGGCGTGATCGGGTCGGAACCGTCCACCGAGACCGTGGAGTCGTCGGTGAAACCGGTGCCCGTGACGGTCACGACCGTGCCACCCGCGGCCGGACCGTTGTCAGGGTCCAGCTCGGAGATCGTCGGGACCGCGGCCGGGGCCGGGTTGTACGTGTATGGCAGCGGCGCCGAGGTGCCGGAGCCGTTGGTGACGGTCACGGGGACCGCACCGGCGGTGTGCGCCGGCGTCGTGAACGTCAGCTCGGTGCCGTCGTCCGACACGCTGTCCGGCGTGATCGGGTCGGAACCGTCCACCGAGACCGTCGAGTCGTCGGTGAAGCCCGTGCCGGAGACCGTGACGACCGTGCCACCGGTGACCGGACCGTTGTCGGGGTCCAGCGCCGTCAGCGTCGGAGCCCCGGCGGGTGCCGGGTTGTAGGTGTACGTCAGCGGGTCCGAGGTCCCGGCGTCGGTCGTGACCGTCACGTCGACGGGACCGGCGACGTGCGCCGGGGTCGTGAACGTCAGCTCGGTGCCGTCGTCGGAGACCGACTCCGGGTCGATCGGGTCGGACCCGTCGACCGAGACGGTCGCGTCGTCGGTGAACCCGGTGCCCGTGATGGTGACGAGGGTGCCGCCGCCGACCGGCCCGTTGTCGGGGTCGAGCGTCGTGAGCGTGGGTACCGCTGCGGGAGCCGGGTTGTACGTGTAGTCGAGCGGGTCGGATTCACCGGCGGGCGTGGTGACCGTGACGTCGACCGTTCCGGCGTCGTGCGCCGGCGTGGTGAAGGTCAGCTCGGTGCCGTCGTCCGAGACGGAGTCCGCCGCGATCGGGTCGGAACCGTCGACCGACACCGTGGCGTCGTCCGTGAAGCCCGTCCCGGTGACGGTGACGACCGTGCCACCGGCGACCGGCCCGTTGTCCGGGTCGAGCGTCGTGATCGTCGGGACCGCAGCCGCGTCGTCGGTGTAGGTGAAGTCGAGCGGGTCGGATTCACCGGCGGGCGTGGTGACCGTGACGTCGACCGTGCCGACGACGTGCGCCGGCGTCGTGAAGGTCAGCTCGGTGCCGTCGTCCGAGACGGAGTCCGCCGCGATCGGGTCGGAACCGTCGACCGACACCGTGGCGTCGTCCGTGAAGCCCGTCCCGGTGACGGTGACGACCGTGCCACCGGCGACCGGCCCGTTGTCCGGGTCGAGCGTGGTGATGGTCGGGACCGCGAGCGGACCGGCGTTCGGGCCGACCGCAGCCGAGGCGAGGTTGACGACGGCGGTGCCGGCGGCCGGCACCAGTGCGACGCGCAGGGCACGCTGGGTGAAGACGCCGTCGGCGCTGGTCTCCTGCACGTTGGCCTGCAGCGACACGACGGTCGTCAGGGCGTTGGCGAGGGGCGTGATGACCGTCTCACCGAGGCCGGCGACGACCTGGTTGATCGGGGCGACGACCTGCGCGATGACCGGGTTCACGACGTCGAGGAGCTGACCGATCGGCAGCGGGAGCCCCGCCACCGTGACGGTGAGCCCGCGGAGCGACTGGGTGAGCTGGGTCACGACCCCCTGCAGCGCGGTGGTGACCGCCGGCAGGAGCTGGGTCGTGAGTGCCTCCGTGATGTACGGCAGCAGCTCGGTGTTCGCCGGCAGGTTGTTGATGTCCAGGCCGGCGTTCGTCAGCACTGCGGCGACGTCGACCGTGATCGCACCGGTCTGCAGGTTCGCCGTGATCGAGCCGTCGGCGCTGGTGACGTCGCCGGTGGCCGAGTCGAGCACCGTGACGAGGTCGGGCAGGCCCTGGACCTGCACGAGCGGGCCGAGGGCGTTCAGGGTGTCCTCGACGCCGTCGACCGTCGGCTGGAGCGTGCCGAGGGTGGTGCGGAGACCGGAGACGGTGGTGCCGAGCGCGGGGCTCGTCAGCGACAGGTCGAGTCCGGCGATGCCGTAGTCGCCCGTCTGCGCACCGTCCGGGCCGGCTGCCTGCGCAGCGGTGGCCGACACGGCGCCGACCTCGAGCTGGGCGTTCGCGAGGGCGCCCGCCAGGTCGGCCCCGATGAGACCCGACAGGTCGAGCGTGGCGTTGGACTGCGGGACGCCGTCCTGGCCGCCGACGCCGATCCCGCCGGTGTTCGTCACCGCGCCGGACGCGGCGACGGAGCTGCCGTCGGCGTTGGCGGCGGCGTACTGGTTGACGGCACCGAGGGTGAGGATGCCGTTGTTCCCGAGCAGGTTGAGGCCCCCGCCCAGGTTGACGTTGACCGCGTTGAGTGCGGTGACGTCGAGCGGGTGGACGTCGGTGTCCGTGGCCCCACCGGTGTTGACCGCGTCCGCCGGGGTCACGGTGAGGATGTCGTCGAGGTTCAACCCGAGCGCGGAGCCGCTGAGGAAGCGCCCCTGCCCGGTCGACGCGACGGGCGCTGCCGTCGCGGGGGCGGCGGCGAGGATGCTGCCGCCGGCGCCGAGGAGCGCTGCGGTGACGATCGCGACGCCCTTGCTCCGGCCTGACCATCGGGTGGAAGTGGACGCCCGTGGGTCTTTCTGGGCGCGCTCGAGTACTCCAAGCCTCATGTGGCTTCGCTCCTGATCCTGGTGCTGGTCCGGCAGTTGGTGATGCTGCCTGCAGCTGTGGTGTGTTTCCGATGAGCGTAACCCTGAACGGGTGCACAAGACCATCACCCCCGAACGGGGGCCTGCGCTCTACGGATGCGGATGCCGATGCGGATGCCGATGCAGAACGCCGGTGCACGACGCGGTCAGATCTCGACGGCGCGGTCAGATCTCGACGTCGCTGCCCATCGTCACGGTGCGCTGCGCCGGGAGACCGAAGCGTGCCGCGGGGTCGGCGGCGTTGTGGGCGAGGCCGACGAAGAGCTTCTTCCGCCAGGCCACCATCCCCCGGTTGCCGGGCATCGGACGGAGGGCCCCGCGGGAGATGAAGTAGGACGCCCGGAGCACTTCCTCCGGGTCGATGTCCAGGACCTCGGCCAGGCAGGCGGCGTGCAGGGCCTTCGGCAGGTCCTGGTCGTCCGAGAACCCGAACTTCACCGTGATGTGGTCGATGCCGTCGTCCTCGTAGCCGAGGTCGTCGCGGTGGAACGCCTTCGCGTGCGGGACGTGCGGCACGTTGGCGGTGAGCACCGAGACGATCAGGACGGTCCGGTGCACCACGTGGTTGTGCTCGACGTTGGCCCGGAGCGCCAGCGGCGTCGTCTCCTTGTTCGGGTGCGGGAAGACCGCCACCCCGGGCACCCGCGGGATGTGCTCGTGGTTGATGCGGTCGATGAAGTCGGCGAGCGACCCTTCGCGCTCCTTGCGTTCCTCCTGCACGAGCGCCCGGCCACGGCGCCACGTCGTCATCACCGTGATCACCGCCAGGGCGATGAGGAGCGGCACCCAACCACCGTGGATGATCTTCGACAGGTTGCCGGCGAGGAAGGTCAGCTCGAGGCCGCCGAACGCCACCGCCGCGACCACGAGCTTCCAGGTCGCCCACTTCCACAGCGGGCGGACGACGAGCAGGAGCAGGAGCGTGTCGACGACCAGAGCTCCGGTGACGGACACCCCGTACGCGGTGGCCAGGTTCGCCGACGACCGGAACGCGAGCATGATCGCGAGCACGCCGATGAACAGCAGCAGGTTGACCGCGGGCAGGTAGATCTGCCCGCTCTCCCGCCGCGAGGTCTGCCGGATCGTGAGCGGCAGCAGCAGCCCGAGCTGGACCGCCTGGCGGGTGAGCGAGAACGCCCCGGAGATGACGGCCTGGCTCGCGATCACCGTCGCGAGCGTCGCCAGCACCACCACGGGCAACCGCAGCGCGTCCGGGAACAGCAGGAAGAACGGGTCCTTCGCCGCCGACGGGTCGCGCAGCACCAGCGACGCCTGCCCGAGGTAGTTGAGGACGAGCGCCGGGAACACCACGAAGAACCAGGCCTTCAGGATCGGCGACCGTCCGAAGTGCCCCATGTCGGCGTAGAGCGCCTCCGCACCGGTGATGACGAGCACCACCGCCCCCATCGCCACGAACGTGATGTACGGGTGCGCGAAGGCGAACGAGATCGCCCACGTCGGCGAGAGCCCCTGCAGGACGCCGGGGTGCTCGAGGATGTGCGGGACGCCGGCGGCGGCGATCACGACGAACCAGAGCAGCATCACCGGGCCGAACAGGTTGCCGACCTTGCCGGTGCCGAAGCGCTGCACCGCGAACAGCACGACCAGGATGACCGCGGCGATCGGCACGATCAGGTGCTCGACGGACGGCGCCGCGGTACCGAGCCCCTCGACCGCCGACAGCACCGACACCGCCGGGGTGATCACGGAGTCGCCGTAGAAGAGCGAGACCCCGACGATGCCGATCACCAGGAAGATCACCGCGCCACCGCGACGCTTCGCGTAGAGCCGGCGGGCCAGGGCGGCGAGCGCCATCACCCCGCCCTCGCCGTCGTTGTCGGCGCGCATCAGGATCAGCACGTACTTGATCGAGACGATGATCGTGATGCTCCAGAACATCATCGAGATGACGCCGTAGACGTCTTCCTGGTTCGCCTTCACCAGGCCGTCGTCGATCGTGAACACGGTGCGCAGGGCGTAGAGCGGACTCGTCCCGATGTCGCCGAACACGACGCCGAGTGCGGCGAGCGCCAGGACGGCGACGCCCTTGCGCGGGCCGTGGCCACCGTCGTCGGTGGCCTCGGTCGTGGGGGTGGTGTGGTCCGTCGGCTTCGACGGTTCCGTCGGGGTCTCGGAGCGGGTCTCGGTCACGCTCGGCACTTCCGTCTCCGGCCGTCCGGGCGACGGCCGCCGCTCATCATCGCACCGTGCGCGGGATGCGCTCGCAGGTGGCGCACATGCGTGCGCACCGTGGCTCTCGACGTGCGCCGGGGGCGGACGGGAGGCCCGTGGCGGGCCCGCACCGCGCCTCCCGTCCGACGGTGGGCCGGGTCCACATCCGCGAAAGCGACAGCGTGCCGCGAACTGTTCGCGGAGATCTGTCGCGATGCCGGACCGAACGGTGCCCCGTGCCGCAGGACTGTCGCTTTCGCGGGCCGGGTCTCAGGGACGCAGGCCGCGCACCAGGTCGTGGACCACGCGGGCGGCGCGCGCCGCGGCGCCGTCCAGGTGCTCGCGGAACTCGGCACCGTCGGGGGCGCAGAGGTCGCTGATGCAGCGGACCGACACGAACGGCATGTCGTGCACGTGGGCGAACTGGGCGATGGCGGCCGACTCCATGTCGACCGCGGCCACGTCGGGGAAGGCGTCGCGGAGTGTCCGGGCGCGCCCCTCGGTGACGAAGACCTCGCTCGAGCCGATCGTCGCCGAGCGCAGCGGCCAGGCGATGTCGGCGGCCATCGCCAGCTCGACCAGTCGGGCGTCCGGGGCGTACCCGGTCGGCATGCCGGGCACCTGGCCGAGGGCGTAGCCGAACGCGGTGGCGTCCGCGTTGAGGTTGACGTACCGGTCGCCGACGACGACGTCACCGATCGCGATGCCGTGCATGAGGCCGCCGGCGGTCCCGACGCTGATCACGGGGATGCCGGGTCCGAAGTCGTGGAAGCCGTGTGCCACGGCGGCCGTCGCGTTCGTGAAGCCGATGCCGCTGCGGCGGACGGCCACGGTGGCGCCGCCGATGTCGAGCAGCTGGTGCGGGTCGTGGCCTCCGACGGGGCCGTCGAGGATCGGGACCCCGCCGAACAGGTCGGCGAAGGCGGAGACCTCTTCGCTCATGGCCGCGATGATGATCGCGACGGGCGTCTGTTCCTGCACTGATCGATCCTCGCACGGCGAGGACGCGACGGCTGCCAGCGACGGCTGCCGGCTACCGCTGCCAGCTACCGCTGCCGGCTACCGCTGCCGGGCGAGCTCCTCGGCGACGAACGCGGCCATCGCGTCGGCGCCGAAGTGGTCGTCGGCGGTGATCGTGACCACGGTGTCGCCGTCGGGGTGGTCGTCGAACAGCAGCATCTGCCCGTACGCGCCGTGCAGCCGCCACAGCTGCCCCGGACCGCCCCATCCGGCCATCGCGTAGCGGTGGTACCCGGGTCCGGTCCCCTCGCGCTCGACCCAGTCGGAGTGCATCGCGTCGCACCAGCGGGCGCCGACGATGCGCTGCCCGTCGACCACGCCACCGTCGCGGATGAGCCGACCGAGGCGCGCGAGTTCCTCGGTCCGGAGCGCCAGTCCTTCACCGGCGGCGACGTACCCGTTCGGGCAGCGCAGCCACTCGACGTCCTCGATGCCGAGCGGGTCGAACAGGCGTCGGGACACGAACGCGCCGACGTCGCCGACGCGGGTCTCGAGCACGCGCATGGCCGTGTAGGTGCTGACGTTGGCGTACTGGAACACGCGACCCCGCGAGGGCCGCCGCAGGAACTCGGCCGCCAGGTCCGGCCAGTCGGTCAGCTCGGTCGCCGACCAGGGCATGTCGATCCCGCTCGTCATCGTGAGCAGGTGCCGGAGGGTGACCTGGTCCGCGCCGTCCCCGAACTCGAACCCGGGCAGCGATGCGGCGATCGGTTCGTCGACGTCCACCAGACCCGCGTCGGCGGCGATCCCGGTGGCGAGCACGCAGATGCCCTTGGCCGCGGAGTGGATCTCCTCGCGCGCGTCGGGCGTCCAGCGGTGCTCGGCGACGTCGTCCGCGGTGCCGCCACCGGTGCGGACGTGCAGGCCGTGGGCGCCGAAGCCGGTGTCGTCGACCTGCCGGACGATCGCGTCGAGGATGGTGGTCGCGGTGGTCACACCGCCATCCTCTCGCGAGTCGCGGCACGGCCAGCAGCCGGACGCGTGTCCCACGGGATCCCTAGGGTCGAGGGATGACCTCCGCGACCCCTGCCGTCATCGCGCTGCTCGTCGGGTCCGCGATCGCGATCGCCGGACTGGTGCCGTGGGCAGCGCTGCAGTACCGACGCCGGGGCACCCTCGGCGTCGGCAACGCGGTGCTGGCGTTCGCCACCGTCGTCTACGGGCTCGCCCTCGTCACGTACACGCTCCTGCCCCTGCCCGACACCAGCGAGGTCGCGGCGATCTGTCGCGCCGCCTCCGGACCGCAGCTGACGCCGTTCGCGTTCGTCGGGGACATCGCGAAGGAGGGCGGGCTCTCCGGCCCCCGGTCCCTGCTCGCGAACCCGGCCGCGGCGCAGGTGGTCTTCAACGTCATCCTGTTCGTCCCCCTCGGCATGCTCGTGCGGCACGTGTTCCTGCACGGACGGTTCCTGGCCGGTGTGGTCGTCGGGACCGTCGCCGGGTTCCTGGTCTCGCTGCTCATCGAGTGCACGCAGCTGACCGGCGACTGGTTCCTGTACCCGTGCTCGTACCGGCTGTTCGACGTCGACGACCTGCTCGCGAACACCACCGGAGCACTCGTCGGCACGCTGGTCTCCCCCGTGCTCTGGGTGCTCGTCCGGCACCGGGGCGAGCCGTCGTCGGATCTGCCCCGCCGGGTGACGATCTGGCGCCGCGGGTTCGGGATGTTCTGCGACCTGCTCGCCATGGTGCTGACCACCGGCGCGCTGGTGTCGATCACGAGCCTGTCGTTCGCCCTCGCCGGGCAGGACCTCAACTCCACGCTCGCACGGGTCCTGCTCGCCACGCTGCCCTTCGTCGCACCGGCGGTCCAGCTGGTGGTGGTGCTCGCGTCCGGGCGCACGCTCGGCGAGGCAGTCGTCCGGCTCCGACCGGAGCCGCGGCCGACGGCCTGGCAGCGCCTGGTGCGGTGGGCCGCGGGCTCCGGCGGGTGGGCGACGGCCACCGCCGCCGCGTTGCCCTTCACCGGCCTGCTGGCGTTCGCTCTCGCCGTCGCAGCCGTCATCGGGCTGTTCGCCACCCGAGGGCGGCGCGGGTTCGCGAACGTGCTGGCGCGGGTGGATGTGGTGGACGAGCGCGCGGCACGGGAAGGCTCGACTGAGAGAAGTTAGCGAACCGATGGCGTTGGTTCTATATTCGTCGTAAGTGTTACCAACGCGAGCGGAGATGAACGGTTGAGCGACCCTTCCGGTGGTCCCGAGCGCCCTCGGTGGCCTGCCCTGCAGGATGAACAGCGCTCATGGCACACCGTGGAGGACGACGGCGGCACATCCCGACGCGCTCGCCTGGCAGCACGTGGACCGTACACCGCTGCCGTCGTGCCGACCATCGCCACCACGAGCGTCCGAGTGTCCCCGGACGTGCTCGCGGACGCCGCAGAGGCAGCGGTCGCGATCGGACGGTTCGACGCGGAACTCGGTTCGTCCGTCCTGCCGTTCGCGTCCATGCTGCTCCGCAGCGAGTCCGCGTCGTCGTCCCAGATCGAGAACCTGACCAGTGGCGCGCGCGCGATCGCCGAGAGTGAGCTCGGTGAGCGCACGAGCGGGAACGCGGCGCTGATCGTCCGCAACGTCCGTGCGATGCAAGCCGCCCTGGCGCTCCGCGACCAGATCGACGAAGCCGCGGTGATCGAGATACACGAAGCACTGCTCTCCGATTCGGCGCCGCAGATGACGGGCCGGTTCCGCCAGCAGCAGGTGTGGATCGGTGGCACGGAGTTCAGTCCGCACGAAGCGGCCTTCGTGCCGCCGCACCACAGCCGCGTCGGCGATTCGATGGCCGATCTGGTCGGGTTCGTGCGGCGGCTCGACGTCCCGGCGCTCGCGCACGCGGCGATCGCGCACGCCCAGTTCGAGACGATCCACCCGTTCCTCGACGGCAACGGACGCACCGGCCGGGCACTGGTGCACGCGATGCTGCGGCAAGCCGGTGTGACGAAGAACATCGCCGTCCCCGTGTCCGCGGGGCTGCTCCACGACGTCGATGCGTACTACGAGGCGTTGACGGCCTACCGCGCCGGCGACGTCGACGCCATCGTGCGGGCGTTCACCCAGGCGGCCTGGTTCGCGGTCGCCTCGGGCAGACGACTCGCCTCCGACGTCAGCGCCGTGCGTGCCAGCTGGGCCGACGCCACTTCGGATCTCCGCTCCGACAACCGAGCGCGAGCCCTGGTCGACCTCGTGATCGAGCATCCGGTCCTCAACGCCGGTCTCGTCCAGGATCGTCTCGGTGTCGCTGCGCCGACCGCGTACCGTGCCGTCGAGACCCTGGTGCAACGCGGCGTCCTCCGACCGGCGAACTCGAAGCAACGCAACCGGATCTGGATCGCCGAAGCACTCATCGAGGCGCTGGAGGCCTTCGCGGCTCGCGCCCTGCGGCGCGGTCCGGCACAGCGCCCCTGAACCGTCGACCAAGCGGACTGGAGGCACGTGGCGCGCCCGCCACGTGCCTCCAGTCCGATGACCCGGCGCTACTGCGATCGCAGTACGTGCGCAGGTCGCCGTCTTGGTCAGATGGTTCCGTCCCGAGCCGCCCGTGCTCGTGACGTGAGGAGCACCATGCGCACCGTCGTCGTCACCGGCCCCGGATCCGTCGAGATCCGCGACGAGCCCGTCCCCGAGGTCGGCCCCGCCGACGTCCTGATCGCCGTCAAGGCGTGCGGGGTCTGCGGCTCCGACGCCTTCTACGCCGCGCGCGGCGGCATCCCGCCGCGTGAGGGGCACACGCCCCTCGGGCACGAGGTCGCCGGAGAGGTGGCCGCCGTCGGCGACGCGGTCGAGGGCATCGCCGTCGGCGACCACGTGGTGGTGAACCCGATGGGCGACCCACGCGGGATCATCGGCAACGGCGGCCCCACCGGCGGGCTCTCCGAGTTCCTGCTCGTCGAGCAGGCCGTGCTCGGCACCAGCATCGCCCTGGTCCCGAAGGAACTGCCCTGGCAGGTGGCGGCGCTCAACGAGCCGATGGCGGTCGCCCTGCACGCCGTGAACCGGACCGCGCCGCAGCCGGGCGACACGGTCGTCGTGTTCGGTGCCGGCCCGATCGGGCTGGGCGCCGTGATCAGCTACAAGGCGCTCGGCGTCGGGCACGTGGTCGTCGTCGACGTGATCGCGTCGCGGCTCGAGAAGGCCCTGCTCGTCGGAGCCGATGCCGTCGTGAACTCGGCGGACGAGCCACTCGACGAGCGCCTGATCGCCCTGCACGGCGAAGCACGGGACGGCGTGGGGCACGGCGGGAAGTCCGGCACCGACGTCTGGCTCGACGCCGCCGGGGTGCCGGCCACCGTGCAGACGGCGCTGCGCCTGGCGAAGCACCGCGCGACGATCGGCGTCGTGGCCGTGCACAAGCGGCCGGTGGAGGTCGACTTCGGTGACCTGCTGGCCGTCGAGCCGACGATCGTGACCGCGATGGGGTACCCGACCGAGATCTTCGACGTCACCGAGCACATCATCGCGAACCCCGAGGCGTACGCGCAGATCGTCAGCGACGTCTTCCCGGCGAGCGACGTGCTCGACGCCCTCCGGGTGGCTGCGACCCCCGGGGCGGCCGACAAGGTCGTCGTCACGTTCGACTGATGCCGGTGACCAGGAAGGTCGCCGTGCAGTACGCCGTCACGGTGTGGCGGGATCGGCCGCGGCGCGGGCTCGTGCTCGCCGTGCTGTCGGTGCCGAGCAGCCTCGTGATGGCGGGGTGGAAGGTCGTCCTGTTCTGCTCGGCCCCCTCGTTGTTCCTCGCCGCGACCGTGGTCTTCACGCTCGGGGTCGCGGCCGCGAAGGTCTGGGCCGTCCGTCGGCACCGGCTGTCGTTCGCGTTCGATGCGGCGAGCGGCGACCGGATGCGGTTCCGGCAGGCCGGACACCGGTGGATCGGGGGTGCGGTGACCGCGATGTCGGTCGTGTTCGTCGGGTGCAGCGTGCCGATGCTCGTCGGGCGGGCGCACCCCGTGCACTACGACCAGTGGGTGGCGATCGTCATCGCGGCGGCGACGTTCGCGGAGCTGGGCATCGGGGTCTGGGGTGCGGTGACCGCGCGCAAGGACGGGGAACCACTCGTCGAGGCGACGAAGCTCGTGAACGTCGCCGCCGCGGTGGTCCTGCTCGTGCTGACCCAGTCGGCACTGCTCTCGTTCGCGGGAAGCGCCGAGGACGCTGCTGCGTCCACGGGTGCGAGCGGGGTGTTCCTCGGCGGTGTGGCTGCGGTGATCGGGCTCGCGATGGCGCTGCGACGGTTCCCGGAAGCGCCGGCGCCTGGGCCGGCACCGACCTCAGTCGACCAGGCCGGCCTGGAACGCGAACGCCACGAGTTGAGCCCGGTCGCGGGCGTCGACCTTCGCCATGGCCCGGTTCACGTGGGTCTTGACCGTGAGTGGTGAGAGGAAGAGCTCGGCGCTGATGGCGTCGATGCCCTGACCTCGGCTGACCATCACCACGACGTCGCGCTCGCGAGCGGTGAGGGCCTCGAAGCGCCGGGTCATCTCCGGGTCGACGGAGGACGCGGGGGTGCGGGCGACCTGTCCGATGAGCGCCGCTGCGGCCGCCGCGGACAGCGCCCCTCCGCCCGCTGCCACCTCCTCGATCGCCGCGACGAGCTCTGCGGGCCCCGCGGCCTTGCTGAGGAACCCGTTCGCCCCGGCACGCAGCGCCGCGAAGACGAGTTCGTCCTGGTCGAAGGTCGTCAGCATGACGATGCGCACCTGCTCGGCGGTGCGCTCGGCGCGGATCCGTCGGGTCGCCTCGACCCCGTCGATGCCCGGCATCCGGATGTCCATCATGATGACGTCCGCCGGGACCGACAGCGCCGTCTGCACCGCGACGAGCCCGTCCCCGGCCTCGCCGACGACCTCGATGCCGTCCTGGCGGTCGAGGATCGCACGGAGCCCCAGTCGGATCATGTCCTGGTCGTCGACCAGGATCACTCGTGTGGTCATCGTGCTCCGTTCGCGGTGGGCAGGCGGACGCGGACGACGAACAGCACGCCGTCCGCCGCGGACTGGACGGACCCTCCGACGGCGGCGACGCGCTCGCGCATGCCGACCAGACCGAGCCCGCTGCTCCGGCCTGCGACGGGGTCGCTCGCCGGGGTCCGCCGGCGGGGGTTGCGGACCTCGAGCACCAGGTCGTCACCGGCGCGGGCGAGGGTGACGGTCGTCCGGCCCTCGCCGTGTCGGTGGGCGTTGGTGAGCGACTCCTGCACCACCCGGTAGACCGTCACACCGATCGGCACGGAGACCGGGCCGACGTCGTCCAGTCGGGCATCGACGTCGAGGCCGATCCGTTCGTACGACGCGATGAGTCCGGGGAGCTGCTCGATGCCGGGGGCCGGAGCCGTCGGGTCGTCGAGGTCGGCGCCGCTGCCCGACGCCGAACGGAGCACCGTCAGGACGTGCTGGGTCTCCGTCAGGACGTTCCGCACGCCGTCCCGGGCGGCATCCAGCGCACGCCGGGCCTCGTCGGCCCCGGCGGGCAGGGTGACCTCGGCGACCCCGAGCTGCATGCTGACCACCGCGATCTCGTGCCCGATGACGTCGTGCAGGTCCCGCGCGATCCGGACGCGTTCCTCGGCCACGCGGCGCTCGGCCTCGAGTTCCCGCGTCGCGACGGCATCGGCGGCGCGCTGTTCCAACGACGCCCGGTACTGGTGCTGCACCCGCAGCCCCGAACCGATGGCCGCCGCGGCGACGACGGAGATGAGGGCGCCGAGGGCGGTCGGTACCGCACCGCCCTCCCCCGGCGCGAGCAGCGTGCCGATGACCACGCCGGGAGCGACGATCGCCGCGGCGCGGACCGGGTGCCCCTGCCGCGAGGACACCGCGAACAGCAGCAGCACCGCGCAGCTCCAGGTCACGATCGGCGACCACCCGGACAGGCCACCGAGCACCGGCGCGACCGTGGCGAGCCCGAGCGCCGTCCAGGGTGTCCACGGCGCCGCGACGACGGCGAGCACGGTCGCGGCGACCGCGATGCCGGGCCCCGGGCCGGCATCGGCCGCGACCACCCGACCAGACTCGATCGCGCACGCGAGCAGGACAACGGCGGCCGTGCCGCGGAACACCCAGCGGTCGTCCGGACGCCACGAACCCCAGGTCGCTCGCAGTCGCCGCATGCACTCATCCTGTCGTGCGGGTCAGCGGTCCGGCTACTGCGAACGCAGTAGTCGGGGGTACCACCGATCGGGGACCTGCCCGCGGCCCGTCCCCGGGACGATCGACACCAGGCCGGAACGATCCGGCACCGACCGGAGGACCCACCATGACGCTGACGAACACCGCCGCTCCCGCTGCCACCGCGTACGACTACTGCACCGTCGACGTCCCGCGCGGCAAGGACGCCCTGTACGCGGACACCTACCGCAACTTCGGCTGGACGTCCGACGGCTCGGACCGGACGGGCGCACTGAACCGCCGGCGCACCCTCGGCCTCCGCCGCGACCGTGCCGTCCGCTCCGTCGAACTGACCGAGCTCCAGCAGAACGCCGAGACCGCCCTGGCCACGATCGACTCGCTCGAACGCTCCCGCACGACCGCGGCGTCGGTGGTCGCGTACGCGCTCGGCGCGATCGGCAGCGTCCTGCTGGCCGCTTCGGTGTTCGCCGTGCAGGACACCGTGGCGGTCCCCGACCTGCTCGGCGGGCTCGACCCGGTCACGGTGTTCCTCGTCGGGGCTGGTGGGCTGGTCAACTGGGCGATCGCTCCCGTGGCCTTCCAGCTCGTCCGCGCGGCGCGCACCAAGCGGATCCGTCCGGCCGTCGACCGCCAGTTCGACGTCGTCTACGGCGCGTGCGAGGCGGCCAGTCGCCGCCGGACCGCCTGAGCGCGGGCCGAGCCCGATGACGAACACCATCGCCCGGGAAGACGCGGTCCTGCACGCGCCGGTCCCCCGCCACATGGAGACCCGGGTGCTGTACGCACCGACCGCGTTCGTGCCGCTCCACCGGCACACCCTGGAGCAGTTCGGCTGGACTGTGACCGTGCAGGGCGGACGGCTCGGCACGACGTCCCTGCTGCTCCAGCGGCTGCGCACCCGGCCAGACCCGGCACGACCGCTGCTCGAGCGTCGTGCCGAGCGGGCGCTGGCCCGGATCGCCGCCCTCGAGCAGCAGCCGGCCCGGTTGGCTGGTGTGGTCGCCACCGCGGGTTCCGCGGTCGCCGTGCTGGCGGTCGCGCTCGGCGGTCTGCTCGCCCTCGGCGGGGACCCGACGCTCGTGCCGGTCCTCGTCGGTGCCGGCGTGTGGATCGCCGCCGTGGCCGCTGCGCCCGGCATCCGGTCGTGGCGCACCGAGCGGAACCAGACCGCACTCAGCCGGGAGTACGCCGCGATCGACGCGTGCACGCACCCGGCCGACGGGTCGTGACGGCGGCTGAGCCCCGCGCACAGCGCACACACGACGGCCCGGTGGGATCCCCACCGGGCCGTCGTGTGTGCCGGAACCGACGGGTCAGTCCGCCAGACGGATCGCCAGGGCCGGGCAGACCGCCGCGGCGTGACGCACCGCCTCGACCTGGTCGTCGGCGACCTCGTCGGTCAGCAGGACGGCGATCCCGTCCTCGTCCCGTTGGTCGAACACGTCCATCGCGGCCATGACGCACTGGCCGCTGGCGACGCACTTGTCCTGTTCGAGGATGACCTTCATGACTCGTTCCCTCCGGTGGTCGAACTCGCGCTCGTGGTGGTGTGGTGGTCGACGGGGCACCAGGTGACGGGGAGCTCGTACACCCCGTAGACGGCGCCGTCGTGCTTGAACGGGACCTCGTCGAGCGGGACCGCGCGAGCGAGGGTGGGGATCCGACGGAACAGCGTCGGGTACACGACCTGCAGTTCGACCCGCGCGAGCGGCTGGCCCAGGCACTGGTGCACGCCGAACCCGAACGCCACGTGGTTCCGCGGGTTGCGGGTCAGGTCGAGCCGGTCCGGGTCCGGGTAGACGTCCGGGTCCCGGTTCGCCAGGTCCGTCGCGACGATCACCCCGTCACCGGCGCGGATCGTGGTGCCGGCGACGTCGAGGTCCTCGGTCGCCACGCGCTTGCGTCCGTCGTGCGTGATGGTCAGGTAGCGCAGGAGTTCCTCCACCGCCGAGGCGACCAGCGCCGGTTCGGGGTCGTCGAGCAGGCGGTCGCGCTCGTCCGGGTGCTCGAGCAGGGCGAGCGTGCCGAGGGCGATCATGTTCGCGGTCGTCTCGTGCCCGGCGATGAGCAGCAGGATCCCCATCTGCACGGCCTCGCCCTCGGTCATGTCGCCGGCGGTGACCCGCGCGGCGATGTCCGTGAGCAGGTCGTCGCCGGGTTCCGCCGTCTTGCGGCGGAGCAGCGACGTCAGGTACGCACCGAGCTCGCGGAACGCCTGCTGCCGTTCGTCGTCGGTCGTGGTGCGGCGGATGATGGTCTTCGAGTGCGCCTGGAACCGGTCGTGGTCCTCGTACGGCACGCCGAGCAGGGCGCAGATCACCAGGGACGGCAGCGGGAGCGCGAACGCCTCGACCAGGTCGACCGGGTTCGGGCCGGCGAGCAGCTGGTCGATCAGGTCGTCCGTGATCCGCTGCACCACGGGGCGGAGCGCCTCGATGCGTTTGATCGCGAACGGCGCGGTCACCATCCGCCGCAGCCGGGCGTGGTCCGGGTCGTCCATCAGGATGAAGGACAGCCCGCCGCCACCGCCCGAGGCGCTGGCGGAGGGGTACCCCGGGTTGGCCGCGTCGGCGCTGACGGACAGGCTCGACAGCACCTGCTTGCCCTCGTCGTAGCGGGTGACGAGCCACGGCTCGCGGCCGTCGGCCAGCGTCACGCGGTGGACGGGGCCGTCCTCCTGCAGCACGCGGGCCGCCGGCGGCGGGTCGAAGGGACACCCGGCGGTCCGCCGGTCCATCGGGAACGTGTCCGGTCGGTCGGCGGTGATCGGTGGGTCGGTCATGGTCTGCTCCTCTGTGTTCGGGTGACGGCCCCGGTCAGGCGACCGGAGCGGACGGCACCGGTCAGCCGACCGGTGCCGGGCTCTCGGCGGCAGGCACCGCAGGCGCGGGAGACGCCGCAGTCGCCGCTACCGGCACGTACCGGGGACGCAGGCGCATGCTGGCGGTCCGCGCCTGCTTCGGCATGCCCCACCCGAGCGCCCCGACCGCCTCACCGGCGCGTTCGGCCACGGCGACGAACCGGCCGTCCTCGGGGTGCCCGTCGACGACGGTGACCCGGTCGGCCGGGGTCATCTGCCCGAAGACCTGCACACGGGTGCCGTGCTGGTCCGTCCAGAAGTACGGCACCGGTGTGTACGGCACGCGGCGCCCGAGGACGTTGCCGGCGACGACCTGCGCCATCTCGGTCGCGTTCGTGCGGTTCTCGAGCCGCATCGAGCGCCCCGCGCCGACGTGGTGGAAGCGGGCGACGTCGCCCACGGCCCAGACGCCGGGCGCAGCGGCTCCGAACGCGTCGCAGTCGATGCCGTCCGTGACCTCCAGGCCGGACGCCTCGAGCCACCCGGTCGTCGGGCGGGACCCCACGGCGACGACGACGGCGTCGGCCGGACGGCTCGGGCCGTCGACGAACTCCACCGTGTCCACGCGACCGTTCCGGCCGCGGACCCGCGCGGCGCGGACCCCGCCGAGCAACCGGATGCCGGCCGCCTCGTGCTGTGCCGCGAGGAACTGCGAGCCGAACCCGCCGAGCTGCCCGCACATCGGTGCACGGATGCTCCCTGCGAGCGTGACGTCCACGCCGACGGACGCGACGGTCTGTGCCACTTCGCTGCCGAGCACGCCGTTCCCGACGACCAGCAGCGGCCCCTGCAGCGTCTGCAGTCCCGCTCGGAGCCGGTCCGCGTCGGCCCGGGTGCGGAGGACGTGCACGCCATCGAGCCCGGCCCCCGGGATCGCACGCGGCGTGACACCGGTGGCGATGACGACGTGGTCGGCGGCCCGGGTGGTGCCGCTCGTCGTGGTCACGGTCCGGGTCGCGACGTCGAGGGCGACCGCGCGGTCCCCGAGGACGAACTCGGCGTCGAGGCCCGCGAGCTGCTCGGTCGAGCGGAGCACCAGGGCGTCCGCACCGATCTGCCCGGCCAGGTACTGCTTCGACAACGGAGGCCGGTCGTAGGGGTCCTCGGTCTCGCCGTCGAGCAGCGTCAGACGGCCGACGTGCCCGTGGCGGCGGAGCGCCTCGGCCGTCGCGACACCGGCAGCCGAGGCGCCGACGACGAGGACGGATGCGTGGGGATCGGTCCGAGGGACTCCGCTACTGGCCATGCTCCGAGCCTCGCCGGGCCCAGCAGTGCCGGACTACTCCGGGCGGACCGACCGGGATACCGCAGACGCAGTACGCACCGCGCCCGGCGATCGAGCACCCTGGACCGGTGACCCGCACCCGCACCGAACACACCGCCCTGATCGTCGTCGACCTGCAGGCCGGGACCGCGCCGTACCAGCGCACCCACCCCGTCGAGGCCGTCGTGGCCAACGTCGAGACCCTCGCCCGCGCCACCCGTGCCGCCGGCGGCACGGTGGTGTTCATCCGCCACGACCCCGCCACGACCCCGGCAGGCGCCACCCAGTACGGCGGCGGCCCCCGCCCGGCTCCGGTCGCCTACGGCTCCCTGCTGCTCGAACGGGCCGACGCCGACGGCAACCTGACCCGCGGCGGGTGGAGCGCCTTCGCCGGCACCGGCCTCGACGAGCGGCTGCGCGCCGACGGCGTCACCGAGGTGGTCGTGGTCGGCCAGGCGACGACCTTCGGCGTCGAGTCCACGGCTCGGGCCGCGTACGACCTGGGCTACGACGTCGTCCTCGTCGAGGACGCCACCAACGACCCGGACCCGGACGCCCACGCCGCCCGGTTCCGGTCGGTGTTCCCCGCCCTCGGCGTCGTCGTGCAGACAGCCGACCTGGCGGGGCCGGGCGCGGCCTGAGCGGCGACCGGGCGGCGGACGGGAGGCCCGTGGCGGGCCCGCCACCTGCCTCCCGTCCGTCACGTGCACCGTTCAGGGCCGACCCTGTAGGACGGACGGAGCCGAGCGCACGCTCGCCCCGACCCGACCCGAGGAGCACCCATGGCCGCGAAGACCATCGTCATCACCGGCGCCAGCGACGGCATCGGCGTCGCCGCTGCGCGGGAGCTCGTCCGCCGCGGGAACGAGGTCGTCGTGGTCGGTCGCAACCCCGCGAAGACCGAGCGGGTCGCCCGCGACCTCGGCGTCGACCACTTCGTGGCCGACTTCTCGGACCTGTCCGCCGTCCGGGGGCTCGCCGACGACCTGCTCGAACGCTGCCCCCGGATCGACGTGCTGGCCAACAACGCCGGCGGGATCTTCAGCGCGGGCCGCCAGGTCACCGTCGACGGTCACGAGCTGACGTTCCAGGTCAACTACCTGGCGCCGTTCCTGCTCACGGAGCTGCTGATGGACCGGCTCGTCGCGTCCGGGGGAACGGTCATCAACACCTCGAGCGTCGCGAACAAGCTCTTCGGCCGCGTCGACATCGACGACCTCGACGCCGAGCGGCACTTCCGGGCCACCAAGGCCTACGGCGACTCGAAGCTCGAACAGATCCTGTTCACCAAGGAACTCGACCGCCGGTACCGCGACCGGGGCGTGACGTCGACGGCGTTCCACCCCGGCACGATCAGCACCGGGTTCTCGAACGACAAGACCTCGCCGATGTACCTCGTGTACCACACGCCCCTGCGCCACGTGTTCCTGACGACCCCGGAGAAGGGCGCCGACACGCTGGTGTACCTGGCCGACAACACCCCCGGTCGCGACTACCCGACCGGCGAGTACTACGTGAAGCGCAAGGTAGCTGCGCCGAACGCGCAGGCCGAGGACGCCGACCTGGCCCGAGAGCTGTGGGACCGGAGCGTGGCGATGCTGCACGCAGTCTGACCGAGCGCGCTCCGCGTCGGTCGTCGGCGCGCTACGCGCCGGTCTCCGGCGCAGGGGTGACCGGCGGCTGCGCCTGCCGCAGGCCGGTGACCAGCAGCGTCACGATCGTCCGCACGTCGTAGTCCGGGTCCTGGGGGCTCCACGCGACCAGGTCGCCGACGGCGCGGAGCAGCTGGTACGGCGACACCGACGCGACCACCTCGCCCGACCCCCGTGCGGCGTCGAGCATGCGGCCGAGCACCGGGACGAGCTCGTCGACGAACAGCGTGTGCAGCGCGGTGAAGCCGTCGGCGTCGCCCTCCCACACCCGCGCCAGGCCGTGCTTCGTGCCGAGGAAGTCGACGAACTGGTGCACCCAGCGCAGGATCGCGTTGAACGACGTCGGCGCCGAGTCGAGCAGCACGGGGCCGGCCTCGGCCAGGGCCTCGATCTGGTGCCGGTAGACGGCGACGACCAGGTCCGAGCGGGTCGGGAAGTGCCGGTAGAGCGTACCCACCCCCACGCCGGCGGCGGCGGCGACCTCGCGCACCGGCGCACCGACGCCGGACGCAGCGAAGACACCGGCCGCGGCGTCGAGGATCGTCCGCTCGTTCCGTTCGACGTCGCGGCGACGCCGGGGCGGCGCGGTGTCGTTCGACGGCGTGCTCATCCCCCGATCATCGCACGGCCTGCACCCGGAACGGAACGCCGATCCGTTTCGCTTGCAATACGGAGCGCTGTTCCGTATCGTTCCGGAACGTTGCTCCGTTTCGAGCGACGACCGCTTCCGGAAGGACTCCCGATGTCAGCAACAGCACCGCTCCCCCAGGTGATCAGCGTGCGCCCCGTCACCCTGCCCGCGCCGTCACGCGGCCACGACCTCGAGGTCCGGATCACCGCCCCGATCACGGGCACCGAGCTGCCCGTGATCGTCTTCGCCCACGGCTTCGGGCAGTCGATGACCGGCGGCGATCCCCTCGTCGACCACTGGACCGCCAACGGGTTCGTCGTCGTCCAGCCCACGTTCCTCGACTCGACGAAGTACGGCCTGACGCTCGACGACCCGCGCTACCCGACGATCTGGCAGACCCGGGTCGACGACCTCGAGCGGGTCATCGACGACCTCGACGTCCTCGTCGCCGCCGTCCCCGGTCTCGCGGGACGTGTCGACCAGGCGAACCTCGCGGTCGCCGGGCACTCGTGGGGCGGCCAGTCCGTCGGCATGCTCCTCGGCGCCCGGGTGATCGGGTCGGACGGACAGCCGGGCGAGGACCGCACCGACCACCGCGTGCGTGCCGGGGTCCTGCTCTCCACCACCGGATTCGGTGGAGCCGACCTGACGCCGTTCGCGCAGGAGCACTTCCCCTTCATGAGCCCGGACTTCAGCCAGCTGCGCACCCCGTCGCTCGTCGTCGCCGGGGACCACGACCAGTCCCGGCTCTCCACGCGCGGGCCGGACTGGTTCACCGACGTGTACCACCACAGCCCCGGCGCCCGGCACCTGGTGACCGTGCACGGCGGGGAGCACCTGCTCGGCGGCATCCAGGACTACGCGTCCACCGCTACGACCGACGAGAGCCCGGAGCGCGTGGACCTGGTCCGCCGCACCACGACGGCGTTCCTCCGGACGGCGCTCGGGCTCGACGCCGACGCGTGGTCCGCGACGGCCGACGCCATCGCCGCTGCCGGAGCCGGCGACGCCGTCGGCCACACCGACGCAGTCGGCCACATCGAAGCCGTCGGCCACATCGACGCCGTCGGCCACATCGACTCGAAGGAGGACCACTCGTGATCACCGACCAGCACCCGCTCCCCACCCCCTTCACCGCATCGTCCACCGCCACCGACGTCCTCGACGGCGTCGACCTGACCGGCCGGGACGTCGTCGTCACGGGCGGTCACGGCCGCCTCGGACGCGAGACCAGCCGCGCCCTCGCAGCCGCCGGCGCCACGGTCACCGTCGCGTCCCGCGACACCGACCGCGCGAGCGCCGCCGTCGCCGGCATCCCCGGGGTCCGGGTCGAGCAGCTCGACCTGACCGACCCGGCGTCGATCGACGCCTTCGCCGCACACTGGACGGCCTCCGGGCGCCCGCTCCACGCCCTGGTCAACAACGCCGCGATGCTCTTCACGCCGGACCGGCGGCTCGACGCCCGCGGCAACGAGCTGTCGTTCTCGACGTCCCACCTCGGGCACTTCCGGCTCACGCGGGCGCTCCTCCCTTCCCTTCTGGAGGCCCGTGGTGCGCGGGTCCTGAACGTCACGTCCGGCGCCGCCCGCTTCGGGCAGATCCGGTGGGACGACCCGGCGTTCGCCAGCGGCTACGACGCCGCTGCGGCATACGGGCAGGCCAAGCGGGCGAACGTGCTGTTCGCGGTCGAGCTGGACCGCCGGTACGCCGACCGGGGCATCCGGTCGTTCGCCGCACACCCCGGAGTGATCATCGGCCCGGGTCCGCACGACGAGTCCCGGATCGCCTCGTACCGCGAGCAGGGGCTGGTCGACGAGGACGGTACGACCGTCGTCGATCCAGAGCGCGGTAAGAAGACGATCGAGCAGGGGGCGGCGACCCTCGTGTTCGGTGCCGCGAGCCCGCTGCTCGACGGCGTCGGCGGGGTCTACCTGAAGGACAGCGACGTCGCGGTGATCGACGACGAGGTCCGGCCGCTCACCGCGGACAGCATCCCGTCGGATGCCAACTCGGCGATGCTCGACGCCGACGACGCCCGGCGGCTGTGGGAGGTCAGTGTGCGGCTGACCGCGTGACGCCGTCGTGCCCGCTGGTAGCTTCGGTCCCATGACGCGACCCCGAGGGGCCGCACCACTCATCGTCGGCCTCGGGGGCGCTGCCGCCGGTGCTCTCCTCGGGTACTGGGGTGGCATCCTGATGCTCTCCGGCGGCCGCGAGGCCACGGTCGGAGACGGCCTGCCGCCGTACTCGCTCGTGGTGGTGGTCATCGCCGCGATCATCGGCATCGGGGTCCCGCTGGTGGCCATCGGCTGGTACTTCCGGCAGAAGGTCTCCCTGGCCGGTCAGCCCCACCGTGTGCAGGCGCTGTGGCTCGGCCTCGTCTGGGGGACCATCGCGATGCTGCTCGCCGGAAGCCTGAACGGCATCGCGAGCCTGCTGCCCGGCGGCCTGATCTGGCCCGGGCTCGTCGAGGAGTTCCTGAAGCTCCTGGTGCCCGTCATCCTGCTGCTGTCCTCGCGCACGTACCGTTCGCCGCGGCTGGCGGTGTGGCTCGTGTTCGTCGCCGCGGCCTGGTTGGGATTCCTCGAGGGCATCAGCTACATCATCACCTCGCTCGACCCGATCCTCGACGGCGCGAAGGCTCCGTCCGATGCGCCGTTCATCATGATGATGGACGTCATCGTCCGCATCATCGCCGAGGTCTCGCATCCCCTGATCACCGTCGGCGCAGCAGTCCTGATCTGGCTCGCCGCGAAGACGCTGCCGACGGGCAGGGCGACCGGCGTCGGCGTGCTCGCGTACCTCGGCGCCGCTGCGATCCACGGCCTCAACGACGCCGTGATCGACGGGCCGGTCCGCGACTGGAACGTGCCGGTCAGCATCGTCCTCGAAGCCCTGTACGTCGTCGCGGTCTTCGTG
This sequence comes from Curtobacterium sp. PhB190, assembly GCF_004365385.1. Lineage (NCBI taxonomy): Bacteria > Bacillati > Actinomycetota > Actinomycetes > Micrococcales > Microbacteriaceae > Curtobacterium > Curtobacterium sp. PhB190. Next base: position 137,315 of record NZ_SODN01000007.1, on the reverse strand, counting down.
TTCTGGTTCCGGCCGCAGGTACGGCGGCTGCAGGCCGACGGATCAGCGCGCCGATGACCGGCTCCGCCGGTACCTTCTCTTCTGGTGCAGACGACATGCACCACAGGGCGATGCAACGCACGAGGGGACACACCATGGCCACAGGGGCTCGACGGTACGGCAGGGCGATCGAACGGCAGGACGGTCGGGACTTCCCGTTCTACGACGGAGACCCGATCCGAATCCCCGCATGGCAGTGGGTGACCATCGTCGTCGCGTGCGTGGCCGGCATCACCGTGCTGAGCTTCTACCCGGCGGCGGACAACATCCAGTCGCTCGTGCCACGGTTCCTCTTCACCGCGATCATGCTCGCCGTCCTCATCGCCTTCACGAGACGACACTGGGCGCGCATCTTCCAACGCACCACTGCACGTGACTTCGGCACCATGATCGTGTTCGCGATCCTCAGCCTCATCGTGTCGTTCACGGTCGGGATCATCGTCAAGGCGATCTTCGGCACCAACGCCAACACCGCGACCGACGGCATCCACGGCGCGGGTGAGATCGTCGCGTTCTACGTGGGGACCGCGATCCAGCTGCTGGGCGAAGAGCTCTTCACGATCCTGCCGTTCCTGGCGGTCATGGCGCTGTGCCACCGCATCGGACTCACCCGCACCCAGGGCATCCTCATCGCCTGGCTCGCGACCGCGATCTGGTTCGGTGCAGCACACCTGCCGACGTACGGGTGGAACTTCGCGCAGGCGTTCCTGATCATCGGCATCGCACGGCTGGTCCTCACGCTCGCCTACATCCGCACGAAGAACATCGCGGTCAGCACCGGCGCACACATCATCAACGACTGGGTGCTCTTCACCGCCGCGATCATCGGGGCGACAGCGAGCGCCTGAACGGCGCTGCGGTCGTCGGCTGACCTGGTCAGCGTCAGCGTCAGCGTCAGCGTCAGCGGTGCGGAGTGCGCTCGGCGAGCTGGCGCAACCGTTCCTCGGACACCGACCCAGGTTCCGCTGTCCACAGCACGATCAGCTTGTCGTGGTCCATCGCCGACGCCAGGATCTCCCAGTCGAGCTCGACCGTACCGACGACCGGGTGACGCAGGGTCTTCCGCCCGGTCCCGCGACCGGCCACGGCGTGGGCAGCCCAGATCTCCCGGAACTCCGGGAAGTCAGTCGACATCCCGTCGACGACCCGGCGGAGCTCGGCGTCGTCGGGGTACCGCGCGCTGTCACCCCGGAGCTGAGCGATGGCGAGCTCGACCACCTCTGACCAGTCGGCGTACAGGGCTCGCATGGCCGGGTCCGCGAACAACAGCCGGATGAACGTGCGGTCCGCCGTCGGGATGGCCCCGAAGTCGGTGATGAGCGCGGCACCGAGCCGGTTCCAGCCGATGATCCGCGTCAACCGTCCGAGGACGAACGCAGGCGTCGTCGCGAGGTCGTCCAGCGCGCGTTGCAGCGCCGGTTGCACCGTCTGCACGCGGGGCAGTGGCGGAGCAGCCTCAGCCTTCCCGGTGAGGTCGGTCAAGTACGCCCGGTGCTCGTTCGTCAGACGCATCACGTCGGCGAGGTCTGCCAGGACCGGAGCGGACACCGCGATACGGCCTTGCTCGATGCGCGTGTAGTACTCGACGCTGATCGACGCGGCCTGGGCGACTTCCTCCCGACGGAGGCCCGGCACACGTCGCCTCACGTCCGCAGGGATCCCGAACGCCGCCGGGTCGAGTTCCGCACGCCGAGCACGCAGGAAGTCACCGAGCTCTGCTGCGCGCACGTCGATCGCCACGTCGGGCAGTCTGCCACCGGCCGGAGGGGGGAGGGATCCGTGCCTCCACAGCGCGGGCGCCGGCTGGCATCGTCGGGGACATCCCCGACCACGAAGGAGCCACCATGAGAGCGTTCGGTCTGACCGAGTACGGAGCACCCGCTGTGCTGCACGAGGTGCAGCTGCCAGAACAGCACGCGGGACCGGGCGAGGTCCGTGTCCGGGTCCGCGCCGCTGCCGTGAACCCCGTCGACGCCATCATCCGATCCGGAGGGTTCGCCGGCAACGACCGTGCGATCGCCGAACCCGTCGTCCCCGGCACCGACGTCGCCGGCGTCCTCGACGAGGTCGGCCCGGAGCAACCCGAGGGGTTCGACCTGGTCGTCGGCGACTCCGTCACCGGGTTCGTCGTACCGGACGGGAGCCACGGTGGTTACTCCGAACGGATCGTCCTGCCGACCCTGTCGGTGACCCGGATGCCGTCGAGCGGCTCGTTCGCCCGAGGGGCGGCGTTCCTGTCGAACGCACTCACCGCGGAGATCACCCTCGAACACCTCGCCCTGGAGCCCGGCCAGACCCTCGCCGTGACCGGCGCCGTCGGCGGGTACCTCGTGCAGCTCGCCGCCGCGCGCGGCATCACCGTCATCGCCGATGCGCGCCCCGCCGACGCACAGCGTGTCCGTGGCCTGGGTGCGGCGGTCGTCCTCGACCGTGACACGGACTTCACCGCAGGGGTCCGGGACGCCACGAACGGTCGCGGTGCCGACGCAGTCGCGGACCCAGCGGTCCTGACCGACCAGGTCGTCGACGCTGCTCGCGACGGCGGGCAGGTCGCGTTCTACCTGCCGACCGACGTCGACCCGGGCCGCGGCATCAGCGTGTTCGGGTCCTACGTGATGCGCTCGAACCTCCGGCACGATGCCATCGAGCGGCTCGCCCGATCCGTCGAGCGGGGCGAGCTCAGGGCCGACGTCGCCGATGTCGTCCCCGCTGCCGACGCTGCCGCCGCCCACGAACGGCTCGAACGGGGCGGTCTGCGCGGCCGGCTCGTCCTCGAATTCTGATCCCTACGATCCCCCGAAGGAACACCGCATGGACACCACCGCAACCCTCCCCGCCGTCGGACAGACCTGGCTCGCCGACCTCGGCCCGGACACCCCCCTCGGACACTTCACCGTCGAGATCACCTTCGACACGGAGACCCAGGTCACCTTCCACGTCACCGGCGGTGCCATCGCCGGACGGACCGAGACGATGCCGTACACGACCACGAAGGTGCGGGACGGGCTCTACGTCGTCCGGTGGACGGAAGCCGACGCGGGCGACCACGTCACCCACATCGAGGACTACGACGCCGGGACCTGCATGGCCAGCTCGGTGGTCGGCGGGGAGTTCATCCAGCTCAGCGGCACCTGGACACGCGTCCGCTGAGCGTCGCGCTCACCACCAGAACGGTGCCTGCGGCTGGTACGGCGCCGCCGAGAGGTGCTCCACGAGGGCATCCCTCGACCGTCCACCCCCTCGTACGGTGGTGGAGCAGAGCACTGGCCCGACGAACAGGATGAACATGTCCGACTGGAACCCCGACACCATCGCGGCGATCGCCACCTCCGACGACCTCCACGTCAGCCCGTTCCGGGCGGACGGCACGACGTACGGCACGCCGACCTGGATCTGGTCGGTCGTCGTCGACGACGACCTCTACGTCCGCGCCTACAACGGGCAACGTTCCCGCTGGTACCGCTCCGCGATCGAACAGGGCGCCGGCAGGATCAGCGCCGCAGGGTCCGAGCACGAGGTGGTGTTCGAATCCATCGGCCCCGACCTGAACAGCCGGATCGACCTCGCGTACGAGACGAAGTACGCCGGCAGCCCGTACCTCCCGCCGATGCTGCAGGACGGCCCCACCTCGGCGACCGTCCGGATCAGTCCGCGCGCGTGACCACGCCAGGGGCGCAGTGGACGCGCCACAGGGCGGACGGGAGGCGCGGTGCCAGCTGGCACCGTGCCTCCCGTCCGGTGTCCTGGCAGTGCACCCCGCGCCCCGGCGCGGCCTCGTAGGGTCGCCTCATGAGCACGAACCGCGACGACGTCAAGGACTTCCTCGTGAGCCGCCGTGCCCGGGTACGCCCGGGCCAGGTGGGCCTGCCCGGTGGGCCCAACCGGCGCGTGGCCGGCCTCCGCCGCAGCGAGGTCGCGATGCTCGCCGACGTCAGCGTGGAGTACTACTCCCGGCTCGAGCGCGGGAGTCTCTCCGGTGTCTCCGACGGCGTGCTGCACGCCGTCGCCGGCGCGCTGCTGCTCGACGACGCCGAACGCGACCACCTGTTCGACCTCGCACGGGCTGCGAACGCCTCCCCGGTCCGTGGGCAGCGTCGTGCAGCGACGCCGAAGACCCTGCGCGTCGGGCTGCAGTACACGCTCGACGCGTTCACCGGCGGCCCGGCGTTCATCCGCAACGACCGCCTCGACGTGCTCGGTGCGAACGCGCTCGGCCGGGCGCTCTACGCGGACCTGTTCCGGAAGTCGGAGCGGCCGAACCTGGCCCGGGCCGCGTTCCTGGACCGGGACTGGGCCGATGCGTTCCACCCGGACTGGGACGTCGCCGCCGACCAGAGCGTCGCGATCCTCCGCACTGCGGCCGGCCACGACCCCCACGACGAGGACCTGCAGGCGCTGATCGGTGAGCTCTCGACGCGCAGCGCGGAGTTCCGGACGAAGTGGGGTGCGCACGACGTCCGTCGGCACGCCACGGGCGAGAAGCACTTCGTCCACCCCGTCGTCGGTGCCCTCGACCTGCACTTCGAGGCGTCACGACTCATGAGCGACCCGCGCTTGAGCCTCCTGCTCTACAGCGCGGAACCCGGCTCGCCGACGGCCGACGCACTCCGCCTGCTCGGTTCGGTCGCCGCGACGGAGCAGCGCGACGCCGCCGAGCACCGTGGGACCGACGTCCGGAGCTGACGCTGCATCGTCGCCCGCGGTCACTCGGTCCTGATGCGGATCGCTGCCAGCGCCGCGACGAGGAGCACCACGGCGGCGACCACGAAGCTGGTCTGCGTCCCGACCACGAACTGCGACCGGTCGGCCAGGAACGCCCCGAAGACCGCGATCGCCACCGCCCCACCGACCTGCCGGAAGGTGTTGAACACCGCACTCGCTGTCCCCGACCGTTCAGCGGGGACGCTGGCGAGGACGACCGACGTCGCGGGCGGCATCGCGACCGATCCGCCCGCACCGGTCAGGATCGTGCACACCGCGACCGCGGCGATGGAGTCGTACGGGGCGAGCACGATCATCACGACGAGGCCGATCGCCATCGTGGTGAGTCCCGCGACCACGGGGACCCGAGCGCCGAACCGGTTCACGAGGGTGCCGCTGACGATGTTGCCGACGATGCTGAACGCTGCGGACGGCAGGAACACCAACCCTGCTGCCAGTGGCGACAAGCCGAGGTGCTGCTGCAGGTAGAGGCTCAGGACGAAGACGCTGCCGAAGTTGCCGACCATGAACGCGAACCCGACGCCGAGCGCGATCCGCATCCCACCGGAGCGGAACAGGTCGAGCGGCATCATCGGGTTCCGACCGTGGGCCTGCACCAGCAGGAACCCGACGACCGAGGCGGCGGCGACGGCAAGCGCGACGACCACGTCCCAGCGGCCGAAGCCCGACGCACCGCCTTCGATGAGCCCGAAGACGAGGCCGCCGAGCGCGAGCAGGGCGAGGACCTGACCTGCCGCGTCGAACCGTGCCGGCCGCCGAGGCGACGGTGCCACCCGGACGAGCATCCCGAGCATCACGGCGCACACCGGCAGGTTGATGGCGAACACGAGGCGCCAGTCGAGCGTCGTCAGCGCGCCGCCGAGGATCGGCCCGACCGCCCCGGCGACCGCGCCACCGACGGCCCAGATGCCGAGGGCGTGCGCCCGCTCGCGCGCCTCGGGGAACGCCTGGCGGATGAGCGCCATCGACGCGGGCAGCATCACCGCGGCGGCCGCGCCCTGGACCGCACGCGCCGCGATCAACGCGCCGAGCGACGGGGCGAGGGCACACGCGACGGACGCCACGAGGAAACCGGCGATGCCCCAGCCGATCGCCCGCTTCGCGCCGATCCGTTCGGACAGGTTGCCGGCGAACAGCAGCAACGAGGCGAACAGCAACGTGTACGCGTCGATCACCCACTGCAGCCCCGCGGTGCTGCCGCCGAGCTCCCGCCCGATCGTCGTCAGCGCCACGTTCACGATGAGGATGTCGAGCGTGATGAGGAAGAAGCCGAGCGAGGCGAGCACGAGTGTCAGCCGCGCAGCTCGGTGCGGGCCTCGATCGGTCGGGACGTCGGCTGCGGTCGGAGCGGTCACGGTTCGATGCTCTCCTGGCTGCGCTCGTCGGGGGATGCCCTGACCGGGAACCCCTCGCGACAGATCGAACAGACATAGGATGTCTCACGCTCCCGACATCGCCGTCGTGAGCTGCCGCAACCGATCGGAGCACGTCGTGCACGAACCGCTCACCCCGCTGGACCCGACCACGCTGCCCGAGCCCGTGGACGTATCGGACAACACCGCGGCCCTGGCCGCGGTCGACGCCGTCGTGCGCTCGGGCCCGTACGACGCGACCTGGGCATCGCTGCAGCAGTACCGCGCACCGCTCTGGTACCAGGACGCCAAGTTCGGGATCTTCGTCCACTGGGGCGTCTTCTCGGTCCCCGCGTTCCGGAACGAGTGGTACTCCCGCGACATGTACCGCGCCGGCACGCCGGAGTTCGCGCACCACGTCGAGACCTACGGACCGCACGACTTGTTCGGGTACAAGGACTTCATCCCCTCGTTCACGATGGAGCACTTCGACGCCGCCGACTGGGTGCGGGTGTTCCGCGAGGCCGGCGCGCAGTTCGTCGTCCCGGTCGCCGAGCACCACGACGGCTTCGCGATGTACGACACCGACCGCTCCCGGTGGAGCGCCGCGCAGCTCGGGCCCGGGCGTGACGTGTTCGGCGAGCTCCTCGTCGCCGCGGACGAAGCGTGGATGGTCCGTGGCGCGTCGTCCCACCGGGCCGAGCACTGGTTCTTCATGAACGGCGGGACGAAGACCCCCTCGGACGTGCTCGATCCGCGGTTCAGCGACTTCTACGGGCCGGCGCAGCGCGAGGAGACCGCCCCGAACGAGCGCTTCCTGGAGGACTGGCTGCTCCGCACCGTCGAGCTCATCGACAAGTACCGCCCGCAGGTGCTCTGGTTCGACTGGTGGATCGAGCAGCCCGCGTTCCAGCCGTACGTCCGGACCCTCGCGGCCTACTACTACAACCGCGCCGCCGAGTGGGGCCGCGAGGTGGTCATCAACTACAAGTGGGAGACGTTCGCACCGGGCAGCGCCGTGTACGACATCGAGCGCGGAGCGATGGCCGGCACACCGGAGACCGTCTGGCAGAACGACACCGCGATCGCGAAGACCGCCTGGAGCTGGATCGAGGGCCACGACTACAAGACCGTCCGCGACCTGGTCGCCGAACTCGTCGACGTGGTCGCGAAGAACGGTGTGCTGCTGCTCAACACCGGGCCGAAGGCCGACGGCACCCTGCCCGAGGACGAGGTCCGCATCCTGCGGGGCATCGGCTCGTGGCTCGCGGTGAACGGCGAGGCGATCTACGGCACCCGGCCGTGGACGATCTCGGGCGAGGGGCCGACCACTCGTCCCGCGGGTTCGTTCGTCGACGCCGACACGGTCGAGTACACCGCCGAGGACGTCCGGTTCACCACGCGCCACGACGTCACCGGCGACGCCGTCTACGCGACCCTGCTGGCCGATCCCGACGACGGGTCGGCCCGCATCCGGGCGTTCGGGTCGGCCTCGGGCCTGCTCGGCCGCACCATCCGGTCCGTCGCCGTGCTGGGCCACGACGGCGAGGTCGACTGGGAGCAGCACCCCGACGCACTCGTGGTCGCGCTCGACGGCATCACCAGCGTCGACTCCGGTCCAGTGGTCCGGGTGCGACTCGCGCCGGTGGTCGAGCAGGAGCGGCAGGACTTCCTGCACCAGTGACCGAGGATGCCGGCCCGGGGACGCCGGCGCGACGATCCGTCGCGGTCAGAACGGTGCGGCGCGACTACTCTCAGGCGAACGGTCGTCCGACGAGGATTGGGATGCTGACCTGAACTGGATCATCGCGAACTTCGGTCTCGTCTGGGGCCTCACCGTCACCCACGCGGGTCTCGCGGCCGTGCCCATCGTCCTCGGGTTCGTCGTGGCGGTGCCGTTGGGCTGGGTGGCGAACCGGTGGCAGGCAGTCCGATCGGTCATCGTCGGCGGCGGCAGTCTGCTCTACACGATCCCGTCCCTGCCGCTCTTCGTGATCCTGCCCTACCTGCTCGGCACCCGCATCACGGATCCCGTGAACATCGTCGTGGGGCTGTCGGTGTACGCGGTCGCCATCATGGTGCGGTTGGCAGCTGATGCGTTCGCCGCCGTCCCGGCGGACGTCGTCGACTCGGCCACCTCGGTGGGGTACTCCGCGTGGGGCCGTTTCTGGACGGTCGAGCTCCCGTTGGCGGGTCCCGTCCTCCTCGCGGGGATGCGGGTGGTCTCGGCGAGCACCGTCGCCCTGGTCTCGGTCGGCGCCCTGGTCGGGTCCGCGAACATCGGGTTCCTGTTCACGGACGGGCGACAGCGTCAGTTCCTCGAGGAGATCCTCGTCGGCGTGGCAGCGAGTCTCTTCGTCGCGCTGGTCTTCGACACCGTCCTGGTGGCGCTCGGGCGCGTCCTGATGCCGTGGTCGCGACGGATCCAGGTGCGGTCGCGTCGGTCGCGCCGTCGGGCTGCGCTGGCGACGATCGAACGGGGGGCCTGACCGTGCAGTTCTTCCTCCACGCAGTCGCCTGGCTCCTCGACCCCACGAACTACCGCCCCGGCCTGCAGACCCCGCTCCCGATCCAGGACCGGATCGGCGAACACCTGCTGTACACGTTCATCTCGGTCGCCATCGCCGCGCTGATCGCGCTGCCACTGGGCCTGTACATCGGTCACACCGGGCGCGGGCGCAGCTTCGTCATCGCCTTCAGCGGGTCCATGCGCGCGCTGCCGACGCTGGGCCTGCTCGGCACCCTCTTCGTCATCATCGGGATGACCGTGCCGTTCACGCAGACCGCCTTCATCGCGTCCATCATCGCGTTCGTCGTCCTGGCGATCCCCTCGATCCTCGCCGGGGCGTACTCCGGTGTGGAGTCCGTGGATCCGCAGACGGTGGACGCCGCGCGCTCGGTGGGCATGACCGAGTTGCAGATCCTGCTCAAGGTCGAGGTCCCCCTGTCGCTGCCGCTGATCATCGGCGGGATCCGCGCATCGGTGCTCCAGGTCATCGCGACCGTCGTGATCGCGTCGTACATCTCGCTGGGCGGCCTCGGCGCGATCATCTCGACGGGCATCAGCCTGAACGACAACGACCTCATCCTCGGTGGTGCGTTGCTCGTGACGGTCCTCGCCCTGGTGATCGACGGCTTGTTCGCCCTCGCCCAACACCTCACCCGCCGCGGCCCCGAGGGGCAGACCCGCCGGCGCCGCACACACGTCCGCGCGCTGCCACTCCGGCGCCGCGCGGTGACGGCACTCTCCGTCGACGAAAGGGACCACTGATGTTCACAGCAGGCACCAGGACACGCATCCTCGCGGGTGTGATCGCGGTCGGGGCGATCGTGGCACTCTCCGGTTGTTCCACCTCGGACCCCACGAAGCCGGCATCGGGCGGGGGCGACGGATCGGGCAGCACGCCGATCGTGGTCGGTTCGTTCAACTTCCCGGAGAGCGAGATCCTGGGCAACATGTACGCGCTCGTCCTGAAGGACGCCGGCTTCGACGTGACGACCAAGTTCAACCTCGGCCCGCGGCAGACCACGATCCCCGCGCTCAAGGACGGTTCGATCAACCTCATGCCGGAGTACAACGGCAACCTGCTGTTCTTCTACGACACCAAGGCCACCGCGAAGACGACAGCGGAGGTCGACGCCGCGCTGAAGACCGAGATCCCGAAGGACTTCCAGGTGCTCGAGCCGTCTCCGGCCGAGGACAAGGACGCCTACGTCGTGACCCAGGCCGAGGCCGAGAAGAACGGCCTCACGTCGATCGGTGACCTCTCCAAGATCGAGCCGTTCTCGCTCGGTGCCAACCCGCAGTTCGGCACCCTTCCGTACGGCATCCCCGGGCTCAAGTCCACGTACGGCGTGGACAAGGTCACGTTCAAGTCGATCGAGGACTACGGCGGGCCCGACACGGTCAAGGCACTCGTCGACGACACCGTGCAGGTGGCCGACATCTACACGACGTCACCCGACCTCGTGACGAAGAAGCTGCTCGTGCTGAAGGACCCCGAGAACCTGATCGCTTCGCAGAACATCCTGCCGTTCCTGATTAAGGACATCTACAGCGCGAAGCTCGCGTCGACGTTGAACAAGCTGTCCGAGAAGCTGACGACCGATGACCTCATCGAGCTGCGCAACCGTGTCGAGGGCAGCGAGAAGGCGCAGGCCGCGACCGCCGCGAAGGACTGGCTGACCAAGGAGGGGCTGCTCAAGTAGCTCGGGGACCGGCAGGGCCGTCGTCACGCCTCGTCCCGCAACCGACGGACGAGCTGGTCCAGCCGTGCCCGCAGCCGCTCCGGCACGCGGTCTCCGAAGCGGTCGAAGTGTGCCCGCAGCTGCTCGGCCTCGGCTGACCAGGCCGTCGGGTCGACGGCGAACAGTTCGTCGATGGCGAAGCCGTCGAGGTCGAGCCCGGCCAGGTCGAGTTCCCCCACCGCGGGCAGCCCACCGACGGGGCTCCAGTCCACGTCCGCCGAGCCGTCGAGCCGTCCGGCGATCCACTCGAGCACCCGGACGTTCTCGCCGAACCCTGGCCAGAGGTAGCCGCCGTCCGAGGACTTGCGGAACCAGTTCACGCGGAAGACGCGCGGCGCCTTCGAGCCGAGCCGGTCACCGATCTCGAGCCAGTGTGCCCAGTGGTCCGCCATGTTGTAGCCGCAGAAGGGCTGCATCGCGAAGGGGTCGAGGCGGAGTTCGCCGACGGGTCCCTCCGCCGCCGCGGTCTGCTCGCTGGAGATCGTGGAACCGAAGAACACGCCGTGTTCCCAGTCCTCGGCCTCGGCGACGAGCGGGACGTTGGTGGCGCGGCGACCGCCGAAGACGATGGCGTCGATCGGCACACCGTCGGGGCTGTCCCAGTCGTACGAGATCGTCGGGCACTGGTCGGCGGCGACCGTGAAGCGCGCGTTGGGGTGCGCCGCCGGCGTCGCACTGCCCGGCTCCCACGGCTGTCCGCGCCAGTCGATGAGGTGCCGCGGCGGCTCCTCCGAGGCGCCCTCCCACCAGACGTCGCCGTCGTGCGTCATCGCGACGTTCGTGAAGATCGTGTTCGAGCGGACGGTGGTCATCGCCGCCGGGTTCGTGTCCGGGCCGGTCCCGGGCGCGACGCCGAAGAACCCGGCTTCGGGGTTGATCGCCCACAGACGGCCGTCGGCACCGGGGCGGAGCCACGCGATGTCGTCACCGATGGTCTCGACCTTCCAACCGGGCAGCGTCGGCGTCATCATCGCGAAGTTCGTCTTGCCGCAGGCCGACGGGAACGCGGCCGCGACGTGCAGGACCTTCCCCGCGGGCGTGGTGACGCGGATGAGCAGCATGTGCTCGGCGAGCCAGCCGTCCGCGCGGGCCATCGACGACGCGATCCGGAGGGCGAAGCACTTCTTCGCGAGCAGCGCGTTGCCGCCGTACCCCGAGCCGTACGACCAGATCTCGCGGGTCTCCGGGAAGTGCGCGATCGTCTTGGTCGAGTTCGACGGCCACGGCACGTCCGGGATCCTGGTTCCGTCGTCGTCCACGAGCGGCATGCCCACGGTGTGCAGGGCCGGGACCCAGACCGTGTCCGGCGCGATCTGCGCCAGGGCTTCAGCGCCCATCCGGGTCATGATCCTGGTGGACACCACGACGTAGGGCGAGTCCGTGATCTGGACGCCGACCTGCGAGATCGCCCCGCCGACCGGCCCCATCGAGAACGGTACGACGTAGAGCGTCCGCCCGCGCATCGCGCCCCGGAAGCGCGCCGTGAGCTCGGTGCGCATGACGTCGGGTGCCCGCCAGTTGTTGGTCGGGCCAGCGTCGGCCTCGGTGGCGGAGCAGATGAAGGTGCGGTCCTCGACCCGTGCGACGTCCGCGGGGTCACTCCTGGCGAGGAAGCTGCCCGGGCGCAGGCCCTGGTCCAACGCGATGAGGGAGCCGGCGGCGACCATCTCGGCGAGCAGTCCGCGGTTCTCGGCCTCGCTGCCGGAGCACCAGACGACCTGGTCCGGTTCCGTCAGGGACGCGACCTGGTCCACCCACCGGCGCAGGGCCTCCAGACCGGCTCCTGGCTCGATGGTCGATCCGATCGTCTCGGTGATGACAGTCATGCTGGTCCTTCGAGGTCGGGCGCCCGCGGGGTCCTGCGGACGGCGCTCAGCCGGTCGCGGCGAGCGAGTCGACGCGGAGCCAGGCGGAGTGGTCGGTGAGGTGGGGTGCGCGGGACGGCGGAGCGCCGTCGCCACGGGTGGCCGGTGTGGCGCGGAGTGCAGCACCCCGCTGGGCGACCGCCGCCGCGCCCCAGCGGACCGCGAGTCGTGCGGCGGCCGACGGCGTCGCACCGTCGGCCTCGGCGGACAGGTACCCGGCGAGCGCCGCGTCACCGGCCCCGGTCGTGTCGACGCAGTCGGTCGCGACCCCGGGTACCAGTTCGTGTCGGTGGGCGTCGACGAGGAGCGCCCCGTCGGCACCCATCGTGACGAGGGCGCGTCGTGCGCCCCGCGAGAGGAGGGCGCGCGCTGCACGCACCGTCTCGTCCACCGTCGTGACGGGGTGTCCGACGGCCTGCGCGAGTTCGTCGACGTTCGGCTTCACGAGATCAACCGGCGCGAGCGGGTCGAGCACCGCCGTCAGCTGGTGCCCGGGGACGTCGAACGCGACCGACAGTCCGACGGCGCGGGCCGCGACGACGAGCGGGAGCACGTCGACGAGGTGGTCGCCACCGGCGACGGTCGGGAGGCACCCGGTCACCACGAGCCATCGGGCGTCGGTCTCCAGCGTGGTGCGGAGCACGGCCACGGTCAGCGTCGTCCACTGCGCACGTGTCAGCGGGGCCGGGGCCTCGTTGACGTTCGTGGTGACGCCGTCCGACCCGGTCACGACGGTGTTGACCCGGGTGCGCACCCCGAGGTCCACCGGCGTCAGGCCGGTGCGAGCGTCGTCGTCGAGGGGCGCGAGCGCCTCCGGCGACAACGGGGCGACCGCGTGCGACGCCGCGCCGTGCGCGAGGAGCGCACGGGTGACGTTCACGCCGTTGCCCCCGAGTGTCTCGGTGACGGTGTGGGCGCGGTGCACGGCCCCGCCCCGCAGGGTGTCGACGGAGTACGTCCGGTCGATCGCGGGCGCCGGGGTGAGCGTGACGATCGTGCGTCCCGTCCGGGTCCCCGTCCACGCCGCAGCGTCCGGACGCAGCGTGCTCATGCGGCGACTCGCTCCCCGAGGACGGCACGGATGCGGTCCGCGACGCGCTCGACCGACAGTCCGTACTTGTCGAGCAGGAAGTCGTTCGGTCCCGACTCGGCCCAGGAGTCGGCGAGCCCGACCTTGTGCAGGCGGGCTCCCCTGGCGTGGCCGGCGAGGACCGCCGCGACGACGTCACCGAGTCCGCCGACGACGTTGTGCTCCTCGACCGTGACGACCTGGGCCGCGCCGTCGAGCAGCGCCCAGAGGGCGTCGTCGTCGAGGGGCTTGATCGTCGGCAGGTGCACGTGTCGGACGCGGTGTCCCTCGGCCTCGACGGCGGTGATCGCCTCGACGGTGCGGGAGGTCTGGACGCCGGTCGAGACGACCGTCACGTCAGCGTCGCTCCCCCCGTCGCGGAGCAGCACCGGGGCACCGACGCGGAACTCGTAGCCGTCGTCGAAGACGTCGGCGACCGCGTCGCGGGCGAGACGGAGGTACACGGGGCCGTCGTGGTCGGCGGCCCAGCGGATCATCGCGGCGGCCTCGGTCTCGTCGGCCGGCGCGAGGACGGTCATGTTCGGCAGCGCGCGCATCACCGACAGGTCCTCGATGTCCTGGTGGGTCTTGCCGCTCGCACCGTTGAGCAGCCCGGCGTAGGCGGCGGCGAGGCGGACGGGGGCCTTGGTCTGTGAGACGAGCATGCGCACCTGGTCGAGCGCGCGGTTCGTCAGGAAGACGCCGAACGACGAGAGCCAGGGGCGGTAGCCGAGGGTCGACATGCCGAACGCGATACCGACCATGTTCTGTTCGGCGATGCCGGCCTGGACGAAGCGGTCCGGGTGGGCCTCGGCGAACGTGACCGCCATGGTCGAGGTCGCGAGGTCGCCGTCGACGACGACGATGCGGTCGTCGGTCCGTGCGAGTTCGGTGAGGGTGTCCCCCCACACTGCGCGCTGCGCCTTCATGCCAGGGCCTCCGTCTTCTGGTCGATGAGCAGTTCCGTGCGGGCGGTGTCCAGCTGCTCCGCGGTCGGCACGCCGTTGTGCCACTTGAACGTGGCGCGGGTGAACGAGACACCGTTGCCCTTGACGGTGTGGGCGATGATCGCCGTCGGCTTGCCGGACGTGCCGCGGGCGGCGTCGACCTCGGCGTACGCGTCGAGGATCTCCTCGAAGTCGTGGCCGTTGATCTCGATGACGTTCCAGCCGAACCCGCGGAACACGGCGGGGAGGTTCACGTGCCCCATCGGTTCGCTGCGGTCGTAGCGGTCGTGGTCGCCGGCCGGCCAGCCGTACTGCTGCAGGCCGTTGAGGTCGACGATCGCGGTGAGGTTGTCGAGGCCGTAGCGGGGGGCGTGGATCACGGTCTCCCAGACCATGCCCTCCTCGATCTCGCCGTCGCCGAGCACCACCCAGGTGTGGAAGTCCTTACCCTGCATCTTCGCGGCGATCGCCATGCCGGAGCCAGCCGAGAGCCCCTGCCCGAGGGACCCTGTGGACGAGTCCACCCCCGGCGTGAGCTTCATGTCGGGGTGGCCCTGCAGTCGGGAGTCGCCATGGTCGAAGGTGGCGAGCTCCTCGACGGGGAAGTACCCCCGGAGGGCCAGGACCGAGTACAGCCCGATCGCCGAGTGCCCCTTGGACAGGATGAACCGGTCGCGGTCGGGGTCCTGCGGCTGTTCGGGGTCGATCCGGAGCTGGTGGAAGTAGAGGGCGACCATCAGGTCCATGGCGGACATCGGGCCACCGATGTGCCCCGCCTTGCTCGTCGCGACCGTCTCGAGGACACGCCAGCGTCCTTCTCGGGCGACGGTCTCCAGGTGTTCGACGTCTCTCGCGTCGTTGCGTGTCACGGCGACTCCTTCGTTCTGCGGTGGTGCCACTAAACTATCACTCGGTGAACGGTGTGTCTACTGCGTGAGATTAAGTGGATTCGATCAGCAGGGTCGGCGTGGGAGGATGACGACATGGCAGACGGCGCCTCCGACGACGGCGGGATCGAGATCCTCAGCAAGGCCGGCGCGATCATCGACGCACTGGCCGACACCGAGGCGCTGACGGTGAGCGCGCTGGCGGATGCGGTCGGGGAACCCACGAGCTCGACCTACCGCCTGCTGCAGAGCCTCACCGCCATGGGCTGGGTCGACGCCGCCCCGGCACGCGGGACCTACCGGCTCGGGCTCGCCTGCATGCAGATCGGCGGCGTGTTGGAGGACTCGCTCGACGTGCGCGGGCTCGCACTGCCGCGGCTCCGCGAACTCCGGTCGAGCGTCGGCGTTGCCGCACTGCTCTGCTACCGCCGAGGGACGCGTGCCGTGTGCGTCGAACGCCTCGAGGGACACGACGTCCGCTCGGTGGCGATGCAGGTGGGCGACTCGCTGCCGCTCCACGTGGGCGGGGCACCCCGCGCACTCCTGGCGTTCCTGGCCGCCGGCGAACAGCACGCCGTGGTCGACGAACTCCTGGCGACGCCCGACCTGCCGTACGCCGTCCCACCCCGGAGCGAGCTGCAGACGGAGCTCGAGGCGACCCGGACGCGTGGCTACGCCCGGTCCGACCAGGACGTCACGATCGGCATCGCCGCCTTCGGCAGCCCCGTCTTCAACCACCGCGGCGAGCTGGTCGCCGCGGTGTCCATCAGCGGGCTCCGCGAACGGCTCGTCGACCGCGAGTCCGAGCTCGCGGAACTGGTGATGTCCACCGCCGCCGCGATCAGTGCGGACCTGGGGCACGACGGAGGTCGACGTGGCTGAGCGGAAACCGATGCGGGTGCTCGCCAACTCGATGGCGGTGGTCGAGGCCCTCGCCGAGCGCGGGGACCTCTCGCCCGCTGAACTCGCCGAGGCGACGGGCCTCCCCCGCCCGAGTGTCTACCGCTTCATCGACGGGCTCCGTGCCGTCGGCATGGCGACCACCACGGACGAGAACCGTGCACGCCTCAGCGTGAAGTGGTTGCACCTGGCCGACGCCGCACGGGACGCCATGACCGAGTGGTCCGGCGCCCGACGGATCCTCGACGCCCTGGCCGAGCGCACCGAGCAGACCGCGTTCCTGACCGTGCCACGCGGCGACGAGGCGGTGTGCGTCGACTGGGCGCCCGGCCGTGGCATCGGCGTCCTGACCCTGGCGCCCGGCCGTTCCCTGCCGCTGTACGCCGGCGGAGCCGGACGCCTCGTGCTCGCGTACACCCGCGACGTCGACGAGTACCTGGCCGACGGGCCCGAGCGCCGACCGCTGACGAGTGCGACCATCGTGGAAGCCGACGCGCTCCGCGAGGACGTCGAGCGCACGCGGTCCCAGGGGTACACGCTCTCACTCGACGACGCCACGATCGGGATCGGCGCGCTCGCGTTCCCCGTGCTCGGGGCCGACGGGGCGTTGCTCGGGTGCTTGTCGGTCGCCGGACGGTCGGTAGACGTCCGAGACCGACAGCAGGAGTTCACCGACGCCGCGCGCGCGGCCGTCGCGGAACTGACGAGCGGGGCCACCAGCGAACTGGCGACCCCGCTGTCCTGACGCGCACGCAGTGCCGTCGGCGGGCCCGGGCCGGGCCTGCGGTGGCGCGAGCGCTACCAGCTCACGGCGATGTACTGCGACTCCATGTACTCCAGGAGCCCCTCGGCGCCGCCCTCGCGACCGATGCCGGACTCCTTCATCCCGCCGAACGGCGCCGCCGGGTCGGACACCAGACCACGGTTCAGCCCGACCATGCCGGACTCGATCCGTCCGCTGACCCGCAGCCCACGCGCGAGGTCCTGCGTGTACACGTACGAGACCAGGCCGAACGGGGTCCCGTTCGCGAGCCGGACGGCGTCGTCCTCGGTGCGGAAGGTGACGACGGGCGCGACCGGCCCGAAGATCTCCTCCTTGAGGATGCGCGCGTGCTCCGGCACCCCGGTCAGGACGGTCGCGGGGTAGAACCAGCCGGGGCCGTCGGGGGACGCTCCGCCGGTCAGCACCGTGGCGCCGTCCTCCTTCGCGCCGTCGACGAGCCGGGCGATGTCGTCGCGGGCGGTCTCGTTCACCATCGGGCCGAGCTGGACCTGCGGGTCGAGGCCGTCGCCCGTCCGGAGCGCGCCCATCGCCTCGGCGAGACGTGCCGAGAACGCCTCGGCGATGCCCTCCTGCACGTAGAAGCGGTTCGCCGCGGTGCACGCTTCACCACCGTTCCGCATCTTGGCGATCATGGCGCCGGCGACCGCCTCGTCGAGGTCGGCGTCGTCGAAGACCACGAACGGCGCGTTGCCACCGAGCTCCATCGACGTGTTGACGACGGACTCCGCGGCGAGCTTCATGAGCTTCACGCCCACCTCGGTGGAGCCGGTGAACGAGAGCTTCCGGGCGCGCGGGTCGCGCACCATCTGCTCGACCACGGTGCCGGAGGACCGGCTCGGCAGCACGTTGAGGACCCCGGCCGGCAGTCCCGCCTCGGTGAAGAGTGCACCGATCGCGAGGGCCGTCAACGGGGTGTCGCTCGCGGGCTTCAAGACCGTCGTGCACCCGGCGGCGAGCGCCGGTCCGATCTTGCGGGTCGCCATCGCCGCGGGGAAGTTCCACGGGGTGACGAGGATCGCGATGCCGATCGGACGGTGCTCGACGAGGATCTTGTTCGTGCCACCCGGTGCGGTCTGCAGCGCACCCGGGATCCGGACGGCCTCTTCTGCGTACCAGCGGAGGAACTCGGCGGCGTACAGGACCTCGCCACGGGCGTCGGCGAAGACCTTGCCGTTCTCCGCCGTGATGAGCCGCGCGAACCAGTCGGCGCGCTCGACCATCAGGTCGTACGCCCGCGACAGCACCTCAGACCGTTTGCGGGGTGGGGTCGCGGCCCAGTCGGCAGCGGCGTCCGCCGCGGCGTCGACGGCCGCCTGGGCGTCGTTCCGGGTCCCGCTCGAGACGGTGGCGATGACGCGGCCGTCCACGGGGTCGTGGACGTCGAACGTCGCGCCGTCGGACGCTGCGCGTTCCACCCCGCCGATCAGGAGGCCCGTGGGGACCCCGGCGGTGATGATCGCCCGGTCGGTCGTCGAGTCCACGGCGTCGGTGGCGCCGCGGACGTCGGTCACGTCGGTCATGAGTGCTCCAGTTCTCGGACGCGGGGTGCGGACTGCGTCAGGTAGAGGCGCTGCTCGCGCTTGTGCTCGTCGTAGGTGGCGCGAGCGTCCTTCGTGCTGTCGAGCGTCGAGACCTCGGCGACCGGCACGTCCCACCAGGCGCCGGAGCCGCCGAAGCGGCCCTGGGCGTCGACGCGGACGTACACGACGCTGGTGCCGTCGTGTGCACGGGCCGCGTCGAGTGCGGAGCGGAAGGTGTCCGCGGTGTCGGCGGAGAAGACCTCGGCACCGTAGCTCGCCGCGTTGGCGACGAAATCGACCTCGAGCCGGCGGCCGTCGTGGCGGAGCGCCTCACCGCGCTCGTTGAAGCGGGTACCGAACGTCTGCGAGCCGAGGGTCTCGGACAGTGCGGCGATCGAGCCGTAGCCGAAGTTGTCGACGATGACGATGGTCATCTGCAGGTGCTCCTGCACCGCGGTCATGATCTCCTGCGACATCATCAGGTACGAGCCGTCACCGACCAGGACGTGCACGCGGCGCTCGGGTGCGGCGAGCTGTGCGCCCACGCCACCGGCGACCTCGTAGCCCATGCACGAGTTGCCGTACTCGATGTCGTAGCCCTTCGGGCTGCCCGGACGCCACAGGCGGTGCAGGTCGCCCGGCATCGAGCCGGCGGCGTTGACCACGACGTCGTCCGGCTCGGCCGAGGCGTTGAGGAGCCCGAGCATCTCGGCCTGGGACAGCGTCCGGCTGTCCTGGACCTCGATGATGCGGTCCACCTCGGCACGCCAGTCCGCGGCGGCCTGCTCGTTCGCGGCTACGACGTCGGCGTCGAGCGTGAAGCCGTCGAGCGCGGCACGGAGTTCGGCGAGCGTCTCGCGGGCGTCGCCGACCAGCGGGATGCCGGATTCCTTGAACGCGTCGATCTCGGCGACGTTGATGTTGACGAACGCCACGTCGGGGTTCTGGAACATGGTGTTCGAGGCCGTCGTGAAGTCGGTGTAGCGGGTCCCGATGCCGATGACCACGTCGGCGTCGTTCGCGATGGCGTTGGCGTACGCGGAGCCGGAGGAACCGAGCGCGCCGAGGGCGAGCCGGTGGTCCCACGGCATGCCGGCCTTGCCCGCCTGCGTCACACCGACGCCGATGCCGGTCGACTCGGCGAAGCGCACGAGCTCCCCGGTCGCCTCGGAGTACACGACGCCACCGCCGGCGATGACGACGGCCTTCTTCGCACCCTTGATGAGCTCGGCCGCACGCTGGATCGCCGCGGCGTCGGGACGGTTGCGGGCGACGTGCCAGACCCGCTCGGAGAACAGCGTCTCCGGGAAGTCGAACGCCTCGGCCTGCACGTCCTGCGGCAGGGCGATGGTGACGGCGCCGGTGTCGGCCGGGCTCGTCAGCACGCGCATCGCCTCGAGCAAGGCTGAGGCGAGCTGCTCCGGTCGGCTGATCCGGTCGAAGTACCGCGACACCGCACGGAACGAGTCGTTCGCGGTGACGTCCATCGCGTACGGGTGCTCCTGCTGCTGGAGCACCGCGCCGGTGGACCGGGTGGCGAAGGCGTCCGACGGGAAGAGCAGGACGGGGATGTGGTTCACCGTCGCGGTACCGGCACCGGTGACCATGTTGGTCGCGCCGGGCCCGATCGAGGTCGAGACGGCGAGCGCGCCGAGACGGTTCTTCGTCTTCGCGTAGCCGGTCGCGATGTGGACCATGCCCTGCTCGTTGCGGCCCTGGTAGTAGGGGAACACGTCCTGGTACTGCAGGAGCGCCTGTCCGAGCCCGGCGACGTTGCCGTGGCCGAAGATGCCGAACGCGCCGCCGAAGAACGGCTGCGTCACCCCGTCACGTTCGACGTGCTGGGCCTGCATGAACTCGACGATCGCCTGGCCCACCGTGAGGCGGCGGGTCGGCTGAGGGTGTTGCACCATTGCGAACTTCCTTTTCGTGGTGGGTCAGGGGCGGACGGGGACGAACGGCACACGCGGATCGGTGCCGAGGGCTTCCCACCTGGCGCGGGCCGGGGCGAGCGCGGGGTCCTCTGCGGCCTGCAGGGTGCGCTTCAGCGCCGGGCCGGCGAGGACGTTGAGGTAGTAGAGGTCCTGGTCGTGGGCGGCCACGGTGGTGTGGTACCCCCAGGGGATGAGGCAGATGTCGCCGTCGCGGACGGGGACGTCGAGGTCGAAGTCGCGCTCCGGGCTGTAGACCCGCTGCAGCGCCCAGCCGTTCTCCGGGTCGCGGAGGCGGTAGTAGTAGACCTCCTCCAGCTGCGCTTCGCCGTCGACGTCGTGCTCGTGCTTGTGCGGCGGGAAGCTCGACCAGTTGCCGCCCGGGGTCCACACCTCGACGATGTGCAGGCGGTCGGCCGGGAAGTCGGGTGACATCGGCGTGGAGACCTGCCGCGTCGCGTTGCCGGCACCACGGGTGGCGGATCCGACGTCGTCCGGCGTGACCAGGACGACCTCGTGCTGCTCGGTGGCCGGCGCGGTCGCGATGGCCAGTTCGGCTCCGGGGGTGGCGGTGATCGTCACCGCGGTGTCGCGCGGGACGGAGAGCGTGTGCCCGAGTCCGTCGAAGACCGTGTCCCGGCCACCGAGGCGGTACTCCTCGCCGGCGACCGTGAGGACGAGGTCGCCGTGCAGGTTCACGAACGCCCGCTCGTTGCCGTCGGCGGGCAGCTCGACCGTCTCGCCGTCGCCGAAGGTCTTCACCTGGAAGGTGATGAACTCCCAACCGGCGATCTCCGGGGTGATGACGTCCCATGCGCCGTGCTTGAGCACCTGCGGGTCGACCATGTTGTGATCCTCTCTGCGTCGTTGCGTTCGGATGGAAAGAGCATACCGCTTTTCTCGCTGGCCGGACGAATCGTCCGCTGTGAGAAAAGTGCTCAGGCGAGGCGGAGACCGGCTTCAGCGAGCCGGATGCACCGCAGGGTGGTGTCGCGTGCGGCGTCCAGGGCGTCGGCCAGCGACTTCGCGCGGTGCTCGATCGAGAGCATCTCGACGCCCCACGGGCCGGACCAGCCGACCTCGGCCATCGTGCGGAAGAAGCCGACGACGTCCTGCGCACCCTCGCCCGGGTAGCGCCGGTTGTCCCGGGTGTCCTCGAACAGGGTGCGGCCGGCCTCGGGCAGGGCGTCCGCGTCGTTCACCTCGACCCCGACGACCGTCGCGGGGTCCAGGGTGCGGCGGAGCTCGTCGAGCGAGGTCCCGGCGCGGAAGACGTGCCAGGAGTCGACGACCAGGCCGGCGTGCGGATGGTCCACCGCCCTGACCAGTTCGGATCCCTGCGGCAGCGAGGAGATCCCGGCGAAGGGCAGCGGCTCGAGCGCGAGTCGCGTGCCGATCGCCGCGGCCTCGTCGGCCAGCCGGCGGAACGGTCCGACGTAGGGCTCGACCGAGGCGACCGTCGGCGCCGGTGGCGGCGCGATCTTCACCATCGGGCTGTCGAAGGCCTGCGCGGCGTCGCGGAGCAGGTCCCATCGGGCACGCCACGGCGCGTCCGACGGGTCGCGCCACCAGTCCTTGACGAGTTCGACCTCGAGGTGACCGATGCCGAGGCGGTCGGCGTGGGCCCGGAGCGCGTCGAACCCGATCGTGTCCCGGACGACCTCGAGGTCGTCGACGACGAACCCGAGCCCGGTGAACCCGGCGTCCGCCGTGGCACTGACCCGGTCCCGTGCCGAGAACGAGCTGCGCTCCGACGGGCCGTCCGGCACCGCGGTCCCCGACGTCGTCCAGCAGGTGGCGACGAGGTCGTGGCTGATCCCGGTCATCGCGACAGGTCGACCGTGACCGATCCGCCCGTGCGGGCCGATCGGTCGGCGGCGTCGGCGAGGACGAGCGCGGCGCGGCCGTCCTCGAACCCGGGGCTGCGGGAGGGTTCACCCCGAACCGCCTTCAGGAACTCGACGACCTCGAGCCGGTACGCCTCGGCGTACCGCTGCAGGAAGAAGTTCTGGTACGGCTCCAGTGCCTCGACGGCACCGGCACCCCAGTGCCGGACGAGGGTGTCGGTCTGGTTGCCGACCTGCAGGAGCCCCTCGGACCCGAACACCTCGAAGCGCTGGTCATACCCGTACGCCGCGTGCCGCGAGTTCGTGATCACCACGAGCTCGTCGCCCGCACCGCGGAGCGTGACGACCGCGGAGTCGAAGTCGCCGAGCTCGCGGGCCGTCGCACTGAACGTGTTCGCGCCGCGGGCGGTCACCTCGACGATGTCCGGCACGAAGAAGCGCGCCATGTCGAGGTCGTGGATCGTCATGTCGCGGAAGATCCCGCCGGACGACGCCAGGTACCCGGCCGGTGGCTCAGCGGGGTCGCGGCTCGTGATGAGGACCTGCTCCAGCGTGCCGATCTCCCCCGCGCTCACCCGGCGGTGCAGTTCGGCGAAGTGTCGGTCGAACCGCCGGTTGAAGCCGAGCACGATCGGGACGGTGGCCGCCGCGGCCTTCGCGCGGAGCCGGTCGACCCGCTCGAGGTCGAGGTCGATGGGCTTCTCGCAGAGCACCGGGACGCCCGCGTCGATCGCGGCGTCGATGAGGTCGACGTGGGTGGCGGTCGGTGCCGCGATGATGACCGCGTCGACCTCCCCCGAGGCGAAGACCTCGGCCGGGTCGGTGCTGACCTTGCCGCCGTACTCGGCGGCCGTTCGCTCGGCGCCCTCGACGAAGGGGTCGCAGACCCACGCGAGCTCCGCGTCCTCGATGGCGGCCACGCTCATGGCGTGGACCTGTCCGATGCGCCCGGTGCCGAAGAGGCCGATCCGGATCTGTTGCGTCATTGCAATCTCCAGGTGGTGGTGGTCCGCGTGGTCTACGCGGTGGTGGTGGTCCGCGTGGTCTACGCGGTGGTGGTGGTCCGCGTGGTCGACGCGGTACTGCGTGGTCGCACGGGACGACCGGTGTGGAACGACTCAGCAGCCGCTTCGGCGAGCGCCGTGGCGACGAGCCCGGCCGCGGGCGGGGTGAGACTCTCCGACTCGCCACGGATCATCCGCACGAAGTGCGCGATCTCCTCTTCGAACGCCGGGACGAACCGGTCGCCGAAGGTGTCGTACGGGTTCGCCGGGGCGACGCCGCCGGGCTCGGTCGACGTGATCGGCGTGCGCGGTCCGTAGCCCGCGCCGAACGCGCCGTTCGTGCCGGTGACCTCGAGCCGGACGTCCTGGCCGGCGCCGCTCCGGCGGAGCGCTCCGATGCTGCCGACGGCACCCGACGCGAACCGCAGGGTCACCATCGCCGTGTCGGTGTCCTGGTGGTCGCCGTACACGGGCTCGTCCAGGACGGACCCGATCATCGAGATCTCGACGACGGGGTCGCCGACGACCCACGGGATGATGTCGAAGTCGTGGACGAGCAGGTCGAGCCACATGCCGTGCGATTGCGGGATGTAGTCCACCGGCAGGGCGTGGTGGTCGTTCTCCGTCGCCTGCACGAGTCGCAGCGTGCCGACGTCACCGTCGAGGACGTGCTGCCGCAACCGCTGGTACCCCGGGTCGTAGCGGCGGTGGAACGCGACCATGATCGGGGTCCCCGTCGCGTCGAGGTCGCGGGAGAGCTCGGTGAGCTCGTCCACGCCGAGCGCGAGGGGCTTCTCGATCAGGAGCGGGGTGTGCGAGTCCGCGACGACGCGGGCCAGGTCGGCGTGGGTGTCCGTCGCCGACGCGACGAGGACACCGTCGAGCGAGGGCAGGACGTCCGTGAGCGGATCGACGGTGGTCGACACCGACGCCCAGCCGGTCTCGGCCCCGCGTTGCTCGTCGAGCCGGGTGCGCACGCCCTCGGTCCGGCCGGCGTCGCGGCCGATCAGCACGACCTCGTCGACGCCCGGGGTCCTGGCGAGGTTCCGAGCGTGCATCGCTCCGATGCGGCCGAGGCCGGCGACGCCGACCCTCACCGGGTGACCTCGGCGGCCTCGAGCTCGGCGACGAGGGCACGGACGAAATCGACGCTCGCACGGGCGTCCTCGATCGGGCCGGTGCCGGGAGCGGGCTCGTCGAGCACGACCTTGTCCTGCTCGAGGACGATCCAGCCGTCGAAGCCGGCCTCGACCATGCTCGTCAGGATCGCGCGGATGTCCACGTCGCCCTGTCCGACCGGCCGGTAGAGCAGGTCGGCCTTGATCGCGTCGAAGTAGCTGATCTCGCCGTCCGCCACGCACTGCGCACCCTCGAGGGACACGTCCTTGAGGTGCATGTACGCGATGCGGTCGCTGTGCTCGGCGGCGAAGCGGACGGGGTCCGTGCCACCGAGGAACAGGTGCCCGGTGTCGAAGCAGAACGGGATCGTCGAGCCGGCGAGCACGGCGTCGACGTCGTCCTTCGTCTCGACGACGGTCCCGACGTGCGGGTGCAGGGTCGCCGTGACGCCGACCGCGGCCGCAGCCTCGGTGATCCGGTCGAGGTTGGTGAACAGCGTCGCCCACTGCTCGTCGGTGAGCGGCTCGCGCTGGGCGTCGTAGCCGGTCTGCTCGCTGTCCGCGCAGACCACGAGCACGGTCGCTCCGGAGGCCGCGTAGTCGGCGAGTTCCTGTTCGATCCGGGGCAGCGGGTCGGTGCCGGGCTGGTGTGCGATGACCGGCACGAAGCTGCCGATCGCCGTCATGCCGAACTCGGCGAGCCGGGCCGCCTTGTCCTCGGGCGCCGGGGGCAGGAACCCCTGGGCGCCGAGCTCGGTGGCCTCGAAGCCGAGGGACGTCATCTCGGCGAGGACGCGCTCCGGCGGCAGCTGGTGGCCCCAGCCGTCGACCTCGCTGACACCCCAGGAGATCGGTGCGGTCGCGATGCGGAGGCTCATGCGCGCACCCCGTCGATCTCGGCTGCGACGGCGCTGGTGTTGGCGGTGGTGCCCGGTTCGACGGGCAGGTCGACCCACAGACCCGACTCCGCCGATTCCTCGGCGGCGCTCAGCACGCGGGCCGAGGCGACGGCGTCGTGGATGTTCGATCCGGTGGCCTCGCCGCCGGTGGCCGCGGTGAGGAACTTCGCCGCCTCGATCACCTTGAGGTCGTCGTAGCCCATGCTCGTGCCGGAGCTCGGCTGGAACCGGGAGTAGTCGGGGAAGTACCCGTCGGCGAACGCGCGGGTGTAGCCGACGTGCTGCCCGGTGCGGGCGAGGGCCACCTCGAGCTCGTTGAGCCGCTCGAAGTCCCAGCGGACCGACCCCTCGGTGCCGAAGATCTCGAACGCGTACTCAGAACGCGGACCGACGGCGATGCGGGAGGCCTCGAGGTTGCCGATCGCGCCCGCGCCCACGGCGGAGTCGCCGAATCGGACGAGCATCGTGGCGTAGTCCTCGTTCTCGACGGGCAGCAGCTTGCCGGCGTCGGGCGTGCCGGGCAGCCCGGGGCGCTCGGTCAGGTAGGTGCCGGTCGCAGCCGAGATCGAGCCGATCGGGCCGAGGACGTAGTGCATGAGGTCGACGAGGTGCCCCATCAGGTCACCGAGGACCCCGCTGCCCGAGGTCGCCCGGACGAAGCGCCACGTCAGCGGGTCCGCCGGGTTCGAGGAGAAGCCGCCGAAGAACCGGCCACGGACGTTCGTGATCCGGCCGAGGGCACCGTCGAGGACGAGCTGGCGTGCGTGCTGCACGGCCGGGACGTGCCGGTAGTTGAAGCCGATCGTGGTGGCGACACCGGCGGCGTCGGCGGCTGCGGCGACGGCTTCGGTCTCGGAGGCCCCGCGGCCGACGGGCTTCTCGATCCAGAACGGCTTGCCGGCCTCGGCCGCGGCGATGCCGATCTCGGCGTGCAGCGAGTTCGGAGCGCAGATCGACACGACGTCGACCTCGGGGTCGTTCAGGACCTCGCGGTAGTCGGAGACGACCTTCTCGTAGCCGAGGACGTCCTTCGCGTAGTCGCGACCGGCCGGTGCCACGTCGGCGGCGACGACGAGGCGGGGACGGATCCCGAGCTCCGGGTAGACGAGTGGGAGGAGGGCGTAGGAGCGCGAGTGGAGGCGCCCCATCCAGCCGACACTGATGAGCCCGACTCCGACCGAGCGGGGTGCGCTGTTCTCTGCCACGGGTGCTCCTTTGCTTCCTGGCGAGGATTTTGAACCGGTCCAAAATCTGGACCGGTTCAATGTACGACCGCGGTTTCGCCGGTGTCAACCTCGGCGCATCACGCGCCGGTCGCGCACTGTCAGTCGCGCGGCACCGATGACGACCTGACGCGGAGCGTCGGCGCGATGAGCACCTCGCCGGGGTTCTCCTCCGAGAGCAGGAGTTCCGCGGCACGCCGCCCGATCGCAGCGTTGTCCGGGTCGACGGACGTCAGGTCCACTGCCCCGAGCGCCGCCAGGTACGTGTTGTCGTACCCGGTGACCGCGACCGAGCCGGAGAGTCCGCGCTGCCGGACGGCCGCTGTCACGCCGATCGCGGCCAGGTCGTTCACGGCCGTGATCGCCGTCGGCGGTTCGTCCCGGTCGAGCAGCTCGAGGGCCGCTCGGTAGCCGGCGGCCTCGGAGAAGTCGCTCTCGGCAACCAGCCCCCCGTCCAGCGCCCCGTCGAGCCCGTGTTCATGGACCGCGGCACGGAAGGCCTCCGCCCGTCCGGTGGCGACGCGACCCCCGGCTCCGCCCACGTGCCCGATGCGCCGGTGCCCGATGTCGACCAGGTGGTCGACGACGAGCCGGATCCCGACCTCGTCGTCCCCCCGGACCGTGGCCGCTCCCGCGAGTCGACCGGGTCGGGCACTGGCGATCACGATGCGTGCGGCACCCATCACCTGCACCACCCGGTCCATGGTGGGCACCGACCCGACGACGATGAGCCCCGACGGCTGCAGGTCCCCGAGCATGGCGACCGCATCGAGGTCGAGGCGCGGGCGTGAGGAACCGTTCGGCAGCACCGCACTGGTCATCAGCCCGAGGCGACCGCCCGCCGCCAGGGAGACCCGCGCCGCGTCGACGACCTCGGCGAGCACGGGGTTCCGCGAGTCTGCGACCAGGATGCCGACGAAGTCATCCCGGGCACCGTTGAGCGAGCGCGCCACGCGGTTCGGCCGGAACCCCAGCGCGTCGGCGGCGTCGAGGATCCGTGCGCGCCGCTCCGGACTGACCGAAGCGGGCGAGCTGAACGCGAGCGAGACGAGCGACTTCGACACCCCGGCACGGTCGGCGACGTCCCGCATGGTCGCGCGCCGCGCCGCCGTGGTGGACCCGTCGTCAGCCATGCTCCACATCTTGCAGCACGGTCACCGCTCGTCGCGAACTGCCCGCTTCGCCTTGCCCTTGATCGTGTCGATGTAGATCGCGCCGGTCGTGACCTCCTCCTCGAGCCGCTCGAGCGACCAACCTCGGGTCTCCGGCACCTGCGTCACGATGAAGGCCAACGCGATCGCACCGATCACGGCGAACAGGAAGAACGTTCCGGTGATGCCGACGCCTTCGATGAGCGACGGCACGTAGAGCGCCAGGACACCGTTCATCAGCCAGCCGGCGAACGCCGCGATCCCGGTCCCGAGGCCGCGCATGTTGAGCGGGAAGATCTCGGCCAACCACACCCAGACCGCGATGTTGAGGCATGACTGCATCGACAGCACGAAGGCGCAGATCAAGAACAGGAGCACGTAGGGGCGGATCGGGTTGCCGTCCGGGATGACCAGGGACGAGACGCCGATCAGGATGTGGCAGGTGGTCGTCAGGGAGAGCCCGAGGATGAACGTCTTCCGGCGGTCGACGCGGTCCATGTTCCGGAGGGCGATGAGCCCGCCGACGACGGCGAGGATGCCCGGGGCGATGTTCGCGATCAGAGCGGCGTTCGCCCCGAACCCGGACTCGATCAGGATGCGCTGGCCGTAGTACATGATCGAGTTGATCCCGGTGACCTGCTGGGCGATGGCGACGCCGCACCCGATCAGGACGATGCGGATGAGCCAACGACTGGAGAGCAGGGCCTTCAGACCGTTCAGGCGGGTCTCGCTCGGCTCCTCGGCCGTCACGCGACGGATCTCCTCGAGTTCGACCTCGGCGCGGCCCTCGTTGCGGACGGTCTTGAGGATCGCGAGCGCACGCTCGTCGTGACCGTGCTCGACGAGCCAGCGCGGGGACTCCGGCATCCGGAGCATGCCGATGAACAGTGCGGCGGCCGGGATCGCGCAGATGAAGAACATGACGCGCCACACGCCACCCTCGTCGCCGAGGATGATCCCGATGATCGCGTTGATGACGAACGCCGCGAGCTGCCCGCTGACGATCGCGAGCTCGTTGCGGCCGGTGATCATGCCGCGGATCTCGAGCGGCGCGAGTTCAGCCAGGTACACGGGGACGACGATCGACGCGGCTCCCACCGCCAGGCCGACGGCGATGCGCCCGGCAAGCAGCACCTCGAAGTTCGGCGAGAACACGGCGAGCAGCGTGCCGCAGAAGAAGAAGACCGCCATCGCGAGGATCGTGGAGCGCCGGCCGATGCGGTCGGACACCGGGCCCCCGATCAGCCCGCCAACGGCCGCGGCGAAGACGAGGGACGAGATCACGACGCCGAGCCCGATGTCGTCGAGCCCGAGCTGCGACTGGATCGAGATCTCGGCACCGTTGCTGACGCCGGTGTCGTAGCCGAACAGGAGCCCCCCGAGGCAGGCGACGACCGAGATGAGGCCGATCCGTTTCCGGTGCGGTCCCGTTGTCAAGGGAGGTAGTTCGAGCGCCTCGCGCGGTTGACCCTGTCCAGACATGTTGACTCCTTCGTCATCGACTCCCGCAGTTATCACTTCGCGGACGGACTGTTCACACGGTAGCAGGCGGCGGTTTTCGTCGCAGCCCGGCCAGTTCTCGATTTGGTGCTTGTGGAGGGGTGAGCGCGTGTCGTATCGTTCGGCGGACAAGTTGTTCGTTGGGTAGTAACCAGCGGATCCAGGCCACCAATGGAGGTGGCAGATGGAGGCCTTCAATGAAGAAAGTCGTCACACGAGCAGCGATCGCTGCCGCGTCAATCACGCTCCTCGCGGGGTCGCTCACCGCGTGCTCGAACGGATCCCAGGCATCGTCGTCGGGAGGCGGCGGATCCGCGACGAACGCGAAGATCGGGCTGCTGCTGCCCGACTCGGTCACGGCACGGTTCGCCAGTGCCGACCGTCCGCTCTTCACCGACCGCATCAAGGAGAAGTGCCCGGACTGCTCGGTGCTCTACCAGAATGCCGGCGGCGACGCGTCGAAGCAGCAACAGCAGGCCCAGGCGATGCTCACGCAGGGCGTCAAGGTGCTCGTCCTCGATGCGTTCGACGGCGAGGCAGCCGCCTCGATCGTCAGCTTGGCGAAGTCGAAGAACGTCCCGGTCATCTCGTACGACCGGCTGATCAACTCGGGCGATGTCAGCGCCTACATCTCCTTCGACAACAACAAGGTCGGCGAACTGCAGGCGACCGCGCTCGTCGACCGGATGAAGGACCTCGGCATCGCAGACGATGCGGGCGTCCTCGAGGTCAACGGCTCGCCGACTGACAACAACGCCTCCCAGTTCAAGGCCGGCGCGCAATCGGTGCTCTCCACCACCAGCTACGACGTCCTCGGCGAGTACGACACCCCCGGTTGGGACCCTGCCAAGGCGCAGAGCTGGGCGGCGGGCCAGATCTCCAAGGTCGGCGTCGACAACATCAAGGGGATCTACGCGGCGAACGACGACACCGCGGGCGGCGTGATCTCCGCGATGCAGGCGGCGGGCGCGACGGATCTCCCGCCCATCACCGGCCAGGATGCGACGCTCGCAGGACTGCAGCGGATCCTCGCCGGCAAGCAGTACATGACCGTCTACAAGGCGTTCAAGCCGGAGGCAGAGGGAGCGGCTGACCTGGCACTGGAACTCGCGGCGGGCAAGAAGGCCTCCACCACGAGCACCGTGAAGACCGCCAGCGGCAAGACCGTGCCGTCGGTGATCCTCACGCCGGTGGCCGTCACCGCGGACAACATCAAGGACACGGTCGTGAAGGACGGACTCTTCACCGCGAAGGACATCTGCACCACGCAGCTCGCCGACGCATGCACGAAGTACGGCATCAAGTGACCCGCAGGGAGGGGGACGCACTTCCGTCTCCCTCCCCTGAAGCCAAGGAGTCCCCCGTGACCATCGCGGAACCCACACCCGTCCCCGTCCAGAAGGACCTGGTGATGTCCCTCCAGGGCATCAGCAAGCGGTTCGGTGCCGTCCAGGCGCTCTCCGGGATCGACTTCGACGTCCACGCGGGCGAAGTCGTCGCCCTCGTCGGCGACAACGGCGCGGGGAAGAGCACCTTCGTCAAGATCCTCGCCGGCGTCTACACCCCGGACGAAGGAACCATCACCTTCGAGGGCGAGCCCGTCCACATCGGTTCGCCGGCGGCTGCGCAGGCGCTCGGGATCGCGACGGTCTTCCAGGACCTCGCACTCGCCGACAACCTCGACGTCGTGTCGAACCTGTTCCTCGGGCGCGAGGTCTCGCACTTCGTCCTCGACGAAGAGGAGATGGAGCGGAAGTCCTGGGAGCTGCTCCGACAGCTCTCGGCTCGGATCCCGTCCGTCCGCATTCCCATCGCGTCGCTCTCCGGCGGTCAGCGGCAGACCGTCGCGATCGCCCGGTCGTTGATCGGCGACCCGAAGATCGTCATCCTCGACGAGCCGACGGCCGCGCTCGGCGTCGCGCAGACCGCCGAGGTCCTGAACCTCGTCGAACGCCTCCGCGACCGCGGCCACGGCGTCGTGCTGATCAGCCACAACCTCGCCGACGTCCGAGCCGTCGCCGACCGCGTCGCAGTGCTCCGCCTCGGCCGCAACAACGGTGACTTCACCGTTGCCGACGTCAGTTACGAGGACATCATCGCCGCGATCACCGGCGCCACCGACAACGCCGTCACCCGTCGCGCCGCCGCGCAATCCGAACGAGAGACAGACCGATGAGCAGCACCCGCCAGAGCAAGCGGCCACGAGGCACCTCTCCGGACCCCGTCACCATGAGCACACCGACCTCCCGCGCCGCAGCAGACCTGCAGGACGAACGGCTGTTGCGCGAAGAAGGCGTTCGCGGCGCGATCACCAGCTTCAGTCGCCGGGTCCGCGCAGGCGACCTGGGAAGTCTCCCGGTCGTGGTGGGGCTCGTCGTCATCTGGGTCGCCTTCGGTCTCCTGACGCCCGGCGGGAGCTTCCTCTACGCGACGAACCTCGTCGACCTGGCCGTCCAGTGCGCCGCGGCCGGCACGATCTCCATCGGGATCGTCCTGGTGCTCCTGCTCGGCGAGATCGACCTCTCGGTCGGTTCCGTCAGTGGTCTCGCCGCAGCGATCCTCGGCGTCGGGCTCACACAGCTGCACTGGCCGCTCATCGCGGTGATCGCAGTCGCACTCGGCGTCGGAGCCCTCATCGGCCTGCTGTACGGCCTCCTGTACACGCGGTTCGGTGTCCCCAGCTTCGTCATCACACTCGCTGGGCTCCTCGCGTTCCTCGGTGTGCAGCTGCTCGTCCTCGGCCAGAACGGCTCGATCAACCTGCCGACGGAGTCCTTCATCGTGCAGTTCGCGCTGTTCTCCTACCTGCCACCCTGGCTCGTCTACGTGCTCGCGGCGCTGGCGGCTGGCGGCACCCTGTTCGCGGACCTCCGGCGAGATGCCCGACGAGCCCGGGCAGGGCTGTCGACGGGCTCGAAGTCGCTCGTCGTCCTCAAGGCGGCGCTGCTGCTCATCGGACTCAGCGCGATCGGTTGGTACCTCTCGACCGACCGCGGCACCGGGACGTCCTTCGTGTTCTTCGTCCTGCTGGTCGTCGTGATGAACTACCTGGTGAAGCGGACGAAGTGGGGCCGGTCGATCTACGCAGTCGGCGGCAACGTCGAAGCCGCCCGCCGGTCCGGCATCAAGGTGCGCCTCGTGTACATCTCGGTGTTCATGCTCTGCTCGGTGTTCGCCGTCATCGGCGGGCTCCTCGCATCGGCACACCTCTCGGCCGCGACGCTGAGTTCGGGTGGCGGCGACGTCAACCTCAACGCGATCGCAGCGGCGGTCATCGGCGGGACCAGCCTCTTCGGTGGACGCGGCAACATCTGGTCCGCACTGCTCGGCGTCATCGTGATCCAGTCGATCGCGAACGGCCTGAACCTGCTGAACTTCGAGGACTACACCCGCTACATCGTCACCGGGGCCGTCCTGCTCCTCGCGGTGATCATCGACTCCCTCTCCCGCCGCTCCCGAGCGAGCCACGGAGCCGCCTGACCGCGCGTGGCGCGAAGACGGGCCGCGGATGGACGGGAGGCCCGGTGCCAGCTGGCACCGGGCCTCCCGTCCGCGCGTCAGCGCTCCGGAGCCTCGGCAGCGATCACCACGCGACGTGCGTCGGTGAGACCCGTTCCCAGAACGCCGACGCGGCGAACCCGGATCAAGCCTCGGCTCCGCCTCCAGGATTCGAACCCGGACCTAACGGCACCAAAGGCCGTCGTGCTGCCATTACACCAAGGCGGAACGCACCCGTGGGTGCACGTCCATCCTCCCATGACCGACGAGGCTGGCCGTCCGCCCCGGGTTCGGCCAAGATGGAGGGATGCCGCACCAGGACGAGGTCGACCGGATCGTCGCGGCGTGGGGTCGTGAGCGTGCCGACCTCGACTTCGGCCCGCTCGAGGTCCTGTCCCGCGTCGACCGGCTCGCGCGGCACCTGGACCGCGCGCGGCGAGCAGCGTTCGACGCGGGTGACATGGAGCCGTGGGAGTTCGACGTCCTCTCGGCCCTGCGGCGGGCGGGTGAGCCGTACGAGCTGAGCCCGAAGACCCTGCTGCAGCAAACCCTGGTGTCGAGCGGCACGATGACGAACCGTGTTGACCGGCTCACGGCGCGGGGCTTCGTGGGGCGACGGACCGACCCGAGGGACGGCCGCGGCATCCTCGTGTCGCTGACGGGCAAGGGCCGAGTGGCGGTGGACGCGGCGATCGCGGACCTGCTGGCCGCCGAACGCGACATCCTGTCCGGGGTCTCCGCCGACGAGCAGGGCCAATTGGCCGGGCTGCTCCGCCGACTCATCCTGGGTCTCGGGGACTAGCCTCCGGGCCATGCACGCGATCACCCTGGCCGTCGCCGACGTCGCACGATCGGCGGACTTCTACCGCGCCCTGCTCGGGATCGAGGGCAGCGGCGTCATCGGCACCGAGTACCCGCCGACCGAGACCGAGGCGGGTGGCACCACGGCGATGTTCACCCTGGACGACGGTCTGATCGTCAGCGTCTACGGGCGGGACGACATGGCGAAGGACTCCGGGCTGGCACTCGCGACGGCACCGAGCAGCACGATCGGGCACTTCGTCGACAGTCAGGCCGACGCCGAAGCGTTCCTCGACCGGGCCCGGATCGCCGGCGCGACGATGCTCGCGGCGCCGTACACGCGGCCGTGGGGCATGTGGTCCGGCTTCTTCCAGGACCCGGACGGCCACCTGTGGGAGGTCGTCGCGAACCCCGGCGGCGGGGCCCCCGAGGATGCGAAGCCAGCGGAGTAGACCCGCTCAGACCCCGAGCAGCTCCGCGACCTCGAGCCAGCGCTCCTCGAGCTGCTCGATCTCGGCCTCGTGCGCGGCGAGCTTCGCCTGCAGCTCCCCGAGCCCGGCGTAGTCCGACTGGTCGTGGGTGGCGAAGTCGTCGAGCAGCTTCTTCCGGTCCGCGCCGACCTTCGCGATCTTGCGGTCCAGCGCCGACATCTCCTTCTCGGCCGTCCGACGCTCCGCGCCCGACAGGCCCGAGGCCGCCGCAGCCGACGCGCCGGAACCGGCCGACGCACTGGATCCGGCCACGGCACCGGCCGAGCCGGTCCCGCCTGCGGTGTCGGGCCTCCCGGCAGACGCGGCGGCAGCCGCAGAAGCGGTCCCGCCACCGGTGCCGGCCGCACGCAGCCGCATGTACTCGTCGACGCCGCCGGGCAGGTGCCGCAGGTGCCCGCCGAGCACGGCGTACTGCTGGTCGGTGACGCGCTCGAGCAGGTACCGGTCGTGGGAGACGACCAGCAGGGTGCCCGGCCAGGTGTCGAGCAGGTCCTCCATGGCGGCGAGCATGTCGGTGTCGAGGTCGTTGGTGGGCTCGTCGAGGATCAGCACGTTCGGCTCGTCGAGCAGGATGAGCATGAGCTGCAGGCGGCGCTTCTGGCCACCGGACAGGTCCTTGACCGGCGTGGAGAGCTGCTCCGCCGTGAAGCCGAGACGTTCGAGCAGCTGCGCCGGCGTCATCTCCTTGCCGTCCGCGACGTAGCTCGTCTTCTTGCGGGCGACCACCTCGCGCACGCGATCGTTCGCGAACTGGGCCAGGTCGGCGAGCTGCTGGTCGAGGATCGCGACCTGCACCGTCTTGCCCGTCTTCACGCGGCCGCTCGTCGGCGCGAGCGTACCGGAGACGAGGTTGAGCAGCGTCGACTTGCCGGCACCGTTCGGGCCGAGGATGCCGGTCCGCTCCCCCGGTGCGATGCGCCACTCGATGCGGTCGAGGATCTGGGTGCCGTCGAACGAGACGCTGACGTCGAGCAGGTCGACGACGTCCTTGCCGAGGCGGGCGGTCGCCGTCTTCGCCAGCGCGACCGTGTCGCGGATCGGCGGGACGTCGTCGATCAGGGCGTTCGCGGCGTCGATGCGGAACTTCGGCTTGCTCGTCCGAGCCGGTGCGCCGCGGCGCAGCCACGCGAGCTCCTTGCGGGCCAGGTTCTGGCGGCGCTGCTCGCTGGCGGCTGCCTGCCGGTCGCGCTCGACGCGCTGCAGGATGTACGCCGCGTAGCCGCCCTCGAACGGGTCGACGACGCCATCGTGGACCTCCCACGTGTCGGTCGACACCGCGTCGAGGAACCACCGGTCGTGCGTCACGACCACCATCCCGCCCTGGTTCGACGACCAGCGACGGTTGATGTGCTCGGCGAGCCACTGGATGCCCTCGACGTCGAGGTGGTTCGTGGGCTCGTCGAGGAACAGGACGTCCCAGTCGCCGACGAGCAGCCGCGCGAGTGCCACGCGGCGGCGCTGGCCACCGGACAGCTCGTCGACGCTGACGTCCCACGGGATGTCCGACACCAGGCCGCCGATGACGTCGCGGATCTTCGGGTCGCCGGCCCACT
Organism: Curtobacterium sp. PhB190; assembly: GCF_004365385.1. NCBI lineage: Bacteria > Bacillati > Actinomycetota > Actinomycetes > Micrococcales > Microbacteriaceae > Curtobacterium > Curtobacterium sp. PhB190. The sequence continues at coordinate 101,966 of NZ_SODN01000007.1, read as the reverse complement.
CGTGCTCTTCGAGGTCGCCGACGACGGTGCTGCCGACGGTCGCGCCCTCGGGCAGGATGTCGCGCTGGTCCAGGTAGCCGACGGTCAACCCGCGGCGGTGCGTGACACGGCCGTCGTCGGGTTCGAGGCGCTGGGACAGCAGCGCGAGGAGGGTCGACTTGCCGTCGCCGTTGCGTCCGACCACGCCGATCCGGTCCCCCTCGTCGATGCCGAGGGTGACGTTGTCGAAGACGACCTTGGTGGGGAACTCGAGATGCAGGTTCTCGGCGCCGAGGAGATGAGCCACGCGTCAAGGGTAGGCGGCGTGGCGGGGTGGTCGGTGCGGGGGGGGGTGTGGGTGGGGTCGGCCGGGGCCGGGGCGGGCGCACGGTGCGGGCTTGTTCGAGTGGTGCGAGGTTGACCGCTCGGTGCGAGGTTGTAGCGGCGCACGGAGTGGGCAACCTCGCACCAGCCGACCGACCGCGCACGGTGCGACGGTGCGACGGCGCATCGGTGCGTCGGCCTGGAAGCGCGGGTCAGCGCGGTCGCACGGTGCGGGCTTCGGCAGGTGGTGCGAGGTTGACCGCTCGGTGCGAGGTTGTAGCGGCGCACGGAGCGCACAACCTCGCACCGGCCGACCGACCGCGCACGGTGCGCCCGTCGCGTCGGTGCGCCGGCGCGTCGACCTGGAGGCCCGGGTCAGCTCGCGGGGGCCGGCGCGGCTCCGGCGGTCGGGTACGTCAGTTCGCCGGAGCGGCGTCGCCCTCGCCGGCGGCTTCCTTCGCGCGCTTCAGGCGAGCCTGCGCCTCCCAGTACTCGATCTCGCGCTCGAGCTCGGCGAGCTCCTGCTCCGTGCCGCTGATGCGCTTGGCGCCGTGGGCGTTGCGGGCATCGCCGAGGGTGGCGTACCGGTCCTCGTGACGGGCGGGCTCGATGTAGCGGCCGTGGTTTCGCTCACCCGGGGCCCAGTCGTGGCCGATGGCGAACCAGACGATGCTGCCGACGACGGGGACCAGGATCACGAGGATCACCCACGCGATCTTCGGCAGTCCGCGGATCTGGTCGTCGTTCTTCGTCAGGATGTCGATCAGGGCGAAGACCAGCAGGATGACGGTGATCCCGGGCAGCAAGACGCTCATGTTCGCGATTCTATGGAGAACCTGAGGGCTGTCGCCACGCCCCGAACGCGTGCCGGTGTTGCGATCCGGCCACGGTCAGCTGCGGGGCCGTACAGGGTCGACGTCCGTGCGGTGCTGGGCTGCGAGACAGCGCCGGGCGAGCACGGTGCGACGCACCGACCACAAGAACTGGGCACCCGTGAACAGACTTCCGGTCAGGTAGACCGGCCAGAAGGCCGTCCCCGCGACGCCGATCGACGACCAGACGACGAGCAACCCGGCCTGCATCGGGAGTGCGGCACCGCTCGCCAGGTCGGTCGCGACGGCGTCGACCACGATCCGTCGATCCGCCGGCGCGTCCGCCTGGCCGACCGCCGCACGGGAGACCGCACGCTGCTCACGCTGCAACAAGGACGCGACGACCTGCTCACGGACGACGGTGCGTCCTGCACGGCGCCGGAGCCGGACGGCTCGGATGATCTCCACCACCAGGATGAGCACCGCGATGCTGAGTCCGACGGTCGAGAGCATCAGCCGTGCATCGGAGTCCGGGGGCAGCGCGACGCCGACGAGCACCAGCAGCGCGATCACGAGGGCCACCGCCAGGACGAACCCGCGGATGGGCAGGTCACGACGATCACGCGACTGCGCGAGGTACGCCTTCGCCCGGATCTCCGCGTCGGCCCACCGCCGATCGGCGGCCGTCTGTGCTTCGGTCACCGATCTGAGCGAACCAGCTCGACCTGAGCATCCGTCACAGGGCGGCGACCCACTCGTCCGTGCCGTCGGTGAACCGCTGGTGCTTCCAGATCGGCACTCGCTCCTTCACCAGGTCGACCAGCTCCCCGCACGCTGCGAACGCCTGCGCCCGGTGCGACGACGCCACCGCTGCGGCGAGCGCGACGTCCCCGATGCCGAGCGACCCGACGCGGTGCAGCACGGCGATCCGGACGTCGGGATGGGCGTCGGCGATGGTGCGGGCGACCTCGGCGATGACGTCGCCGGCGCTGGGGTGTCGCTCGTAGTCGAGCGCGGTGACGCCCTTGCCGCCGTCGTGGTCGCGGACGACGCCGGCGAACGTGACGACCGCGCCGTCCTGGTCGGTGGCGACGACGGCGGAGACCTCGTCGACGGTGATCCCCCGGTCGACGACGTCAGCGAGCACGACACGCGCGTCCGGTGCCGGGGACGGGGCCGGCGACGCGCTCACGACGCACTCCGCGGCGCGTGGCCCTCGCCGTGCACCTGCGCGAGCACGTGCTCGACCAATCCGTCGAGCACGGCCAGTCCGTCCGCCACCCCGCCGCGCGACCCGGGCAGCGTGACGATCAGGGATCCGCCGGTGCTGATGCCGGCGATGCCGCGGCTCAGCAGTGCGGTCGGACCGGCCCCCGCGAGCCCGCGACGACGGACCTCTTCGAGGACACCGGGCAGCTCCAGGTCGATGAGGGGCGCGACGGCCTCGGGCGTCCGGTCGGTCGGGGTGACGCCGGTGCCGCCGGTCGTGATGACGATCCGGGCCCCGGCCAGCAGTTCGGCGGTCACGGTCTCGGTGATCGCCCCGCCGTCGGGGACGATCACGGGCTCGGCGACGGTGAAGTCCCGCTCGCGCAGCCACCCCGCGATGACGGGCCCGGTGCGGTCGAGTGCCGGATCGGCGGCGGCCTGCGTGGACACCACCACGACGGCGGCACGGCCCCTGGTCGGCTGCGAGGTCATCGGTTGCTCCAGTCTCCGGACCGACCGCCGTGCTTCTCGAGCACTCGGACGTCCGTGATCGAGGCCGCCCGGTCGACGGCCTTCACCATGTCGTACACGGTCAGCGCGGCGACGCTCGCGCCGGTCAGCGCTTCCATCTCGACGCCGGTGCGCGAGGTCGTGCGGACCGAGACCTCGATCAGCACGCGGTCGTCGGCGCCGGTGATGTCGACCTGCACCCCGGCGATGGGGAGCGGGTGGCAGAGCGGGATGAGGTCGGAGGTCTTCTTCACGGCCATGATCGCGGCGATGCGGGCGGTGCCGATGACCTCGCCCTTCGGCAGGGAGCCGTCGAGGATGCGAGCGACGACATCGGGCCGGGTGACGAGCGTGGCGGTGGCGGTCGCCGAGCGGTCGGTCACGTCCTTCGCGGACACGTCGACCATGTGCGCGGAGCCGTCGGCGCGCACGTGCGACAGCTCGGCCGCGTCGGACGGATCGGCCTGCTCGGACGGACCCGACTGATCGGACGGACCTGATTGATCGGACGTGTCGACGGGTGCGGTCATCGGAGGCTCCAGACGGTCAGGACGTCACCGGGTTCGACGGCGTCGGCCCCCACCGGGACGTGGACGAGGTGCGTGGCGGCGGCGTAGTGCGCGAGCAGGTGGGAACTCGGTCCGCCCACGAAGTGGACGACCCCGTCGGCCACCCGTCCACGCCGCACCTGGTGCTTGCCACCCGGTGACTGCGCAGCCGAAGCAGCGGGCAGGTGCAGCACGGGGCGGTCGGCCGGCAGCCCGACGAGGGGCGCGAGCAGCGGACGGAGGAAGACCTCGAACGAGACGAGCGCCGACACCGGGTTGCCGGGGAACGACACCACCGGCACCGGTCGACCGGCGAGCTCCACGCTGCCGAACGCCTGCGGCCCGCCGGGCTGCATCGCGACCGGGGTGACGGCGAGCCCGCGGGGTTCGAGTGCCTGCCGCACGACCTCGTACGCACCGGCACTGATGCCCCCGGTGGTGAGCACGAGGTCGGCCCAGTCCCCCACGGCGTCGTCGAGCGCGGTGACGAACGCGTCGACGTCGTCGGGAACCCGGACCGTGCGGGACGAAGCACCGACCTCGGCGAGCGCCGCCTGCAGCGCGATGCCGTTCGCGTCGCCGATCGTCGCCGCGTCGGTGTCCGCGCCCTGCAGCTCGGACCCCGTCGAGACCACAAGCACCCGCAGTGGTCGACTAACCTGCACGGTGGACACACCGGCGGCTGCGAGCGCACCGAGCAGGGCGGGGGTGATCGGCGCTCCGGTCGGAGCGATGGATGCACCGAGGGCCAGGTCGCTGCCGGTCGCCCGCACGAAGGTGCCCGGCACGAGGTCAGCGGGCACCGTGACGTGCACCAGTTCGAGCGCAGCCGGGAAGGACCCCGGCGACGTGGCCTCCACCGGGAAGACGGCATCGGCGCCGTCAGGGATCCGCGCGCCGGTCATGATCGGTGCCGCTGTGCCGGCGGAGAGCGGTGCGGGGACGACCCCGGCGGGGATGGGCGCGACGACCCGGACGTCCTGCCCGGCATCGGCCACCCGGACCGCGAAGCCGTCCATCTGACTGTTGTCGAAGGGCGGCAACGGGACCGGTGCGGCAACGGGTGCAGCGAGCACGCGGTGCCCGTGACCGGCACGGCCGTCGACGGCCAGGTCGTCGATCCGCCACGACGCACCCCCGAGGCCCGCCAGGACCGGCGCGAGCAGCGCTGCCAGGTCGTCGCGGTGCTGACCGATCGTTCGCACAGGTGCCTCCGAACAGGGATGGTGTCGCCGCTCCCGGTTCGTCCGGGGCCGGCGTCAGTAGCGTATCCAGCGCGCAGACCGCGCCGACGACCTTTCGGAGGACCTGTGGAGAACGACGAAGCCGTGACGATCGGTGTCATCGGGGGCTCCGGCCTCTACCAGCTGTTCGAGGAGGGGACCGCCGAGGAGCTGGACGTGCCGACGCCGTTCGGCCCGACGTCGAGCCCGATCAGCATCGGCACGATGTCCGGCCGTCGGGTCGCGTTCCTCACCCGGCACGGTCGTGAGCACTCCGTCGCGCCGCACCGCATCAACCACCGCGCGAACCTCTGGGCGCTCCGCTCCCTGGGCGTCCGGGCGATCGTGTCCTCGAGCGCCGTCGGTGGTCTGCACCCCGACTACGCCCCGGGCACCTTCGTCGTGACCGACCAGCTCATCGACCGCACCTTCGGCCGCGCGGACACGTTCTTCGAGGAGGACGTCCAGCACCTGTCGTTCGCCGACCCGTTCGACCCGACGCTGCGCCGCGCGGCCGTCGACGCGATCGCAGCACTCGATGTGCCGTTCCGTCCGACCGGCACGTGCGTGGTCATCCAGGGCCCCCGCTTCTCGACGCGCGCCGAGTCCGTCTGGCTGCGCGAGGCCGGCGGCCACACCATCAACATGACGATGACCCCCGAGGTCCCGCTCGCCGCCGAGCTCGGCATCGCGACGGTCAACCTGTCGTTCGTCACCGACGCCGACGCCGGCCTGGCCCCGACCGAGGACGAAGCCGCAGCCGCAGCCGCCCACGCGGCCACGGCGGACGCAGCGGCCACGGCGGGCACAGCGGCCACGGGCGACGCAGCCGACGACGCCGGCGCACCCGTCACACACGCCCTCGTGATGGAGCGTCTCGCCCGCGCCAACGAGGTGATCGTCCGCGCCATCGGCGGGATCGTCGGCGCGATCCCCGCCGACTTCACGCCGCGCGAACTCGTCCCGGCGAGCGCCAGCGCCAGCATCGTGCAGACCCAGCCCACCGCCGCGACCACGGGACCCACCGCATGACCCGCCTGCTCGTCACCGGCGGCGCCGGCTTCATCGGCTCCGCGATCGTCCGCCGCGCGCTGGCCGACGGCCACGAGGTCCGCGTCCTCGACTCCCTCCGCGACGACGTCCACGGCGATCCCGGCGAGGTCGTGCGCGCGCACCAGCAGCAGGGCATCGAGTTCGTGCACGGCGACGTCCGCGACCGGGTCTCGCTCGACGCCGCGCTCGACGGCGTCGACGTCGTCTGCCACCAGGCCGCCAAGGTCGGCCTCGGCGTCGACTTCCAGGACGCCCCCGACTACGTCTCGTCGAACGACGCCGGCACCGCGTACGTCCTCGCCGGCATGGACCGGCACGACATCGGCCGACTCGTCGTCGCGAGCTCGATGGTCGTCTACGGCGAGGGCGCCTACACGACGTCCGACGGCGAGCCCGTCCGTCCGCCGGCCCGCCGCCGCGAGGACCTCGACGCCGGTCGCTTCGACCCGATCGGCGCGGACGGTCACCCCCTGCTGCCCGGACTGATCGACGAGTCCGCCGCGCTCGACCCCCGCAACGTGTACGCGCAGACGAAGGTCGCGCAGGAGCACCTGGCCTCGAGCTGGGCGCGCGCGACGGGCGGGCGGGCGATCGCGCTCCGCTACCACAACGTCTACGGACCCGGCATGCCCGCGAACACCCCCTACGCCGGTGTCGCCTCACTGTTCCGCTCGGCACTGGCCCGCGGCGAGGCCCCCCGCGTCTTCGAGGACGGCGCCCAGCGTCGTGACTTCGTGCACGTCGACGACGTCGCCGGAGCGAACGCCGCCTCGATCGCCGCGACCGCCGACCTGCCCGCCGACTCGTTCCGCGCGTACAACGTCGGGTCCGGCGTCGTGCACACGATCGGCGACATGGCCGCGGCGATCGCGGGCCCCGACGGCCCCCAGCCGGTCGTCACGGGCGAGTACCGCCTGGGCGACGTCCGCCACGTCACGGCGAGCTCGGACCGCATCGCCGACGAGCTCGGCTGGCGCGCCGAGGTCGACTTCGCGGCCGGCATGCGCGACTTCGCGACCGCTCCCCTCCGGAGCGCCGTCCAGTAGCCCCACTTCGTGAGCAGGAATGGTCGGGTCGCCGGACGCGACCCGACCATTCCTGCTCACCAAGCGAGCGCACCGCGCGCCCCGCGCGCCCCGCGCCCAGCGCAACCACGCGGCGGACGCGACCGGACCAGAACGCCCGCCACGGACCTCCCGTCCGCCTGTCCCCCGTTCTGGGGACCCCGCCCCGAAACAGTGCGCTGACTGACCATCGGGTACAGATTTCCTGTACCCCGACGCGCGTCGTCGTGTTACGTCGAGTGCATGACAGGACACACCCGTCGATCTGACGACCGGCACCGAATGACGGACATGAGTGTCGACGTCATCCTCCCGTGCCTCGACGAGGCCGATGCCCTGCCGAAGGTGATCGCACGCCTGCCGGAGGGCTACCGCGCGATCGTGGTGGACAACGGCTCGACCGACGGTTCCGCCGACGTCGCCCGCGCCCACGGCGCCCTCGTCGTCACGGAACCGGTGAAGGGCTTCGGCTCCGCCTGCGCCGCGGGCGTCGCGGCCGCCACCGCTGACTTCGTCGCATTCTGCGACGCGGACGCCTCGATGGACCCCGCCGAACTGCCGCCGCTGGTCGACCGCGTCGCGAGCGGCCGCGTCGACCTGGCGCTCGGACGACGTGTCCCGACGAGCAAGGGCGCCTGGGCGCCGCACGCACGGTTCGCGAACCGCGTCCTCGCCGTCCTCATGCACCGCGCGACCGGCTACCGCCTGCGCGACCTCGGCCCGATGCGCGTCATGCGCCGCGAGGACCTCGTCGCCCTGGACCTGCAGGACCGCCGCAGCGGCTACCCGCTCGAGATGGTGCTGGCCGCGCACGCGGCGGGCTGGCGCGTCGACGAGTCCGACATCGGCTACGCGCAGCGCATCGGCGACAGCAAGGTGACCGGGACGCTCCGCGGCACGATCAACGCGGTCCGCGACATGACCCGCCTGCTGCGTGCGTACCGCCGGGAGGCCCGTGTCCGGGTCGTCGCACCGGCGTCCGTCCGCCACGTGGCCGGCTCCACCGCCGCGACCGGTTCCGCGGCACGGCCCGACTCCGCACCCGTCACCGCCTCGGTCGAGGGGACGCGCGCATGACCGCCGGCATCACCGTGGCCGTGGTCGCGAAGGAGTGCCTGCCCGGCAAGGTGAAGACCCGGCTGACCCCGGCGCTCTCCCCCGAGGGTGCCGCCCGTGTGGCGTCCGCGAGCCTCGCCGACACCCTGTCGACCGTCCGCGCCCTGCCCGCAGAGCGCCGCGTGCTGTTCTTCGACGGTGACGTCGTCCCGGAGTCGGCCGAGGGCTTCGACGTCCTCCACCAGCCCGGCGGCGGGCTCGACGAGCGCCTCGGGTTCCTGTTCGACGCCATCGACGGCCCGTTGCTGCTCGTCGGGATGGACACCCCGCAGGTGTCCACCGACGCACTCGCCCCGGTGTTCGACCAGCCCGAGCGCGACGCGTGGTTCGGCCCCGCCGAGGACGGCGGCTTCTGGTCGCTCTACCTGCAGGCCCCGACCGGCGACCTGCTCCGGGGCGTCCCGATGTCGCAGGACGACACCGGCGCCGTCCAGCTCGCACGTCTGACCGACGCCGGCCTCGACGTCGGGATCCTCGGCGAGCTGCTCGACGTCGACACGATGCCCGACGCCGAACGCGTCGCCGAACTCGCGCCGGACTCCGGCTTCACCCAGGCACTCCGTGCCGAGACCGCGGGGAGTCTCCGATGACCATGCACGCACCCGTCTCCTTCGGCGCCGGCGGCGGCGAGCCGTACGCCCGGGCACTGCGCTCGGACGGACGGCTCCGGCTGACCGACCCGGACCGCCCCGACGTCGTCACGACGATGGACGTCGGCCGGTGGAGCGCCGCGGCCGACCGGGTCGACCGCTCGCTGCTCGACGACGCCGACGGCCCCGTGATCGACATCGGCTGCGGCCCCGGGCGGATGCTCGTCGCCGCGCGCAACCGCGGCATCCCCGCACTCGGCGTGGACGTCTCCGCCGAGGCCGTGGCGATCGCCCAGCGGTCCGGTGGCACCGCGATCCAGGGGTCGGTGTTCGACGCGGTCCCCGACGAGGGGCACTGGGACACCGCCCTGGTCATCGACGGCAACATCGGCATCGGTGGCGACCCCGCCGCCCTGCTCGAGCGCTGCGCCGAGATCGTCCGCGCCGGTGGCCGGGTGATCGTCGAGACGAACCCCGACCCGCTGGCCGACCGGGTGTACACCGCCCGCGTGGTGGACGCCGACGGCCACGAGAGCGCCGGGTTCCCCTGGGCCGAGGTCGGACTCGACGCGCTGCACCGGCACGCGGCGGACGCCGGCCTCGTGGCGCGGCAGAGCTGGACGGTCGCGGGCCGGAGCTTCTGCGAGCTCATGGCCTGATCACGCACGTTCGTGCACTTGTTTTGCATCATGCAAGACAGTCACGTACGGTCGAGCACATGACGAACAGCACCTTCCCGCTCGGCGGCACCTTCGTGTCCGGACTCCGCGGCCGTGACGAGCGCGGGTCCTTCACGGGCACCCGCTCCACCGACTCGGTCGGCACCTACACGGGTGCGCCGATCACCGGACGCCTCGGGCGCTTCACCGACGTGCAGCGGTCGCGTCCCGGCACCTGGACCGCGTCCACCCGCACCGCGACGGGCTCGTTCCGCACGGCGACCGGCTCGTTCCGCACCGCCTGAGCCGTGCCGTCGACCCGGTCGGCGGACACGGCTCAGGCCGCGCTCTGCGGCCCGGGCTGTGCGCCGGCCGGACGCGTCCGGGTGCGCGATGCCAGGATGGACCCATGAACGACCGCGCCGGCACCCCCGCGACCGCAGACGACCTCGTCGACATCGACGCGCTCGTCGCCGCCTACTACGACCGTGTGCCCGATGTCTCCGTCGCCGAGCAGCAGGTCGTGTTCGGCACCTCCGGCCACCGCGGCTCCTCGCTCGACTCCGCCTTCAACGACACCCACATCGCCGCGATCACGCAGGCGATCGTCGAGTACCGGCAGTCGCAGGGCACCGACGGCCCGCTGTTCATCGGGCGCGACACCCACGCCCTGTCCGGCCCCGCCGAGCGCACCGCGCTCGAGGTCCTGGCAGCGAACGGCGTGCACGTCCTGGCCGACAGCGACAACGGCTACGTGCCGACCCCGGCGTTGAGCCACGCGATCATCCGCTACAACCGCGCCGGCAACCCCGACACGGCGGACGGCATCGTCATCACGCCGAGCCACAACCCGCCCCGCGACGGCGGCTTCAAGTACAACCCCCCGCACGGCGGCCCCGCCGACAGCGACGCCACGAGCTGGATCGCCAACCGGGCGAACGCGATCATCGAGGGCGGCAACGCCGAGGTGCAGCGCACCGAGCACGCCACCCCCGACCGCTACGACTTCCTGCACACCTACGTCGCCGACCTCGAGAACATCATCGACATCGCCGCGATCAAGCGTGCCGGGGTGAAGATCGGCGCCGACCCGCTCGGTGGTGCATCGCTGCCGTACTGGAACCTCATCCGCGACCACTACGGGCTCGACCTGACCGTCGTGAACCCGGACGTCGACCCGACCTGGTCGTTCATGACGCTCGACTGGGACGGCAAGATCCGGATGGACCCGTCGAGCCCCTCGGCGATGGCCTCGGTCCTGGCGCACAAGGACGAGTTCGACGTCCTGACGGGCAACGACGCCGACTCCGACCGGCACGGCATCGTCACGCCCGACGGCGGCCTGATGAACCCGAACCACTACCTCGCCGTCGCGATCGAGTACCTCTACGCACACCGTCCGGCCTGGCGCGACGACGCCGCCATCGGCAAGACCCTGGTGTCGTCGAGCATCATCGACCGCGTCGCAGAATCGCTCGGGCGCCGTCTGTGGGAGGTCCCGGTCGGCTTCAAGTGGTTCGTGCCCGGCCTGATCGACGGCTCCGTCGCGTTCGGTGGCGAAGAGTCGGCGGGTGCGTCGTTCCTGCGCACCGACGGCACGGCGTGGACCACCGACAAGGACGGCATCATCCTGGCGCTCCTGGCGTCCGAGATCGTCGCGGTCACCGGCAAGACCCCCTCGCAGCTGTACGTCGAGCTGACCGAGCGCTTCGGTGACCCGGTCTACCAGCGCGTCGACGCCGCGGCCTCGAAGGAGCAGAAGGCACGCCTGTCGAAGCTCGACGGCGACGCCATCACCGCCGAGACCCTGGCGGGCGACCCGATCACCGCGAAGCTGTCGAAGGCCCCCGGCAACGACGCGGCCGTCGGCGGCGTCAAGGTCGTCACCGACAAGGCCTGGTTCGCCGCACGACCGTCCGGTACCGAGGACGTCTACAAGATCTACGCCGAGAGCTTCGTCGGGCAGGAGCACTTGGAGCAGGTGCAGCGCGAGGCCAAGGAGATCGTGGACGCCGCGCTCGGCGCCTAGCCGACCACCCGCAGGACCCGCACTGGCGGCGGTCGAGGATCAGTCCTCGGCCGCCGCCAGTGCCAGTTCGCAGAACATCGCGTCGGCCCACGAGAACCACGGGCGCGAGAACTGTGTCGGGTCCTCGACGTCGAACGACTCGTGCATGTCGCCGGTCCCGCCGTCGGTCGCCACGAGCACGTCGAGCAGCTCCCGACGGCGCGCCGGCGACCCGGACACGAGGCCCTCGACCGCCAGGGCGATCGGCCACACCCGCTGCGGCAACGTGTGCGGGCTGCCGACACCGGCGGCCGCGGTGCCGCTGAACCAGAACGGGTTCGCCGGTGACAGCACGAAGTCCCGCGTCGCCGCCCACACCGAGTCGTCGAGCACCGACGGCGCCGACAACGGCAGGGACAGCAGCGACGGGGTGTTCGCGTCGTCCATGCGCAGCACACCACCGAGCCCGTCGACCTCGTAGGCGTAGACGTCCTCCCCCGCCGGCCCGGGCACGACGCCGTGCTGCCGGACGCCGTCCAGGATGCTCGCGCGCAGCACGTCGGCGTCGTCCGCCAGGCCCGTGTCGGACCAGACGTCCCGGGCGATCGCGGCGACGGCGAGCAGCGCCTCGGCGGCGAACAGGTTCGCGGGCACGTTGTAGCCGTACGTGCAGGCGTCGTCCGACGGGCGGAACCCGCACCACGTCATGCCCGTCACCGCGACCGGGGTGCCGCGGCCGTCGCGCGCGAGGGTCTCGGTCGGGATCGCCCCGTCGCGCACGAACCGGTAGGCCGATGCGTCGTGGTCCTGTTCGGTCCGCCACTGCGCCACGATCGTGCGGAACACCCGGTGCGCCCGTTCGTCCAGCACCGCGGTCGACCCGGTCGCCCGCCACAGCGCGTACGCGAAGGTCACCGGGTAGGCCAGGCTGTCGACCTCGTACTTCTGCTCCCACACCAGCGGGTCGGCGTTCAGGTCGTCGGGGTCGTAGTGCGCGCCGTTCGGCTCGCGGTTGAACGAGTTGGCGTAGGGGTCGTGCTCGATCAGCCGGAACTGCCGCCGCACGACCGCCCAGAGCAGGTCCGCGAGCGCCGGGTCGTCCGCCACGAACCGCAGGTACGGCGTCATCTGCGTCGTCGAGTCGCGGAGCCACATCGCCGGGATGTCCCCCGTGATCACGAAGGCGCCGTCGTCGTCGAGCGAGATCGTGTCCCGCAGCGTGCGGACCAGCGCGCGCTCAACGCGGTCGCCGACCTCGGTGCCGACCGCGGCTCGGACCCGGTCGGCGGCCGCCACCAGCGTCGGCGTGATCTCCTCGAGCTGCGTCTGCGTCACGACACCCATCGCACTGACTCCTGTCCGTCGGTGACGCGGACGGTCCGCGTCGACCCGGGTGGATCGAGCACGTCGTCCGTCCAGCAGTCGAGTTCGAGCGGCCGTGCACCGAGCCGGAGACCAGCGTCCCACGTGCCGAGCGCATCGAGTCCGAGCGCGTACGCGGTGTCGACGGTCCCACCGGCGGGCACGTCGACCGTCACCAGGGCGAGCAGTCGTCGTCGCCGCGGACGGACACCGGGTTCACGCCGCCGCCCCCACAGGGGCACCGAGACCCGACGGGGTGCGTCCGACGTGTTGCGCACCGTCACCGGGACGGTCACCGTGCCCCCGGCCAGGAGGCGCACAGCAGTCACCGCGTCGCTCCCCTCCGCCAGGCGGACGTCCACCCCGCCACCCGGCCCGGGTGCACCGGTCACGGTCGAGCGGCTGGTCACGTCGACGTAGCCGCGCGCCGTCTCGAGGCGTTCGTCGTGCGCCACGGGCAGGACGCCGTCGGCGCCGGGCCACGTCGCGGGGAGTCGCCCCTCGGCCGGGGCGCCGAACAGCACGTCCGCGACGGCTCGACCGCCGGAGGGCCCCGGGAACGGCACGACGAGCACGCTGTCGGCCAGGGCGAGCACCTCACTCAGGACCCGTGGTCGACCGTCGACGACGACCGCGACGACCGGCAGACCGCTCTCGCGGGCGGCGCGGAGCACGTCGAGCTGCGCGTCGGGCACGGCGATCGAGGCCAGGTCGACCCCCTCGCCGTTCGTGGTGTCCGGTGCCGGACCGCTGACGGCGCCGTTGTCCTCGAAGCCGTCGTCGTACGCGCGACGACTCGAGCCGCCGAGCACCACCACCGCCACGTCGGCGCCGAGGAGCGCCGTGCGGACCGCGAGGAGCCCGTCGGGGCCCGGCAGGGGCTGTCGGAGCCCGCTGCCCCGGGCGGTGCGGATCCGGGCGGGGCCGAGCCGGGCCTCCAGGGCGGAGCGGACGGTGGACGCACCGGGGTCGACGGGCGGCCGCGGAGGTGAGTAGTCGCCGAGCAGGGCGTCGACGTCGTCGGCGTTCGGGCCGACCACGGCGACGACGGCGTCGGGTGCGATCGCGGGCAGCGCTCCGCCCAGGGCGACCACGGCGCGGTGAGCGGCGCGTTCAGCGAGCGCGATGGTCGCGCGTTCCGGTGGCTCGGCGTTCTCGGCCGGGCCGGGTGCTGGTGCAGGTGCAGGTGTCGCCGGTGGTGCTGTCGGTGTCGCGAGCAGGCCGACGCGGCGCTTCAGGGCGAGCACCCGGTCCACCGCGCGGTCCAGGTCGCCGGTGCTGATCAGGCCCCGGTCCAGTGCCCCGTCGAGGTGCGTGTAGGACTCGTCCCACAGGCTCAGGTCGACCCCGGCACGGAGCGCGAGCGCAGCCGCCGAGGCCGGGTCGGGGGTGACGTCGCGCAGCCGGTCGATGGCGGTGCCGTCGGCCATCACGAGCCCGTCCCAGCCCCACGTGTCGCGGATCGTGGTGGTGAGCAGGTCGCGGTTGCCGCAGCACGGCACCCCGTCGACGTCGTTGTACGCCGCCATGAACCCGGCGACGTGTTCGCGTGCCGCGGCGAGCGCTGGCGGCAGGTGCACCTCGGCGAGCTCACGGCGGCCGATCGGGGCGCCGGAACCGTTCCGCCCACCGATGCCGGCGCCCTGCCCGGCCAGGTGCTTCGCGACGACCGCGACGTGTCGGTCGTCGATCGGGCCCGGACCGCCGCCCTGCATGCCCCGGACGGTGGCGGCGACCATGATCGCGGCGAGCGCGGCGTCCTCGGACCAGCACTCCTCGCTCCGACCCCACCGGGGATCGCGCAGGACGTCGAGCCCGGAGACGAGGGCGACGTGGGTACCGCGGGCGCGGACCTCGGCGGCGACCGCGGCCGCGAGGTCCTCGACGAGCTGCTCGTCCATCGCGGCGCCGAGGGCGAGGTTCACCGGCACTGTCGTGCCGCCGAGGGCCTGCAGCCCGTGCGGGACCTCTTCCACGAAGAGCGTCGGGACGCCGCCGTCACTGTGCGCGACGACGTGGTCCTGCACGGCGGCGTAGGCCTCGGCGGAGCGTTCGGGTGGGATGCCGTTGCCCCAGTGCACGCCGGACCAGGGGTCGGCGCGGAGCACACCGTAGACCGCGCCGATCCCGCCCCACCGGTCGACCTCGGCGCGCAGGACGTCGGTGATCCGCGGGCGGCCGTCGACCCAGCGGACGGCCTCCCAGCCCTTCAGGCGCTGGTTGAGCTGGCCGATGCGGGCGCGGACGTCGAGGCTGGTCGCGGTCGGGTGCGCGGTCTGGTGCTCGGTCATCCCTTGATCGCTCCGGAGACCAGAGCGCGCTGCATCTGGCGCTGCAGGATCGAGTACACGAGGTACACCGGCAGCAGCGTGAACAGCGTGCCGGCCATGAGCATCCCGTAGTCGGTGCCGGCGTCGACCTTCAGCGTCGGGAGCGCCACCTGGATCGTCCGCTGCGCCGTGTCCGGCCCGATGAGCACCAGGGCGTACAGGTACTCGTTCCAGAACGACAGGAAGTTCAGCAGCAGCACGGTGGCGATGCCCGGGATGCAGATCGGCAGGTACACCTGGCGCATCACCTGCCACGCCGAGGCGCCGTCCATCGACGCGGCCTCCTCCAGCTCGCGCGGGATCGTTCGCATGAACTGGGTCAGGATCACGACGGCCAGGGGCATCGCGGTCGCGGGCAACAGGAGCACGAGGAACGTCCGGGTGTGGAACAGCCCCATCCCGGCCGCGAGCAGGAACGTCGGGAACAGCGCCGCGAACGACGGGATGAGGAACCCGAGCGAGAACAGTCCCTCGACGATGCGTCCGGCGCGGCCGGTGGCCCGGGCGAGGGCGAACGACGCCGGCAGCGCGAGGACGAGGGTCAGCACCAGGGCCGCCACCGTCGTGATCGCCGAGTTCGCGATGGCCGGTCCGAGCGAGGCCTGGCGGATCGCCTCGGTGAAGTTCGACAGGTCCCACGACGCGGGCAGCGCCAACGGGGACTCGAAGATGCCGTCGTTGTCCTTGAACGACGACACCACGAAGTAGTAGAAGGGCAGGATCAGCAGGGCGGCGTAGATCCACGCCACGGTGCCGCTCGTGATGGAGCCGATCCGGTCACGCAGCCGGATGCCGGCGGTGGGTTTCGCCATGGTGGTCTCCCGGGGTCTGTCGGTCAGGGGCGGTCAGTGGGTCTTGCGCAGGACCCGGCGGATGACGAACATCCCGGCGAGTCCGAGCACGAACAGGACGACGCCGACGGCCTGGCTGTAGCCGAGGTCGGTGTCGACGAACGCCTTCTGGTACACGAGGTACGACAACGTCGTGGTCGCGGTGCCCGGGCCGCCCTGGGTCAGCAGGAGCACGTTCTGCGCCGAGCTGAAGAGCATCGAGAGGAACTGCAGCATCGCCACCACCCCGATGAAGTCGCGGGCGATCGGCCAGTACACACCCCACGCCAGCCGCCACGATCCGGCGCCGTCCATGCGGGCGGCCTGCACGACCTCGGTGTCGACGCCGTCGAGCCGGCTCGCGATGAGCACCGCCGAGTACCCGATGCCTGCCCACAGGTCGACGACGATGAGCGCGCCGAGGGCGGTCGCGGGGTCGGCCAGCCAGGCCTTGCCGCCGATGCCGAGCGTCGCGAGCACCCCGTTGACCAGGCCGTCGGGGTTGAGCATCGCGTAGAACATCATCGCCGTGGCCGGTGCCGAGATGAGCGCCGGGATGAAGAGCAGGTAGCGGAGCACCTTGTGCCCGCGCGGCTTCTGCACGACGTGGAAGGCGAGCAGGAACGCCAGCACGATCATGATCGGCAGCCCCACCACGATCTGCACCGTGCTGTTCCGGACCGCGGCCCAGAACGTCTCGTCGGAGAACAGCACCCGGAAGTTGTCGAGCCCCGCGAACGTCGGCGACACGAGCATGCCGGGCCAACTCAGGAAGGCGATCACGATCATCGCGACGACCGGCCCGATCATGAACAGGCCGTACCAGACGAGCGCCGGGATCGCGAAGGTCGGGAAGCTGCCGCGGCTGCTGCCGACGGCGCGGGATCCGCGGCGGGCGGGCCCGGGCGGGGTCGACGCCGACCGGACGGGTGGTTCCTCGACGAGCACTGCCATGGGGAGCTCCTTCTCGCAGGGTCGGGTGGGTCAGGCGGCCGTGTAGGCGCGCTCGAAGAGGTCGATGATGCGGTCGGCCGAGGTGCCCGAGCCGTACGCCAGGCTGGTCGCACGGATCATCGGCTCGTACGCCGAGTCGGGCACGAGCAGGTCGGGCAGCATCACCGGGGTGACCTGGTCGTCGGTGAGCTTCGACGCCTGGGCGACGAGCGGGAAGTCACGGCTGACGGTGTCGGTGATCCGGCTCATGTCGCGGCCGGAGTCGAGGACGAACTCGGTCGTCACCGCCGACGAGTACAGGTACTGCACGAACGGCTTGATGAGGTCGAGCTTCGCCCGGCCGTTCTCGCTGATCCAGATGCCGTGCCCGTTGTAGCTCTTGATGACGCTCGGGTGCGCGATGGCCGCGTGCTGCGAGGGGACCGGCCAGCCGCCCACGGTGACCTCCTTCGCGCGTTCCTTCGACACCAGCGCCAGCGCGGAGGACATCGCGGGGACGATCGCGGCCTTGCGCGTCGTGAACTGCGTCAGTTCGGAGTCCGAGGTGAACCCCTGCACCGAGTCCACGAAGACCCCGGCGTCGCGGAGCTCGACGAAGTGCTCGACGCCGCGGACCGCACCGGCGCTCTCCGAGATCCTGCCCGTGGAGAAGACCTTCGCCGCTTCGCCCTGGGACACGAACCCCTGGATCACCTGCATGAGGAGCTTCTGCCCGCTCCAGTCCGACCCGCCGACGGTGACCGGCCCGATGCCGGCGGAGCGCAGGCGGTCGGCTGCGGCGATGAGCGCGTCCGAGGTCGTCGGGATCTCGCTGACACCGGCCTGTTCGAGCAGCGCCGTGTTGAACGACACCGGCCAGTTCGTCCGGGTGAACGGGAACGCCCGGAGCCGGCCCTGGTCGTCGGTCCACTCCTCGAGCGCCTCCGGGATGATCTTGTCGCGCAGGTCCCACTCGTCGAGGTACCGGGAGACGTCGATCGTGGCGTCCTCACCCGTCCAGGACAACGTCCGCCCGACCATGTTCACGATGGCGACGTCGGCTTCCTTGCCGGCGAGGGAACTCGTCTCGAAGACGATCGGCAGGTCGGACCCGTTCGACAGCAGGGCGACCTTGCGGTCCGTGCAGCGGCGGTAGGCGGCGACGACGTCCGTGAACGTCTGCGCGCCCGCGACCGCGCCGCTGAGCTGGGTGTGCACGCTCAGCGTGCCGGGGCCGCTCGAGGCCGGGGTGAGGGCGCTGCACCCGGCCAGGATCGGCGCGAGGATGCCGGCGCCGAGCCCGGCCCCGATGAGGGTGCGCCTACTGATGCCGTCCGTCACGGTGCCTCCCTGGCAGTGGATGGTGGAGCGATCGCGATGCATTTGGTACAGCGGTGTACTTCAGGTGACGAGCAACGTATACCGCTTTACACGACGTGGTCAAGCCTCTACGCTCGACGGCATGAGCGACACCACCGCCGGAGCCGTCGACCGACGCCGCGTGACCATCGCGCAGGTCGCCAAGCGCGCCGGCGTCTCGACCTCGGCGGTCTCGCACGTGTTCAACGGGCGGCCGAACGTGTCCGCCGCCACCGCGGCCCGCATCCGCAAGGCTGCCGACGACCTGAACTGGCGGCCGAACCTGGCGAGCCGCAAGCTCTCCGGCAACGCGGGGCACAGCCTGGGACTGGTCCTCGCCCGCTCACGCGACACCTTCCAGCGCGACCCGTTCACGATGCGGCTGATCGCCGGGCTGACCGAACCCCTCGCCGCGATCGGGTGGTCGCTGTCCGTCACCCTCGTGCAGGCCGACGACGAAGCCGCCGTCTACCGGCAGTGGTGGACCGAGCAGCGGGTCGACGGCTTCCTGCTCGTCGACGTCCGTACCGACGATCCCCGCATCCCGATGCTGCAGCACCTGGCGGCCCCGGCCGTCATGCTCGGCGCACCGATCGCCGGCAGCACCGTCCCGGCGGTCACGGTGGGCGACGCCGACGCGACCGAGTCCCTGCTCGACCACCTCGGTTCGCTCGGCCACCGCCGGATCGCCCGCGTCGGGGACGGCCCGGCACTCGCGCACACCGGCGCCCGCGACGCCCGCTTCACCGCCGCAGCCGCGCGCCGGGGCGTGGACGCGCTCGTGCTCGGGTGGCGAGCCGACGCCGAGGACCCGGTGGCCGACCTGCTCGCCCGACTGGACCGCGCCACCGCGATCGTCCTGGACGGCGAGGCGATCGCGGCCGAGGTGATCGCGCACGCCCCCGAGCTCGGCGTCCGCGTGCCCGAGGACCTGTCCGTCGTCGCGTGGGAGGACTCGTGGGTCTCGTCGATCGTGCGTCCGTCGCTGACCGCCCTGGACGCCCCCGTCGAGGAGTCCGCCCGCACCGCCGTCGCCCTGGTCGAACGACTCGTCCGCGGCGACGAGGTCACCGATGCCGAGGTCGGCGGGCGCGCCCTGCACGTCCGCGGCTCGACCGGCCCCGCCCCAGCCGCCGCCACCGTTCCCTGACCGAAGGAGACCGATGACCACCGCCACGCGCTTCGGCGTGAACTACGTGCCCTCGACCGACTGGATGTTCCAGTGGCAGTCGGTGGAGGAATCCGCGATCCGCCGCGACCTCGAGGCGATCGCCACCCTCGGCCTCGACCACGTCCGGCTGTTCCCGCTGTGGCCGACCCTGCAGCCGAACCGCACACTCATCCGCCGACGGGCCCTCGACGACGTGGCCCTGGTGGTCGACATCGCCGCCGAGTTCGGGCTGGACGCCAGTGTCGACGTCGTCCAGGGGCACATGTCCGGCTTCGACTTCGTCCCCGCCTGGCTCGTGAACTGGCACGACGGCAACATGTTCACGGACCAGCCGGCGATCGACGCGCAGGCCGCCCTGGTCGCCGCCGTGTACGACGCGGTGCGCGACCGCCCGAACTTCACGGGGCTGACCCTGGGCAACGAGCTCAACCAGTTCCAGCCACCGAACCCCGCCGCGATGCCCGCCGACACCGCGCAGGTGACGCACTGGCTCGAGTCCCTGCTCGGCGCACCCCGCGACAAGGACCCGCGACACGTCGTCACGCACTCCGAGAACGACCACCTCTGGTACCGCGACGGCCACCCGTTCGTGCCAGCGCACGCCAGCCGCCTCGGGGACGTCACGACCGTGCACTCCTGGATCTTCAACGGGGTGGCCGGTCGGTACGGCGCACTCTCCGACGAGTCCGTCCGGCACGCCGAGTGGATGATCGAGCTCGCCCGCGCCTTCGCCACCGACCTCGAGCGGCCCGTCTGGCTGCAGGAGGTCGGGGCACCCGACCGGCACCTCGCCGAGTCCGAGATGCCCGAGTTCCTCGAGCGCACGGTCGCGGCGGCCCTCACGACCGAACGCCTCCACGCGGTCACGTGGTGGTGCTCCCACGACGTCTCCCGCGACCTGGGCGACTTCAAGGACCTGGAGTACTCGCTCGGTCTGCTCGACGTCGACAACCGCGTGAAGCCGCTCGGCCGGCGCTACGCCGAGGTCGTCGCCGACGCACGGCGCTCCGCCCCGGTCCCGACCCCGCGCACGAGTGCCGTCGTGGTCGACGTCGACGCGGCCGACCTGCCGATCCGTCGGGCGGACCTGGCGCCGGGCGGCCCCGTCTTCGAGCGCTGGCACCGCCTGCGCGCCGCCGGTGAGGCCGTGACCGTCGTGACGAGCCGGACCGCAGCCGACCCCGCGGCGCTGGCGGCACGGGGTGTGACCCGGGTCGTGGAGACCGCAGCGGTCTGACGGGGCCGAGCCGGGCCTCCTGGCCATTAACCGGGATCGTCACCGAGCCCGCGATCCGGGCGTACCGTGACTGCCGATCCACACAGGAAGCCGCTCCTGAGCAACCGAGCACTTGCGGCAGATGTAACTTTGCAGGCAGCGCAAAAATCGTTTCGCCAGCGCATCGGTACCGGGAGACCCTGCTCATGACCCAGACGGCGACCGCACCCGCGGCCCCCACCACGGCGTCCAACGTCGTGATGAACCACCGACAGATCCTGTTGGTGATCTACGGCCTGATGGCCGGGATGTTCCTCGGAGCCCTCGACCAGACGATCGTCGGCACCGCGATCCGTACCATCGGTGACGACCTGCACGGCCTCGACCAGCAGGCCTGGGTCACCACCGGGTACCTGATCGCCTCGACCGTGACGACGCCGATCTACGGCAAGCTCTCCGACATCTTCGGTCGGCGGCCGCTGTTCATCACGGCGATCGGCATCTTCATCGTCGGGTCGTTCGCCGCGTCGTTCTCGACCTCGATGCTCATGCTCGCCGGGTTCCGTGCGCTGCAGGGTCTCGGTGCCGGTGGCCTGATGTCCCTGCCGCTGGCGATCATGGGCGACATGCTCGCCCCCCGCGAGCGGGCGAAGTACCAGGGCTACTTCCTGGCCGTCTTCGGCATCTCGTCCGTGATCGGCCCGCTCGTCGGTGGCGTCTTCGCCGGCGCGAGCGAGCTGCTGTTCATCTCCGGCTGGCGCTGGGTGTTCCTGATCAACGTGCCGATCGGCGTCATCGCGCTGTTCATGGTGCTGACGTTCCTGCACCTGCCGAAGTTCGGCGACCGCGGCAAGCCCCGGATCGACTGGTGGGGCGCGACGCTCGTCATCGTCACCCTCGTGCCCCTGCTGCTGATCGCCGAACAGGGCCGCGAGTGGGGCTGGAGCTCCCCCGGCGCCTTCGCCTGCTACGGCATCGGTGCAGCCGGCCTGATCGCGTTCATCATCGTCGAACGGGCGATGGGCAGCGACGCGATCCTGCCGATGAAGCTGTTCGGCTCGCGGGTGTTCTCGATGTCCGCGATCCTGTCCGTGCTCGTCGGCTTCGGCATGTTCGGCGCGATGCTGACCATCCCGCTGTACCTGCAGATCGTGAAGGGCGTCACCCCGACCGAGTCCGGGTTCGCGATGCTCCCGATGGTGCTCGGCCTGATGATCTCGTCGATCGCCTCGGGACAGATCATCTCGCGGACCGGCAACTACCAGGTCTTCCCGATCACGGGCACGGCGTTCACGGCCATCGGCTTCACGATCCTGACGTTCCTGACCGCCGACCGCCCCCTGTGGTTCCTGATGCTCGGCATGTTCGGCATCGGCCTCGGGCTCGGGCAGCTCATGCAGACGCTGACCCTCGCGGCGCAGAACTCGGTGTCCCCGCGGGACATCGGCGTCGCCACCAGCGCCGCGACGTTCTTCCGGCAGATCGGCGGCACCATGGGCACCGCCGTGCTGCTGTCCGTCCTGTTCACCCTGATGCCGACGAACATCACCGCGGCGATGCAGAACGAGACCGACCTGAAGAGCGCCCTCAACGCCGCGCTCACGCCCTCGGTCGCGAACGCCTCCGAGAACAAGGGCGTGATGGACCAGATCTGGACGAAGATCGTCGATCCCGTGCAGAAGAACGTGCAGGACGGCCTGAACAACGGCGCCGTACAGGCGAAGGAAGCCGCCGACGCTGCCGTCACGAAGCAGGTCACGGCCGCCGTGCAGCAGCAGGTCGCGGCCGGCAAGCTCCCCGCCGCCGCAGCCGACACCGTCATCGCCCAGCAGGTCGACGACGCCAAGCCGGCCGCCGAGCAGCAGGCCCTCGAGACGGCTGCGGCCAAGGCGAACGCGACCGTCGTCGACGGCACGCTGCAGGTCGACTACTCGGACAAGGCACAGCGCGAGAACGTCGTCGACGAGGTCGCCCCGACGCTCATCAAGCAGCTGAAGAGCGGCGACTCGAGTGCGAGCTCGTCCGGTTCCGCGGCGACGAGCGACACCTCGTTCCTGAACGGCGCGGACAAGCGACTCACCCGTCCGTTCCTGGTCGGTTTCAGCGACTCGGCCGTCCGCGTGTACTACGTCGGCCTCGCGGTGATCCTGCTCGCGTTCGTGCTGACCTGGTTCTTCCGGGTGCCGCCGCTGCGCAAGACCTCGGCGCTGCAGGAGCAGGCGGACGCCGCACGGACCGCTGACGCTGACGCTGCGGCTGCCGGTGCGGGCGCGGGTGCTGCCGGCGCCGGATCGGGTTCGGCCGCGATCGCGTCGTCGGACTCGGTGCCGACCTCGCCCGACGTACCCGCCCAGCCCCGGTCAGCACGCGCAGTGGGATCCTCGGACGTGTCGGTGCTACCGAACGACGTCGCCACGGATGACACCCGTGCTCCCCTGCCCGACGCCACAACGCACGGCGCGCACTCGGCGGCAGCGCCCGTGGACGAACCCCCGACGATGACCGGTGCCATCCGGACCCGGGCTGCGCACGCTGCCCCGGTGGTGGACGCCGGCGCCCCTGCGACCGGGGCCGACGCTGCGGAGGCGAGTCGGGCCTCCCGGCTGGACGACGCCGACGACGCGGCGCACCCGCACGGGCGGCACTCGGCCGAGTAGGCGCTGGCGCAGGTCGGCCCTGCCGACTCGGAACGACAAGGTCGACGTCGCACGACGTCGACCTTGTCGTCTCTGCGCGCGTGCAACTGTTGCGGGCGCGCGGTTGCGTCAACCTCGATGTCGTACGACGTCGAGGGTGTCGCACTGCGCGCGCCCTCGGTGCGTGTGCATGTTCCGACGAACCACGCGTCGATCACCTCGTGGATCGTCGCAGCATGCACCCGCATCGTGTGCGTGCGCATGTTCCGACAGGACACGCGTCGATCACCTCGTGGAACGTCGCACGATGCACCCGCATGTACCCACGCGCGGCCGCGCACTCGCGCCGCCCCCGCGCCCCCGCGCCCCCGCCCGTCAGCCCGCCGGCACCGCTCCCGCGCGACCACCCGGGGCCGCACCCGCCACCTCGAACGACGCCCCCGGCAAGCGCTTCCGCATCACGTCGATCGCCGCCGGGTTGTCGTCCACCAGCACGTACCGCCGCCCGAGCGCCGACGCCACCGCGCCGGTCGTCCCGCTGCCGGCGAAGAAGTCGAGCACCCAGTCGCCCTCGCGCGAAGAGGCCTGCACGATCCGCCGCAGCACCCCCTCGGGCTTCTGCGTCGGGTAGCCGGTCTTCTCCTTGCCGGTCGGCGACACGATCGTGTGCCACCAGACGTCGGTGGGGAGCTTGCCGCGCTCGCGCTTCTCCGGTGTGACGAGCCCCGGCGCCATGTACGGCTCGCGGTCGACCGCCGACGAGTCGAACCAGTACTGCGACGGGTCCTTTACGTAGACCAGGATCGTGTCGTGCTTGGTCGGCCACCGCGACTTGGACTTGGCGCCGTAGTCGTAGGCCCAGACGATCTCGTTCAGGAACGACTCGCGGCCGAACAGCGCGTCGAGCAGGACCTTCGCGTAGTGCGACTCGCGGTAGTCGAGGTGCAGGTACAGGGTGCCGTCGGTGGTGAGGAGTCGCCAGGCCTCGATCAGTCGGGGTTCGAGGAACGTCCAGTAGTCCTCGAACCGGTCGTCGAACCGCATCAGGTCGCCGCGGACCCGCTCGTAGGTCCGTCCGTGGAACCCCATCACCGGCCCGTCGGCGCTGGGTACCGCGGACGAAGCATGCCGACGCTGGTACCGCCCCGTGTTGAACGGCGGGTCGAGGTACACGAGGGTGAACGTGCCGTCGGCGAGCGCCGGGGTCACGTCGAGGGCGTCGCCGAGGACGACGCGGTCCGGGCCTCGGTCGTCTCCCGTGTGCACGGGACCATTCTGGCGCAGCCAGCGGCGACTCGGCCTCGCGGCGTAGCCTCACCGCATGGCAGCACCCGAGGTCCGCAACGACACCGACAAGCAGCAGTACTCCCTGGTCGAGGACGGCGAGGTCATCGGCTTCGCGGCGTACGAGGTCGACGGCGACGAGATCCGCTTCGTGCACACCGAAGTCGACCCGTCGCACCGCGGTGGCGGGCACGCGTCGATCCTCGTGCAGCACGCGCTCGACGACGTGCGCGACGGCAGCCTCCGGGTCGTGCCGCAGTGCAGCTACGTCCACGCGTGGATCGAGCGGCACCCGGACTACCAGGAACTCACGACGCGCTGACGCGAGCGGCGAGCGGCGAGCGACCGCCGGCGGTTCAGTACGACCGGTTGTGCGTCCCGACGCGCGCTTCGTGCCGACCGGCGCTCCGCACCGTCGGCACCTTGATGAGCACGCTGCCGCTGAGCAGGTCGTGGTCGTCGTCCGCCGGTGACGGTGCCTCCTTCGGGAGGCGCGACTGCCGTTCGTACTCGGCTTGCGTCTCGTGGCGGGTCGGCGCGAACACCTCGTCGAGCATCCCGCCGATGCCTCCGGATCCGCCGCTGCGCGTGGACTTGTTCGACAGGTCGATCCACCCCACGCGATCGGCGATCCACACCACGACGGCCACGGCGGCCACCGCCCCCAGGAAGATCAACCAGTTCACGCGAGCGACGCTACGTGGACGATCCGGCCACGACATCAGCCGCGCGGGGGATTCTCATGATCCGCACGTGTGGTTCATGGAGTCGGTCGTCACACTGGTCGAGCGGCGGCCGGAGCGTCCCCCCTCTGCTCCGGCCGCCCACCACGAGCTCGCTCAGGGCACCCGCTCGAGCCACTCCTTCGTCGCGAACTTCGTCCGCACCAGCTCCTGCGCCTTCTCGCGCTCGGCATCGGTCACCGCGCCGGGAGTCGCCCCGTACAGCTTCGTGAACGTGCCGATCAGCCGGTCGATGATCTCGGCGCGGGACAGCCCGGTCTGCGAGCGCAGCGGGTCCACGCGCTTCGCGGCCGACGTGGTCCCCTTGTCGCTCATCTTCTCGCGCCCGATCCGCAGGACCTGGACCATCTTCTCGCCGTCCATGTCGTAGCTCATGGTGGCGTGGTGGAGCAGGGACCCGGTGCCGAGGCGCTTCTGCGCAGCGCCGCCGATCTTGCCCTTGGCTGAGGTGATGTCGTTGAGCGGCTGGTAGTACGCGTCGATGCCGAGGGACTTCAGCGCCTCGATCACCCACTCGTCCAGGTACGCGTAGGAGTCCGCGAACGTCATGCCCTGCACCAGGTCGGCGGGGACGTAGAGCGAGTACGAGATGATCGCGCCGGCGTCCATGAACATCGCGCCGCCGCCGGAGATCCGCCGCACCACCTGCACGCCGAACTTCTCGGCACCGGCCGGGTCGACCTCGTTCTTCAGCGACTGGAACGACCCGATGACGACGGCGGGCTGGTCCCACTCCCAGATGCGCAGGGTCGGACCGCGGCGTCCGGCGCCGACTTCTTCGGTCAGCACCTGGTCGAGTGCGAGGTGCTCGTTCGGGCTGATCGGGCCTTCGTGGATGATCTGCCAGTCGTAGTCCTGCCACGACGATGCGCGGGACAGCGCGCGGCGGACGGCGACCCCGACGGACTCGGGTGTGAAGCCGAGCAGCACGGCGTCGGCGGGGAGCGCCCCACGGACGGCCGCGGCGATGCCGGCGGCGTCGGTCGTCGCCGGCAGCCCGTTGACGGCCTCGTCGATGAGCGGCAGCGCGTCGTCGGGTTCGAGGAAGAAGTCGCCGGCGAGCCGGAACTCCTGGATGTTCCCGTCCACCACGTCGAGGTCGACGACGACCAGTTTTCCACCTGGGACCTTGTACTCACCGTGCACGCGTCGAGCCTACGCCCGCCACCTGTCGGACTGGAGGCGCGGGTCGGCGCCGCCACGGGCCTCCCGTCCGCCAGCCGGTACCGTCTCAGGACGCGGCGCGCGCCGTCACCCGGTCCAGCCACGCGACCAGGTCGGCCACGACCTCGTCGCGGTTCGTCTCGTTGTAGACCTCGTGCCGCGCACCCTCGTAGACCTGCACCGTGACGTCGGACAGTCGTCCGCGCCGCCGGTAGGCCTGCGCCAGCCGCTCGACCGACCGCGGCCCCCCGAGCGCGTCGTCGGACCCGACCTGCAGCAGCATGGGCAGGTCGTGCGGGATCCCCCGCCGCGGGACCCCGAGCAGCCGGAGTGTGTCGGGCAGCCCGAACAGGCCGATGACGTCGGCCTCGACGGCGAGCGGGTCGACGGACATCGCGTCGATGATCTTCCGGTCGCGGGTGAGCCACTCGAACTTGGTCGGACCGGAGCCCGCGTGCCGTGCGTTGAGGTCGCCGCTGTTCATCCAGCCGGGCAGCCGGTAGGCCGTGGCGGAGAGCACGACCCCGTCCCACGACTCCGACGAGCTGTTCACGATCCGCTGCGCCATGAGCGAGCCCCACGAGTGCCCGAGCAGCACCAGTGGCACGCCGGGGGTGTCCGCTCGGGCGACCTCCCCCATCTGCTCGACGGCGGCGATCGCGGCGCGCAGTCCGCCGGGGCCGAGCCGACCGAGCTTGGCGTGGTCGCCGTCCCACTGGCCGAGGCCGGTGCGCCCGTGCCCGCGGTGGTCGTTCGCGTGCACGGTGTACCCGGCACGCACGAGGTCCTGTGCCAACGGCTCGTACCGCAGCCCGTGCTCGCCGACGCCGTGCGCGATCTGCACGATGCCCTTGGGGCGCGCCGCTCGCCAGGTCGAGTAGACGATCTCGACGCCGTGGGCGTCGGTGAACGAGGCGTCGCCTCGCGCTGCGGAGAAGGTGGGCACGTGAGCATCTTCGCAGAACCGGGTGACCCAGCACCTGTTCATCCGGCGTTCACGCAGGGGCTTCGGGGCGGGCCTACCGTCCCCGGCATGGACGTCCTCGTCATCGTCGTGCTCGTGATCGTGGTGGCCCTCGTGTTCGACTTCACGAACGGGTTCCACGACACCGCCAACGCCATGGCCACGTCGGTCGCCACCGGGGCGCTCAAGCCCCGGACCGCCGTGCTCATCTCCGCCGTCCTCAACGTGGTCGGCGCGTTCCTCTCCACCGAGGTTGCCAAGACCGTCTCGCAGGGCATCATCCGCGAGGGCCAGGACGGCGTCCACATCTCCCCCACGATGATCTTCGCCGGGCTGGTGGGCGCGGTCCTCTGGAACCTCGCCACGTGGTACCTCGGGCTGCCCTCGTCGTCGACGCACGCGCTGTTCGGCGGGCTGATCGGCGCATCGATCATCGGCGCCGGGCTGAACTCGGTGGACTGGGCGACGGTGGTGTCGAAGGTCGTGCTGCCGGCGCTGCTCTCACCGGTCATCGCCGGGGTCATCGCCCTGGTGGCCACCTACCTGGCGTACGTGCTCACGAAGAACGCCACGACGCACGGTGCGGCGACGGGCTTCCGGCACGGCCAGACCGTCTCGGCATCGCTGGTGTCGCTCGCGCACGGCACCAACGACGCGCAGAAGACGATGGGTGTCATCACCCTGACGCTCATCGCCGCGAACTACCAGGACAGCGGGACCGGCCCGGCGCTCTGGGTGATCCTGGCCTGCGGACTCGCGATCGGCCTCGGTACCTACACGGGCGGCTGGCGGATCATGCAGACGGTCGGCAAGAAGATCTCCGACGTGCAGTCGCCGCAGGGCTTCGCGGCCGAGACGAGTTCCGCCGCGACGATCCTCATCTCGTCGCACCTCGGCTTCGCCCTGTCGACGACGCACGTCACCAGCGGTTCGGTGATCGGGTCCGGGCTCGGCAAGAAGCTCGCCGACGTGCACTGGTCGGTCGTCGGCCGCATCGTCGTCGCGTGGGTGATCACGTTGCCGGCGGCCGCGGTGGTCGGCGGGTTGGCGACCTGGCTCGCCTCGACCTCGGCGGTCGGCCTCGTGCTGGTGGCGGTGCTCGCCCTGGCCGGCGGGCTCACGTTCTACGTCCTCGCCAAGCGCAAGCCGATCTCGCACGACGACGTCGCCGCCGGATCGACCGAACCCACCGACCAGGCCGAGCCGCAGCCGGCCGGCGCGCAGGACTGAGGGGAACGACGATGGAGATCGACTTCACGAGCATCGGCCTGGTCGCGGGCGTCGGCTTCGTGGCCGCGGTGGGCATCGTGCTCGTCTACACGCTCGGCCTGCGGCTGCTCGGCGCCGGGCAGCCGCTCGACACCGGGGGTGAACGCACCCAGTACTCCGAGGAGACCCCGCGGTCCGGGCACACGCCGCCGGCAGCACTGGCGGGTGCCGTCCTGTGCTTCGCGGTCTGTGCGGCAGCCGTGCTCGCTGGCATCTGGCTCACGATCCCCCAGTTCCACTAGCACGTTCCTTCCCATCGCCCCCGCGCTGGGAAGCGGAAACGGGCGTACCTGGTCGAAACTTCCGACCAGGTACGCCCGTTTCGACCAGGTACGCCCGGAACGCCTACGCGACCGACGTCAGTGCGCGGAGTACCCGCCGTCGACCAGGTGGTAGCTGCCCGTGATGAACGAGGCCTTGTCGCTCAGCAGGAAGAGCACGAGCGCGGCGACCTCCTTGTCGGTGCCGAGACGCTTCGTGGCGTGCTCCGCTTCCAGCGCCGAGATGGCCTCGGGCGTCATGGCGTTGCGGAGCAGCGGGGTGTCGATGAAGCCCGGGCCCACGGCGTTGGTGCGGACGCCCTGCGCCGAGTACTCGAGCGCGGCGACCTTGGTCAGGCCGGCCAGGGCGTGCTTCGATGCGACGTACGCGGCGTTCTGCGCGATGCCGACCGTGCCGAGCACCGACGCCATGTTGACGATCGAGCCACCGCCGGCGGCGACCATCGCGGGCAGCTCGTAGCGGAGCCCGTAGAAGACGCCGTCGAGGTCGACCGCACGGACGCGGTCCCAGGCGGCGATGTCGTACTCGCCGATCTTCTGCGGGGCGGCGCCGATGCCGGCGTTGTTCACGGCGAGGTGCAGCGCGCCGTACGTCTCGACGGCGTACTGGACCATGCGCTCGTTGTCGGCGGCGACGGCGGAGTTGGCCTCGAACGCGCTGGCGGTGCCGCCGGCCTCCGTGATCTCGGACGCGACCCGCTGGGCAGCGTCGAGCTTGATGTCGGTGACGACGATCGTGGCACCCGCCGCGGCGAGCTCCTTCGCGACGGACTCGCCGATGCCGCTGCCACCACCGGTGACGATGGCGACCTTGCCCTCGAACTCGGACATGATTCCTTCTCTCTGAACAACACCTGTTGTCCAGGACAACGGTACACCCGAAAACCAGTTCGTTCACTGAACTAATGAGCTAGGCTAACGACCTGTGACCGACGCCACCGACCTCCGCATCGCCGTGAACCGGCTGTCCCGGACGCTCCGCGCGCAGAAGGCCGACACGACCGTCACCGACGCCCAGTTCGCGGCGCTCGCCCGGCTCCACCGCGACGGCGCGATGACCCTCGCCGACCTGAGCCGCCAGGACGGCGTCACCCCGCCCTCGATGACGAAGACCATCGCGGTGCTGGTCGAGCGTGGCCTGGTGTCCAAGGGCGGCCACGACGACGACCGGCGCAAGGTCGTCCTCTGCGCCACCCCGGCCGGGGCCGCGTTCGTCGAGGAGACCCGTCGCCGCCGTGACGGCTGGCTCACCCCGCGGCTCGCCGCACTCACCCCCGTCGAGCGCGCCACCCTCGCCGACGCCACCGAGATCATGAGGAGGTTGGCCCAGCAGTGACCGCCATGTTCCGCTCCCTCGCCGGACGCAACTACCGCATCTGGTTCGCCGGTGCCCTGGTGTCGAACGTCGGTACCTGGATGCAGCGCACCGCCCAGGACTGGATCGTCCTGACCCAGCTCTCCGACAACGACGCCGTCGCGGTGGGGATCACGATGGCGCTGCAGTTCGGCCCGCAGCTGCTGCTCCTCCCCCTGACCGGCCTCGCCGCCGACCGCTTCGACCGTCGCAAGATGCTCATGCTCACCCAGGCACTGATGGGCCTGCTCGGGCTGGGCCTCGGCGTCATGGTCCTCACGCACACCGCCACGCTGCTCGCGCTGTACGGTTTCGCCCTCGCGCTCGGCATCGTCGCCGCGTTCGACACCCCGATCCGGCAGGCGTTCGTCTCCGACGTCGTGCAGGGCGAGAACGTCGCGAACGCCGTCGCACTGAACTCCGCCTCGTTCAACGCCGCCCGCCTGATCGGCCCCGCGGTCGCCGGCGTGCTCATCGCTGCCATCGGCTCCGGCTGGGTGTTCGTCATCAACGCCGGCTCGTTCCTGGCGGTCCTCATCGCCCTGCGCTTCGTCGACCCCGCGCAGCTCGCCGAGCGGGTGCACGCCGGCCGCGGCAAGGGGCAGATCGTCGCCGGCTTCCGGTACGTGCGCACCCGGCCGGACATCATCGTCGTGCTCTGCATGATCTTCGTCGTCGGCACGTTCGGCGTGAACTTCCCGATCTTCACCTCGACGATGGCGCGCGTCGAGTTCCACCAGGGCGCCGGCGAGTTCGGCCTGCTCAACTCGGTGATGGCGATCGGATCGGTGTTCGGCGCCCTGATGTCCGCCCGCCGGGACAAGCCGCGGATGCGCACGCTGGTGCTCGCAGCCGGAGGCTTCGGCCTGGCGTGCACGGCTGCCGCCCTCGCACCCACGTACTGGACGTTCGCGTTCGTCCTGGTGTTCGTCGGACTCGCGGCGCTGACCTTCATGACCACCGCGAACGCCCTGGTCCAGACCACCACCAAGCCCGCGATGCGCGGCCGCGTGATGGCGCTCTACATGGCGATCTTCGCCGGCGGCACCCCGATCGGCGCCCCGATCGTCGGTGCCATCGCGGACGCGTGGGGTCCCCGCTGGGCCATCGCGGTCGGCGCGGCGTCGGGCTTCGTGGCGCTCGCCATCGCGATCGTCTGGCTCGTCCGCTTCCAGCGCCTCCGGCTCCGGTACGACGCGGACACCCGCCTGCACCTCGCGGTCACGCACGCGATGCCGGTGGTCGGCACTCGCGCCTCGCGCGCTGCGCTCCGCCGGGAGCTCGAGCGCGAAGAGGCGGTCGCCGACCGCTCCAGTGCCGTCTGACGCGTCCAGTCCGCGAAAGCGACAGATCTCCGAGACGCGGCAGCGTCCATCTCGCGAAAGCGACAGATCTCCGCGAACCGTTGGCGGGGCTCTGACGCTTTCGCGTGGCGGACGGGAGGCACGGGTCGGGCCCGCCACGGGCCTCCCGGCCGTCGCCGGTCCGGTCCAGGGCCGCGATCAGTGCGCGGGTTCGGTCACCGCGAAGACGCGCTCGTCGAGCGCCGCGGTGACACGGTCCGCAGCGGCCGCGAGCCGGTCGCCGGCATCGCCGACGACGCCGAGCGCTGCGTCCGGCGGGACGGCCTCGAGCCGGTCGCGGGCGGCGGAGAACGCCGCAACTTCCTCCGCGACGCAGGACGGAGCCACGTCGGCCAGGCACTCGGCGGCCCGTCGGACGGTGAAGCGCAGCGACCGCGGACTGTGCTCGTCCAGGAGCAGGAACGCCGCGGCGTCGTCCGGCACCGGATGGTGGTCCCGGCCACGCAGGAAGGCCTCGCCCGCACCGCAGGACCGGAGCGCCGCCGTCCACGAGGTGACCGAGTCCGGTTCGAGCAGCCCCGAGGCGAGCAGCCGGGCGGTCGAGGCGACCCGGGTCAGGGAGCGGCCCAGGGTGAAGAACTCCCAGACCTCGTCGCGACTGGCGTCCCCTTCGACCACGCCGATCGCAAGGGCGCTGCGTTCCCGAGCCCAGCCGAGGAACTCGTGCGCGCGGCCCGGGGCGATCTTGCGCGGCATGCGCGAACGGGTGACGTCGAGGCAGTCCCAGAGTTCGCTCGAGACGACCTCGCGGGCTCGACGGGCGTGGTCCCGCGCGACGGCGACCGCGGCGGCGATGGACGCCGGCTCGTGGCGGTCCAGCGCCAGGGCGTCGATGGTCGCGGACCGGTCGGCGTCGTTCGCCGGTCCGGCGGTCCCCACCACCGAACGGAGCTCCGCGGCGACGGCCCGGTCGTCCTCGACGGTGCCGGGTTCGCGTCGGGCGACGTAGACGTCGAGCAGGCGTGCGACCACGTCGGTGCGCTCGACCGCGCTCCCCACGTGGAAGACGTTCCCCGCGAGTCGGCTCAGCACGGCTGCTCCTGCATCCCCAGAACCTAACCAGCGGGCGTTGCGGGAGTGTTTCGGAGCCGCGTCACGGGTGTTGCAGTGTCCGATGTCCGCGCACGGGCCTGGGTCTCCGCCGCGATACCGACCCCTCGCTAGACAATCTAACTAGAGCGTCTAGCATTGCAGGATGACGTCCGAGGTCCTGACCAGCACCGCGGGGTTCTGGTACGAGGACTCCCCGGTCACCGCCGTCGACGTCCTGAACGCCCTGCGCCGGTACCGCACCGCCGAGAGCGCCGCGCAGCGTCGGGCTCGTGAAGCCCTGGGGATCGGCGAGAACGCGCTTCTCGCACTGCGGGTCCTCATCGACGCCGAGCACGACGGCCGGACCGTCAACGCGAAGGACCTGGCCGAGCGCCTCGAGATCACGGCGGCGTCGACCTCGGCACTCGTCGACCGGCTGGTCCGCAGCGGCCACGTCGAGCGGCACCAGGACCCGATCGACCGCCGCGGCGTGATCCTCACCGCCACGGGGACGTCGATGGGCCATGCCCTGCGCGTGATCGAGGAACTCGACGCCCGTGCCCTCGAGGTCACCGAGCACGTGCCGTCCGACGAGATGGCCGTCGTCGTGGACTTCCTCGACGAGATGGTCCGCGTGGTCGACGACGTCGACGCAGGCGCCCGCACGCTCCGCCGCGCGTAACCTGCTGTCCATGGACCCTCGCGGCACGCACGACCCCGAGGACGACATGCCGTTCGCCGAACTCGACTCGCGGGCCCGCGCCGACGCCGCACTCCGACGGATCCAGGGCGGGGCCGATCCGGCGCGCGAGGCCTTCGACCTGGCGAACACCATGAACGACGAGGCCGTGGGGCGGCTCACGGCACGGCTGCGACGGTTCCTCCGCCGCGACTGACGCGTCGACTCGCGCGCCGACTCGCGCGCCGACTCGCGCGCCGACTCGCGCGCCGACTCAGAAGGCGGTGCCGACCGCCGCGATGTCGTCGCCGCCGTGCCCGGCTGCGCTCGCGTCGGCGTAGACCCGCCCCAGGGCGTCGAGGAGCGTGGTGGACACGTCGTTCGCCCGCGCGGCCTCGGCGATCAGCCCGATGTCCTTCCGCAGCCCGTCGAGCGCGAACTGTGCCGGGAACTCCCCCGCGATGATCGCCGCGCCCTTGGTGTGCGCGTAGGCCGAGTCGCTCGCGCTGCCGTCGATCGCGTCGAGGAACAGCTGCGGATCGAGCCCGAGCGCCGCGGCGAGGGCGAGCGACTGCCCCGTGGCCGCGGTGATCGAGGCGATCCAGGCGTTGGCCGCGAGCTTGAGCGCGGTCCCGTCGCCGACCCGCTCGCCGGCGCGGATGGTCTTCGCGCCGATCGCGTCGAGCACGGGGACGACGCGGTCGACCTGGTCGGCGGGGCCGGCCGCCAGCATGGTGAGCTTCCCCTGCTCCGCCGGGGCCTTCGTGCCGAGCATCATCGCTTCGACCAGGGTGATGCCGTACTTCGCGGCGAGCTGCACGACGGTCTCGGTGCCGTCGACGCCGATCGTGGACGCCTGGATCCACACGGCGTCGGTCGGAGCGTCGCCGGCGGCCTGTTCGAGCACGTCGACCACGGCGTCGGTGTCGAAGAGGGTCAGGAGGACCACCTCGGCGTGCTCGACGGCGGTACCCGGGTCCGTGGCGACCGTCGCACCGTGCTCACCGAGCGGCGCGGCCTTGTCGGCACTCCGGTTCCAGACCGTGACCTGGTGCCTCTCGCGCAGCAGTGATCCCGCCACGCCGGCACCCATCGCCCCGGTCCCCAACACCGTCACTCGCACGTGCGTCTCCGTCCTGCCACGGCTCGGTGCCCCGGCGTTCCCGACGCTACGCGCTCGACCGTCGTCGCTGTCAGAGGAGCCCGCGGGCCTGCAGCCAGGTGGCCGGATCGACCGGGACCCCGCCGACGATGACCTCGAAGTGCAGGTGCGCCCCGGTGGAGACGCCGGTGTTGCCGACGGCGCCGAGGCGTTGACCGGCCGACAGGACCTGACCGGGTCGCACCCCGATCGCCGACAGGTGGCCGTACCGGGTCTGGGTGCCGTCGGCGTGCTGGAGCAGGACCTGGTTGCCGTAGCCGCCGAGGACCCCGGCGGAGACGACGCTGCCGGGCATCGCGGCGACGACGGTGGTGCCGATCGGAGCCGCGAAGTCGATGCCCTGGTGGTTCGTCGTGCAGGCGGAGCACCCGGTCACCCAGCGCGAGCCGAACCCACCGGCGGCCGGCACGTTCCCCGCGGTGGGGCGGGCCGCGGCATCCGACGAGCCGACGGCGGTCGCACGTGCCTGCGCGGCGGCAGCCCTGCCGATGGAGAAGCCGTCGCGGTCGACGGAGAGCCGGGCGGAGCCGTCGGCGACGAACTGCTGCACGCCGAGCACGGGGCTACTCGGCGACGGGGTCGATGCCATCGCGGTCTGCGGGGAGCCGACGGCGACGAAGAGACAGGTCACCGCGGCGGTCGCCGTCGCGGGCAAGGCGCGGCGGACGGAACTGCGGAAGGAGGAGGGGGAAGCCGGGGTGGCGGAAGGGGGAGCCACCACCCCGGCGGCTCTGGGGGCGTCCGGACGCGTGCCGTGCCCAGCACGGCGCCGCTCGGACGCTTCGGGTCGGCGAGTACGGGAGCGGTTCGCGGCCCGCCGCTCGGCACCGCGCGGGCGCAGCGGGAGGCCGTCAGCGGGCGTCGTCATCGCTCGGGGACCGCCGGGCTCAGACGCGGACGACGCCGTCGCGGGCGATCCGGTCGAGTTCGGTCGCGACGGCGTCGACGACCGCTCGGGTGATGGCGTCGGCGACGGTCTCGACCAGGACGAGCTGCTCGGGCTGCACGCGGAGCTCGGTGACCACCGACGGGGTGACGCGGACCGTGATGTCGTCGATCGCGGCGACGAGGGCCGCGGGCACGAGGGTCGAGTCACCGGCACGGACGGGAGCGGTCATCGGTGAGGTCGGTGCGGGCGCTGCGGCCGCGCGAGCCGGGGTCGGAACCGGTGCCGGGACGACGTGGGCCTCGGGCTGGTCGCGTCGCTGGGCGATGGAGTCGAAGAGCGGGGTGGAGGACATGCTGCTGACCGTCCGATCTGAGTCGTGGTTGCGGGCCGTTGTCGGGCGACCCGTCGGGGATGCGTGCCGTGCGGCACGTCCCTCATTCAACCATCGATATTTCAGATGTGCAATAGTGACCGAACAGATCGCGATCAGTCGGGGTCGACGGCAGCCGCGGTCGGGTCGTCGGGCTGCAGTGCCCGCTTGACCCGCTCGACGATCGTCGCCGGCGGGTTGTTGTACGTGTTCGCCGGCTCCTGCCCGCTGAGCTCCTGGATCGCGGTCATCACCGCATCGGTCGCGTGACGGCGCGCGCGTCCGGACGATGCCTCACCGAACGAGGACAAGTCGATCGGCTTCCCGAACTCGATCGTCACCTTCGCGAGCTTCGGCAGCTTCGAGCCGACGGGCTGCACGTCCTGCGTGCCCGTCAGCGCCACGGGCACCACGGGCGCGCCGCTCGTCAGTGCCAGCCAGGCCACACCCGTGCGGCCCTTGTAGATCCGGCCGTCCAGGGAGCGGGTGCCCTCCGGGTAGATCGCGAAGGCCTCGCCCTCGTTCAACCGCGCGAGCCCCAGGTCGAGCGCCTGCTGTGCCGCGGCCCCCGCACCGCGCTCGACGCCGATCGCACCGATGCCGCCGAAGAACGCCCGCGACACCGCGCCGCGGAACCCGGTGCCGGTGAAGTACTCCTGCTTCGCGAGGAAGGCGACCTTCCGCGGTGCCATCAACGTGATCGCCGGGGAGTCGATGAAGGAGCGGTGGTTGCTCGCGAGGATCACCGGTCCGCGCCTGGGGACGTTGCGGCGTCCGATGATCTTCGGTCGCCAGAGCATCCGCGCGAGCGGTGTCACCACTGCGCGGCTCAGCACGGTGGCGAACTTGGTCGAACCGGACACCGGGCCTCCTCGTCGTGACGGCGAACTCCCGAGTGTAATCACGCCTGCGAGCAGTACATGCCCACGGCGGCATGCGCGTCCGACCGTGGGGTCAGTCGGCCTCGGACGCGACGACGTCGAGCACCGCGCGGCCGTACCGCTCGAGCTTCGCGGCACCGACCCCGGAGATCTCGGCGAGCTGGTCGACGTCGGACGGACGCACCGCCGCGATGCCGCGGAGCGTCGCGTCGTTGAACACCACGTACGCCGGCACACCCTGCTCGCGCGCCTGGGCTGCACGCCAGACCCGGAGGGCCTCGAACAGGCCGACCGCCTGCTGGGGCATGTCGGTGACGACGGTCCGGCGGGACGACCGGCTCGCCCGCGGCGCCTTCACCGGATCGCGACGCATCCGCACCTGGACCTTGCCGGTCAGGACCTCGGCGCTCGTCGGGCTGAGGACGACCGTGCCGAACCCGTCGCCCGAGACCGCGGCGTAGCCCTGCGCGAGCAACTGCCTGGCCACAGCGCGCCACTCACCGTCGGACAGGTCGGAACCGATGCCGAAGGTCGCCAGGGACTCGTGCTGCAGTTCCTGCACCCGCGGTGACTGCTTGCCGACCAGGATGTCGACGAGATGGGCGACGCCGTACCGCTGACCGCGCTCACGCTCGAGCCGGACGACCGTGGACAGCAGCTTCTGCGCGGGCACGGTGCCGTCCCACGACTCGGGCGGGGCGATGCACGTGTCGCAGTTGCCGCAGGCCGTGGACGGCTGCCCGAAGTACGCCAGGAGCCGCACCCGGCGGCACTCGATCGTCTCGCACAGGCTCAGCATGGCGTCGAGGTGGGCGCTGAGCTGCCGACGGTGTGCGGCGTCGCCCTCGGACTGGTCGATCATCCGTCGCTGCTGCACGACGTCGTTCAGGCCGTACGCCAGCCACGCGGTCGAGGGCAGGCCGTCGCGCCCGGCACGACCGGTCTCCTGGTAGTACCCCTCGACCGACTTCGGCAGGTCGAGGTGCGCCACGAACCGGACGTCGGGCTTGTCGATGCCCATGCCGAAGGCGATCGTCGCGACCATGACGATGCCGTCCTCGCGCAGGAAGGTCGACTGGTTGCGCGCACGCACCCGGGCGTCGAGCCCTGCGTGGTACGGCAGCGCCTGGATGCCCTGTTCGGCCAGTGCGGTGGCGGTCCGCTCGACCGACTTGCGCGACAGGCAGTAGACGATGCCCGAGTCGCCGCTGTGCTCGGTGCGGATGAAGGTGAGGAGCTGCTGCAGCGCGCCGGTCTTCGGTTCGATGCGGTACTGGACGTTCGGGCGGTCGAAGTCGGCGACGAAGTGTGCGGCGTCGTCGAGGCCGAGCCGCGCCGAGATCTCCTGGTGGGTCTGCGGGGTCGCCGTGGCCGTGAGGGCGATCCGGGGCACGGTCGGCCAGCGCTCGTGCAGGACGCTCAGCTCGAGGTAGTCCGGCCGGAAGTCGTGGCCCCACTGGGCGACGCAGTGCGCTTCGTCGATGGCGAACAGCGACACCCGCGCCCGGTCGAGGAGCGCGCGCGTGGACTCGAGCCGGAGCCGCTCGGGCGCGAGGTAGAGCATGTCGACCTCGCCCTGGACGACCGCGCGCTCGACCCGGGCACGCTCGTCGGGCCCCTGCGTCGAGTTGAGGAAGGCGGCACGCACCCCGTTCGCCGCGAGGGCGTCGACCTGGTCCTGCATGAGCGCGATGAGCGGCGACACCACGACCCCGACGCCGTCGCGTACGAGCGCGGGCACCTGGTAGCAGAGCGACTTGCCACCGCCGGTGGGCATGAGCACCAGGGCGTCACCGCCGGCGACCACCTGGTCGATGATCGCCGCCTGCTCGCCACGGAAGTCGTCGTAGCCCCACACGCGGTGCAGGACGTCGAGCGCGGCGGCTCGCGAAGCAGACACGGCGGCGGGCGCGGGCGTGGTGCTCATGCCACGAGCCTACGGGCGACCGGCGACACCCACGGCACTGTCCACAGCGGCACGGTCCACAGCAGCTGCGTCGACATCGTTGGCGTTAGCCGGCGCGACGGCCCAGCCCGTGCCCGCCGGGCCGAGCCAGCGCTTGCCACCCGCCCACACCGGCGGCGTCCCGCGGAACCGCGGCGCCTGGTGCCCGGCGAACGTCCGGTCGAGCTTCCGCCACCACGCCAGGACCTCGACCATGCCCCAGAACGCGAGCGAGGTGCCGAGGGTGACGAGCCAGCCACCGAGCGTGCCGTTGGCGTCCGAAGACGCCAGGTCGATCCCCGACCAGCCCGGCGCCTGCAGCACGAAGATCATGATGTTGTTGAAGGCGTGCTGCAGCACGGTGGCCTCGAGACCGCCGGTGCGGAGCACGATGATCGCCGCGATCAGGCCGAACGAACCGACGTCGAGGATGCCCCAGACGTTGTAGCCGTTCGGGATGTGCAGCACCGCGAAGACGACGGTCGACACCGCGACGGCGATGATCGTGCCGGTGCGTCGCGGGATCCACGAGGCGATCGTCTGCATGAGGAAACCGCGGAAGATGAACTCCTCGGCCGCGCCCTGGAACGGGACGAGCAGCACGACGAGGACGAGCGTGAGCGTGAGGGTGCCGAGGGAGACCGACGACTGCCCGATCGCGGCGTGGTCCCAGCCGAAGCCGCCGTCGAACGTGAACATCCCGCTGGTCTGCACGAGGAACATCACCACGGCGATGACGAGGGTCGGCAGCACGCACCACGCCGTCCACGCCCACCGCACCCGGAAGCGCGTCGACGTCAGGATCGCGCCGGGCCCGAGCCGTGCGACCTTTACCGCCAGCAGGATGCCGGGCAGCAGGACGACCAGCGACACCAGGGTCAGCGACAGGATCAGCGGATCGGTCGGGTCCAGGGCTCCGCGCTGCAGGTCGTCGAGCAGGTCGTACAGGCCGGACTCGCCCCCGACCGCCGCGACCGGGACGAAGTACGCGACGGTGAGGAGCACCTGCGAGGCGAGGTACCAGCCCGCCAGGAACGCGAGGGCGACCAGCGGGCGCCACCACCTCCATCGTGCGTCGACACGGGTCAGGCGGTGGTAGGGAACACTCACGCCCCGCAGGCTACCGGGCCGGGCAGGATGGGACCCGTGCTCACCGTGCTGTTCGGCCTGACCGGAGCCGTCGTCTACGGTTTCGCCGACTTCCTCGGCGGGCTCGCCTCGCGGCGCATCCGTCCGGTGGCGGTCACCGCCGTCGCCGCGGCGATCGGGATCGTGCCGCTGCTGATCGGTCTGGCCGTGCTCGGGGGCACGCCGTCGTGGGCGGGCACCCTCTGGGGCGCCGTCGCCGGACTGTCCGGCGCGGTCGGGGTCCTGTTGCTCTACGCCGCGTTGGCGATCGGCCCGATGAGCGTGCTGTCCCCCCTGACCGCGGTGTTCGCCGCCGTCGTCCCGGTCCTGGTGGCCGTGGCCCGCGGGACCGTCCTGTCACCGCTGGCCGTCGCCGCGGTGGTCGTGGCCGTCGTCGCGGTGGTGCTGGTGGCGGCCGTGCGGGACACCTCGGGTGCACGACTCACCGTGCGTGGGGTCGTCGCGGCCGCGGTCGCCGGGTGCGGGTTCGGCGGGATCGTGCTGGCGTACGACGCGACACCGCCCGGCGCGGGCATCCACCCGCTCGTGGTCGCGCGGGTGCTGCAGACGGTGCTGCTGGGTGCGGCGGCGCTCGTGGTGACGGTGCGTGCCGGGCGCGGGGCGCGGTCTGGAGGCGCGGCAGACCCCGCAGCGTCGGTCGGCGTCGCAGGGTCTGCCGTGCCTCCAGGGCGCTGGTGGCCGCCGCGTCTGCTGCTGACGGTCGCGGCGTGCGGCGTCCTCGACGCCCTGGCGAACGTGTGCATCCAGGCGGGGCTGCACGCGAGCGACGACCCGGGCACCCTGCCCGTCGTGAGCGTGCTCAACGCGCTCTACCCCATCGGCACGGTCGTGCTGGCCGGGGTGGTGCTGCGGGAGCGGTTGACCGCGCCGCAGTGGATCGGCATCGCGCTGGCGTTCATCGCGTCGGTGGGCCTGGCCCTGGCGTGACCGGACGACTCAGACGTCGGGGATGAGTCGCTTGCCGAGCGACACGGTGCGGTCGTCGGAGTACCCGAGGGACTCGTAGAAGCCGAGCACCCGCTCGTTGCCGGCACGGATCTGCAGGTTCACCTTCGGGCAGCCGAGGTCGGTGAGCAGCCGCTCGAACTCGGCCATCAGTGTCCGGCCGAGACCGGAGCCCTGCAGGTCCGGCTGCACGGCGAGGTAGTTGACCCAGCCGCGGTGCCCGTCGAAACCGACCATCCCCGCGGCGACGACGGCGCTGCTCTCCGACTCCGCCACCAGGAAGAGCTCGGGCTGGACCGTGGCCTTGCGCGCGATGTCGCGGCGGGGGTCGTTCCACGGGCGGACGAGACCGCACGATTCCCAGAGGGCGACGACCGCGTCGGTGTCGTCGGCGCGGAACGGGCGGATCCGGTACTCCATCCCCCCACGTTACGGGGTGTGGAGAACGTCGTCACCGGACCGTCGTCGTGATCTGATAGACCTGTCCGACCGACCAGCCGATCAGGAGCCCCGTGACCGCACACGACACCATCCCGTCGCGCCGCAGCGCGCGGGACGACGACGGCGGCAGACGGTCCGGGCGCCGTTCCCCCCGGCGACGGCAGACGGTCGGTGGCGCGATCGTCTCGCTCATCGCCGAACTGCTCATCATCGCGGGTGCCGGCACCGGGCTGTACGTGGTGTGGACCGCGTGGTGGACGGACGTCGTGGCGGTCAACGAGCAGTCGAAGCTCGTCGAGGGGCTCGACCAGCTGAAGACCCCGGACGGGGCCGGAACCGAGCACCGCGGCACCGCACCTGTGCTCGCCGAGCCACCGGATCTCTCCGACGTGTTCGGCACGATGCAGATCCCCCGCTTCGGCAAGGACTACAACCGGCCGATCGGCGAGGGCACGGACCGTGAGAAGGTCCTCAACACCATCGGGCTCGGGCACTACCAGGACACCGCGATGCCCGGTGCTCCCGGCAACTTCGCCGTCGCCGGGCACCGCGTGACCTACGGCAAGCCGCTCAACCAGATCGCGGAGCTCAAGAAGGACGACTCCGTCGTCGTGCGGGTCACCGACGCGAAGGCGAAGTTCGACGTCTGGTACGTCTACAAGGTCACCGACAGCCAGATCGTCACGCCGGACCACATCGAGACGATCGCGCCGGTGCCGAACAAGCCCGGAGTCGACCCCTCGCCGTCGGACCGCTGGCTGACCCTGACCGCGTGCCACCCGATGTGGTCGGCAGCCGAACGGTTCGTCACGCACGCGAAGCTCGACTACTGGATGCCCGCTTCCGAGGGCACCCCGAAGGAACTCTCGGAGACGGCCAAGTGATCTTCCCCCTCGTCTGGCGGCTGCTGCCCGGCCCCACGTTCCTGAAGATGCTCGAGCTGCTCGTGCTGCTCGCCGCGATCGTGTTCGTCCTGTTCCAGTGGGTGTTCCCGTGGATCGCGGCGGACATCCTGCCGCCGCCGGACGGCACCGTGGAGTCCACGCCGACCCCGTGACGGGTTACACCCGGAACCAGGACCGGCGCCGGACGGCAGGCGGCGTCAGACCGTTGTCGTCACCTGCGAGCCGCCGGCCGCGGTGCGACGCACGGCGATCCGCTCCGGGATCCGCTGCTTGAGTTCCTCGACGTGGCTGACGATGCCGACCTGCCGTCC
Organism: Curtobacterium sp. PhB190; assembly: GCF_004365385.1. NCBI lineage: Bacteria > Bacillati > Actinomycetota > Actinomycetes > Micrococcales > Microbacteriaceae > Curtobacterium > Curtobacterium sp. PhB190. The sequence goes on along the minus strand of NZ_SODN01000007.1, from coordinate 59,902 downwards.
ACCGGCGGTCAGTCGCGACAACTGCCCGATGACGTCGTCGAGGGTCTCCGGGTCGAGCGTGCCGAACCCCTCGTCGACGAAGAGCGTGCCGAGCGAGACGCCACCGGCCTCGGCTTGCACGACGTCGGCCAGCCCGAGCGCCAGGCACAGCGACACGGTGAACGTCTCGCCGCCGGACAGGCTGCGGGGGTCCCGCACGGTGTCGGTGGAGTGGTCGTGCACGGCGAGTGCCAGGCCGGTCCGGCGTGCCCGTGACCCGGACTCCCGCTCGTCCGAGGTCTCGAGCGTGAACCGCCCCGCGAGCATCGCCCGGAGTCGGTCGTTGGCCGCGGCGACGACGTCCTCGAACCGGCGCATGAGCACGTAGGTGCCCAGGGTGATCCCCGTCGGGTTCGCCGCGGTGACCCCGTTCGCGATGTCGGCGAGCCGGACCACGGCGCGGCTGCGTGCCGACGTCTCGTCACGGGCACGGGTCGCCCGGGTGACCTCGGTCGCGCACCGGTCGACCGCGTCGGCACGGTCGGCCGCGGAGACGGTGACCGCGGCGGCCTCGTCGAGTGCGGCGGCAGCGCGCTGGCGTCCGGCCCGGGCGCCAGCGCGCTGGCGTCCGGCCCGGGCGCCGTCGAGGTCGAGGCGTTCCGCGGAGTCGTCCGCCGCGGCGACCACGGCGGGTTCGGCCAGACCGGCCACGACGACGGCCCGCTCGGCCTCGGCCGCACTGATCAGCGCCCGCAGCCGGTCGGTGCTGTCGGGTTCGAGCCGTCCGGCCCGCGCTGCGGCGACGTCGGCGAAGTCCTGGTCGTCGAGGACCCGGTCGACCTCGGTACGGCGGTCGTCGCGGGCACGGGTCGCGGCGGCCACCCGTTCGTCGGCCTGCACGACCGCGCGGTACGCCTCGAGTCGCTCGTCGAGGAGCTCGACGGCTGTCCGGAGCGTCGCGGGACGCTCGTCGAGGAGTGCTCCGAGCCGCTCGAGCGCCGCGGCCACGGTGCCGAGGTCGGTGTCGAGCCGCTCGGCGTCGGCCAGCGCGGTCGAGACCAGGACGGTCCGCCGTGCGTCGAGGTCGTTCCGCTCGCGCTGGAGCCGTCCGGTCGTCGTGTCGTGCTCCGCCCGCTGCCGCTCGTGCTGCAGGACGAGCGCGGCAGCGTCGTGCGCGGCCCGGACCCGTTCGTCGGCGGCCGCGGTCAGGGCGTCGAGCGCGGCGGTGTCGACCGTGCCGACGACGTCGACGAGCCGCTGGTGTTCGGCACGTTCGACCGCCAGGTCCGACGCGGCGTCGGCGAGGTGCTGGTCCGCTCGGCGAGTGGCGTCGCCGGCGGCGTCGACGGCCGCGGTCGTGGGGTGGTCGTCCTGCGGGGTCGCCACCGACGGGTGCGCCGTCGACCCGCAGACCGGGCACGGGTCGCCGGCCGTGAGCGCCGCCCCGAGTTCTCCGGCGAGCCCGGCGATCCGGCGTTCGCGGAGTGCCCGCTCGGCCGTGAGGGCGTCGGTCGCCGACCGGCGCGCGGCAGCGACGGACTGCTCGGCCGTGGCGACCCGCTGCGCCACGTGGTCGCGCGCCACGAGGTCGGCTCGGAGGGACCGGATCCGGGTGACCTCGTGCGCGGCGGCGTCCGAGTCGGCTGCCGTGCGGGCCGCGGTGCGTGCGGCCTCGACGATGCGGGCCCGCTCGGTGGGACGGGCGTCGAGTGCGGCGTCGCGTTCGAGCAGCTGCTCGGCGATCTGCTCGGCGTCCGCGGTGGCCCCGGCGATGGTGGACCGACGGGCAGCGGCGCCGTCCTCGACCGCGACGAGGTGCCGGACGGCCGACAGGTCGTCGGCCAGGGCGTCGCGTCGCAGCACGACGGCGTCGGCGTCGGCGGTGATCCCGTGGCGGTCACGCAGCGACCGGGCCGCCGCAGTGGTCTCGTCGGCGCGCATGACTGCGGCGTCGAGTCCGTCGGCCACGGCGGTCACCCGGGCGGCGCGTTCGCCGAGTGCGAGGGCCGACCGGGCGGCGTCGACGGCGGGGGCGTCGTCGTCGAGCGCGGCCCGTCGCACGAGCAGTCCCGCGCGTCGTTCGAGGGCGGTCGCACGCGCCGTGACCGCCTGTTCGTGCTCGGCAGCGGTCGTCGCCGCCGCGGCTGCTGCAGCACGGACGGCGGCAGCGGCATCGGCCGCCGCACGGACCGACGCCACCGTCGACGGCACGACGGTCTCGTCGGCGTCGTCGAGACCGGCGGCCTGGGCGAAGCGGTTCAGGGCATCACGCACGCGGTCGTCGGCACCGTCGACCTCGGCCTGCACGGCACGGCGCCGCGCGGCGAGTTCGTCGGCCGTGCGGTCGTAGACCTGCGTGCCGAACAGGGACTGCAGGAGCTTGCGGCGCTCTTCGCCCGGGGACCGCAGGAACCGTGCGAACTCGCCCTGCGGCAGCACCACGGTCTGCAGGAACTGCGCGCGGTCGAGCCCGACGATGCGGCCGATCTCGACGCCGACCTCGGGGATGCGTGACGACATCGGTTCGCCGGCGACGTCGGACGGGTTCGCCAGACGGAAGAGCTGCACGGACGCCTGCTGCTTGACGGTGCCGGTCCCCCGTTGCTTCGGGCGGTCGTACTGCGGGGTGCGGCGGACCCGGTAGGTCCCTGCGCTGGTCTCGAAGACGAGCTCGACGAACGGCTCCACCGCGGGGTCGGCGTGCTGGCTGTGCAGCCGGTCGGAACTGGCGTCGGACCCGGCGAGCCCGCCGTACAGGGCGAACACGACGGCGTCGATGATGGTCGACTTGCCGGAGCCCGTCGGCCCCTCGAGCAGGAACACCCCGGAGGCCGCGAGCGCTGCGAAGTCGATGGACACCAGGTCGGGGTAGGGCCCGATGGCGCGGAGTTCGAGTCGGTGCAGGTACATCAGCGGTCCCCCTCGCGCTGCAGCGCCAGCACAGCGGCCTCGTGCGCCTCGGTCAGGACGGCGTGTTCGTCGTCGTCCGGGGCGGCACCGGTGGCGAAGGCCACGAAGTCGGCTGCGACCTCGACCGGGTCGGACGTCGCCGTGACCGCACGGGCCACCGAGGCCGGACCGCGGTCGGCGGGTTCGTGCGTGATCGCCAGCGCGTGCGGGAAGTGGTCCTTCACCCGGGCGTACATGCGCTCGGGGTGCACCGTGTCGGTCACGGCCACCCGCACCCAGGCGTCGGCGTCGGCCCGGAAGACCCCGGACTCGATGTCGTCGATGCTCCCGCGCACGTCGACCAGGCGGCGCGGCACGGGAGCGGGCACGAGTTCGACCGAGACGCCACCGGCCGCGTCGAGCTCGGCGATCGTCACCGACTTCTGCTGGTGCCGCTCGCCGAACGAGAACGCCAGCGGTGAGCCGGCGTACCGGATCCGTCCACCGTCGCCGACCCGCTGCGGGCCGTGCAGGTGCCCGAGGGCGACGTAGTCGAAGCCGTCGAAGACCGACTCGGCCACCCGGTCGACACCGCCGACGCGGATGTCCTGCTCGCTGTCGCTCGGGTCCGCCCCGCCGACGAAGGCGTGTGCGACGACGACGCTGCGGGTACCGCCGCGCAACGCGAGGTCGGACCGGATCCGCTCGGTGGCGGCGTGCACGACGGCGTGGTGCGACCGCGCGAGGGGCTCGTCCGGCACGTCGGCCAGTGCGTAGCGGGTGAGGTCGGGGTGCAGGTACGGGATGCCGTAGACCGCCACCGGGCCGTCGGCGTCGTTGACGAGCACCGGGTCCGCGATCCGGGCGGGTTCGGCCAGGATGCGGACGCGGCGGTCCATCACACCGGCGCCGAAGCCCAGGCGTGCGGCGGAGTCGTGGTTGCCGGGCGTGAGCACCACGGTCGCCGTCTCGGCCAGGCGTTCGAGCACCCGGGACAGCATCCGGACCGCGTCGATCGGCGGGATCGCCCGGTCGTACACGTCACCGGCGATCACGACCAGGTCGACGGAGCGGTCCCGCACGAGGTCGACGAGCCAGTCGGTGAACGCCGCCTGGTGCTCGAGGAGGTCTGCACCGAGCAGCGTGCGGCCGAGGTGCCAGTCGCCGGTGTGCAGGATGCGCATGCGGACACGGTAACGCCGGCCGGGGACATCGCCGGACGGCCGCGCGCCGCCTGTGGAGAACTCAGGGCACGCAGCTCGCCGACGCCAGGCCGAGGACCGAGACGACCCGCACCTTCACGGTCGGGGTGCTGGTCGCGGTCCAGTTGTTGCCGAGGTTCGTGCGGAGGTTCAGCGTGTAGGTCGTGCCCAGGTCGAGCAGGCCCGCCCCGCCGTAGACGAGCGAACGTTGTCCAGCGGTCGTGGCGGTCGCGAGCTGGGTCGACCCGTTCATGAGGTCGAACGAGTTCGGCACGGTGGGGTCCGTGTAGGTCCAGGTGATCGTCACGGTGCTCGACGACGCGGCCGTGCAGGTCAGCGTGGGGACACCGGTGGCCGTGCCCGCCGTGAAGTTCGAGACGGGGTTCACGGTCGTCCGCGACCACGGCACGGCAACCGCCTGCGCCGGCACGAGCACGCCGATGCTCCCCGCGATGACGAGGACCGCCGCCGCACCGCCGAAGCGGCGCAGCCGCTGCACGCGACGCTCGTGCACCCGGAGCGAGCGACGGGTGACGACGGTGGTCCCGCCGGACGGGAGGCGCGTGGCGGCGTCGTCCCGCGCCTCCCGTCCGGCATCGGTACCGTCCGACGGCCCGTCACCCGACCCGTGGGCGGTGTCGCCCCCGTCCGAGCCGTCGGCGTCGTCGTCGTCGATCGCCGTGAGGCGGCGGAGCGACCCGTCGACCGTGCAGAGCGCCAGCAGCGCGGTCAGGCCGAGTGCGAGCACGACGACCCTGACCCATTCCCCCTGCCGGAGCCACAAGATCGGCGCCCCGACGAACGGGATGCGCAGGAAGGCGACCCCGTGCACGGCCGAGCGTTCGAGCGGTGTGGAGTCCTGCTGCGGGTTCGCGTCGCCCTTGGTGACCAGGGTGCCTCCCGGGCCGTCCTCGACGTAGCGGTGCATGCGGAGGTGACCCGGCTGGTCCGGGTCGTCCGCGAGCAGGATCTTGCCCGTCCGGACCTCACCGGACGCGACCGGGCGCGAGACGACGACGTCCCCGGGCGTGAGGCGCGGCTCCATCGACCCGGTCATCACCGTCGTCGGTTGCCAGCCGATCAGCGCGGGGGCTGCCGCCCACAGGGCGAGGCCGAGGAGGGTCGCGACCACACCGCGTGCAACGGTGCCGACGACGACGCGCCCCCAGTCGACGACGTCACGGAGCACGGCGTGCGGTGTGGGACCACCGTGCACTGCGATGCTGCTCATGACTGCCTTCGACCGGGGGCGCGTTCTCGGGGGTGGTGACCGAGGCGGGCTCGGGCCGAGCCCCGGTCACCGGGTGGGGAGGGCTCCCGGCTCAGCTGTTCTGGGCCTCCCAGGTGAGGCCGAGGGACGCGGTGCCGCCCTGCACCGTGTTCGGCGCGGTGCTCGAGACCGTGTAGGTGAAGCGGTAGACGCGCGACTCGGACGCGGACCCGGTCGGGGCCCAGGTGCCGAGGCCGGTGGCGAAGTTCGTCGAGCCGGTGCCGAACGCGGCGAGGGTGCCGTTGTAGAGCGTTCCGCTGGTCGCGGCCGGGGTGAAGCCGGTGCAGGAGCCGAAGCCACCGCCGGTGCCCTGCTCGACCTGCAGGTTGATGTTGCCCGAGAGGTTGTTCGTGGTGGCCGGGTTCGTGCCGTACAGCTTCACGGTCGAGGCCAGCGAGCCGGTCGACGTGACCGTGATGCAGTTGGCGCCGGTGGAGCCGGGCTTGAGGCCCGTCGCGGTGAAGAGCGCGGTGTTGTTGTCGTCGTCGGTGAGGGCGACGCTGCCGGCGGTCCAGTTGCTGGTCGGGTTGACGGTGGTGGCCGAGAACGCCGAGTAGGACGCGGTCGAGACGACGACACCCGAGGCGACGAGGGCGGCGGGGATGGCGATCCAGGCCGCGAGACGGGCGGCGCGAGGGGTGACACGAGACATTGCGGGAGCTCCTGATCCGGAAACGGTGGCGCCGTGGTCGCGGTGGTTGGTCGCGTCGGTGCCGTGGTGTTTGCTACGACGATCAAGTTACTTTTCCGCCGAGCAACTCACAAGGGAAGGAACCACCCCGTGCTGGGGGTATCTTGACGAGTGAGATACTTGTTGACTGAGTCTTCCCACCCCCTGCCGAGAAGAGCCGCCGATGACGGACACCACCCAGCCCGTCCTGCCCGACACCCTGCCGCCCGCGCCCGTGTCGCCGACCGTCTCCGTGCCGGAGCGCGTGGACTCGGACACCGACCTCGCGAAGCTCCTCACCGCCTTCCGCCTGCTCCAGACGCAGCACGCCCGCGTCCTGCACCACGAGAGCGTCGTGCGCGGGCTGAACGCCACCGACACCCGCTTCGTGTTCTTCCTGGCCGCGGCCGACGGCGAGGGGATCACGCCGAAGCAGGCCGGCGAGTACCTCGAGCTCACCACAGGCGCCATGACCTCGCTCGTCGACCGGCTCGAGCAGCGCGGACACCTCGAGCGCCGCCCGAACCCGCAGGACCGTCGCAGCGTCCTGCTGCACCTCACGGCCTCGGGCGCCGAGGTGGCCCGGCAGATCGGCGCCGTCTACTCGGACGCCTTCCGCGAGGTCGTCGCCCCCGCCGACCGGGTCCGCCTCGCCGCCGCGTTCGCCGGGCTCGGCGACGCCCTGGACCGCCACTCGCGCGCGGAGACCGCAGCCCGCTCAGCGTGACGGTCGGCGCGACGATCTGCGTGACCTCGCGTGTCGGGGCGCGCGCGTAGCGTGGTGCGCATGACACCGTCCGAAGTCCTGATCGAAGCGTTCTCCCGCGTCCCCGAGACCGTCGAACGTGCCGTCGACGGCCTGTCCGAGGACCAACTCGCAGCGCGTCCGGCCGCCGGGGCGAACACCCTGGCGTGGCTCGCGTGGCACACCGCCCGTGGGCAGGACGTCCAGATCGCCGACCTCGCCGGCACCGCGCAGGTGTGGACCGCCGACGGCTGGTACGAGCGGTTCGGCCTGCCGTTCCCGGCCGAGGCCCTCGGCTACGGCATGTCCCGCGACGACGTCGGTCGCGTGCGTGCTTCGGCCGAGCTGCTCACCGGGTACCTGCGTGCCGTCCACGACCGCACCGTCGCGTACCTCGGCACGCTCGGCCCGGACGACCTCGACCCCGTGGTCGACGACGCGTGGGACCCGCCCGTCACCGCCGGTGCCCGGCTCGTGAGCATCCTCGACGACTGCACGCAGCACGCCGGCCAGGCCGGTTTCGTGCGCGGGTTGCTGTTCTTCAACCGCTGACGCGGTCGCGCGCACGCGAGGGCGTGCTCGCTTCGTGAGCAGAAATGGTCGGGTCCGATTTCGGGACCCGACCATTTCTGCTCACCACGTGACGGACGGGAGGCCCGGTACCAGCTGGTACCGGGCCTCCCGTCGTGCGTCTGGTCGCGACTAGCGCGCGGCGAGCTCCGACACGATGCCGTCACCGGGGGCGGCCTGCACGAGGTCCGCCGCGATCTCGGCACGCTCGAGGATGCCCTCGATCTTGCGGATGCGACCACGCGGGACCAGGGTCACGACGGTGCCCTCCTTGCCGGCACGACCCGTCCGGCCGGAGCGGTGCATGTACGCCTTGTAGTCGTCCGGGGCGTCCGCCTGCACGACGAGCGACACGTCGTCGACGTGGATGCCGCGGGCGGCGACGTCGGTGGCGACGAGCACGTTCACCCGGCCGCTCGTCAGGAGCTGCAGGTTCCGGGTCCGGCGCGACTGGTTCAGGTCGCCGTGGAGCGACGTGGCACGGATGCCGGCGTCCTCGAACTGGTCGGCCAGGCGCTCGGCGTAGGCACGGGTCCGGGCGAAGACGATCGTCTTGCCGTCGCCGGCGACGAGCTCCTCGAGGACACGGTCCTTCTCGCGCTGCTCGACCACGAGGACACGGTGGTCGATGGTCGAGGACGCCTGGTCCTCACCCGCGACCTCGTGCACGCTCGGCTCGTGCAGGAACTGCTCGACGAGCGCCGCGACCTGGGTGTCGAGCGTCGCGCTGAACAGCAGCTTCTGTGCACGGTTGCCCTGCGGGGTGACCTCGGCGGTGGCGGAGAGGATCTCCTGCACCGGCTCGAGGAACCCGAGGTCGCACATGTGGTCGGCCTCGTCGAGCACGGAGATGACGACCTCGCTGAGGTCGAGCTTCCCCTTGTTCATGAGGTCCTGCACACGACCAGGGGTGCCGACGATGATGTCGACGCCACGCTCGAGCGCGCCCTCCTGGCGGCCGTACGGCACGCCGCCGTAGATCTGCGTCGTGAAGAGGCCCACCGAGCGGGCGATCGGCTGCACCGTGCGGTCGATCTGCAGGGCCAGCTCGCGGGTCGGCGCGAGGATGAGCGCACGCGGGGCGCGGCCCATCTTGCGCTTCGTGCCGCCGCCGTGCTCCATGAGCTTCTCGACGAGCGGGGCGCCGAACGCGATGGTCTTGCCGGAGCCCGTGCGGCCACGGCCGAGGACGTCCTTGCCGGCGATCACGTCGGGGATCGTCGCGGCCTGGATCGGGAACGGGCTGCTCGCGCCGAGCTCCTGCAGGGCGCGGGAGATGTTGCCGCCGATGCCGAGGTCGCCGAAGGTCACGCCCTCGACGTCCGACGCCACGGTGGACTCGGCCTGGAGCTTCGCGAGCTTGACGTCGTCGGCGGGGACGAACTTGCCGCGCTCCGGCTCGTCGAAGGAGCGGCGGGGAGCGCTGCGGTCGTCGCGGTCGAACTTACGCGGAGCGCGGTCGTCGCGATCGAACTTGCGCGGGGCGCGGTCGTCACGGTCGAAGCTGCGACGGGGACGGTCGTCGTTGTCACGACGCGGAGCGCGGTCATCGCGGTCGAAGCTGCGACGCGGGCGGTCGTCGTTGTCACGACGGGGCGCACGGTCATCGCGGTTGAAGCTGCGGGGAGCGCGGTCGTCGCGGTCGAAGCTGCGACGGGGACGGTCGTCGTTGTCACGACGCGGGGCGCGGTCGTCGCGGTCGAACGAACGACGGGGACGATCGTCGTTGTCACGACGGGGCGCACGGTCGTCGCGGTTGAAGCTGCGCGGGGCCCGGTCGTCACGATCGAAGCGACGCGGACGGTCGTCGTTGTCACGACGGGGCGCACGGTCGTCGCGGTCGAAGCGACGGGGAGCGCGGTCGTCACGGTTGAAGCCGCGTCCACCACGGTCGTCGCGCTCCGGGCGGCGCTGGCCGCCGCTGTCGCGGGGCTCCCAGTTCGGGCGCGCGGGGCGCTCGCCCTGCGCCGAGCGGCCGCGACGCTCCTCGGCGTCCCAGCGCTGCTTCTGGCGCGGCGCGGTCGGCTCGGCGGCGCGGAACCCGCGGTGCTTGCTGCTGCGTGCGGCGGGGGTGCCGTTCGGGTGGCGGGGACGATCGGAGGCGCGGTTGTCCGCGCCCTTGTTGTACGGAGCCATGACTGCTTTCTCGGGTGCGCAACGAACCGCAGCGCCCGACAGCGACATCGGCGGGGGCTGCTTGCGGAGAGGGGGTTCATCCCGTCGCGATTCGACGTGATTCCAGCCCTCGAGCAACACACACCCAACAAAAAGCCCGTGATCACGATGTCACGGCGTCGAAGGCCGACCGAGCGAGTCTACGCGACCCCGCGCTCTGATGCCAGCCCCGTCGTCGACGGACGGCCGCGAGCCGGACCCGGCCCGTGCCTCCCGGCCTGCCCGTCGGTCAGGACTCGGCGAGCCGCTGTCGTTGCTCGGCCACGTCGAAGTCCGCCTTCGGCCACGAGAGCTGCATGTCCTCGAGGGCCCGGAGCAGGAGCTGCTGCACCGCCAGGCGGGCGTACCACTTGCGGTTCGCCGGCACGACGTACCAGGGCGCCTGCGGGGTCGAGGTCCGGTCGAACACGATCTGGTACGCGTCCTGGTAGCGGTCCCACAGCAGGCGCTCGTCGATGTCGGCCGGGTTGAACTTCCAGTGCTTGTCGGGACGGTCGAGTCGCTCGCCGAGGCGTTCGCGCTGCTCGTCCTTCGAGATGTGCAGCATCACCTTGACGATGGTGGTGCCCTCGGCGGTGAGGCGGTCCTCGAACTCGGTGATCGCGCCGTACCGTCGTTCGATCTCGTCCGGCGCCGCGAACGCCCGGATGCGCTGGATGAGGACGTCCTCGTAGTGCGAGCGGTCGAAGACGCCGAGCTGCCCGGCACTCGGGAGCTGCCGCTCGATGCGCCAGAGGAAGTCGTGCTCGCGCTCCTCGGCCGTCGGGGCCTTGAAGCCCGCGTACCGCACGCCGTTGGGGTCGACCGCACCGACGACGTGCGAGACGATGCCGCCCTTGCCGGCGGTGTCCATCGCCTGCAGGACGAGCAGCACCCGGCGCTGGTCGCCGGCGGTCGACGCCGCGTACAGGCGCTCCTGCAGGGCGGCGAGGCGGGACGCCCCCGCGGCGAGTGCTTCGAGCCCGTCGATCTTGCGGCCGGGGAAGCCCGGCGTCGCATCCGGGTCGACCTGGTCGAGGCGGAAGCCCGGGTCGACGCGGAGCAGTGGTTCGGGATCGGCGTTCCAGGCCTTGCGACGGCTCACGGGTCCTCCTGCGGTCCTGGCGGCGGGTGCCCCCAGCTCTCATCCTGGCACTGTGGCGGTTCCGCCGTCGGGCTGCGCCGTCCGGTTCCGCCGTCGGGTTGCGCGGTCGGGTGCGCGGTCGGGGTTCCTCCGCTCGGGTGACGTGGCCGGCCTCGGGTGCGGCTACCGTGGAACCGATGAAGTCCGGCCGTCGCACAGTGCTCGCGCTCGTCGCCGCGGTCGTGGCGCTCGGCGCGGTCGCGTCCTGCAGTACGGACCCCGTCGGTGACGAGAACGCGACGGTCACCGCGGACAGCGTCATCTACCCGCTGTCCCTGCAGTACCACGGCATCGACGTGGTCGCGGATGTGCCGTACGGCACGGCTCCGCTGCAGCGACTCGACGTCTGCCTGCCGGCCGACAGCGCCCCGGAGACGACCGCGACCCCCACGGCGACGCCGTCCGCCACCCCGACGGCCGACCCCGCCGAGGCCGCAGCCAGCACCGGTCGGCCCGCGGTGCTGATGATCCACGGCGGCAGCTGGTCGCACGGCGGCAAGGCCACGGCCGCCTACCGGTCGGTGTGCAAGTACCTGGCGTCCGAGGGCTTCGTCACGTTCAACGTCGACTACCGGCTCGCCCCCACCGACCCGTTCCCGGCCGGTCTCGACGACGTCCGACGGGCACTCGACTACGTGTTCCGCCCCACGACGCTGTCCACGTACGACGTCGACTCCCAGCGGGTCGGGGTGTTCGGCGGGAGCGCGGGCGGCAACCTGGCGGCGATGCTCGCGGTGACCGACCACGAGTCCGCCGCCTACGCCGAGGGCGACCGGATCCGTGCGGTCGTCGACCTGAGCGGCCCCACGAACCTGACGTCACGCTCGACCCGGGCCGACGGGGTCTCCGCGTCCTTCCAGCGGAAGCAGCTGCTGTACCTCGGCTGCCGGACCTACGCGAAGTGTCCGGCGGCCACCCGGGCGTCGCCGGAGTACCACGTCACCTCGGACACGGCGCCGTTCTTCATCGGGCACTCGACGGACGAGTTCATCCCGCTGTGGGAGTCGCAGGAGTTCGCGGCGACGCTCCGGTCGCACGACGTGCCGGTCACGTTCGTGCAGGTCGAGGGGACGGCGCACTCGATCGCGCAGCTCGACGAGGCGATGAGCCGCCGCGTGGCGACGTTCTTCCGGACCCAGCTGGGCTGAGGCGCTGCGGGGGCGCCGTGCGCACGGCCGCGGGGGCGCCGTGCGCGGGTTCGGCCGCGGGCGGGTTGTGTGCCGCCGAAGCGACATTTCTCGCCGACGAGCGGCCGTCCGTGCCGCGAGAGCGACGTTGTGCCGCCGATGTTCGGCGGAGAAGTGTCGCTTTCGCAGAGACGCCAGAGCGGGCGCGCTCGCGGAGCCGCACTGCCGCGTGCCCCGGGTGGGTGGCACCCGGAGTCGGGACTACTGCCGGCAGCCACCACGTCGCAGACTTCCGGGGTGACCGACACCTCCACCCGCCCTGCACGCGCCGCCGCGACCCGCTGGGACCGTTCCGCGCTGCAGACCTCCGCGGAATTGCTGCTCGGGCTGTCGTTCGCCGCCACCATGGCCTTCGGCGGGTACGCGGCTGCGACCGGGCACCTCGCTGTGTTCGCGCAGGGTGCCGGGATCGTCTTCCTGGTCACGCTGACCTGCGTGCTCGTGTCGTGGTTCCGCGCCGTCGAGCGCGAGGAGCGGGCCGACCGTCCCGCCGTCTCGCCCCTCGCCGCGATCGACGCCGAGTACCGCCGCTAAGCCGCGCTGTCGGAACGCGCCGCTCGACGCCGCTGTCGTTCCGCCCGATGCTCCGCGCGTTCCTGGCGTCGCTCAGCGCGCGCCTGCTTCCGGGTCTTGCCCGCGGCGATCCGGTCCGCGTTGCGCTCGCGTGCCCGCTCGACCACGAAGTACAGCGCCGGCAGCACCACGAGCGTCAGCAGTGTCGAGGACACCAGCCCGCCGATCACGACCAGTGCCAGCGGCTGCGAGATGAACCCGGACTTGCCGGTCAGGCCGATCGCCATCGGCAGCAGCGCGAAGATCGTCGCCATCGCCGTCATCAGGATCGGGCGGAGGCGTCGCGTCGCGCCCTCGATCAACGCCTCACGCACCCGCAAGCCGCGCCGTCGGTACTGGTTGACGAGGTCGATGAGCACGATCGCGTTCGTCACGACGATGCCGACGAGCATGAGCAGACCGATGAGCGACGCGACGCCGATCGGGACACCGGAGGCGATCTGCAGCAGGATCGCGCCCGTCGCCGCGAACGGCACCGACACGAGCAGCAGCAGCGGCTGGAGCAGGCTCCGGAACGTCGCGACCATGATCACGTATACGATCAGCACCGCGACCAGGACCGCGAGGCCGAGCTGCGAGAACGCTGACGACTGGCTGGCGGCGACGCCACCGATGGACGCGGTCGCGCCCTTCGGCAGGTCGAGCTCGTCGACGGCGGTCGTGACGGACTGCACGGCCGCACCCAGGTTGGTGGCGTCCGGCGACACGGTGATCGTGGCGGTGCGGGCGGCGTTCGTCGTGGTGACCGTGGTGGGACCCTCGGACTCCTCCACCGTGGCGACGTCGGAAAGCGGGACGGTGCCGGTACTCGTCGGGACGTCGAGGGCACGGAGCACGGCGATCGTGGTCGGCGGCTCGGGGTCGGCGATGTAGACGTCGAGCGTCGCGTCGTCGATCTCGATGCTGCCGGTGTCCCGCGGTGAGACGGCGGCGGCGACGAGGCCACCCACCTGGGTCTCGGTGAGGCCGAGCGACGCGGCCTTCTGCCGGTCGACCCGGACGGCCAGGAACGGCTCCGCGGCCGACAGGTTGCTCGTGGCGCTCGTGGTGTCGGGGACCGACTGCATGGTCTTCAGCACCTGGCGCGACGCGGTCTCGAGCTGCGCCTGGGTCGGCGCGGTCACGTCGACCTCGATGTCGCTGCTGCCGCCGAACCCGCCGCCGGACGACGCGATGGTGACCTCGCCGACGTCGTCGATCCGCGCGATCGACTTCCGGGCGTCGGCTTGGATCGTGGGCTGGTCGGCCTCGGCATCGGTCGTGACGGCGTACTGCACCGACGCGCTGCCGCCACCGCCGAACGCCGCCTGGATCGACTGGCCGCTCGTGCCGATGGTGGTCTGCACGGTCTCGACGCCGTCGACGCCCTGGAGCGCCCGCTCGACCTTGCGCGCGGATTCGGACTGGACGGCGAGGCTGGAGCCGGCCTTCAGGTCCTGCGTGACCGTGAAGGTGTTCTGCCCCGAGTCGCCGAGGTAGTTCGTGGTGACGAACGGCAGCGTGGCGACCGTGCCGCCGAGGACGATCACGGCGAGCAGGATGACGACGACCGGCTTGCGGACGACCCACCGGAGCACCGGCAGGTACACGCGGCGCAGGCGGTCCACCCGGCCGGCGTCGTGCAGGTCCGCTGCGGAGGCGAGCGCTCCCTCTGGACGATCGCGCTCGGCATCGACCGCCGACGGTACCGCCGCCGCTTCCGCGTCCGTGTCCGCCGCCGCTGCCGCCGCGTCGCCCGGCTTCACCTTCGACGGGCGCAGCCACCAGTACGCCAGCACCGGGACGATGGTGAGCGAGACGAACAGTGACGCGACGAGCGCCAGGGTGACCGTCACGGCGAACGGACGGAACAGTTCCCCTACGAGTTCGGCGACGAAGGCCACCGGCAGGAACACCGCGACGGTGGTCAGGGTCGAGGCGGTGACCGCTCCGGCGACCTCGCGCACGGCCTCCCGCACGGCCTGGCCACGGTCGACTCCGGGGAGCATGTGCCGCTTGATGTTCTCGATGACGACGATCGAGTCGTCGACCACGCGGCCGATCGCGATCGTGAGTGCCGCCAGCGTGATGATGTTGAGCGTGTACCCCGCGGCGCGCATGCCGATCGCGGCGAGGAGCACCGACGTCGGGATCGAGATCGCGGTGACGAGCGTGGAGCGCCACGACAGCAGGAAGACCAGGATGACGATCACCGCGAAGGCGAGCCCGAGCAGCCCTTCTTCGGCCAGGGAGTCGATGGACTGCTGGATGTAGGGCGCCTGGTCGAAGACGACGGTGAAGCGGGGGTCGCCCTCGATCTTGTCCTCGATGCCGGGCAGGGCGTCGCGCACGGTCTTCGAGACGTCGACGGTGTTGGCCTCCTGCGTCTTGGTGATCGAGATCGTCAGGGCCTGCTCACCGTCCACCCGGCTGATCGAGGTGCGCGGTGACTCCGTGATCGCGACCTTCGCGACGTCGCCGAGCGTGGTGTCGGTCGGGGTGGCGGCGGTCGTGGACCCGCCCGTCGCGGCGTCACCCGTGGGCGCGGAACCGGTCGCACCCGTGCCGGTCCCCGTCGTACCCGTCCCCGTCGTACCCGTCCCGGTCGCGCCCACGGCCGTACCGTCACCGGACGCCGTCCCACCGGCGCCAGCGGACCCGGCCCCGTCCGAACCCGACGAACTCGACGAGCTCGACGAACTCGTCAACGGCAGCGCGCGGATGTCCTTGAGCGAGGCGATCCGCTCGCCCGTCTGCACCGACAGCGTCGAGCCGTCCTCGGTGATCGTGCCGCCGGGGATCAGGGTGCCGTTGTCGTCGAGGGCGTCCGAGATCGCCGTCTGGGTGAGGCCACGGGCGGCGAGCTCGTCCTGGTCGGGCGTGATGACGACGCGACGGCCCGGGTTGCCGAAGACGTCCGCCTGCCGCACGCCGTCGAGCTTCTCGAGGTCGGGGATCGCCGAGGCCTGCAGCCGGTCGACGAGCTGCTCCTGGTTGCCGGACGCCGAGACCGCGACCTGCAGCACCGGCAGGTCGTCGAAGGACCCGGTGACGATCTGCGTCTGCACCGAGTCGGGCAGCGACAGCGCGTTCACCGCGGTCTGGATCTTGTCCTCGGCGCTGGCCAGGTTCGATCCGTACTGGAACGACGCCGACACCACGCTCTGTCCGGTGGACGAGGTCGCGCTGGTGGACTCGAGGTCCGGGACGACCTGGATCGCCTGCTCGATCTTCGTCGAGACGTCGTTGGACACCACCTCGGGCGTGGCACCCGGGTACGCGCTGACGATCGCGACCTGCGGGAACTCAACGCTCGGGATCAGCTCCTGCTTGAGGTTTGACAGCGCGATGCCGCCGAAGATCGCGACGACGATGGTGACGAGCGCGATGAGGGCCCGGTTGCGGAGGCTGAAGACCGAGAGGAGGTGCACGTCATCGATCCTCGCAGCCGTAGCCCGTGCGCGTCCGCATCAGGCCTTCGGGTCAGCCGTCGGGTCAGCCACCGAGCAGCAGGTACGCGCCGAGCACGCCGACGGTGCCGAGCACGCCGCTGCCGAGGGCGATCACGCGGCCGACCGACGACCGGGCGGTGGCCACCCCGACGACGAGCACGAGGATGCCGACGACGATCTCGACCACCCAGGTCACCGGGCCGGTCGTGGCCACCACCTGCAGCAGCGCCCGCACCCCCTCGCCGATCAGGATCGCGGCGGTGACCCCGAACGCTCCGGCACGCCAGCGGGCGTCGCGGGAGCGGACGAACACGGCGACCGCACCGGCGAGCAGCCCGGCGGGGACGCCGAGCAGCACCCACAGGTTTGTGACGGACAGGAAGTCCGGGTAGCCGCGCAGGTTCGTCGTGGCCCAGTAGCCGACGTGCATGAGTTCGAGCAGCACGACGCCGAGCAGCATCGCGAGCGGCAGGGCGAACCGGCCGGCACGGGCTCCGGCGCCGATGCACAGCGCGACGGCGACCAGGAACCAGGGGCCGGCCGAGTTGGCGACCGACGACAGTGCGGGCACGGTCTGCCCGAACGAGGTCAGCACACCGGCGAGCAGCGCACCGCTCAGGGCCATCGTGACGCGCACCAGAGCCGGCACCGCGGGGCACGGCTCGGACGGCGACGCGGACGACGGGGACGCAGCAGCGGCCGGAGCACCGGCGGACAGGGTCGCGTTCATGGCATCAGCATCGCGTCGTCCGCCGCCGCGCACATCACCCCACGGAGCGAGAACGACCCCGGCCCATCACCCCAGAGGATGACCCCACGACTGCTCACACCACCGCGGCGAGCGACCCCCGCACCCCGGCGGACTCCCCACCGACCCGAGCCCACGCCCGTTCGAGCACGT
Source organism: Curtobacterium sp. PhB190 (assembly GCF_004365385.1). Classification (NCBI taxonomy): domain Bacteria; kingdom Bacillati; phylum Actinomycetota; class Actinomycetes; order Micrococcales; family Microbacteriaceae; genus Curtobacterium; species Curtobacterium sp. PhB190. Next base: position 43,187 of record NZ_SODN01000007.1, on the reverse strand, counting down.
CCACCAGACGACCGCGGTCCGCCGGCGCCATCGTGAACGGCACCCGCAGGAACCGTTCGAACCCGCCGTCCGGGCCGAACACCCCGCCGGACGCCAGCACCACGCCCTCGGACCGCGCGGCCAGCACGAGCGCACTCGACACCGGTCGCCCGAGGCCCACCCACGTCGTCAGCCCACCTGCGGGCGACGGCACGTCCCATTCCGGCAGTCGTGCCCTGAGCGCGCCCACGACGTCGTCGCGACCCTGTCGCAGGTACTCGCGCCGCGCCTCCAGGACGGCCGCCGTGCGTGGGACCAGCTCCCGCGCGACCAGCTGGTCGAGGACGGGGGTGCCGAGGTCGCCCGTCGGGCGGGCGGCGAGCAGCCGCTGCAGGAGCGCCGGTGCGGCCCGGATCCAGCCGATCCGCAGGCCACCCCAGAAGACCTTGTCAGCCGACCCGATCATCACGACCGACGCCCCCGACGGGTCCGCTGCTGCCAGCGGCAGCGACGGCGCGCCGTCGATCCGCAGCTCGCCCATCGTCTCGTCGGCGACCACCGTCGTGCCGACCGACGCCGCGACCGACAGCAGCAGCTGGCGGGTCGACACGGACATGGTCGCTCCGGTCGGGTTGTGCAGCTCGGGCATGACGTAGGCGACGGCCGGGGCGGTCCGGCGCAGCGTCGTCTCGAGCGCGGCGGCGTCCCACCCGGTCCGCGCGTCGACGGGCACGCCGACGAGTCGTCCGCCGGCCTCGCGGAACGCCTCGTGCGCGTGCGGGTAGGTCGGGGACTCGACGAGCACGGCGTCACCGCGGCGGACGAGCACCCGGGCGAGCAGCGCGATGGCGTGCTGCGCGCCGATCGTCACGATCACCTGGGACGGGTCGGTCGGCAGTCCGCGCTCGGTGTACCGGTCGGCGATGGCGGCGCGGAGCCCGGGGTCGCCGACGGTGTCGTACCCGATGCCGGCGAGCGCCGCGGGCACGTGTCGCACCGCCCGCTCGACGGCCTCGGCCATCCCCGGTGCCGAGTGCAGCGCGGCCTTCCGCAGGTCGAGGAGCTCGCCGTCGACCACCCCGCCGAGCCGTTCCGGGTCGGGACGGCCGATCAGGGACGCGGGCAGGTGGACCACGCTGCCGGAGCCACGGACCGACACGACGAACCCGTCGGACCGCAGTCGGGCGTACGCGTTCGCCACGGTCGTGCGGGAGATGCCGAGCGCGGTCGCGAGTCCGCGCTCCGCCGGCAGTCGCACGCCCTGTGCGACCCGGCCGTCGATGACGAGGACCCGGATGGCGTCGGACAGGGCCTCGTACGCCGGGGCGTCGGTGCCGTCGCGCCAGTCGGTGAGCAGCAGGGCAGCAGATCGGGCACTCAACAGCACGGGTGTCATGGGTCCACGGTAGCGCGATTGGCTCTCGACCAGCAGTCCAATCCGCATCGACGATGAACCCATGTCCCGCAGCACCGCCCTCACGTTCCGCTTCGTCCAGCTCTTCGTCGGCCTGTTCCTCTACGGCGCCTCCACCGCGCTGCAGGTCCGAGCGGTCGTCGGCGTCTCGTCGTGGACCGTCCTGACGCAGGGCCTCGAGAACGTGGTGCCGTGGTCGTTCGGCGTCATCACCGTCGTGTCGAGCGGCGTGATCCTGCTGTTCTGGATCCCCCTGCGCCAGAAACCGGGCATCGGCACGCTGCTGAACGCGCTGGCGATCGGGCCGAGCGCCGACCTGGTGCTCTGGCTCGTGCCGGAGCCGTCCGGTCTACTCGCCCGGATCGCCCTGTTCGTCGCGGGACTGGTGCTGCTCGCCGTGGCGACGGCGTTCTACATCGGCGCGGGGTTCGGCACCGGGGCCCGTGACGGCCTGATGGTCGGGCTGCACGAGCGCCTCGGCTGGCCGCTCTGGCTCGCGCGCACCCTGGTCGAGGTGTCCGTCGTCGTCGTCGGCTGGATCCTCGGCGGGAACGTCGGGGCCGGCACCGTCATCGCCGCCTTCGCGATCGGCCCGATGGTGCAGCCGCTCATGCCGTTCTTCCGGCGGTTCCCGTGGAGCCCCGAGCGCCGGGTCGTCCGGGAGGCCCGCCCCACTTCCGTCGCGCACGCTTCGTGAGCAGGAATGGTCGGGTCGCAGGGCCCCACCCGACCATTTCTGCTCACCATCCGCCCGGCATCCTTGCGCCGCGTCGAGTCGCGATATAGCGTGACTCGCACAGACGCGATACATCGCGAGTTGGAGGAAGCAACATGACGCAGGAGAAGTGGCTCGTCGACGAGCCCAAGGTCATCGACACCGGCATCGTCCGCACACTCCGTGTCGGACTCGTCGGTGGTCAGGTGGACGTCGTGGCACACGACGAACCCACCGCACGGGTCGAGGTCCACAGCGTGTCCGGCAAGCAGCTGAAGATCGAGGTCGACGGCGACACGCTCACCGTCGACCACCCGCAGATCCGGTGGGACGACCCCATCGGGTTCCTGAAGTCGTTCCGCGGCAAGGCCCACGCGGACGTCAGCATCCTGGTCCCTCGCGACGCCTCGGTGCACCTCGGTGTCGTGTCGGCCGGTGCGCTGCTGTCCGGCACGAACCGCGGCGCGATGCTCAACACGGTGTCCGGTGACCTCGTCGTCGACGGTGTCGCCGGCGACGTCACGGTCAACGCCGTGTCGGGCGCGACGACCATCCGCGAGCTCGACGGCGCGCTGACGGTGCACACGGTCTCGGGTGACGTCGTGGCCACGGGCGAGATCCCGCGGTTCCAGGCGGACGGTGTCTCGGCCGACGTCGTGCTCGACCTGCACGGCGTGCCGGAATCGGCGCGCGTCAACACGGTCTCCGGTGGCGTGAGCGTCCGGCTCGAGGACGGCGTCGCCTACCAGTGCACCGTCAGCACGGCGTCCGGCAAGCTGCAGTTCGACGACTCCGAGATCCGCGGTGTGCGCGGCTCGTACGTCAAGCAGGGCGGCGAGCTGGCCGGCCAGTGGCTGGACCTGCGCGTGAACTCGGTCTCCGGCGACATCGCGGTGCTGCACGCCCCGCCGGTCGCCGCCGAGCCGACTGCACCGACGACCCCGGCCGCACCGACCACCCCGACGGCCCCGACCGCCCCGACCAACGACGGCGAGGTGCCCGCATGAGTCCCGTCTTCGCCCACGGCCACCTCCGCCTGTACCTGCTCGTGCTGCTGGCGGACCACCCGATGCACGGCTACGAGCTCATCCAGGCCCTCGGCGACCGGTTCGGCGGCACCTACGTGCCGAGCGCCGGCACCGTGTACCCGCGGCTCGCGAAGCTCGAAGAAGAGGGCCTCGTCTCGAAGACCGCCGACGGCCGCAAGACCGTCTACGCGATCACCGAGGCCGGCCGCACCGAACTCGCGGCCCGTGCCGACGAGATCGCCGCGGTCGAGTCCGGGGTCGCCGACTCGGTGAAGTCCCTGGCCGACGGCGTCCGCGCCTCGGTCGGCGAGGCGATGCGGTCCCTCCGAGCCGACCTCGCCGCCTCGGCGGAGAGCCCCGGCGCCGGTTCCCACGAGGACCCCGTCTCGGTGCCGTCGGAGAGCGCCCGTGCCCTGCGCGAGCTCGAGATGGCGTTGTCGTCGTTCCGGCAGCAGGTCCGCGCGGACCTGCGCCGACGTGCGACCCGCGGCACACTCCGTGCGGACACCGTGACGCGTCTGCGTGACGGCCTGGAGGCCCTGCGCAAGTCGCTCTGACGGCCCGCGGCCGACAGGCGGTCGCGCCCAGGGCCTCCCGGCCGCCCGTCGCACCGCCCCACCCCGCACAGCCCCACCCACGGAACCAGGTTCCGGACACAGCACCACGCCGATCCGTGGTGTCGTGACCGGAACCTGGTTCCGTCTGCGCACTACGGCCCGCGGTTCGTGCGCTACAGCCCGCGGTCGGCGAACGCGACCATCGCGTCGCGCAGCGCACGTGCCGCACCCGCTCCGGCCCAGTCGTAGGCGTGCGCGAACCGCTCGTCGTGCACGTACATCTCGGCGAGTGTCCGGAACCGCTCCGCAGTGAGGTCCGCCGGCGGCGTCGACTCGGCGAGCCACGCGAACTGCCGCCGCGCCAGTGCCTGCGCGGCCGGCGAGTCCGGGCCGTCGCCGGACGCGGCGAGCGCTGCGGCGTCCTGGGCGATCGCGCGCAGTTCGTCCTGGAACGCCTGCTTGCCCGCGGTGTCCTTCGCGTCCCACCAGGCGGTGCCGCGCTGCCAGGCGTCCGCTCCCCAGCGCTCCTCGACCTCGTGCTTGAAGCGGGTCTGGTCGAACCCGTCGAAGGTGTCCGTGGCGTTCATGGTGTCCCCGTTCTCGATCCTGGTGATGGTGGTGCGCACGGCGGCGAGTTGCCGGGCGAGGCGGTCCCGCTCGCGTTCGAGCCAGGCGACGTGTGCGGTGAGCGCGGCGACGTCGTCCTGCTCGCCGTCGAGGACCCGGCGGATGTCGGGCAGCCCGAGGCCGAGGCCGCGCAGCAGCAGGATGCGCTGCAGCCGGACGAGTGCCCGGTCGTCGTAGCGGCGGAGTCCGCCGTCGCCGACGGCGGTGGCCGGCAGCAGCCCGATGGCGTCGTAGTGGCGGAGCGTGCGGCTCGACACCCCGGCGGATCGCGCCACGTCGGCGATGCCGTGCGGTGCTTTCGCAGCTGCGGTGGCGATGTCTGACGGATCCCTCATGCAGCCCACCGTAGAGGTTGACGCAACGTCAACCGCAAGAGGTGATCGGGGTGCGACGTCGACGACACGCGACCGAGCGGGAATGACCGCCCGGGCACCCGTGTTGACTCCCGCCCGGAACTGAGTAGGTTTGCCGCTCGTGACGAACGAGGTCCGGTCGCTGAAAGCGCGACTGATCGGGGATCCCCTCCCCTCTGAGAAGCTCGAAGGACAGCTCCTCCCGAAGCACCTGGCACTGCCGATCTTCGCGAGTGACCCGCTGTCCTCCGTCGCGTACGCACCGCAGGAACTGCTGATGATCCTGCTGCTCGGCGGGATGTCGTTCCTGACCTTCGCACCGTGGGTGGCCGCGCTCGTCGTGCTGCTGCTCGTGGTGGTCGTCGCGTCGTACCGGCAGCTCATCAAGGCGTACCCGTCCGGCGGCGGCGACTACGAGGTCGCGCACCGGAACCTCGGCGAGAAGGCCGGGCTGGTCGTCGCGAGCGCGCTGCTCGTCGACTACGTCATGACGGTCGCCGTGTCGGTGGCATCCGGCGTGGACAACATCATCTCGGCCCTGCCGATGCTGAACGACGTCCGCGTCGAACTCGCGCTCGTGTTCGTCGTGCTCCTCGCCGCCACGAACCTGCGCGGCGTGCGGGAGTCGAGCAAGGCGTTCGCCATCCCCACCTACCTGTTCGTGGCGTCGGTGTTCGTCATGGTCGTCACCGGACTGGTCCGCGTCGCCGCCGGGCACGCACCGGTCGCCGAGTCCGCCGGGTACACCGTCGACAACGTCGAGCACACGACGCAGGCGGCGTTCATCCTGCTGCTCCTCCGGGCCTTCGCCTCCGGCTGCTCGGCCCTGACCGGCGTCGAGGCCATCGCGAACGGCGTGCAGGCCTTCCGACGCCCGAAGATCAAGAACGCGCAGGCGACCCTGGTGGCGATGGGCGGCATCGCGATCGTCCTGTTCATCGGGCTCATCACGCTCGCGCTCGTGTCCCGCGTGCACTACGCCGAACGCGCCTGCGACCTGCAGGGGTTCGCGGACTGCGCCACGACGCCGCAGCGCTCCCTCATCGCCCAGATCGCGGCGGCGACGTTCGGTGACAACTCGGTGCTGTTCTTCGTCATCCAGGCGACGACGGCGGCGGTCCTGCTCCTCGCCGCGAACACGGCGTTCAACGGGTTCCCGCTGCTCGGCTCGATCCTGGCCCGCGACTCCTACGCCCCCAAGGCCCTGTCCACCCGCGGCGACCGGCTCATCTACTCGAACGGCGTCATCGTCCTGGCGCTCGTCGCCGCAGCGCTGCTCGTGGTGTACCGGGCGAACGTCACGAGCCTCATCCAGCTCTACATCATCGGCGTCTTCGTGTCGTTCACCCTCGGGCAGACGGGCATGGTCGTGCACTGGACGCGACTGCTGCGCGCGGACCGGGCCGGCACCGCCGATCCGTCCGTCAACCGCGCGCAGGTGGTGCGCTCCCGCACCATCAACGCGATCGGCGCCACGTTCACCCTCGTCGTCCTGGTCATCGTCACGATCACCAAGTTCACGCACGGCGCCTGGCTCGTGTTCCTGATCATGCCGATCCTGTACGTGCTCATGCTCGGCGTGAACCGTTACTACCGCGACGTCTCGCACGAGATCGAGGCCGACGTCGAGACCGAGTTCGGTGCCACCGGCGACCACGCCGTCGTGCTCGTGAACAAGCTGCAGAAGCCCGTGCTGAAGGCCCTCGACTACGCGATCGCCGCCGAGCACGCCAGCTGCGAGGCGGTCCACGTCGCGATCGACGACGCCGACGCCCAGAACCTGCGCGACCAGTGGGCCGAGTACGGCATCCGGATGCCGTTGACCATCGTGCCGAGTCCGTACCGCGACATCTCGATGCCGCTCATCAAGTACATCAAGGCGCACCGGCTCGAGCACGGCTCCGAGGTCGTCACCGTCTACACCCCGATCTTCATCGTCGGTCACTGGTGGGAGGGCCTGCTCCACAACCACCGCGGTCGTCGCATCCGCAAGAAGCTCCTGCTCGTGCACGGCGTCACCGTGGCGCTGGTGCCGTGGCTGCTCGACTCGTCCGAGCTGCTGTACGGCCGCCGGTCGCGTCCGCTCCCCGGCCAGGAGCGTCGCGGCGAGCCCGTGCGGCCGCCGCTCCGCCGGTCCCTCGCCGGCTCGGCCGGAGCGCCGGTCGACGGTGTCGTCGACGATCGCCTGGCCCGGTCCGCGCAGCGGAACAGCCTGCAGCCGCGTCGCGCGACCCGACCGGCCGGTCCCGCCGAAGGCGTCGACCCCGCGCAGTGCACCGGTGAGCTGCACGCGCTCGTGCCGACCTCGCCGCGCCGGGGCGACGAGTCGTAGCATCTGACGTCATGACGATCACCGACCTGCGGACGTTCGCCACGTTCGACGGCCACGGCGGCAAGGTGTCGAAGCGCGTCGAGGTGCTGGACCACGAGCCCGTCGCGGGCAGCCGCCACGAAGGACTCGTCGCCGTGCGCGGCGAACACCCCCTGGGTGCGCTCGACGAGCGCGCCGCCGACGAGTCGGCAGCGCTGTCGCGCGGCGTCCCCAGCGTCGGGTGGGTCGACCCGTCGACGCTCCGCGACTGGTACCGCCCGGACCGCGTGGTCATCACCCGGCTCGAAGCGCGGCAGTCCGGCATCGAGCCCGGTCTCTACGCCGATTCGCGCGGTCGCGGACGGGTCCGGATCGACGGCCTGGAGGCACGGCTCGCCCCCGACGGTCGCCCCGCCTTCCGCGCACTGGCCGGTTCCGAGGCGCCCTGGGTGGTCGACGTCCCCCTGCCGACGGACCAGGCGGTGCGCCTCGTGGCGGTCGCCGAGGTCGACGAGGGCTTCGAGGTCGTGACCGCTCCGGTGTCCCCGTTCCTGCAGCCCGGCGAGTACGCCGCGTACGACGACGACGTCCCCGGTCTGCCCCCGCGGCCGTCCAGCGGCCGGGTCGTGGTGTCCGCGACCGTGCTGCTCGACGGCTCGCTGCACGAGGTCGAGCGGATCGACGAGCAGGCCGCGACGATCTGGGTCCGTCGCGAGGGACGGACCGTGCCGATCGCCACGAGTGCGGTCGGACCGGACCTGGTGCGGTACTCGGCCACGCCGGTCTGACGGGGGACAAGGGCCTGCGGGGTGCGTCGGAGGTGCGGCGTAGCGTCCTCGGCATGAGTGATGCAGAAGAGACCCTCGGCGGCGCCCGTCCGGACCCGTCGACCGACGCGAGCAAGGACCCCGAGCAGTGGGTCACCGGTGACGAGCCGATGACCGGACCCCAGCGGAGCTACCTCGACACCCTGGCCCGCGAAGCCGGCGAGGAGCTCTCCGCTGACCTGACCAAGGCCGAGGCCTCGGAGCACATCGACCGCCTGCAGCAGCAGACCGGACGCGGCACGGACGCCACGGGTTCCTGAGAGCGGGTCCGCCCTTCGGCGGACCCCAGCCTGGGCATGTTCTGGTGATGTCCGGGCAGACCCCCGGACGAGGGGGTTCGATGACGCGTCACCGGTTAGCTTCGTGGCCATGCGAACGACATCGACCTCCATCGGCCTGACCGCGCTCCGCATCGTCCTCGGGGTGGTGTTCATCGCCCACGGCGCGCAGAAGTTCGCCCAGGGCATCCCGAACGTGGCCCAGGGCTTCTCCGGCATGGGCGTCCCGCTCGCCGACGTCGCTGCACCCCTGGTGGCGGGCCTCGAACTCGTCGGCGGTGTGCTGCTCGTGCTCGGCATCGCGACCCGCGTCGTGGGCGTCCTGCTCGCCGTCGACATGGTCGTCGCGGGGTTGCTCGCGCACGCGTCGTCCGGCTTCTACTCGCAGGACGGCGGCTTCGAGTACGTGCTCGTCCTGGCAGTCGGGTCGCTCGTCGTGGCGCTGACCGGCCCGGGGCGGTTCTCGCTCGACGCCGTGTTCCTGGCGTCGTCCCGTCGCCGTCGTGGCGTGCAGGAGCCCCTGCCCGCCTGACCCGCGCTGCGCCGCCCTGCGCCCCCTGGTGCGAGGTTGATCACTCGGTGCGCCGAAAGAACCTCGCACCGGGTGGTCAACCTCGCACCAGGCGGAGCGGCTCACGCGGCGGCGAGCACGTCCATCACCTGGCGGGCGATGAGCCGTCCGGCCCGGTTCGCCCCGATCGTCGACGCCTGCGGCCCGTAGCCCGCCAGGAACAACCGCGGCTCGTCGACCGAGCGCCCGTCCGCCACGACGACCCCGCCGGCCGCGGTCCGCAGGTGCAGCGGCGCGAGGTGCCGCAGGTCGGCCCGGAACCCGGTCGCCCAGAGCACCGCGTCGGCGTGCACGTGCGCGCCGTCGGCCGTCACCACGCCGGTCTCGTCCATCCGGGTGAACATCGGCTGGTCGCGAAGCACCCCGCGGTCGATGCCCGCGCGGATCCGCCGCGAGACCGGCACGCCCGTGCCGCTCACGATGCTCGGCAGCACCTCGCCGGCACGGGCCGCCCGGTCCTGCTCGTCGACCGCTGCGACCGCCGACTCGAGGTCGAGCGACGACGAGTCCGCCCACACCGTCGGCCGTCGGGTGAACCAGTGGGTCGACCGGGCGACGCCGTCGAGTTCGAGCAGGAATCCGATGGCACTCGTCCCGCCGCCGACCACGACGACGTCCTGCCGGGCGAACTCCGCGGCGCTGCGGTACTCGGTCGTGTCGAGCTGTCGTCCGCGGAACGCGCCTCGGCCCGGGTACCACGGCACGAACGGCGTGCCCCACGTGCCCGATGCGTTCACCACGACGTCGGCGCGGATCCGGGTCTCGGTGCCGTCGGCGGAGCGGGTCGTGACGCACAGTCGGCCGTCTGCGGTGCGCGAGACCGACGGCACCGAGACCGGACGCCGGACCCGCAGGTCGTAGTGCTGCTCGAACCGCCGGTAGTACTCCCCCACGACGTCCCGGGCGGGTCGTGACCGATCGGCGTCGTCGAACTGCAGCCCCATCGCCCGCATCCCCGGCAGGTCGTGCACGCGGTGCGCCGCGCCGAGGCGCAGGGCCTCCCACCGGAACTGCCAGGCGCCGCCCGTGCTCGGGGCACGATCGAGCAGCACCAGGTCGGTGCCGGGCACGAGCCCCAGCCGGCGCAGGTGGTATCCCACCGACAGTCCGGCCTGCCCCGCACCGATGACGACGACACGGGCGGACTGGTCGGCTGGGTTCTCGAGGGGTTCGGTCATCACTTCGATTCTCCTGTGCGCGGAGCCGTCGCGGCGACGTCCAGATCGAGGTACATGGTAGAGTGATCGGCAGATTTCAAACCACGAACCGTCTGGTTCCCCGAGTGATCTTCCGTCATTCGCCAGGACCGGACCAGAGCCGAACGAGGGGGTCACGCATGGGGCGCGGCCGTCAAAAGGCGAAGCACACCAAGGTCGCCCGTGAGCTGAAGTACTTCAGCCCGCAGACGAACTACGGTGCACTCGAGCAGGAGCTCTCCGCCGGACAACACTCCGATGACGATCTCGTCGACCGCTGGGCGGACCAGTACGGTCCCGAAGCGGCAGACGAATCCGACGAGTTCGAGACCGAAGCGGACCAGAACAAGTCCGCCTGACCGGCACAGCCGTCACGCCGCGCGCCTCCGGGCAGCGCGGCGTTTCTGCGTGCCCACGCGGATGACGCGGACCGGTCACGACTCCCCACGCGGGGAACGCCGAGTGGTCACGAAGTGCCGCCCGCGGCCGGACCGAGCGGCACTTCGTGACCACTCGGCGGACACCTGACGGCAGGTCGTGCGGCCTGGAGGCACGACGAACGCCCGCCACGCGGCCTGCGTGACGGGCGTGGCCGGCTCGCTCAGGCGGCGTAGCTCCCGACGAGCCGCACGGCACCGCCGTCGACGCCCTTGGCGCCCTGCTCGAAGCCGGTCAGGTCGCGGGCCGACGTGGCGATCGTGCCGACGGGCCACGCGGGCATCCCGGCCACGCCGAGCGACTCGATGACGTCCACCGCGGCGCTGGCGGACACCACGGCGAACATGCCGATGCCCAGGTTCCAGGTGCCCTCGGTGTCCTCGATCGGCGTGCCGGCCATGTCGGCGAGCACGCGGAAGACCGGAAGCGGCTGCCAGGTCGAGCGGTCGACCTCGATCCACGAGCCGACGGGCAGCACGCGCGCCAGGTTCGCCGCGATGCCACCACCGGTCACGTGCGACAGGGAGTGCACGGCGCCCGGGTGCTGCTCGAGCAGCTCCAGCAGCGGCGTCGTGTACAGGCGGGTGGGCTCGAGCAGGGCTTCGCCGACCGAGACGCCGCCGAACTCGGCCAGCTGGTCGGTGTACCCGACCCCGCGCGACGCCAGGATGTGCCGGACGAGCGAGTACCCGTTCGAGTGCAGCCCGGACGACTCGATGGCGAGCACGACGTCGCCGTCCTGCACCAGGTGGGCACCGAGCTGCGAACCGGCCTCGACGACACCGGTCGCGGCGCCGGCCACGTCGTAGTCGTCCGGGCCGAGCAGCCCGGGGTGCTCGGCGGTCTCGCCACCGACCAGCGCGGTGCCCGTCGCCGAGCAGCCGCGGGCGATCCCGGCGACGATGTCGGCGATGCGGTTCGGCACGACGCGCCCGCAGGCGATGTAGTCGGTCATGAACAGCGGCTTCGCACCGACCACCACGATGTCGTCGACGACCATGCCGACCAGGTCCTGCCCGATGGTGTCGTGCTTGTCGATCGCCTGGGCGATGGCGACCTTGGTGCCGACGCCGTCGGTCGAGGTCGCGAGCAACGGGTGTGAGAAGTCCTTCAGGAACGACACGTCGTAGAGTCCGGCGAAGCCGCCCACGCCGCCCAGCACGTGGCTGTTGTGCGTCGCCGCGACTGCGGACTTCATGAGTTCGACGGCCAGGTCACCGGCAGCGGTGTCCACTCCGGCTTCGGCGTACGGGTTGGGCATGCGGAGTCCTTCGCGGTGACATGGCAGACTTGTTCGGTACCCCCCGATTCTACGGTCTGGAGCACACCCGCGAATGTGCGGCATCGTCGGCCTCGTTGCACAGGGCCCCGCCAACCAATCCATCTACGACGCACTGCTCCTCCTGCAGCACCGCGGGCAGGACTCGACGGGCATCGCCACGGTCGAGGGTCACGTGCACCACATGCACAAGACCCGCGGCCACGTGCGGGAGTCGTTCCGAACCCGTGACATGCGCGCCCTCCTCGGCACCATGGGCCTCGGCCACGTGCGCTACGCCACCAAGGGCGCGGCGAGCAACGAGGAAGAAGCGCAGCCGTTCTACGTGAACGCGCCGTACGGCATCGTCCTCGTCCACAACGGCAACCTCACCAACACGCGGGAACTGACGCGTGAACTGTTCGACATCGACCGTCGGCACCTCAACACCACGTCGGACACCGAGCTCCTGGTGAACGTGCTGGCGCACGAGCTGCAGGGACAGGTCCGCGGCACGGACCTCGATCCCGGGCAGGTCTTCGACGCCGTCGAGCGCGTGCACGAGCGGGTCGAGGGCTCGTACGCCACGATCGCCACGATCGCCGGCCACGGGCTCCTGGCCTTCCGCGACCCGTTCGGCATCCGGCCGCTCATCCTCGGCCACAAGTTCGACGAGGCCGGCCAGCCCGAGTGGGTCGTCGCGAGCGAGTCGCTGGTGCTCGAGTCCGGCGGCTACGAGATCGTCCGCGACGTCGCCCCGGGCGAAGCGATCTTCATCGAGATGAACGGGCAGATGCACGCCCGGCAGTGCGCGAAGAACCCGCGGCTCGTGCCGTGCTCGTTCGAGTACGTGTACCTGGCCCGTCCCGACTCGGTCATGAACGGCATCTCGGTCTACGACGCCCGCCTGCGCCTCGGCAACCGGCTGGCGGACACCATCGAGCAGTACGCGCCGACCGGTGACATCGACGTCGTGATGCCGATCCCGGACTCGTCCCGACCGGCCGCCATGCAGGTCGCGCGGAAGCTCGGCATCGAGTACCGCGAGGGCTTCTACAAGAACCGCTACGTCGGCCGGACCTTCATCATGCCGGGCCAGGCGGAGCGCAAGCGGTCCGTCCGGCAGAAGCTCAACGCGATGTCGTCGGAGTTCAAGGGCAAGAACATCCTGATCGTCGACGACTCGATCGTGCGCGGCACGACGAGCAAGGAGATCGTGGAGATGGCCCGCGCCGCCGGTGCGAACGAGGTCACCTTCACGAGCGCCGCTCCCCCGGTCCGGTTCCCGCACGTGTACGGCATCAACATGCCGACGCGCGACGAGCTCATCGCGCACGACCGGAAGATCCCGGAGATCAACCGCGTGCTCGGCAGCGATCACCTGATCTACCAGGAGATCGGCGACATGCGGGACGCCATCATCGAGGGCTCCGACGTGACCGACCTCGAGATGAGCTGCTTCACGGGCGAGTACGTCACGGGCACCGTGAGCCCGGAGTACCTGTCCTGGGTCGAGGCGAACCAGCTCAGCTAGGTCGCGTCCGAAACGGAGCCAGACGGACGGACAGGAGGCCCGTTGCCAGCTGGCAACGGGCCTCCTGTCCGAAGACGGTTGCGGCTACGGCCGCTGGTCGCCGTGCTCGTCGATCTCGCCGTCGACCGTCTCGGGCGGCAACTCGACCTCGACACGCTCCGCCGTCAGGCGGGCCGCGCGCCGGGCGAAGACCCGGTCGAACACGACGGCGACGACCGCGCCGACGAAGGCACCGATCGTGACGCCCCACAGGCTGAAGTAGCCCACCAGGCTGCCGAAGCTCGACTCCTCCTGCTGGCCACCGAGGTTCATGGTGAGCGAGACGACGATCAGGGTCGCGATGAACCCGAGCACCGCACCGCCGACGATGAACACCCCGAACTTCGGGGCACGACGGATCGTGACCTCGTCAGAGGTGGAGACGGCGTTCGGCGCAGGGGCCGGGACCGGCTGGTCGTCGGGTCGATCGGTGTTGCTCACCCACCCATTGTCCCCCACTGTGGGACGTCTCCCGGCCTGTCCGCGCAGTCCGATCCAGGAGAGGATGATCCGTACGCGTTGGTATCCCAAGGGCTGGAGGTGACACGGATGCGAGAACGGACCGTACGGGGGCGAGGTCGCACCCCGAGCACCCCGGCGCGCGTGACCTGGCCCGTGATGCAGCGCCACGAAGAGGACCGTGCCGTGTCCGTCGTCGCGGAGCACCAGTGGAGCGTCGCGCTCGTCGGCGCCCCGGGTCTCGGCAAGAGCACCGTCGCCGCCCGCGTCACCGACCGCGTCGCCGGACGGGACGCCACCGGGCGCACGGTCGTGGTGCCCATCACCGCCGTCGCCTCCGGGCGGTCGATGCCCTTCGGCGCGATCTCGGACCGCTTCGGTGAGCTGCCGGCGACCCTGTCCGAACTGTCCGACGACGCCGGGGCCGAGCAGCGCCTCCGGGCGATCGCCGACCTGGCGGACCGCGACGTCCTGCTGCGCGTCGACGACGCCGACCACCTCGACGCGATCTCCGCCCGGTACGTGGCGTGGCTCGTCCGGCACCAGGGTGCGCGGCTCGTCCTGACCTGCCGTGACTTCACCGCGCTGCCGGAGCCGCTCCGCGCCCTGTGGCAGGACGACCTGCTCGAGCGCATCGACCTCGAGCCGCTCACCCTGCGCGAGACGTCGGCCCTGGTGGCCGAGGCGCTCGGCTCGCAGCTCGAGAACGCCTCGGCCGAGCGGGTGCACCGTGCGACCGCCGGCAACCCGCTCTACCTGCGCGAGGTCGTCCGCGCCGCCCGCTCCTCGGGTGCCCTCGAGCACACGGCGTCCGGGTGGTACTGGCGCGGCCGGGTGACGGCGTCGAACAGCCTCGCCGACATGTACCGGACGGAACTCGGCTCGTTGCCGGAGGACCTGCGCGACGTCGTCGACATCGTGGCACTGGCCGACCCCATCCCGCTCGCGCGGCTGCTCGGCCTGGTCAGCGGCGGCGACGTCGACCGCGTGGTCGCACTCGGGCTGGTCCGGATCGACTCGCTCGACGACGGCGCCGCGGTGGCCCGTCCGCAGCACCCGCTCGTCGGCGACGTGATCCGCGGCCTGGTACCGGTCGCCCGCCGCACGGCACTCTTCGCCCGCGCGAACGCCTTCCGCACCGACAGTCCCGAGGGCGCCCCGCCCGCCGCACGGTTGCGGTCAGCGCTCTGGGCACTCGACTGCGGTGTCGTGCCCCCGGTCGAGCAGCTGCTCGACGCGGCGCAGGTCGCGGTGCGGCTGCAGGAGCACGAGAGCGCGATCGCCCTCGCCTCCGCAGCGCTCCGGCGGACGCTGCACCCGAACGAGCAGGTCGCCGCGCGCTGCCTGCGGTCGCTGGCGTACTCGTACACCGACGGGCGCGAGGCCGGTCGCGCCGACGCCGAGGCTGCCTGGGCCGTCGCCCGCGCGGACCCTGGCACGGTGGACGACGCCCTCGTGGTCGAGGCCTGCGAGATCCTCGCCAACATCCGGCAGTTCCACGACGACGACGTGCTGGCAGCGGTCGCGCTCACCGACGTCGCCAGCCGGCTGGTGTCCGGCGACGCGGTCGAACGGCTCCGCCTGCTGCGACTCGCACACCTCGGGTGGGGCGGACGGTTCGACGAGGTGCGGGCCGAACTCGAGCGCAGCGGCATCGTGCACGCCCCGACCATCCCGTTCGCGTTCCTGTGCGTCGCCCCCTGCGCGATCATGGCGCTCGCCACGGCCGGCCGGCTCGACGACGCCTCGGCCCTCGGTCGCCGGGCACTGGCCACCGCGATCGAGCACCTCGAGGACGCACCGTGGAGCGTCGGCGAGATCTTTTCAGTGCTGCACCAGGTGCAGGTCTGGCGCGGCGACCTCGCCGACCTGCTCACCGAGGTGCCGGTCCGCCGGTCGAACCCGTACCTGAAGTACGACTTCACCCTCGAGCTCATCGGCGACGGCAACCTCGCCATCGGCCAACGGCGCTGGGACGACGCGATCGCGGCGTTCTCGGCTGCCTGCGAGCGGTACGACGTCGCGGACCACGGCGGCTTCGCGGCCTACCCGTGGGCACGACTCGCGATGGCGTACGCCTACGCCGGTCGAACCGAGGACGCGACACGTGCGCTCGACCGGGCGAGGGCCACCCCGCAGCGGGCGATGCGGATCACGGGCGAGCAGGTCGCGGTGACGATCGCCTGGACCGAGGCGGTGCTCGGCAACCCGGCCGGGCTCCGGCACGCCGACGACATCATCGACCGCGGGACGGCGAGCGGTGGGTGGACGCACGTCATGTACGCGCAGACGCTGCACTACGCGATGGACATGCTGAACGGACGCGAGACTGGTACCTCGCTCGGTCGCATGCGCGAGGCAGCGGCTCGGGTCGACGGTCCGCTCGCCGCGGCGATCGTCGAGTACGCCGACGCCCTGACCGCACGCGACCGGACGCGGGTGATCGCGGCGCAGGGGGCGCTCGCGTCGCACGGCATGGCGGTCACGGCCGGCCGGCCGAAACCACCGCTCACGAACCGCGAGTACCAGGTCGCCGAGCTCGCGGCGCAGGGGTTGAGCAACCGCCTGATCGGCGAGGAGCTCGGGCTCTCGACGCGGACCATCGACGCGCACCTGTCGCGCGTGTTCGGCAAGTGGGACCTGCATGCTCGTTCGGAGCTCGCCGGACTCTTCTGAGTCCACTCGTGACGCAAGAACGTTGCGCATTGCAGCACGACGCGCCGCGGCGGTTGACACGTTGTGTGGAACATCGCGTACCTTGGTCCCTGTCGCCGGGTTCGGACCCGTTCGGGTCGGGTCCGAATCCCGGCGACTTCAAGCGTAGGTTCGCAGTGCATGCGCCCGCATCGGTAGGGACTACCTAATTCGGTTCGTCCGCCTAGGTAGTGCTGAACGCGACTAGAGCGCGACCCGCACCGGCAGGAACGCCGTCAGGTCCGCACGCGAGCCGGAAGCGCTGACGCGTGACTGCGCGACGGCTTCGTCCCAGGTCAGCTCAGCGGTCGCGAGCGCGAGCCAGGTCGTGGCGTCCGTCTCGACAACGTTCGGCGGCGTGCCACGGGTGTGGCGCGGGCCGGGGACGGCCTGGACCGCGGCGAACGGCGGCACCCGCACCTCGACGCTGTTGCCCGGCACGTCGTCGGCGAGGCGCTGCAGGGTCCACCGGACGGCCGTCGCGACGGTCGCCCGTGCCGTGTCGCCCTGCTGCACCGCGGTCAGTGCGGCGCGGCCGGCGGCGTCCTCGATCCTCCTGGGTGGCATCTCCACAGGCTAGCCGTCGCCTCGCGGCGGGAGAGTCCTGATCGGTAGGGTGATCGGGTGCGAATCCTCGTCCTCGGTTCCGGTGCCCGCGAGCACGCGATCATCACGGCCCTCCTCGCTGAACAGGCGGGCCACGTCATCACGGCTGCTCCCGGCAACGCCGGCATCGCCGCCGATGTCGAGACCGTCTCCCTCGACCCCACCAACGGCGCGCTCGTCGCCGAGTACGCGATCGAGAACGGCGTCGAACTGGTCGTCGTCGGGCCCGAGGCGCCGCTCATCGCCGGTGTGGCCGACCCCGTCCGCAGCCGGGGCATCCCGGTCTTCGGGCCGGGCAAGGCCGCCGCGCAGCTCGAGGGCTCGAAGGCCTTCGCGAAGCGCATCATGTCCGAGGCGAACGTGCCCACCGGCCGCCCGGTGTACGCCGGCACGGCGGAAGAGGCCATCGCCGCGATCGACGAGCTCGGCGCACCGTACGTCGTGAAGGCCGACGGGCTGGCCGCGGGCAAGGGCGTCCTCGTGACCGAGGACCGTCAGGCCGCGATCGACCACGCCACCTACTGGCTGCAGCACGGGCACGTCGTGGTCGAGGAGTTCCTCGACGGCGAAGAGGTCTCGTTGTTCTTCCTGAGCGACGGCCACGACGTCCGCCCGCTCAGCCCCGCGCAGGACTACAAGCGCCTGGCTGACCGCGATCTCGGACCGAACACCGGCGGCATGGGCGCGTACTCGCCGCTGCCGTGGCTGGCCGATCGTTGGGCGTCCGAGCAGGCCTTCGTCGACGAGGTCACCGAGCTGGTCGCGCTGCCCACCGTCCGTCGCCTCGAGCACGAGGGCACCCCGTTCGTCGGGCTGCTCTACTGCGGGCTCATCGTCACCGAGCAGGGCGTCCGGGTCATCGAGTTCAACGCCCGCTTCGGCGACCCGGAGACCCAGGTCGTCCTCCCCCGCCTGGCGACGCCGCTGAGCGGACTGCTGCTCGCCGCCGCGACGGGCCAGCTCGGGGGGACCCCGGCACCCTCGTTCCGTCCGGATGCAGCCGTCACGGTCGTGCTCGCGAGCGAGGGCTACCCGGAGAACCCGCAGACCGGCCGTCCGATCACCGGCATCGACGCCGCGAACGCCCGCGACGGCGTCTCCGTCGCACACGCCGCCACCGGGGTGCTCGACGACACGCTCGTCGCCACCGGCGGTCGCGTGCTCAGCGTCGTCGCGACCGGAGCCGACTTCGCCCAGGCGCGCGAGCGCGCCTACGCGGGTCTCGGCGACATCACCCTGCAGGGCGCGCAGTACCGCACCGACATCGCCGCGAAGGTCACCCGATGAGCGCCGCGCCCGTGATCGCCGGCTGGGACCACGTCTCGTCGGGCAAGGTCCGCGAGCTCTACGTGCCGACCGGTACCGCCGACCTCCAGAGTGCGTCCGAGCTGCTGCTCGTGGCGTCCGACCGGGTCAGTGCCTACGACTTCGCCCTCGAGCCACCGATCCCCGGCAAGGGCGAACTACTCACCCGCCTGTCGCGCTTCTGGTTCACGCAGCTGAGCGACGTGCCGAACCACATCATCGGCCCGTCGTCCGGTGGCACCCCCGTGCCGGCCGAGGTCGAGTCGCGGTCGATGCACGTCATGCCGCTCGAGATGTTCCCCGTCGAGTGCGTCGTGCGCGGGTACCTGGTCGGCAGCGGCTGGGCCGAGTACCAGGCGTCCGGCAGCGTCTGCGGCGTCGCCCTGCCCCAGGGGCTGTCGAACGGCGACCGGTTGCCCGAGCCGATCTACACCCCCGCCTACAAGGCACCGCAGGGCGAGCACGACGAGAACATCTCGTACGAGCAGACCGTCGACCTGGTCGGCGCCGAGGTCGCGGCGACCCTGCGCGACCTGTCGCTGCACGTGTACACCGAGGCAGCGGCGATCGCCCTCGAGCGCGACGTCGTGATCGCGGACACCAAGTTCGAGTTCGGGCAGGACGCCGACGGCCGGATCCGGATCGCGGACGAGGTCCTGACCAGCGACTCGAGCCGGTACTGGGACGCCCGGGCCGACGGTCGGACGGACTCCTTCGATAAGCAGATCGTGCGCGACTGGCTCAGCGCCAACTGGGACCGCCAGGGCACGCCCCCGGTGCTGCCCGAGGCGATCGTGTCCCGCACCGCCGCGCGCTACGCGGAGCTCATCGAGCGCCTCGGCGCTTAGTCGGTTCCTGCTGCGGGCCTGCTGCGCGGACCCCGAGCGGGCCCCGACCGGTCACGACACCCCGCTCACGTCCGGCGACCGGTCACGAGCCGTCGTTCAGGCCCCCGGTACCCGACCGTTCGTGACCGTCCGGCGGCGCGCCGACGGCACGTCGTGACCAGTCGACGAGCGACCAGTCCTGACCTGCCGACGACCTGCCGACGGCTCGTCGTCAGAGGTCGCGCGCGACCACGACGACGGTCAGGTCGTCGCCCGGGTCGTGGTCGACCGCACGTGACCGCACCCGCTGCAGGAACGTCGCGATGTCCGGCGAGCCGCGGTAGAGCTCCCCGAGCTGCGACAGCGACGCGAGCGTGGAGTCCCACAGCTCGAGCGCGCCGTCGCTGACCACGATGACCACGTCGCCCGGGCGCATGACGAGCGACCCGGAGGCACGTTCGATGCCCGCGGGGTGCAGCCCGATCGGCAGGTCCGACGACCGCAGGATCCGCTCGGCGCCGTCGTCGCGGAGCTGCAGGACGAGTCCGTGTCCGGCGTCGGTGAAGTCGATCCGGCCGGTCGAGGGCGTGAGCCGGCCGTGGAACATCGTCGCGAACGACTCGGCGCGGCTGAGGTCGGGTGCGACCTGCGCCTCGAGCTCGGCGACGGCGACGTCGGGTGCCAGGTCGCCGCGGGCGAGCAGTGCACCGCGGATGTTCGCGGCGAGCAGCCCAGCCGACATGCCCTTGCCCATGACGTCCGCCACGGTCAGGTGCACGGCGTCGTCACCCGAACGGTGCCAGTCGTGGAAGTCGCCGGAGACGACGCCGTGCGGCACCGACAGCCCGGCGATCCGGTAGCCGGGCACGTCGACCGTGCCGGGTTCGAGCCCCGCGAGCACGGACCGCAGGCGGTCCTCGTCGGCGCCGGCTGCCAGTTCCCGCTCGGCCCAGACACCGAGTTCCTGGAGCAGGGCGACCTCGTCGGCGTCGAGGGTCCGCGGTTCCGGGTCGATGAGGCAGAGCGTGCCGACCTTGACGTCGTCGTCGCCGAGCCGCAGCGGGACCCCGGCGTAGAAGCGCACGTTCGGGTCGCCGACGACCATCGGCATGTCGGAGTAGCGGGCGTCGATGCGCGCATCCGGCACGAGCACGGGGCCGCGCTCCCCCAGCGTCCGCCCGCAGAAGGTGTCCTGCAGCGGGATGACCGGTCCGAAGTGGCTGTCGCTCTGCTGGGACTTGATGGTCAGCGAGGTCTCGCCCGCCAGGTTCAGGAAGGAGCCGGAGACACCGAGGGCTTCACGCGCGATGCGCGTGATCCGGTCGAAGCGCTCTTCGGCGCCACCCTCGACCACGTCGAGTGCGGCGAGCAGCGCTGCGCGGCGCACGGCGTCGGTCGCGCCGGTGACTGGGACGGTCGTCGCTGTCTCCGAGTGCATACACCCACGCTAACGCGCCAACCGGACAGGGCCTGTCCCCACTACGGAGGACGCACCACCCCAGTCCGCGGGGCAGGCTCGCCGAGCGCTCGGCCGTCGACCCTGGATCGGCGCGACCCGGCGCGGCCCGGCGTCGGACTACCCTGGACGCGTGTCCCGCCGTGTCCTGCCCGCTGTCGCCCTCGCTGCGGCGGCTCTGGTGACGCTCGCGGGGTGCGGCGCCCACGACTCGACCGGCCAGGTCTCGGTCACCGTGTCGGACAACGCCGCCGACCACCCGTACGAGGTCAAGGTCTTCGCGTCGACGGGCAAGCTCTCCGAGCACCAGCGGGTGTTCCCCGGAGGCACCGCGGACTTCGCGGGCGTCCCGCTCGGCAAGGTGACGGTCCGCGCGGGCTCGCTGTGCCCGCAGACGACGACGGTGACGAACGACGCCGTCGCGACGGTCACCCTGACGACGACGGGCTGCTGAGCGCGGGTCGGTTCAGACTGCGCCGGGACCCCGCGCGATCGTCTCGTGCGGCTGCTCGCCGAAGCGTGCGCGGTAGTGGGCGGCGAAGCGACCGAGGTGCGTGAACTGCCAGCGCCGGGCGACGTCGCTCACCAGCAGCCCGCCCGAACGCGATCGGCCGAGTTCGAGGTGGACCCGGTCGAGCCGGACCTCGCGCAGGTACTGCATCGGCGTCACCGCGAGCCGCCGGCGGAAGAGGTCCTGCACGCCGCGCTCACTCAGGCCGCACGAGTCCGCGATGTCGGCCACCGAGAGCGGCTGGTCGGCCTGGTCGTGCACGAAGCGGATCGCACGACGCATCCGGTGCTCGACGTCGGACCGTGACGGCGAGAACGTCGACAGCACGACCGTCGCGATGCGTCGGTTCAGGGCGGCTCGCTCGTCGACCGGCAGCGCGGGGTCGAGGACGCGACCGGTGACGTCGCGGAGCAGTGCTCGGAGGGGTTCGATCCGAGGGTCGGCGGCGTCCGGTTGCCGGAACTCGGCCGATGGGCGGTCGCCGCCGCCGTCGCCGTCGCGTCCGCCGAGCAACGCCGGCGACAGGTGCAGCAGGGTCATCGCCGTGGCGTCGGTATCGAAGCCGTACGCCACCGAGGCGGAGAGCATCATCGGGCGTTCGGCGCCGACGTCCCAGCTCGAGCCGTCGTCCGCGGTCAGGCGGGCACGGCCGTCGGCGAGCCAGAAGACCACGTGGTCCGGTCGGGGGCCGATCGTGCCGGAGCGGTGTCCGTGCGTCCCGATGCGCCGGATCGACAGCTCTGCGTCACCCCCGGTCACGTAATCGAAGGGCACAGCGTCCATCGGAACAGTGCCTCCGCTCACCCCGCTGCGGACGGTCCGGCACGGGAATCGGAACGCTACCGCACCGGACGACCGGGGCGGGCAACGACCGCCCCGAACCGCCCCGGACCGCTCAGGGCCGCTCAGGGCCGCTCAGGACGGGTCCGGCACCTGGTCCCACTCGTCGGCGTACCGCGAGAGCACCGTCCACCGCGACACCGGCCACGTGGTGATGAACGCACGACCGACCACGTCGTCGACCGGCACCGTGCCGTGCACGCGGGAGTCCGCCGAGTTGTACCGGTTGTCGCCCATCACCCAGATGCGCCCCTTCGGCACGGTGATGTCGAAGTCGGTGCCGGAGACCCGGTCCGACCCGATCTCGGGCACCACGTAGGGTTCGTCGACCGGGTGGCCGTTCACCGACAGGTGTCCGCCCGTGCCGCAGCACGAGACGGTGTCGCCGGGCAGGCCGATCACGCGCTTGATCAGGTCGTCGCCCTGCCCGGTGCCGAGCCAGCCGCCCGGGTCCTGGAACACGACGACGTCACCGCGCTGCAACGGCACGGCGCCGGGGACGAGTTCGTTGACGAGCACGCGGTCGCCGATGAGCAGCGTGTTCTCCATCGATGCGGACGGGATGTAGAAGGACCGGACCAGGTAGGTCTTCACCAGGAACGACGCCAGCAGCGCCACGACGACGATGACGACGAGGTCGCGGAGGAACTTCCAGCCGGCCCGCTTCGGCTTCGGCTCGGATTCGGTGGCGCTCAATGCGTCAACACCACCTTCACGAGACCGATCACGAACGCCACGGCGGCCAGCACGATGCCGCCCCAGAGCCCGAGGAACGTGGGCCGCTTGCCGCTGAACCGCTGCATGAAGACGCCGACCATGCCGATGCGCACGACCAGGATGACCAGGGCGGCCGTCTGCGCCCACCCCGTCGGGATCCACCCGATCCACGCCACCGCGTACAGCACCGCGGGGATGAGCCCGGACGTCGCGATCGGGTTCGCGTTCCGCATGATCGTCACGACCGATTCACGCCGGGCGTCGTCCGTCTGGGAGTCGTCGCCGCCGAGGCCGTGCGCCACCAGGTGCGCGAGCACGTGCGCCAGGTAGGTCAGGACCGCGGTCGCCAGGACGGCCCAGATCGCCGACCCGTGGTGGATCGCGGCCGGGTCGACGGCGATCGCGGCGGCGAGCACCGTGATGTTGCCGTAGATGTAGGACGACATCCGGTCGCGGACGTGCTCGATCGGCAGGTCGCGCGGGTCCGGACGACCGCCGCGGGGTCCGCGTCCGCGTCCGAGCGGTGGTCGTGTGCGTGGCATCCGTCCATCTTGGCCCTCGCGTGCCGGTCCTCGCCGACAGGACACCGAGTGCGATGGCCACGCGCGTGGCCGGTTCCGGCAGACTGGGTGGCGATCGGTGCGACGGCGCACCGGACAGGAGGCCCGTATGACGTCCGCACGACCACTCGCCCTGGTGACCGGTGTGGGCCGCAGAGCCGGCATCGGCGCGGCGCTCGCCACCCGTCTGGCGACCGACGGCTGGGACCTGGCCATCTCGTGGTGGGGCCCGTACGACGACCGCGTGAGCGGTGGGGCGGATCCCGACGGGGTCGAATCCGTCGTGCAGGAGTGCGAGTCGGTGGGTGCACGCGTGACGCGCCTCCCGGTCGACCTGGAGGACCCGGACCAGGCGGCCGCCCTGGTCGGCCGCGCCGAGACCGAGGCGGGCGCCCCCGTCACCGCGCTGGTGATGTCGCACTGCGAATCGGTCGACTCGGACGTCCGGACCACGACGGTCGAGTCGTGGGACCGGCACTTCGCGGTCAACGCCCGCGCGCCGTTCCTGCTCGTGCAGGCGTACGCGGCCGCACTCGAACGAGTTGGCGACGCCGCACCGCGGGACCGCCGGCGGATCGTCGCGCTGACGAGCGACCACATCGCGTACAACCTGCCGTACGGGGCGTCGAAGGGGGCGCTCGACCGTCTCGTGTTCGGTGCCGCGAAGGAGCTCGGCAGCCTCGGCGTCAGTGCGAACGTGGTGAACCCCGGCCCGAACGACACCGGGTGGATGTCCGACGACGTCAAGCGCTGGGCGGTCGAGGGCACGCCGCTCGGCCGACTCGGACGACCGTCGGACACCGCTGCACTCGTCGGGTTCCTCTGCTCGGAGCAGGGGCGCTGGGTGAACGGGCAGCTGCTGACGTCGGACGGCGGGATCTCGAACCGCGCGTGATCCGGGCGGCGGACCGGGTCAGCCGCGACCGGGCGCGGTCACCTCGATGCGGTTCGCCCACGGGTCCTCGAACGCGACCGTCCGGCCGTCGTCGGCGGTCTGCACCCCGGTGTCGTGCATGCGTGCGACGAGGGCACCGAGGTCGTCCGACCCGGGCACCTCGATCCGCACGAGCCCCAGCCCGAGCGCGAGCTGACGGCGCCCGGCCCCGCGGGAGTTCCAGGTGTTCATCGCCATGTGGTGGTGGTACCCGCCGGCGCTGACGAACAGGGCCTCGCCCCACCCGGCCGTCGTCGCGAAGCCGAGCTTGTCGACGTAGAAGTCCTTCGCGCTGGCGACGTCGCCGACCGACAGGTGCACGTGGCCGACCCGACCCGGCGCGTTCGGCGCGGACTCCAGCGCGTCAGCCGTCAGGTGCTCCTGGAGGAACGCGTTCGGGTCGACGTACTTCGTGTCCATGTCGACCATGCCGTGCGTCCACGACCACTCCGTGCGGTCGCGGTCCCAGTACAGCTCGACGCCGTTGCCCTCGGGGTCGGTGAAGTAGAACGCGTTGCTCACCAGGTGATCGGCGCTGCCGGTGAAGGTCTGCGGGAACTTCGTCGCGACCGAGTACAGCGCGGCGGCCAGGTCGGCCCTCGTGTCGAACAGGATCGCGGTGTGGAACAGGCCGGCGTCGTGCGGGCCGGCGTGCTGCATCGACGGCGCGTGCTCGAGGATCACGATCGGGACCGCCAGGCCACCGGCGCCCGGTCGCCCCAGCACGGCGACGCCGCCCTCGTTCGAGAGCAGCGAGAGCTGGACGCCGTCGCGGTAGTAGCCGATCATCCGGTCGAGGTTCGCGACGCGGAGGGTGACGGCACCCATCCCGGTGTCGGCGGCGAGGAGGTCCTGCGTGTGCATGGGACCAGTGTGCGCCCATTTGGTTGACGCGTCAACCAAATGGGCGCATCGGTGGTCACGGCGAGTTTCGTGGTGGGCGACACTTCTCGCGGCCCGGCGCCCGAGATGTGTCGCTCAGCGCGAACTGAAGTGGCGCAGCACCCGGCTGCGGTCAGCGGGAACGGAAGTAGCGGTGCAGCGCGCGCTCGCGGATCGCGGCCGCGGCGAGCGCCCCGCCGAGCAGCGCGCCCACGAGCCCGAGGGACGCGATCGCGATCGCCTCGCGCACGATCGGCAGTGCGTCGTCGACGTCGAGGCCGCGCACCGACACCACCGCGACGCTCGTCGCGACCAGGGTCCCGACCGATCCCCAGACCAGGTGCTGCAGGACGATGCCGAGGACCTGCGCGCACCGCGGCACCCCGACGTGCCGGTCGGAGGCCAAGGCGAGCCGGCGCCGTGCGACCGCTGCCGCGCCGATCGTCAGCCCCACGAGGACCGCTGCACCGAACGGGACGAGCACTGGCTGCCGCGCCGCGGGGGTGAAGACCGCGCCCAGGGTCGGGTTGAGCTGCCCGGCGGTGGGTCGGTCTTCGCCCTCGGCCCCGCTCGCCGGCAGGACGGTGCGCCGGAGCATGGAGACCGTGTCGTCGCGCTGCGGCCACACCGTCGCCCAGCAGGCGTCGAACGGCGACCCGTCGTCCACCGTCGGCGCGAGGACCGCGTACTCCAGGTCGGGGTCCCGGCCGTCGTCGGGGTAGTCGTACACACCGGCGACTCCGGTGCCCGCGCCGCCCACCGTCACGAGGCGATCGCCTGCGGCAAGCCCCAGGGTCTCGTGCACCGCGGGCGAGATGATCACTCCCGCGGCCCCGTCGGCAGCCGAGCCACCGAGCAGGCCACGCACCCCGGCGGTCACCTCGTAGGTCGGGATCGCCGAGCCCGGCAGCGCGGCGGGGACGACCCCGGCGTCGAGGCGACGGAACGCGCCAGACGCGATGACCCCTTCGGCATCCGCGAGGGCATCGCACACGCGGCCGTCGATCCGGCCCTCGGCCCGCTGGACGGTCGTCCCCGCACCGCTCGCGACGAACACCGCAGCCGCTCGGACGTCACCGGCGACCGCTGCGGCGCGCAGGCCCACGACACCGCTGAGCAGCACCGCGAGGACGGCAGCGGTCACGGCTGCCCACGAGGCTCCGGAGGCGATGTCGCGCCACGCCTCCCGCCAGACCTCGGTCACCTGCATCCGGCGGGGGCTCATCGGTACCGCCCGAGGTCGAGCACTCCGTCGCAGGCGTCGCGGGTCGCGTCGTCGTGCGTGGCGACGACGACGACCGTCCCCGACGCGGCGAGCGCACCGATCCCACGGTTCACCTCGATCGCGGTCGCCCGGTCGAGTTGCGCCGTCGGCTCGTCGACCAGCATCAGACCCGGCGCGCTGGCGATGGCGCGCGCGAGCATCAGGCGTTGCGCCTCGCCACCGGACAGCTCGGCGAACCGCGCGTGCGCCCGCGAGCCGAGCCCGAAGCGCTCGAGGACCTCGAGCGCCCGGACGTCCGCGGTCCGACGATCCGCGCCCTGGGCGACGAACGGCAGCGCGACGTGGTCGAGCACGCGGCGGCGGGCCACCCCGTACGGGTTCTGGAAGACCCAGAGCGGCCGACAGCCCGGCGGACGGACGGCGGCACCGCGCGTCGGACGGAGCATCCCGGCGAGGATCGCGAGCAGCGTGGACTTGCCGGAGCCACTCGGCCCGACGACCGCGGTCACGCTCCCCTCGGCGAAGGCGCGGTCGACGCGGTCGAACAGCACGGTGCCGTTCGGCCAGACATGTCCGACGCCCTCGAGCGTCACCGACACGAGCTGGACCGGTCCGGCGCGGCACGGATCCGGTCGAGCGTTCGTCCGCCGGGCACCCGGACGAACGACTGCCCGAGTTCCGACCCGAGGACCTGGACCCGGAGCGGCCGCCCCGTCGTCGGTTGCACGCACGCCCGGTCACCCTCGAGGTCCCAGAGAGCCGTCGGCGGCACCACCTGGACGGTCCGCGGGCGACTGAGGGTCCACGTCGCGGCCACCGTCGGTGCACCGTCCGCCGAAGCGACCGTCGCCGCGTACTCCGGCAGGGCGCTGATCGCAGCGAGGTCCGTCGGCGAGGAGACCACCCCGGCGTCGTCGATCGGGATGTCGGCGTTCCCGATCCGCAGCACGCGCTCCCCCGGCGCCGGATCAACCGGGAGCGCCTCGATGCGCGCGCCGCGGAGTTCGGCCGGGAGTTCGACGAGGACACCGTCGGCGCCGACCGCTGCCCCGACGACGGCCACGCACGCCAGGACGGCGTTCTCGGCGGCTGGCACCCATGCGAACGGGTCCCGCGGCACGACGTCGTCGGGCAGGTCGTCGCGGTCGACACCTCGGTCGAGCAGGAACTGGTGCGCAGCTCGGAGCGTGCCCGGGCCGAGGACGCCGTCGATACTCAGTCCGGCACCGAGGCGCGTGAGTTCCCGCTGCAGCCCCGTGACGTCGGCCCCGCGGTCGCCGAGCTCGAGGTCGCGCCACAGCGGCTCGTCACTGGCGAGCGCGATCACCGGCCGCCCGTCGACCCGCGCGAGGACGTCCCCGCTCCGCACGGGCGCCCCGGTCGAGCACGTCGACGTCGTCACCGTGCCGGTCCGCGACGTCACGACCGCCCGTGGGGCACCGGTGGCGAGTGCGAGCTGCACCTGTCGTTCATCGGCATCGGTGCGCTCGGTCACCCGGACGGTGCTCGTGGGGGCCGCCGTCCGGAGTGCAGCCGGGACCTCGGCCGGCACAGCGACCACGATGGCGGCGGCCGTCGCCGCCGCGACCACCATCGCCCCGAGCGCCAGGAGCGCGGCAGACGGGAAGCGCATCACTGCCGCCAGAGTCCGAGGGGGTCCAGCCGACACTGTACGGCTCCGGGGTCCCACTGCGAGAAGGAGAAGTTCCCGTCGTCGTTCTGGGTGCGCCATTCACGTTCGGTGTACGTGTCGTCGACGAGTCTCACGGCACGGAGGCACGCGACGGTGATCTCTGCCTCGTCCTGCTTCTCCGGGTTCCGCCGGACTTCGTTGAACAGGTACGTCACGTCGCTGTCGAAGTCCTTCGCGCACTTCGACTTCGAATCGTTGATGGCCGTTGCGTCTTCAGCCTTCCGCCCTGGGAGCGGCGACGCTTCGGACGTGCCGTCCTCTGCTGTCGTGTAGTCGTAGCCGAGATCCCGCATGCATGCGCTCATGCGGGACTGGGCATCTGCGACCTCCCGCGCCGAGATCGTTCCGTCCGAGAGGATCTGCCGCTGGTACGGGCTGGTGTCGGCGGCTGATTCCGCGAACTCACCCGCCCACGGCCCGGCCACTGAGAAGCCTGACGGATCGACGACCCGGGGCGCAGCATCTGCGGAGGCGCAGCCAGCGAGCCCCGTGGCGGCGATCACCACGACGACCAATGCTCCCCGAGCACGGTTCCGAACCACCGCGTCAGGCCCGGACCATGCCGTACCGGGCGATGTTGGTCCAGCAGGCAGCCTCGTAGGACCACTTGTTGCCACCGACCACGTTCCCCCACTTCATCGTCCCGCTCTTCAGCCGGTTGAAGTGCTGAGCACGGCCACACCCCGACTCGTTGAAGCCCATGCTCTGCGTCACCTTCCGCCAGCACGTCGCAGCACTTGCCTCCGGCGCCGTCACGGTGTCGACCGCGATCCCGCCGCCCACGACACTCCCCAGCACGACCGCACCCAGTACGACGTTCTTGATCGACATCGATCTCCCCTTTCATCGCGACATCGCCCCGATGTCACCGTTAACGTATTACCGGTCAGTACGCGAGCGCAACGACCATCAGCACATCCGTGCAGGATGGACGCGTGACTGATGACATCCAGTGGGAGGTGGTCGAGGAGAGCTCCCTCTCGCTCCCGGACCACGAAGCGATCGCAGCACTGCTCGCGCAGGCGTTCCCGGACTGGTCCCACTGGTACGTGGGCGGCCGCAGCTGGTCCGGCATGCAGCCCGAACGCCGGGTCCTCGCCCGCGACCAGGATGGCGTCGTCCTGGCGCACGTCGGGATCCGCCGCATGTTCATCACGGTCGGCGGGCGCGACGTCCTGGTCGGCGACACCGGCCTCGTCGCCGTGTCGCCCAGGCTCCAGGGATCGGGCAAGGGCCGGGAACTCATGGAGCGCACGCACGCCGTGCTCGACGGGCTCGCGGTGCCGTACGGCTTCCTCGGCGCGGGCGAGAACCGCATCCCCTTCTACGCGAAGCTCGGCTGGCACGAGTTCCCCGAGGTCGTCGGCACCTTCTCGGCGTTCACCGCCGAGGGCGCCGGCATCACGAACACGGAGCAGGGCGGCTGGATGGTGCGGCCGGTGGCCGCAGCCCTGGAGGACTGGCCGGCCGGCCCGATCTGGCTGAACGGGCAAGAGGTCTAGAACGCAACGACAGACGGACGGGAGGCCCGGTGCCAGCTGGCACCGTGCCTCCCGTCCGTCAGGTGGTGGACCGGGGCTCACGCCCCCGCGTCCACCGGACTACGCCTCGACCGCAACCGTCTCCGGGTCCTCGTTCGAACCCGGCGCGCTCGGCACGACCGCGGCGCGCACGCGCGCACCGAGGTCGGCGTCGACGTTCGTCCAGTACGCGAACACGCGCTCGCGCAGGTCGTCGCGCGTCACCTTCGAGACGTGACCGGCGATGTTGCCGACCAGGCGCTCACGGGCGGCGTCGTCGAGGACCTCTCGGACGAGCGTGCCGGCCTGACCGAAGTCGTCGTCCTCCGGGTGCAGGGTCGCGGCGGAACGCTGCAGCGCGCCGTCGGACTCCCAGCCGGGCACGTCGTCGGTCGCGGTCGGGTCGGCGTGTGCGCCACCGAGCGAGTTCGGCGCGTACACGGGCACCTCGGACTTCTGGAAGTCGAAGCGCATCGCGCCGTCCTTCGAGTACGAGTGCACCTCGTTCTTCGGGGCGTTGACCGGCAGCTGCGCGTGGTTGGTGCCGACGCGGTAGCGGTGGGCGTCCGCGTAGCTGAAGATGCGCGCGAGGAGCATCTTGTCCGGGCTGGCAGCGATGCCGGGAACGAAGTTCGAGGGGGCGAAGGTCGCCTGCTCGATCTCGGCGAAGTAGTTCTCCGGGTTGCGGTTGAGCTCCATCGTGCCGACCTCGATGAGCGGGTAGTCCGCGTGCGGCCACACCTTCGTCAGGTCGAACGGGTTGAAGCGGTAGGACTCGGCGTCCCCGTAGGGCATGACCTGCACCTTGAGGGTCCAGCGCGGGAAGTCCCCGCGCTCGATCGCGGCGTGCAGGTCACGGATGTGGAAGTCCGCGTCCTCGCCGGCGATGCGGTCGGCGTCCTCCTGCGTCAGGGTCTTGTGGCCCTGCTCGGTGATGAAGTGGTACTTCACCCAGAAGCGCTCGCCCTCGGCGTTGATCCACTGGTACGTGTGCGAGCCGAAGCCGTCCATCTCACGCCACGACGCGGGCAGGCCGCGGTCGCCCATCAGCCACGTGACCTGGTGCGCCGACTCGGGCGACAGGGTCCAGAAGTCCCACTGCATGTCGTGGTCGCGCAGGTGCGAGCCGGGCAGGCGCTTCTGCGAGCGGATGAAGTCGGGGAACTTGATGCCGTCGCGGATGAAGAAGACGGGGGTGTTGTTGCCGACGAGGTCGTAGTTGCCCTCGGACGTGTAGAACTTCAGCGCGAAACCGCGGGGGTCGCGCCACGTGTCGGGCGAACCCTGCTCACCGGCGACGGACGAGAAGCGCGTGAGCATCTCGGTCTGCTGGCCCGGCTGCAGGAACGCGGCGCGGGTGTACTTGCTGACGTCCTGCGTGACGGTGAAGGTACCGAAGGCGCCGCCGCCCTTCGCGTGGACGACGCGCTCCGGCACGCGCTCGCGGTTGAACTGGGCGAGCTTCTCGACCAGGTAGTGGTCGTGCAGCGCGAGGGGGCCGTCGGCCCCGACGCCCATCGAGTGCTCGTCGCTCGAGACGGGAGCGCCGGAGTTGGTGGTCGTGGTGGGGGTGCCGGCCGGCTGGCCGGGCGTCGTGTTCTGGTCGGACACGGTTCCTCCTTGGGTGGAACGGTTGGTTCGGTCAGGGGTGCTCGGGTGGTTCAGGGGACGCGCGGGGCGTCGGGCGCGGCTGCGTCGGGCTCGTCTGCGCTTGCGCCTGCGTCGCTTGCGCTTGCGCCTGCGTCGATTGCGCTTGCGCCTGCGTCGATTGCGCTTGCGCCTGCGTCGCCGGCTGCGTCATCGCCCGCGTCGTCGCGCTCGGCCGCGGCGCACCGCTCGCAGATGCCCCAGTAGGTGACCTCGGCGGTGGTGACCGCGAAGCCGTGCGCGTCCGACGGGGTCAGGCAAGGCGAGTGCCCGACGGCGCAGTCGACGTCCTCGATCGCGCCGCACAGGGTGCAGACGATGTGGTGGTGGTTGTCACCGGTGCGTCGCTCGTACCGAGCGGGGCTGCCGGCCGGCTCGATGCGTCGGACGAGGCCGACGCCGGTCAGCGCGGCGAGCACGCCGTACACGGCCTGGTGGCTGGTCGTCGGGAGCTCCGCCGTGAGCGCCGTGACGATGTCGTCGGCGGTGGCGTGCGGCATCGATTCGGTGGCCCGCAGCACCGCGAGTCGCGGCGTCGTGACCCGGAGGCCCGAGGTGCGGAGCAGATCGGCGTCGGCGTCCATGCTGAGCCTTTCTTTTGCAGGAATCAAGACAACACGGCCACTGTACACGAGCCGTCGTGGCGCGTACCCGTCGGAACACATTCCGCGACCGGTATGCGACGTGTCACGATCTGGCGGCGATCACCTGGAGGGACCCTGGAACGATCGGTCTGCACGCTAACGTCCCGACATGTCCACGAGCCACGGCCTGTCTGAACAGGCGAACAGCGCACCGGACGTCCGGGGGATCATCGCGAAGCGGGACCTGGTCGTCGACCTCATCCGGACGGCCTGCGTCGTCCTCGTCGTCATCGTGCACGTCACGATGGTCGGCGTCGCGTCCGACGACCACGGAGTGCGGGTGACGAGCCCCCTGCAGGAACTCCCGTGGTACGTCGCCGCCACCTGGGTCGGGCAGGTGATGCCCCTCTTCTTCGTGGTCGGCGGCTTCGCGAGCGCAGTCGGCTGGCGCAGCACCGTCGCGCGCGGTGCGCCGAGCCCTGCTCGAGACTACCTGGCCACCCGCCTCGTGCGCCTGTTCCGGCCCGCGGTCCCGCTGTTCGTGTTCCTCGCGCTCGGGCTCGGTGTGGCCACGGCCGTCGGCACCCCGCCGGACCTCCTCGCCGAGGTCGCGTTCGGCATCGGCTCACCGCTCTGGTTCCTCGCCGCGTACGGCATCACGCAGTGCTGCGTGCCGCTGATGATGCGGTTCCACGAGCGCGCACCCTGGGCAACCCTCGGCGTGTTGCTCGTGCTCGCCGCGGTGGTCGATGCGGTCCGCCTGGCCACCGGGGTCGCCGAGGTCGGACTGCTCAACCTCGGGCCGGTGTGGCTCTTCGCGCAGCAGCTCGGGTTCCTCTGGGCCGACGGGTGGTTCGCACGGCGGTCGAAGGCGCTCCTGCTCGCGGTGGCGGTCGTCGCCTACGCCCTGCTCGTCCCGATGACCTCGATCGGGCTGTGGGCACCGGACATGCTGCAGGACCTCAACCCGCCGATGCTCCCGCTGGCGTTCCTCGCGATCGCGCAGGCCTGCCTGGTCCAGCTCGTGCACGCCCCGCTCAGTCGCCTGATGCGCACCAGGGCCGCGCTCGGAGCCGTGTTCGTCCTCGGCCGCGACGGCATGACCATCTACCTGTGGCACCTGCCGCTGTTCATCGCGCTGAACGGGGTCGCCCTGCTGGTCGGGGTGCCGTTCCCGTCGCCGGGCTCGGGTGGGTGGTGGGCGTCCCGGCTGATCGCGCTGGTCGCGGTGCTCGCCGTCGCGCTCGGGGTTGCTCGCGCGCTCCGTTGGTTCGACCGCCCGCTCCCCCGGCTGCTGCCCTCGGCCGACCGCCCGTCCTGGCCGGTCGTCGCTGTCGCTGCGCTCTGCACGATCGGTCCGGCGTTCCTGGTGATGCAGCTGCACCTGTCGTTCGGGATCGCGGTCATCGGCGCCGTGGCCGTGCCGATCGGGGTGTGGTTGCTCTCGCGGACCACGCCGGCCCGGGGCGTCACCCGGATCTGAAACGGTTCTCACCGTTCGGGGCCACTCCGACCTGCACCGCCACACGCGCCGGGCAGAGGATGGCGGCAGGCCGATCCCCTGGAGGCACCCGACGCCGTCGACACCCGAGTTCTGGAGCACCTGGCGGTTCGATCCCCTGTCCGCGGTGATGATCGCCGTCGCCGCGGTCGCCTACGGCTGGTGGGTCGTCGCCGCCGCACGTCGCGGCGCACGCTGGCCCTGGTGGCGCACCCTCGCGTTCGTCGCCGCACTGGTGCTGTTCGGGATCCTGCAGTTCGGCATCGTCGGCGTGTACGACCAGCAGCTGCGGTGGGCGTTCGTGCTGCGGTCCGCCCTGCTCTTCTTCGCGGTCCCCACCTTCGCCGCGCTCGGTGCGCCCGTCTCGTTGCTCCGGACAGGAGGCCCGGATCGCCTCGCGCACGCCGCCGACGCCGCCATGCGGTCGCGTCCAGTGCGCCTGCTCGGCAACGCGATCGTCGCGCCGCTCGTCGCCCTCGTCCTGTTCGGCCTGTTGCTGACACCGTTCGCGGCGACCCTGCGGGAATCGTCCGTCTGGGCCGTCGTGATCACGGTGACGGTCCCGATGCTCGGGTTCGGGTTGCTCGCTCCGCTGTCCGAGCCCGGTGTGCTGCGGTCGTCGACGTTCGTCACCGCGGAGTTCCTGCTCGCCTTCGTGGAGCTGATGATCGACGCGGTGCCGGGCATCGTGCTCCGGATCACGAACCACGTGCTCGACGGGTCGGTGGTGCAGGCCGTGGGGCAGCCGTGGTTCCCGTCGCCGCTGCGCGACCAGCACCTGGCGGGCGACCTGCTGTGGTTCATCGCCGAGGTGGCGGACATCCCCGTGCTCATCTCGCTGTTCATCCGGTGGCAGCGGACCGATCGCCGCGAGGCCCGCGCCGTCGACGCCCTGACCGACGAGCAGATCGACGAGTTGACGCGGGAGCACCTGCAGCGCCGGGGTTGAGCGCGCGGGCGGGGCGCCGACCCGGAACGACGACCTCGATGTCGTACGACGTCGAGGGTGTCGCACCCCCGCGGCCGCAACTGTTGCAGACGCGGGACTGCGACGAACCCGTTGTCGTACGACGTCGACGGTGTCGCACCCCCGCGGCCGCAACGACTGCGCCGGGACCCCGGCTACACGCGGGCCCCGGGCCGCTCGTGGGAGCAGCCCGGGGCCCGGGTGGTCGGCGCGGGTCAGGCGTCGGCGTGCTTGCCGTGGTGGTCGATGGCGGCGAGCTCGGCCTCGGCCGTCGCCGGAGCAGCGGCCGCAGCGTGCACGCCGTGCTCGGCCGGCTTCGCGTCGCCCTCGGCCGGCGCAGTGCCCTCCGCGTCGGGCTGCGCGGTCACGCCACCGGTCTGCTGCCAGGCGACGGTCTGCTTCGGCTTCGCCAGGAACAGCGCCGCCACGATCGCCGCGATGAGCACGATCGCCGGAAGGAACAGCGACTCACCCATGGCCCGCGAGAACGGCTCGAGTAGGAACCCGGGCAGTCCGCCGACCTGCTGCTCGGCACCACCGGCGGAGGTCCCACCGGTCGAGGCCGGGAAGTTCGCGGTGATCCGGGCCTCCATCAGCGCCGCGATGCCGGCCGAACCGAGCACGGCACCGATCTGACGCGTCGTGTTGTAGACGCCCGAGCCGGCACCGGCCAGCTTCGGCGGCAGGTTGCGCGTCGCCGAGACGGACAGCGGACCCCACATGCAGGCGTTGGCGATGCCGAGGAGCGCGCTCGGCAGGAGCACCCATCCCCAGTCGGCACTCGACGACAGCAGGGCGCCGAACCAGAACAGTCCGGCCGAGAAGCACGCGAGACCGAACGCGGCGACCCAGCGCGGGTTCCACCGGTTGAGATTCTTGCCGACGAGCGGTGCGAGGCCGGCGGACAGCACGGCCTGCGGCACGAGGAGCAGTGCAGCCTGGGTCGGCGAGAACCGCAGGACGTCCTGCGCCCAGAGCATGATCGGTAGCGCGAACGAGGCGATCGCGACACCGACGGCCGTGATGGCGACGTTGGCCAGGGTGAAGTTGCGGTCCTTGAACAGGCCGAGGGGCAGCAGCGGCTCACCCTTCTGCACGCCCTGCCAGACGACGAACCCGGCGAGCACCACGAGCCCGACGATGATGAGCGACCACACCGAGATCGGTCCGGCGATGACGCCCCAGTCGTAGGTCTCGCCCTCCTGGATGCCGAAGACGAGCAGGAACAGGCCGGCCGCGGACAGGAAGATGCCGAGGTAGTCGAAGCGGTGCCCGTGACGGTCGAACGACGGCACGAAGCGCTGCGCGAGGACGAACGCCACGACACCGACGGGGACGTTCACGAAGAAGATCCACTCCCAGCCGAAGCCGTCGACGAGCAGGCCGCCGACGATCGGGCCGACGAGCGAGGCGACACCGGCGACGGCGCCCCAGAGACCCATCGCGGCACCGCGGTTCTGCGGCGGGAAGATGCGCGTGATGACGGACATCGTCTGCGGGCTCATCATCGCGGCGCCGAGGCCCTGCACGACGCGGGCCACGATGAGCATCTCGATCGAGCCGGCCAGACCGCACCAGAGGCTGGCGAGCGTGAAGACGACGAGGCCGATCTGGTACATGACCTTCGGGCCGAAGCGGTCACCGAGGCGGCCGGTGATGAGCAGCGGCACCGCGTAGGCGAGCAGGTACGCGCTCGTCACCCAGATCACGGAGTTGATGTCCGCGTCGAGCTTCTGGGCGATGGTGGGGGTGGCGACCGACACGATGGTCGAGTCGACGAGGATCATGAAGAAGCCGACGACGAGCGCCCAGAGCGCGGGCCACGGCTTCTTCTCGGTCGTCCGCGGAGGCGTGACGGTGGTCATCGAGTGGTGTCCTTGCTGTTCGTGGGGAAGTCAGTGTCTGTGGGGACGGCCGGGCCGTCCCATGGGAGGTCGCCGCTGGCGATGCGGTCGACGGTGGTGCTGAGCCACTCGATCTGCGCGGCGAGCATCGCACGGACGTACGACACGTCGAGCCAGTACCGCTCGGTCAGCTGCTTGGCCTGCACGCGCTGGAGTGCCTGGTCGTAGTCGTCGCGCTCCTGTTCGAGTGCGACGATCCGGGCCCGGACGGCATCGACCGCCTCGGAGTGCGGCAGGTTCTCGAGCACGGAGAGGGCCAGGTGGAACTCCGGGTACTCGTCCGCGGGCTCCGCCACCATGCGGCGGAGGCCGTCCGCGAGTGCTGCGCGGCCGGCTTCGGTGATCGTGTAGGTGGTGCGTTCCGGCCGGTTGCCGTCGCGGTCGGTGCCCACGACCTCGGCGAACCCGAGCTCGGCGAGGCGGCCGACCTGGTGGTACAGGGTGCCCGGGCGGACCTTGACGTTCCGCTCCTCCTGCCGGTGGACCATCGTCTGGAACATCTCGTACGGGTGCATCGGTGCCTCGTTCAGCAGGTCGAGCGCGGCGAACGCGAGGGGCGTGAGCGACGCCATGCGGGCCTCCTGACGGATCGATGCGGCAGTCTTCCGACTGGACTATTCGACTTCGAATATACGGAGTCGAACACAGGTGAGCAAACGCACAGCACGTTCTCCACAGGAGGCCCGGATCCGTCCCGGCGTGTCGCGCGCGCCCCGTAGACTGGTCGCGTCCCCCACCCCTGAAGCGCTGGAGAGAACACGTGCCAACGATCGTCGTCGAGGTCATGCCCAAGGCTGAGATCCTCGACCCCCAGGGCAAGGCGGTGGGCAACGCCCTCGCCCGTCTGGGCAAGGCCGACCTGACCAACGTCCGCATCGGCAAGCGCTTCGAGGTGACCGTCGACGGCCCCGTCGACGACGCCAAGCTGGCCGAGGTCCGCGACATCGCCGCCGACGTCTTCTCGAACGCGGTCATCGAGGACGTCGTCTCCGTGACCGTCGAAGGCCAGTGACCCGGATGCGCATCGGCGTCATCACCTTCCCCGGCTCCCTCGACGACCGTGACGCCCAGCGCGCGGTCCGTCTCGCCGGTGCCGACCCCGTCGCCCTCTGGCACGGCGACCACGACCTGCAGGGCGTCGACGCCATCGTGCTGCCCGGTGGGTTCTCGTACGGCGACTACCTGCGCGCCGGTGCGATCGCCGCGAAGGCGCCGATCATGGCCGAGGTCATCGACGCCGCCGGCAAGGGCATGCCCGTGCTCGGCATCTGCAACGGCTTCCAGATGCTGGCCGAGGCCCGCCTGGTCCCCGGCGCGCACACCCGCAACGCGCACCAGCAGTTCATCCGCCGCGACCAGAAGCTCCGCGTCGAGACGACCTCCACCGCCTGGACCTCCGGGTTCACCGCGCAGCAGGAGATCACGATCCCGCTCAAGAACGCCGACGGCCGTTTCGTCGCCGACGCCGACGAGATCAAGCGCATCGAGGACAACGGCCAGGTCGTGTTCCGCTACGTCGGGGTGAACCCGAACGGGTCGATCGACGACATCGCCGGCGTCTCGAACGAGCGCGGCAACGTCGTGGGCCTGATGCCGCACCCCGAGCACGCGACCGAGCCCGGCTTCGGCCCGGACACCGCCGCTGCCATGGCCTCCGGCACGGACGGCCTCACCTTCTTCACCTCCGTGATCGAGTCGACGCTCGTCAAGTGACGGCCGCGACTCCAGTGACAGGGAACGACAACACCGTGACGACTTACGTGCGCCCGAAGCCCGACACCGTGCAGGATGCCGCGGCGACTCCCGACAAGGACCAGCCGTACGACGCGCTCGGCCTGAAGCCGGACGAGTACGCCCGCATCAAGGAGATCCTCGGCCGCCGCCCCACCTCGGGCGAGCTGGCGATGTACTCCGTCATGTGGTCCGAGCACTGCTCCTACAAGTCCTCGAAGAACTACCTCCGTCAGTTCGGCAAGAAGGTCACGCCGGAGATGACGAAGAACCTGATGGTCGGCATGGGCGAGAACGCCGGTGTCGTCGACGTCGGCAACGGCTGGGCGGTGACCTTCAAGGTCGAGTCGCACAACCACCCGTCCTACGTCGAGCCGTACCAGGGCGCCGCGACCGGCGTCGGCGGCATCGTCCGCGACATCATCTCGATGGGCGCACGCCCGGTCGCCGTGATGGACCAGCTCCGCTTCGGCGCGATCGACCACGAGGACACCGCACGCGTCGTGCACGGCGTCGTCGGTGGCATCTCGTTCTACGGCAACTGCCTCGGCCTGCCGAACATCGGCGGCGAGACCTACTTCGACCCGGTGTACCAGGGCAACCCGCTGGTCAACGCCCTGGCGGTCGGCGTCCTGCGGCACGAGGACCTGCACCTGGCGAACGCGTCCGGAGCCGGCAACAAGGTCGTGCTGTTCGGTGCCCGCACCGGTGGCGACGGCATCGGCGGCGCATCGATCCTGGCGTCCGACACCTTCACCGAGGGCGGCCCGACCAAGCGTCCCGCCGTCCAGGTCGGCGACCCCTTCGCCGAGAAGGTCCTGATCGAGTGCTGCCTCGAGCTGTTCCAGAAGGAACTGGTCGAGGGCATCCAGGACCTCGGCGCCGCGGGCATCTCCTGCGCCACGTCCGAGCTCGCGAGCAACGGCGACGGCGGCATGCACATCTCGCTCGACGACGTCCTGCTGCGCGACCCCACGCTCACGGCCGAAGAGATCCTGATGTCGGAGAGCCAGGAGCGCATGATGGCGGTCGTCCGCCCCGACAAGCTCGACGAGTTCCTCGCCGTGGTCGGCAAGTGGGAGGTCGAGACCAGCGTCCTGGGCGAGGTCACCGGCACCGGCCGTCTCGTCATCGACTGGCAGGGCCAGGAGATCGTCAACGTCGACCCGCGCACCGTCGCCGTCGACGGCCCGGTCTACGACCGCCCGGTCGCCTACCCGACCTGGATCGACGCGCTGCAGGCCGACACCGCGGCGTCGCTCGACCGTCCGGCCGACGGCCCCGCGCTCAAGGCGCAGTTCCTCAGCCTGCTCGGTTCGCCGAACCTGGCGTCGAAGAACTGGGTCACGAACCAGTACGACACCTACGTGCTCGGCAACACGGCCCTGTCCTTCCCCGACGACGGTGGCATGATCCGCGTCGACGAGGAAACGGGTCTCGGTGTCGCCATCGCCACCGACGCCAACGGCCGCTACTGCCAGCTCGACCCGAAGCAGGGCGCGCGTCTGGCCCTGGCCGAGGCGTACCGGAACGTCGCCGTCACCGGTGCCGTCCCCGCTGCGGTCACCGACTGCCTGAACTTCGGCTCACCCGAGAACCCCGAGGTCATGTGGCAGTTCTCCGAGGCGGTCGAGGGACTGGCCGACGGCTGCATGGAGCTCGGCATCCCGGTCACCGGCGGCAACGTGTCGTTCTACAACCAGACCGGCTCGACCCCGATCCACCCGACCCCGGTCGTCGGTGTGCTCGGTGTCATCGACGACGTCGCCAAGCGCGTCCCGTCGGGCTGGCAGGACGACGGCCACAACATCTACCTGCTCGGCACCACGAGCCTCGAGCTCGACGGGTCGGCCTGGGCCGGCACGGTGCACGGACACCTCGGCGGTCGTCCGCCGGCGGTGGACCTCGGTCGCGAGAAGGAGCTCGCCGAGCTGCTCTTCGCAGCGAGCGGCGAGCAGCTGCTGACGAGTGCGCACGACCTGGCGGACGGTGGCCTCGGCCAGTCGCTCGCCGAGTCGGTGCTCCGCTTCGGCCTCGGTGCCCGCGTGGTCCTCGACGAGCTCGAGTCCCGCGACGGCGTCGACACGGCGACCGCGCTGTTCTCCGAGTCGACCGGTCGCGTCATCGTGACCGTCCGGCGCGAGGACGACGTCCGCTTCCAGGGCCTGTGCGCCGGTCGGGGCTTCCCGGTCCTGCGCATCGGCGTGACCGACGCCACGTCGAACGCGCTCGAGGTCCAGGGTGCGTTCACGGCGACGCTCGACGAGCTCCGCGGCACGCACAACGCGACGCTGCCGGCCCGATTCGGCGACGTGATCGTCGAGGACGTCACCGAGGGGTACGTCGGCCGTGGGCCGCTCGACTCCGACGGTGCGTTCTCGCCGCGCACGGACTCCTAGGCCCGGCGGACACCGCGTGCCCATCGTCACCCTGCCCTTCGCGGAGCTCGTCGACCGGTTCGGCCCCGTGCCGGACGGCATCGAGCTGGACGTGTGGGACGTCGAGGCGCCGTACGGTCGCCCGGACGACGTCGCCATCACGTTCCTGCCGTTCTACTTCGGTGGACGGCACCGCTGGCAGTTCGTGCACGACCTGCCGGCGCTCGAGCTCCTGCAGCTGCCGAGCGCCGGCTACGAGCACGCGGTGCCGCACGTGCCCGGTCACGCCCAGCTGGCGAACGGTCGGGGGATCCACGACGACGAGACCGCCGAGCTCGCCGTCGGCCTGGCGCTGACCTCGCTGCGTGAACTCGGGGCGTTCCAGGCCGATCGCGCGAACGGTGTCTGGGACGCCCGGAAGACCCGTTCCCTGGCCGACCGCCGGGTCACGGTCGTCGGCTACGGCGCGATCGGTTCGGCGATCGCAACCCGGTTCGAGGCGTTCCGCACCGAGGTCACCGTGGTGGCCCGTACGGCTCGCGACCAGGACGGTCGCCACGTGCACGCGTTCGGCGAGCTGCCCGAGCTGGCA
The DNA here is from genome assembly GCF_004365385.1 of Curtobacterium sp. PhB190. Lineage (NCBI taxonomy): Bacteria > Bacillati > Actinomycetota > Actinomycetes > Micrococcales > Microbacteriaceae > Curtobacterium > Curtobacterium sp. PhB190. Next base: position 2,529 of record NZ_SODN01000007.1, on the reverse strand, counting down.
CCGACGACGGACGTCCTCGTACTCATCGCGCCGCTGACGGACGAGACCGAACGGCTGGTCGACGCCGAGTTGCTGGCCGCGCTGCCCGACGGTGCCCTGGTGGTGAACGTCGCCCGCGGCAAGGTCGTCGACACCGATGCACTGGTGGCGGAGCTGCAGTCCGAGCGGCTGTTCGCGGCGCTCGACGTCACCGATCCCGAGCCCCTGCCAGACGGCCACCCGCTGTGGACGACGCCGAACACGGTCCTCACGCCGCACGTCGGGGGCAACACCGACCTGAGCGTCCCGCGGTCGATCGAGCTGATGCGTCGGCAGGTCGCAGCGCTGGCCGAGGGTCGCCCGTTCGAGAACCTGATCGAGCGCTAGCGACCAGTCGGAACACGCCGTCGTCTGCGCGCGACGGCGTCAGGCGCGCACCAGCAAAACGGTGGTCAGAGCGGGACGATGCACGTCGGGGTCCCGACGGCGATCTGCTCGACGGCCTCGCCCGGCACACCGTCGACACCGATCGGCAGCACTGCGATGGCGTCCGACCGCTCGTTGGCGACGAGCACGTACCCCGGCACCCGGGCGAAGTGCCGCGGCCAGGCTCCCCCGCACGACGCGGACCCGACGAGCGCGAGCCCGTCGTCGGCAGCGTCGAGCACCACGATCAGGTCGCGGCCACGGACGGCGACGGTGACGAGTCCGGCGTCGTCGACCTCGATGTGGCTGAGGAGCGACTCCCCCACCGCACCCTCGAACGTCGGGGTCGAGGCGATCGTCACGAGCGAGCCGGACTCGTCGCGGCGGAGTCGGTGGACCGCGCCGTCGAGCTCACCGGCGACGAACAGGTCGCCTGCGTACCAGGCCAGGTGCCGCGGGCCGACGCCGGGCGCCACGTGGTGCACGCGCAGCGCCTCGAGCGTGGGGACGCCGTCGGCCGACACGGTCACGCGGAACTCGTGCAGCGCGTCGCCACCCAGGTCGGCGACGAGCACCGTGCCGTCCGGCGTCGCGACGGACTGGTGCGCGTGCGGCGCATCCTGCCGGTCCTGCACCGGGCCGGTGGCGGCGGGCAGGGTCGCGACGGCGATGGCCGAGGCAGGGACGGCGAGCCGGTCGGTTCGGCCGTGCACGCCGTCTGCGGGCAGGACGACGCCGTCGCTCGCGAGGACCGAGGCGGAGAACGACTCAGCCGCCGCCAGCGAGACGGCGGTGACGGTGCCGGAGACGTAGTTGGTGACGATGAGCGCCCCGGACGGGTCGACCCGCAGGTGGCACGGGGCGTCACCGCCGGCGGAGGCGTCCCACAGGTGTTCGAGCGCGCCGTTCTGCATCCGGAAGGCGGAGACCCCGCCGTCGTTCGTCTCGGACACGGCGTAGACACGGTCGCCCGACACAGCGAGGAACGAGGGATCGTCGAGCACCGCGACGGTACGAGCGACCGCGACGGTACGAGCGCCCTCGCCCTCGCCCGCGCCCGTGCGGGCAGCGCCGCCGTCGACCAGGGAGATGCCGGTCGCGTTCCCGCCGCCGGTGGCGGTGTAGGAACCGACGAGCAGGGTCGGCAGGTCGACGCTCATTCGTCGCGTCCGGCGATGCGCTCGTGGTGGTGGATGACCTCGGCGACGATGAAGTTGAGGAACTTCTCGGCGAACGCGGGGTCGAGGTGCGCCTCGGCGGCGAGGCTCCGGAGCCGTGCGACCTGGATCTGTTCGCGGTCCGGGTCGGCGGCGGGCATGCCCGATTCGGCCTTCAGGTGCCCCACTCGCTGGGTGTACTTGAAGCGCTCGGCGAGCATGTGGATGACGGCGGCGTCGATGTTGTCGATGCTCTGCCGGATGCTCCGGAGTTCGGCGACAGCCGTCGCTTCGGGCTCGGGCGGGGTGACGTCGTCGCTCATGCCCCGAGCCTACTGGCGGACGCGCAGCCGAACCCCGCCGACGCCTGCGAGAATGAGCACATGTCGGTCTTGCTCGTGATCTCGGGCGTGTGTGCGGTCCTCGCTGGCCTCGTCCACGTGTACATCTGGTTCCTCGAATCCATCATCTGGACGAGTCCACGCGCCCGCAAGGTGTTCGGCATCGCGACCGAGACCGAGGCCGACGCGACCCGCTCCCTCGCGTTCAACCAGGGGTTCTACAACCTGTTCCTGGCGATCGGCGCGATCCTCGGTGTCGTGCTGGTGCTGGCGGGCAACACCGCGACCGGCTGGACCCTCGTCGTGTTCTCGACCGCGAGCATGCTCGGCGCCGCGGTGATCCTGGTCGGCTCCGGCCGCAAGTACGTCAACTCCGCGTTCAAGCAGGGCACGCTCCCGCTGATCGCCCTGCTCTTCGCGCTGCTCGGCTCGAGCTTCCCCGTCTGAGCCGTCTGAGCCGTCTGAGCCATCTGAGCCGTCTGAGCCGTCTCGACCAGACCGTCAGCCCCGCCACGCAAAAGCGACAGGGTGCCGCCTTGGGTTCAAGGGGTGGTTGCAACACCTTGAGTGGTGAGGTGTTGGTGTGGGTCGTTGGCACACGCGTGAGGACAAGCGACGGTTCTGGG
>NZ_SODN01000006.1:0-340595 GCF_004365385.1 Curtobacterium sp. PhB190 | reverse complement strand
GGCACGACTCGAGGGCATGAGCCCGGTTCAATACCGAGCTCACGCCCTCGCGGCCTAATCTGACTTCACGGTCCAACAAACCGGGACCAGTTCACTGGCACCGAGCCTCCCGTCCGTTCTGTGGTCGCGTCGCGACCCGCGGTCAGTGCGCCGCGCTCTCCCAGTTCGCGCCGAGGCCGACCGAGACGTCGAGCGGCACGGTGAGTTCGGCGGCGTTGCCCATCCGGGTGCGGAGGATCTCCTCGACGCGGTCCTGTTCGCCGGGCGCGACCTCGAGGATGAGCTCGTCGTGCACCTGGAGCAGCAGGTGCGACTCGAGTCCGCCGTCGCGCAGGTCCTGGTCGACGCCGAGCATCGCGATCTTCATGATGTCGGCCGCCGAGCCCTGGATCGGCGCGTTCAACGCGGCGCGCTCGGCGTTCTCGCGCAGGACGCGGTTCGGGCTCTTCAGGTCCGGGAACGGCCGGCGACGACCGAAGATCGTCTCGGTGTAGCCGTCCTCGCGCGCCTGCTCGACGACGTTGCGCAGGTAGTCGCGCACGGCGCCGAACCGGGCGAAGTACTCGGTCATGAGCGTCCGGGCCTCGGACTGCTCGATGCGGAGCTGCTTCGACAGCCCGAACGCGCTCAACCCGTAGGCCAGGCCGTACGACATCGCCTTGACCTTGGTGCGCATCTCGGCGGAGACCTCGGCCGGCTCGACGCCGAACACCCGGGCGCCGACGAAGCGGTGCAGGTCCTCGCCCTCGTTGAAGGCCTGGATCAGACCGGGGTCACCGGACAGGTGCGCCATGATGCGCATCTCGATCTGCGAGTAGTCGGCCGTGATGAGCGTCGTGTACGGCTCCGCGACGGCGAACGCCGACCGGACCCGGCGTCCGACCGCGGTCTTCACCGGGATGTTCTGCAGGTTCGGATCGGTCGACGAGATGCGGCCGGTGCTGCTGCCGGTCTGCTCGTACCGGGTGTGGATGCGCCCGTCGACGATCGCCGCGTCGAGCGTGTCCACGATCTGGCGGAGCTTCGTGGCGTCGCGGTGCTGCAGCAGCAGTCCGAGGAACGGGTGCGGGTGCTGCTCCTGCAGGTCGGCCAGGCTCGCGGCGTCGGTCGAGAACCCGGTCTTCGTCTTGCGGGTCTTCGGCATCGCGAGCTCGGTGAACAGGACTTCCTGCAGCTGCTTCGGCGACCCGAGGTTCACCTCGTGCCCGATCTCGGCGAACGCCTGCTGCGCCAGGTCGGCGGCACGCTCCCCCAGTTCCTTCGACAGCCCCGTGAGCACCGGGCGGTCGATGCCGACACCGATCGTCTCCATGCTCGCGAGCACCGACACCAGCGGGAGCTCGATGTCGTCGAGGACCTTGAGCGACGACTCGTCGATCCGGGCACGGAGCGCCGTGGTGACCCGCAGGACGAACCACGCGTGGACGCCGACGTTGACCGGGTCGGTCTCCGGCACGAGCTGGTTCGGGTCGGCGGTGGGGAGCTCTTCGCCGAGCTCCTGGTAGACGAGGTCGGCCAGCGGCTGCCCCTGCTTGCCGGGCTGGGCGAGCCACCCCGTGATGCGGGCATCGCCGGCGATGCCGTTCACGACGAAGCCCGCGGTCGCGAGCACCTTGATCGCGGTCTTGGCGTCGTGGAAGTGCTTCGGGGCGTCGGAGGCGAACCACGCCGACAGCTGCTCGTAGTCCTTCGCGCCGCTGCCACCGGGCACCTGGACGGCGTCGTCGTGCGTGGCGATGCCGATGGTGCTGAGTCGGCCGTCGATGACCTCGACCGCGACGCCGTAGCCGTTCGCCGCCTCGGAAGCGTTGCGGCGCTCGAGCCAGTACCCGAGTTCCTCGTCGATCAGGGTCTTCACCGACGGCGGGGTCGCGGCGCCGTCGGTTACCCCGCCCTCGGCCGGCTGCTCGGACGGTTCACCGGAGCCAGCGACCTTGAAGACGCGGTCGAGCAGCGTGCGGAACTGCAGCTTGGCGAACAGCTCGCGCACGGCGGTCTCGTCGAGGGGCCGGAGCGCGACGTCGGCCGGACCGACGGGCAGTTCGACGTCGGTGACCAGGCGGTTCAGCCGGCGGTTCCGGACCGCACGGTCCTGCTGCTCGCGCAGGTTGTTGCCGACGACGCCCTTGATCTCGTCGGCGTGCTCGAGGACCCCCTCGAGCGAGCCGTACTGCGTGACCCACTTGACCGCGGTCTTCTCGCCGACCTTGTCGATGCCGATCAGGTTGTCGCTGGTCTCGCCGACGAGCGCGGCGATGTCCGGGTACTGGTGCGGCTCGATGCCGTAGCGCTCGTACACCTTGTCGCGGTCGTACCGGGTGAGCTCGGAGACGCCACGGACCGACGGGTACAGCAGCGTCACGTCGTCGTTGACGAGCTGGATGGCGTCGCGGTCGCCGGAGACGACGTACACCTGGTACCCCTGCGCAGCACCCTGGGACGACAGGGTCGCGAGGATGTCGTCAGCCTCGTAGTCTTCCTTCGTCACCGTCGTGATGCCCATCGCCTCGAGCGCCTGCTGCAGCAGCGGGATCTGCCCCTTGAACTCGGCCGGGGTCTCGGAGCGGGTGCCCTTGTACGCCTCGTACTCACGGGTGCGGAACGAGAACCGGGAGATGTCGAACGCCACCGCCAGGTGCGTCGGCTTCTCGCGCTGCAGGAGCATGAGCAGCATCGAGATGAAGCCGTGGATGGCGTTCGTGTGCTGCCCGTCGCGGTTCACGAAACTGTCGACCGGCAGCGCGTAGAAGGCCCGGAAGGCGAGCGAGTGGCCGTCGATGACCATGAGGGTAGGCTTTGCGGAGTCCGACACCCGGACAGCCTACCGACGCCATCCGACACGGGAGTTCGAGCGCGTGACCGACGAAGCCACCATCACCGGGAACGTCGACGAGCGGCTCGCTGCCCGTGGGATGGGCGAGCTCGCCGACAAGATGGGCATGGTCATCACCGAGATGTCGGCCGACCGCGCCGTCGGCAGCATCCCGGTCGAGGGCAACCGTCAACCGGTCGGCCTGCTGCACGGGGGCGCCTACGTCGTCCTCGCCGAGAGCCTCGGTTCGATGGCCGCCAACGTGCACGCCGGCGAGGGCCGCTACGCCGTCGGCATCGAGCTGAACGCCTCGCACACCCGCAGCGCCACGTCCGGCACCGTCACCGGTGTCTGCACCGCGATCCACCTCGGCAACACGCTCACCACGCACGAGATCGTGCTCACCGACGACCAGGGGCGCCGCTGCTCCACCGTCCGCATCACCAACCTCATCCGCGAGGCACGCTGAACTGCGAACAGCGCTGAACCCCTCGCACGCACGCAGGGAGTCCGTCATGGACTGGAAGATCGAACTCGTCATGTTCCCCGTCAGCGACGTCGACCGGGCCCGCGAGTTCTACGAACGCATCGGCTTCACGATCGACCACGACCAGCGCGTGTCCGACGACGTACGGTTCGTGCAGGCCACCCCGCCCGGGTCGGCGTGCTCGATCGCGTTCGGCGAGGGCATCATGTCGCCCGACGTCCAGCCCGGGTCGCTGAAGTCCGTCCAGGTGGTGGTCCCCGACGCCGACGAAGCCCTCGCCCACCTGCAAGGACTCGGCGTCGACGCGATCGGTGTCGACGAACTGGCCTGGGGTCGCTTCGTGTTCTTCACCGACCCGGACGGCAACGCCTGGACGCTCCAGCAGCTCCCCGCGCGCGGCTGAGGCACCGGGCGCTCAGTCCTCGGGCGGACGCTGCAGCAGCAACCGTGCGTCGCCGAAGCCGAGCCGTCGGTACAGCCGCTCCCCGTCGACGCTCGAGTGCACCGAGGTCCGCTCGACGCCGAGGTCGTCCGCGATGTCGAGCAGCGCGGTGACGAGTCGTCCGGCGACGCCGAGCCCGCGCAGGTCGGGGTGCACGTAGACGGTCTGCACGTCGGCGGTCAGGCGTCGCCCCGGCCGGTCCGGGGTCGGCGGCCGGGCGACGAGTCCGAGCCACGCCATGCCGAGCACCGCACCGTCGCGCTCCGCGACCACGCACCGGTGCGTGTCCGGGTGTTCGCGGGCGAAGGCCGTCATCGCCGCGCGGTAGTCGTCCGGCGTCGCGGCCGGCTCGGCGCCGCCCTCGCCCACACTCCACCGCCACCGCAGGTCGGCCACCGCCGGCATGTCGTCAGGCCGGGAGGCCCGGATCACCACGTCGTCCACGGCTCCAGCCTGCCAGGTGGTCGCCTCCACCGCCCCACGCGCCCGTGGCCGCCAGTGCATGCGTCCGCACACTCCGACAGAACACGCGTCGATCGACCGGTGTCGTGTCGCAACATGCACACGCAGACGATGCGTCTGCACACTGCGACAGAACACGCGTCGATCGACCGGTGTCGTGTCGGAACATGCACACACACCGAGCGCGCCACGCGCCCGGGAACGCAGCAGCGCCGCCGGACCGGGGTCCGACGGCGCTGGTGTGAGCGACGGGTGGTACTACTTCTTGGCGCTGAGCTGCTCGATGATCGCCTTGGCGACGTCGTGCATGGTCAGACGGCGGTCCATCGAGGCCTTCTGGATCCAGCGGAACGCCTCGGGCTCGGTGAGGCCCATCTTCTCGTTGAGCAGGCCCTTGGCGCGGTCGACGAGCTTGCGGGTCTCGAAGCGCTCGACGAGGTCGGCGACCTCGGCCTCGAGCGTGATGATCTGCTGGTACCGCGAGAGGGCGATCTCGATCGCGGGGAGCAGGTCGTTCGGGGTGAACGGCTTGACCACGTAGGCCAGCGCGCCGGCCTCGGTCGCACGCTCGACGAGGTCCTTCTGGCTGAACGCCGTGAGGAGGACCACCGGAGCGATGTGGTTCTTGGACAGCTTCTCGGCTGCGGAGATGCCGTCGAGCTGGGGCATCTTGACGTCCATCACGACGAGGTCGGGACGGAGGTCGGTGGCGAGCTGCACGGCGGTCTCGCCGTCGCCGGCCTCGCCGACCACGTCGAACCCGTTGTCGCGGAGGATCTCGACGATGTCGAGGCGGATGAGCGACTCGTCCTCGGCGACGACGACGCGGCGCGGTGCTGTTGCAGTTGCTTCTGTGTCACTCACAGCCGCAAGCCTACTAGACGTCAGAAGTGCTTCATGTCATCACACGGCGATCCGTGGACAGAACAGTCGCCTTGTACGAGTGGCGGGACTTGAACCCGCACGCCGTGAGGCAGAGCATTTTGAGTGCCCCGTGTCTGCCGATTCCACCACACTCGCGAGGCCTCCAGGCTAGCAGGGCCCCCGCCCCTCGACCGCCGCCGGCAGCCGCAGGTCGAACACCGCACCGCCGAGCACGTCGCCCTCGCCGCCTTCGTTGTCGTCGGCGTGCTGCAGGGACCCGCCGTGCGCCTCGGCGATGCCCCGTGCGATCGGCAGGCCCAGTCCGGCCCCGCCGGAACGGGCGTCGCGAGCGGCCTCGAGGCGGACGAGTCGGTCGAACACCCGCACGCGGTCCTGGGCCGGGATGCCCGGACCATCGTCCGCCACCCGGAGCACGGGGCCCGCTCCCCGGTCGTCGAGGGAGACGACGATCCGGCCGGCGGGTCCGGCAGCGCGGGCGGCGTTGTCGACGAGGTTCCCGACGACCTGGGCGAGCCGCTCGGGGTCGACGTCGGCGCACACGGGCCGCTCGGGCACCACGACCTCGAGCGCGACGGACGGCAGCCGCAACCGCAGCCGGTCGCCCTCCGCCACCAGGAAGGCGCCGAGGTCCACCGGTCGTCGGTCGAGTTCGATCCCCCGGTCGAGCCGGGCCATCGTGAGCATGTCCTCGATGAGCCGTGCGGCTCGGTCGGCCTGGCGGACGACGTGCACGGCGAGCACCTCGCGCGTGGCGACGTCGCCGCCACCGTCGCGCACGAGCGTGTCGGCTGCAGCCCGGACCCCGGCGACCGGCGTCCGCAGCTCGTGCGCGGCGTCGGAGAGGAACGAGCGGACCCGTGCCTCCGCGGCGACCGCCTCACGCTCCGCGCCCTCGACGGCGTCGAGCATCTCGTCCAGGGCGACGGCGACGCGACCGATCTCGGTGTCCTGCCGCGAGGGTCGGAGTCGCCGCCCACGGTCGCCGCCCGCGATCGACCGCGCGGTCGTCGCCATCTCGTCGAGCGGCCGCAGGGACCGCCGGACGACGACCACCACCCCGAGGACGGCGACCCCGAGGAACGCCGCGGAGGCACCGCCCATGACCCAGCCGAGCTGGACCAGGGTGTCCTGCACATCGCGGGTCCCGGCGGTCAGCGTGATGCGGGTGCCGTCGTCGAGTCGGCTCACGAGGGTGAGCACCCCGTCGTCCTCGCGCACGGACGACGACGTGACCGTGGCGCCGTCCTCGGTGGTCGTCGGCGTCGCCGCGGCCGTGGGTGTGGTCCCGCCGACGAGTGCGCTGCCGCGCGGAACCGTTGCCGGCAGGCTGCCGGGGTCCGGCGGGCCCGTCCGCAGCTGGTCCGGCGTCGGACCGGCCTCGACGGCCCCGCCGTCCGGCCGGACGATGCGCACCGACAGCCCCTGCGCGGAGAGCCGGTCGGCGAGGTCCTCGGCGTCGACGGTCCCGACGAGCGCCGCGGCGGCCGACGCCCGGTCACGGAGCCGGTCCTCGGCCTGGGCGCGCAGTCGGATGCCGAGCAGCACCTCGACGGCGACCGCCAGCCCGGCGAGCAGCACCGCGAGCAGGACCACGATCGCGACGACCGTGCGCAGCCGCAACGAGGTCGTGCGGAGCGCGCCGTCGTGGACCCTCACGCCGCCGTCCGCTCGTCGCTCAGCCGGTACCCGAGGCCGCGGACGGTGTGCACGAGCCGCGGCCCGTGCGCCTCCATCTTGCGTCGGAGGGCGCTGAGGTGGACCTCGACGACGTTCGCCGCGACGTCGTCGTAGCCCCACACCTGCGTCGTGATCTGCCCCTTCGACACGGTGCGGCCCCGGCTCTCGGCGAGGAACCGCAGCAGGCGGAACTCCGTCGCGGTGAGGTCGAGCAGGACCCCGGCACGCCGAGCGGTGGCGGCGTCCGGGTCGAGGACGAGGTCGCCGACCTCGACGACCGACGGGATCCGCCCGCGCCGCCGGAGCACCGCCGTCACCCGCGCCACCAGCTCGGCCATCGCGAACGGCTTCACCACGTAGTCGTCGGCACCCTCGGCGAAGCCGCGCAAGCGCTCGTCGAGCTCGTCCCGCGCGGTCATCATGACGACGGCGGCGTCCGAGGTGGAGCGCACCCGGCCGGCGAGCACGATGCCGCTCGGCCCGGGCAGCATCCAGTCCAACAGGACGAGGTCGGGTGCGGCGCGTCGGAGGTCCTCGACGAGGTCGCGTCCGTCGGATGCCTCGGCGACCAAGAAGCCCTCCGCACGCAGGGTCGTCGCGACGGAGGTCCGGATGGAGTCGTCGTCGTCGACGACCAGGATTCGAGCGGGAACAGGCACGGCGGACACCGTAGGACGCTCCGGCGGCCACCGAGCATGGAGGACGCTGGAGAACCCCTGTGCTTCAGGCATGCTTCAGATTCGGACTCGAGCGTCGTCTCCAGCGGCGGATCACCCGGATCCGCCCGGTCACGGAACGGAACCACCATGCTCGACGAACGAGACGACTCGACCACCACCGCCACCCCGCGACGCGGCGCACTCCTGCGACGGGTCGGGATCGGCACGGCCGCAGCCGCGGTGCTGGTGCTCGGCGGGTTCGGCATCGCCACGGCGAACGCCGCGACGACGACCCCGGCGCCGAGCGCCCCGACCGGTGCGCCGAGCGGTGCACCGGACAGCGCGACCACACCGGCCCCGGTTCCGTCGGACGGCGACACCGCGACGGTGCCCGCACCACCCGAGGGCGGCCCCGCGGCGGCGCCCGGCTGCACGGCGCTGCCGAAGGCCGGCGACACCGCGACGGTGCCCGTGCCGCCGAAGGGCGACGAGGGGAAGGCACCCACCCCGCCGAAGCACGGTGCGAAGACCACGGCACCCACCCCGCCGAAGGACGGTGCGAAGCCCACGGCACCCACCCCGCCGAACGACGGTGCGAAGCCCACGACGGCCACCCCGCCGACGCCCGACGCGACCACCACGCCGGCGCCGACCTCCGGTTCCTGATCACCAGGCCGGGAGGCGCGCACCGTCGGCGGTCCCGACCGCGCGGGGCGTGCCTCCAGGCCGGGTCGTCCCGACCGGCTCAGGGACCCTCGAGCGCCTCGATCGCCGCCACGAGACCGGCTCGTCGCGGCGACCGCCGCGGCAGGACCGCGAGCAGCGCGCGGAGCACGCGCGCGTCCGCCGCCCCGTCCGGCGTTCGCGCCCACGCGAGCAGCGCCTCGACGCTGCCGTCCGCGACGACCGACTCGCGGAACCGACCGCGCACCAGGTCGCGCACGGCGTCCACGCCAGGCGCAGCCGACCCCGGCAGGACCGGTCCGGTGTACCGGTCGACGGCCTGGAGGCGCGCCCCGCGGTCGAGCGCGGACAGCACGGTGTCGATGTCGGTCGCCATCCCGGTCACCCGGTACGGTCGCGACGTCACGGTCACGCCCGACGCGTGCTCCGCGAGGACCCGTCGGAGCCGCACCACCTCGGCGCGCAGCGTCACGACGGCGCCGGCGTCGCCGTACACGGCGTGCGCGAGGTCGGCGGCCGCCAACCCGTCGGGGTGGGCGGCGAGGACGACCAGGAGCTCGGAGTGCCGCGCGGACAGGTGGACCCGGCGGTCGTGGACGCGCAGGACGGCGGTGTCGGTGCCGAGGACCGTCAGGTCCGCGCCGGGTGCGCGCGGCGTCGACGCGGCGGACGCCGGGAACCGGCTCGCGGCCAGGGCGAGCTGCGCCTCGGCGGCGGCGACCGTGGCGGTGAGGAGCGAGAGGGTGTGCCGTTCGACGGCCCGGTCGTCGCCCGTCAGGTCGAGCACGCCGACGGTGGCCCCGTGGGCGTCGTGCACGGGCACTGCGGTGCACGACCACGGCTTGACGGCGTTGGCGTAGTGCTCGTCGGAGCGGATCTGCACCGGTCGATCCAGCCGCAGTGCGGTGCCGGGCGCGCTCGTGCCGACGCGGTCCTCGGCCCAGTCGGCCCCGGGCACGAAGCCCATGTCCTCCGCCGCACGTCGGGCCGTCCGCGCGCCGTCGACCCACACCAACCGGCCAGAGGCGTCGCCGACGGCGAGGACGCAGCCGGCGGACCGGGTGTCGTCGAGCAGCAGGTGCCGGACCACGGGCAGCAGGGTGGCGAGGGGGCCGTCCCGGCGGGCGGCGTCGAGCTCGTCGTCACCGAGCGCGAGCGATGGCACGCCGTCCGGGTCGACCGCCGCGGACCGTCGCCACGACGCGGCGACGAGCGGGCGGAGCCGGTCGGGTGCGCGCATGCGTCCTCCGATCGACCCCACCCGCCGCACCGTCGCGACGAGTACGGCCAGCCTACGTCCGGTGCGCGACCGGGACCAGGCCGAGATCCGCCAGCTCGGCGTCGTCGAACATCCGCGACCGGGTCAGGAACCGCTTGCCCTCGGGGCTCTCGACCGAGAACCCGCCGCCCCGCCCGTCGACGACGTCGATCGTCAGGTGCGTGTACTTCCAGTACTCGGCCGAGGGTGTTGTCCAATGGTGCCGGTGGTTGTCCGGCGCGGTCCGTCGCGGATGCGCTGGTAGTGGGGTGATGCTCTTTGATGGTGGCCGGAGCTGCTTTTGCGGACTTCTCGCGGACTTCTGCTCGGTGCTGGCAGAAGAGACTCGAGGCTGGAAGTGTGTGCGGCATGCACCCCGAGGATGAGCGCTTCGAGTATCGGGCTGGCTTCGTGAGGGAGGATGACGGTCAGCCGGTCTGGGTCGCGATGGAACAACTGAGCGGGATACGACAGGCTGCGTCAGTCGGATGGGAGCTCGAGGCGCGACGAGTCGGCCGCTGGCAGCCGTTCGATGCGTCTTCGATACCCGGCCTGGTCCGATTGCGCCAACTCGATTCGAGCACGGTGCACGCCGGGGTGCTGATCGACGGTTGGCGACTCGACTCGGCCGGCGAGACCTACTCGACCTTCTGTGGCCCGAAGACGGGCGCGAACCGGTTGGTCGAGACGACTGACGCGCTGACTTGCAAACGGTGCATCGCGTCGAACCGATCCTCCGAGAAGCCAACAGACATGCGAGCTCTCATCAGCTGGCATGCGAAGGAGATCGAGCGTCTCGTTCGGCAGTCGGCCCTCTGAGCAGCCCTGCGGTCGCCTATCGTGTCGGTGTGGTTGACGACATCGAGTCCATCATCCGGCGCGTGGTGCGCGAAGAGCTCGAGCGCAGCCGTGGTGATGCTGCGGAGCAGGCGACGAGCAAACGCGCCTACACAGTGCAGAGCATGTCCGAGGCGTACGAAGTGAGCGTCTCCTACATCAGGAACGACATCGCCACTGGGAGACTGCGACCGCAGTACCTGGGACGTAAGCCATTGATCGGCATCGATGAGGCTCAGCGCTGGTTCGCGGCGCTCCCGCCCGAGAGGCCAGTCGTCTAACTAGAGCGCCCACAGCCCCAGTCCGTCGAAACCGGCCTCGCGCGAGGGTCCCTGTCGCAGGAGTCAACTCGCTGCCACTGAATAAGCGATCAACCGTTAGCAGGGGGGCAGATCGTCGAGGTTGTTGCGCGTTGTGCCATCCCAGTTAGTTCTGAGGTACGGGCGATTCCGCCCTTGCACGATCTCGATCTCTGCCGTCGAGCCGTTCGTCAAGGGGACGTAGAACCGGTGCCCGAGCTGGATGAGCTGCATGACATCGGTGCTGGAAGCGGACCCCCATGGCCCGCATAGCTTGATGATGTCACCGTCCCGATCCTTGCCTGCCCGGTTGACCTGGTAGTCAGTCATCGCAGCTCCTTTGCTCGAAGGGACCGTAAGCACACTGACCGGTGGCACCAATCCCCGCAAACAGGGGTGCTCGGGCTACTCTTCGAGCAGCTTGGCCAGACGTTCGTCCTCGAGGCTCAGGTTGAACCCGTTGTCCGGATGGTAGGTCCACGACGCGTGGATGCCGCGGAAGGTTGCCTCTTGCATCCCGTCGAGGGCGCGAGTGCTGAGCATCCGATCTTGCAGCGCTGCGCTTGCCTTGACGCGCTTGAGAACGCACACGACGTTGAGAATGTTGGCCTCGTTGGCCTCTACGTCGACATCATCGTCCGCCGCAGTGGTGAGGATGAGTGAGACGCCCTTGTCTGCGTACTCGACCCCATCCTTGCCTTTGAGTTCACACTTCGATACCGCGGTCTTGAAGCGCGGTGTGGGTGGTTCCTGCTTCGCACACCCCGCTACGCCGACGATGGCGATGCTTGCGATGGCCAGGGTGGCGAGGGCGCGCTTCATAGTTGAAGCATAGGGTTTCTCAACTTTGACCAGCATGCCCCAGTTCGGGCGGCCAGCGGGAGGTGTCGGTGGTCCTTCGCATCATCGACACATGCCCGAGCACAAGTGGGCTCCCCCGGAGCATCCCGACGTCACCCTCCACCAACCCGTGATGCTGAACGCCGACACCGCGGATGAGCTGCGCACCGTCGATCCCGTCGCCCCGGTCTGGGCTGACATCGAGTTCGTGGACGTTGGGCTGCTGCACCTCAAGTGCTTCGCAGCAGCTGAGTCGGAATTCGCCGTCCTCGTTCAGACGGCGTGGCAGGGGCGGCTGCAGCAGGTGCTCGTTGCTCGCGAGAAGGTCACGCGCCGCGCTCTGACGCCACGAGCGCACTGATGGCCCGTAGACGTCGTGACAGGTGGGCGTTGGGGCCGGCGTTCTCGCTCCCCGAGATGGCTCGCGGAGGACCCGACTACGACGTCACGCCGCCAGACCCGGTGCTGGCCTGGGTGCAGTTCCCAGACCGGATCCTCGAGGTCGAGGCGTGTGTGATCGCGTACACGGAACGGGCGGTCCTGGTCGAATGGGGATTTGGCCAATCCGCCGACTGCGCCTGGCTGTGGCGCGACGCCGTGCGCGAACAGCCGCCTCCAAATGGCCCCCGTAACGGGGGGCGCGGAGGAACTCCCAAGCTCCGTACCGTGTCCACCGATCACTGATGACTACTCAAGATGAACTCCGACTCGCCCGCCATCACGCCGCATGGGCGGCGCTCGACGAACTGATAGCCCGCGCAAAAACGACGAGCCCCCGGTCATCGACCGACCGCGAGACGATCAGCCGGCTCGTCGCAGTGGCGCAGTACCTTCGCCGCTACCAGTCCACGAACTTCCGGTTGATGCCAAGCAATCGACTCGCTGTCTTAGACCGGGTGGCCCTTGCCGCTGAGTATCTGTCTAATTATCTCGAAGGCTGGGATCAGGCGGGTGCCATGCCCGTGTCAACCGTAAAGGCGATCGACAACTACGTTGATGAGCTGGTGGGCTGCGCCGCCCAATGGCCTGCGCTTCCGAAGCCGGAGCGGGATCGCGTCAACGAAGAAGCTGAAGAGGCCTCTCGAGAGGCCACCTCCGCCGCCCTCGACGGGTTGCTTGCCGACGTTGCCCAAGCACACGGAGAACTCGCGTCCCTGCGGGCATCGGCAGCCGAAACGCAGAGCCGGACGAATCGCATCGCTGATGAGGCAGGCGACGCACTAGACCTCATGTCTTCGACGCTTGAAACACTCAGCCAACAGGCGGAATCACAGCGCCGCGAATTTTCCGATCTTAATGAAGACCGAGCCCGTGAACAGCGGGTTCTGATTCAGGATGCCGCCGATAAGTTCCTCGAGCAACTTCGCGAGTCCGGCAGCTCTGCGATTAAGGAGCTGGAGGACGATCGGGACACCGCCAAGAAGCTCCTAGCTTTCGTTTCCGATGGTTCCGTCTCCGGCGGCTACGGCAAGTACGCAAAATCGGAGTTGAACGCCTACAGGCTCTGGAACGCATTAGGAGCTTTAACCGCGCTTGGCGGCATAGCTTACCTAATCTGGCACTTTCAAGACATTTCAGGTCTAGATGTCGCAGTGACAATCACGAGGGCCGCACTGTCCGTTCCGATCTTTGGATTCACCGCATTCGCTTTCCGGCAGGCAACTCTTCGTCATCGCAACTCAGTCGAAGCCACCTATCGCGCCCTAGACCTACTCGCACTTCCACCGTTTACACACGACATGAGCGACGAGGAACGATCTAAGTTGCGCATGGTGATGGGTGAACGCATATTTGCGCGAGTCGGAGAGGATCCTGAAGCTGATGCGAACGATGCTCCTGATCTCACGTCCGAGAATATCGCGTCGCTCACTCAGTTGATGAAGGTCGTTCAAGGATTCACCAAGTAGCTCGCTGGTATGACGGAACGCCCCGCCCCTCGATGTGAGGGGCGGGGCGTTTCGTTGCTACAAGACGCCCTGGGTCGTGAGGTCGTACGCCGTGAGCTGCCCCACAGCGAACGTCGTCGTGCCGGGTTGGACGAACATCTTGAGGTCAATGCTGGTCGTGTTCGCCGGGACCACGAGCTCGGTCGAAAACTTGCCGCGGGTGACTGCCTCGGTGACGTCGAGGAGCTGGTTGTACGTGTCGGTCTGGTTCGACGTGTTCACGTAGGCCTGTAGGCCTGCCGCGCCGGCGGTCTTGGTCACCGTTCCCGAGATCACGATGCGGCGGCCGACAACCGGCGTGATCCGCTTGTACAGCGTCGCGCCGGCAGTGGTCGCGGCAAGTGCGAGCTGCTGCATCTTCCCGGGCACTAGTGGGTCAGTGACTACCGATGGGGTCGCGTTGGAAGGTAGCGTGCCGTAGACGCCCCACGGGGCGGCGAGACCATTCGCGACGGTGCCGAAGTTGAGTCCGTCCACGACGAGATTCAGCGCGTCGGTGTTGTCCGCTGCGACCGGGACGGCGGATGCCCCTACGAGTGGTCCGAGGATGTCCGCGGCGTACTTCCCGAGCAGCGCGTTACCGATGTTGCCCGGGTGCGTGCCGTCTGTGTTCCCCATCGCTGACTGCAGCAGATTGCCGGTCTCCGGATCGACGCTGAGGGTGTAGAAGTCGAGCAGTGGGATGCCTTGCTGGGCAGAGTAGCGGCGCAGCCAGGTGTTGTATCTGATGATGACCGCACGCTGTGCGGTCGAGTTGATCGTGGGGATGGTGCAGAGGACGGGCGCGATCCCTGCCACGCGGAGTGCAAGCACGATTCCTGCGATGTTCGCGGCAAAGTCGGTGAGCTCGACGGGCGTCGCGGAATCGTTCGTCCCGCCGAGCACCACGCACACTGCAGGCTTATAGGCGATGACGTCGCTTTTCACGCGGGCGAGCATCTGCGCGGTGGTGTTGCCGCTTATGCCGGCGTTCACGGTCTTCGAGAGCTTCCCGCCGGAGTAGAGCATCGCGTAGGTCGGGATGCTGTCGCCTGCCACAGCGATTGTGGTGCCGGTGAGGATCGGCGGCCAGGAGTCGCCCTTGTTCGTTGCGCCGAGGCCGCGCGTAATCGAGTCGCCCAGCCAGGCAATTCCGGATCCGAGGCTCTGTCCGCGGATCGGAGCGAATCTGCGTCCGAGGCTCGGCAGCAGGGACGGTGGGAGGAAGGTTCCGGCGATTGTTTCCTCGAGGGAGACCGTGGGGTCGGTGATTGTAGGCATGTGAACCTTTCATGAGTATGGGCCGAACCGCATCGAGCGGTCCGGCCCATGGGAGGGTGGTGCTGGGGTTACTGCAGAGGTGTCACTGGACCATCCCTGCAAACGCGCGCGTAAATTCACGCGCCATCACTGTCGTCATCGTGTTCGGGTCGACGTGCTGCATGGGCTGCACGTGCACGTCCTGCCGGTACTGCGGTGCCGTAGCAGGAGCGGCCTGGACGATGCGAGTGGGATCCATGTACCGGACGTTGCCGCCCTGATTCATTGCCTCGAGAAGCTGCCGATTCGCTGCAGTAGCCGAAGCGTTCATCACGAACTCGCGACCATGCACCAAACCAGCAACCTGACCTGTTGCACCGTCGCCCGTGTAGCCGCCCACCTGATAGCCAGGAACACCAAGCGCCTTACCGATCAGACGCTGCAGACGACGCGACTCCGTACTGATCGCACGCGTAATCGACGAAGCGTTCTTGTTCGCCGCACGCAACTGCTTCTCAGCAGCAGTGATCAGCTTCCCGAAGTTCGCGTCCGCAACCTGATTGCCGATCTGAGTCGACGTCTTACCGATCGACCCGTACTGGCTGTTGATAGCAGCGATCTGCGACTTCGACGATGCTGCCAACGACTTCGCCAACGGCAGACCCTCATCAACACCAAGCGACGCCACCTCGTTCAGAAGAGCCGGCGCGAGACCGTTCTTCCGCAACGTCACCAGCAACGCCTGGAACTGCTTCAACTTAGACGCGCGAGACGTCAGGCCACGCAGCAGAGAAGTCGACGACCGGTAATCGCCGTACGAGAAATCAGACAGCTTCCCGGAAATCGACGACGACATAGACGACGCAGACGACTTCAAACCGTCGAGCTTATCCGACGCCTTCTCAACAGCCTTCGAAGCAGCATCAGACCGCTTCTCGAGCTTGATCATCGCCTTTTCGGACCGATCAGCAATCCGCGCAACAGCATTCCGATACCGCTCCGGATACTTAGAATCCGTCGCAATACCAAACGCTCCCTGCACCGCCGACATACCCGTCAACGACCCAGTACGCATCGACGTCCGGAACTGATAAATATCCGTCTGCCGTGCAAGACGTGCAGCCTCAGCCTTCTCACGCGCATCAGCACGTTCCTTGGCCAGCTTCTGCCGCGCTTCCTGCGCTTTCTTCGCGGCCGCAGCAGACCCGCCAGCGGCCAGGTGAACGAGTCCGCCATTCGCGTACCGGCCCGCGTTCACCGCATCCAGGAAGCCGGTCCCGTACTTGCTGACCGACCGCTCACGGATGACGTACTCACCGTTCGACAGCATCGCCGGGATCGAATCCGACGTGCCTGTACCAGGACCCGAGATGTAGCCACCGTCAGCCTTGAAGATGCCGACCGTGTTCTGCTTCGTCGCGGTCTCAACGCGGTTCGTCGTAATCGTGATCGACTTTGACTGCACCAAGCCTAGCGAGTTCAGCACGCTCTGAATGGCTGACTGAGCCTGAGCCGTCGCAGCGTTGATCTGCGTGCGCTTCTCCGCCGGCAAAGCGTTGAGCTTGTCCTTGTACGTGTCCGCAGCCGCGCCAGCCTCAGGTGCGTTGTTCTGGAACAACGTCGCCCAGTCGGTCGGCGTGCCCAGGATCTTGTTCGCGTAATCCTGAGCAGCCTGGCCGGTGATGCCGTACTGCCCCAGCGCAGCGACGAGCGCGCTTCGCCCCTGCTCCATCGCGGCGGTGGCCGACTGCTGGTTGCCGGTCTGCTCATAGATGGAGCCAGCAGCGTTCTGAGCCGCCTGCGCGATCCCGTCCAGTGCCGATTGGTTGTTGCGCCCCTTCTCCGTCGAGATGTCGAGCGACGTGCCGTTCTCCTTGAGAGAGTCCGTCACGCCGTCGACTGCCGCCTGGAACTGACGCTTTGCCTCACGGGCGTCAAGCGTCGGAGACGTCAGCGCCCGCAGTGCGTTCGCCACCTCATCGATAGTGGGAGCAGCCTCACTGGCAGCCCCCTGCAGCGCGTTCAAGGCATCCGCGTTGTCCTCAGTCGGCTGCTTCGCTCCCTTCGCGGCGTCCGCATACTGGCCCATCGCGAGCTTCACGAGGTTCGTGTCGTTCGCCGTGATGCCAAGAGCGTCCGCCTGCTGCACGAGTGCGGATCGGTAGTCGCCACCGATCGCATCAACCAGTCGGTGCAGCGACTTCTGCGAGCCGTCCGTCTGCTCCGCCAGCAGCTCGAACGCCCGGACCGCCTTCGACGGGTCGGTCTGTGCGAGCTGGCCCATCTCCGCGTTGATGTCGCGGAGCGCGTTGGCACCCTGATTGAAGTCGGTGTTGGTGAACCGCGTCAGGATGGCCTGGAAGCCGTTCGAGCTGTTGTGGGATGCGAACGACTGCAGAGCAGCGTCCATGTCCTTCAGCTGGTCCTTTACGCTGCCATCGATGCCCGCCGAGAGCTGACCCTTACCGAGCGTCTTGTAGATCTCAGCCGCCGACGAAGCCGACTTGAGCGTGTGCGTGATCTCGGAACTGTCCGCCTTCAGCTTCTCGAGCTCCGTGTTCAGCAGCGCGACTGCGGTGACACCTAGGGCGACACCGCCGACCCACGGCCCGCCGAGGAAGCCAGACATGGAACTCAGTGCCGCACGCCCCGTGATGCCACTTGCCCGGAGCGTCGCCATCGCGGACCGGAACTCGACGATCTTCGGGACCGCAAGGAGCAGACCGCCGCCAAGGAGCCCCGCCGCACCAACGACGCCAGTCGCCCCGAGGGCTGTCGCCTTCAGCGGCTCCGGAAGCTCCCGCACCTTCTGAATGAACGAGGTCATGTCCTGCACGAGCGGACGGAGGGCACTGCTGGCAGAGGTCCCCGACTCGATCAGGCCGGCCTGGAACGCGGACTTGAGCTTGCTCAGGTCCCCGTTGAGGTTGTCGGCCTTCTTCGCCGCCTGATCGACCGCGTAGCCGGCGTCGTTGTTCTGGTCGATGTACTGCTGGATGCCATCAGCACCCTCCTTGTACAGAACCGTCGCCGCACGAACCGCATCCGCACCGAAGATCTGTGACAGAGCCTGCTGGCGCTGAGCATCCGACAGCCCCGAAAGGCGCTCCTGCAGAACCTGAGCGATGTCAGCAGCACCCAGGAACGACCCGTTTGCGTCCTCGACATTGATGCCGAGGGACTTCATCAGCTGCGCCGACTCCTTCGACGGGTTCGCCAGCATCTGCAGCATGCTCTTCAGCGACGTACCCGCATCGGAACCCAGCAGACCAGCGTCCGCGAACGACGACAGCACACCCGTCGTTTCCTCAATCGAGAAGCCGAAGTTCGACGCCACCAGACCGGACTGGTTCAGCGCATCACCAAGCTCCTGCACGCCACCCAGCGCCTTACCAGCACCAGCAGCGAGCAGGTCAGCGATGTGCGGAACATCGGAACCGGCAAGGTTGAACTGCTTCATCGCGACCGCAGCGATCTGCGTCGCCTTACCCAGATCCACATTGTCCGACGCAGCCAGCGCCAGAACGCCAGTCAGGCCGCCACCGAGGATGTCCTTCGTCGCGAGGCCCGCCTTGCCGAGCTCCACCTGCGCCTCGGTTACCTGCGTCGCCGTGTATCCGAACGCAGCACCAGCAGTCAGCGCCTGGTTCCGGAACTTGTCCATCTCGGACGCAGACGCATTCGTAGCCGCCTGCACCTTGGACATCTGGGCGTCAAAATCGGCAGCCATCTTCGTGACGATCAGCACAGAGCCCGTCGCCGCCGCGCCCATCGTCAGCAGCGAACCACCAACGCGCTCCGCTGCCTGCCCGACCTTCTCGAGCTTGTCGGATTCCTTTGCCGTATCAGCTGTCGCCTTACGGACTTTCTCCATGCCCTTGACGTAGTTGTCAATCGCAGCACGGATCGTGACTTGCACTACCCTCTCGGCCAAAATGTTCTCCTAAGATTAGGAGAAATCGGCACACCAAAACGCTCACCCACACCCGGGCATGCCAAGATCTCTCTTGTTCATGCCCGGGTAAACCGGCGGGCTAGATTGCTACTTCAATTGTCGCAGAGGTCAGATATCCTCGTACCGGAAAACACCGTCCGGGTAATTCTGCATCGCTTCTTCATCTCCGGGAAGCACTGCAATGCCGTGCAAGTCACCCCAATCAGACCGGGCGCGATACCAAGCCCCGTACCGCTCAGCGGCGTCCGCCCCGAGCCAATCCGCCTCCCTGAAGATATTCAGCCGCGCCGGCAGGCCGATCTTGTTCTCACGAACACGCCGCCTCATCTCGCAGTCGACAAACTCGCTCTACGAGCACCCGAACGTTGCTGCGGCTGAGTTTCATCATCTCCAAACGGGATACGCAGCGACGCCATGCACTTCGCCAGCGCCAAGGCCTGCTGCCTGAACTCCACAACCGCCGGGTTCGTCTTCTTACCCTGCGGCGAGTCAACGACAACATCTTCACTGGCCATGGCCGCCTGCAGACGGTCGAGCAGATCTACGATTCGGCACGCCTGCAGCAGCACCGACTCTTCGTGATCAGCGAGCTCGAAGTCCCGCTGCACACGGTTCCAAAGCCGTTTGCCGCCCGTAGCGAGGTCTTTCGGGGCTCTCGGAGCCCTTGAATTAGCCATCCGATACGCCTCCTTCCTAGTAGTTGTGCGGACTATTGGTGAAAAGGGCGATCCATCCAGCTCTCGGGGACGGACGGTGCCTAGCCCCAGAGGTCCACAGGCTTCGTCGAGGGCGGTCCTCCCCCACCCTCAGGGGCTCCGAGATGTGGTGGATGCTCTGTGTGTGCAAGCCGCATGAACCCGGAGGTCGGGCCTCCGCGCGATGCGGGGACCCCGGCCACCGGGCGTGCGTCAGCGATCTAGTGACCCGCTGCGACGCACGGTGTTGTCGTGGTCCCGAGCACCGCGCCGAGAGTTGCAGACGCGGTGAGCTGATGCTGCGTTGGTGATGTCGTCGCGTCCGCCTCGTACTACTGCCGTCACGTGGTCGACGACGAACGACATGGGGTCGGAGCTAGGCAGCGTGTAGTCCACTGGCTTGCCGCAGAGGTGGCACGCTGCGCCTGTTGCTGCGAGTCGTGCCCGCATCTGGTTGCGCCTGGCCGTACTGCGGGACGCTGAGCTCATCGGCCCAACATGTAGTGCGCGGCACGTACGAAGCCGCCAGAGCGCAGGTTCTCTTCGAGCCGGCTGATGTCACGAGCAGCCTCGGCCGAGTCGGGGTTCTCAGCGGTGAACTCGTTGACTGCGCCGGTCCATCCGTGCTGGATGGACTTACGGAAGACGGCGTGTGCGAGCGTCTTGTCGTTGTTGCGCAGGGCCTGAGCGATGGAGCGAGCTGCGGTGTCTGCATCGTCGATGCGCTCTGCGCGTTCCTGCGCATCTCGGAAGGCGATGATGTCGGTGGCACCGCTGCCCACCTTCGCGTCAAGCTTTGTCTCGAGGCTTCGAAGGTGCCCCTTGATCAGTGTCAGCTCCTTGTCGCGCAGCTCCTTGAGTCGTTCGCCAGCCACGGCCCTCTGGTCGTCGATCGCCTGGCGCTTTCCTTCAGCGCTCCAGTTGATGTCTGCCTCGATCTCACGGGTGCGCTGCGCTGTGGAGCCCTGGACGGAGTGGGCCTGTTCGCGGATGCTTTCGATCTGGGTTTCAAGTGCATCAAGGCTCATGGTGTTCCCTTTCTTGCTTTGAAGTGCGCGAGTTGTTCGCGGTTGATTCGATAGGCGCGACCTACCGTTGTCGCTTTGAGTCTGTTCTCACGGATTGCCTTGCGGATTGCACGGTCTGTCATCGCGAGGGCATCAGCTGCTTGCTTTGTGCTGAGCCATTCCGATTGTGCATCGAGTTCCGCTTTGGGTGCATCTGCTGTTCCGGTAGCGGTATTTCTCCACGTGAGTGCAGCAACCTTTAGCGCGACGAGTGTTTCGTCTATCTCTGCGTCTTCCCCTCGGTGGTCGAGGTGGTATTCGTTGAGGCCGGCGTAACGGAGAAGCCATGCGGCTGCGCGACCACTGACTACTACTTCGGGACCGCTGACACCAATGACGAGATCTTTCGCGCGCCGAACATGAGCAACATCATTCATGCTGGTCCGTGGCTTCAGCAATCGAACGCCACCACTGCTTTGCTGCAGAGCGCATGTCAACCTCGGAGTTGTCGGTGACCTTGTACGCCGGCTCGAGGTAGAGCATCGCGAGGTGAAGCAGCGCGCCGTACTGCACGTCGGGCCATGCGTCAGGGCCGAGCTTTTCCTGCGCGAGCTCGTGGTGCCTGACGATGATCTGCACCAGCTGGCTGGGGTCGTCGGTGACGGTGGCGAGCTGGGTTGCGAGCGAGTAGCCGGCGAGGCTGATGGAGCCAGCTCCGACAACGGTGTTCGGGATTCCGTCGCTGTCTTCGTAGATCTGCGTGAGCAGCTTGTTGCCAGCCTTCTCGAGTTCGGCGAGGTAGGCCTTGAGCCAGTTGCGGGTTGCGTCGGTCATGGGTGTCGTCCTAACGGTCGTGGTGCAGCCCGAAGGCTGGGTGGTTGAGTCGTGGGCACGTCTCGTCGTGCTCGAGGACGGCGTGGGTGATGCCGGTGCCAGAGATGTCGATGACTGCTGCGGCAGAGCAGTCGGGGCAGGCGACGGTAATCGGATTCATGCCACGCCCTCGAACACGTCGCTCTCGTAGGGGGTGTTAGAAGCGTTAGAAGTGTTAGAACCCTCTTCGGAACTAACAGATCTAACGGAACTAACAGGGCCATAGAGGCCTCTTGCAACCTTCGCCAGCCGGTTGCTGTCCACCGCGCGCTTGAGGTACACGTCAAGCTGCTGGACCGGGATCGCCGGGAGCAAGTGCTGCAGCTCCTGTCGAGAGACGGATTCGCTTGCCTGGTACACCGCGGCGATGATGTCGGCCATGCGGTCACCTACGCCGTCGGACACCTTGATGGCTTCTGCTGCCGCCCGTGCCGCTTCGAGTCCGCCGCCGTTGAGCGTCCAGGTCCCGTTATCGGAGAGCAGCATCGCGTACTCGCCTTCCTTCGCATCACGCGAAGTGACGTGGAGAGTGGCGTTCTGCTCTTGCCGGTCTCGTCTGAGCACGAGCACTGTGTCTGCTGCGCCTGCGATGCCCTGGGTGCCACTCACGGCGTCCAGGAAGTCCTCTCCGCCGCTCTTCCGGGTGTGGTGGACGATGATGAGGGACGATCCTGGTTCCGCGTCCGTGGTGGCCTTGAGCGCGCCAAGGAACTCGTAGTCCGCGGCGTACTGCGACTTCGTGGCTGCGTTACTCGGAAGCACCTTCCCGAGCGTGTCGAGGATCACGACGGGGTTCTGGTCGATGTTCCGGGAGATGAACTCCTTGATCGCAGGGATGACCTGACCGCCTTCGAGTGCTGTGACGAACTCGAGTCGCGGGGTGACAACCTCAGGGTCGAGCGTGCGGATCCGCTGCTGCAACCGGCGGGGGCCGTCTTCGAGCGCGAGGTACAGAACCGGCCTTGGCGCGCCCGTGGGTACACCGCCAAGCGCTTTCTCGCCGACGTGGAGCGAGAGCGCCAGCCCGAGCACTAGCCAGCTCTTACCGATCTTCGGAGCAGCGACGAGCAAGGTCATGCCTTCGGGGATGACGCCGGGGACGACGTACTGGGTCGGCGGGAATTCCTGCGCCATCAGCCAGCGGGCATCGAAAGTGGTGGGGGGTCGGGTCATTGGGTCTCCTGTCCGGAGTAGATCTGGGCGCGGATGTCGGCCGCTCGTTTGGCTGCGGCTTCTGCGCCGCGGTGTTTCTGCGCCTCGAGAAAGGCGTTGGTGGTTTCGTGTTCTCGTGAGGGCTGGCGTCGGCAGACTTCGGCGTAGAGCCGGTCTGCGTCGTCGTTGGCCTGGTCGATCTCGGCTTGCCGTGACGCGCTCCCCTGCTCGAACGCGAAGACGTAGAACTGCCGAAGCGAGGGCGGTAGCTGCCTGAGCTCGACAACGCCGGCCGTAAGGTCGATCGCGAGCTGGTGCATGTATCGCTCTGCGGCTGGCGAGAGGGCGATGGTGTCCGGGTACGAGAAAGCCCCCTCGTCCTCGTAGTGAGGATCTGGGGGCTTCCTGGTGCCGGACTGGCCTACGGCCACTCAGGCGGCTCCGGCCGTTCAGCGTCTTGCGCAGCTTCGAGCAGGCAGATGGCCAGGCGTCGTGCCTGGTCCCCCGCTAGCTCCGTCAGGGGTCGTTCCGCACGGAATCCGACGACACCGTTGATGGCGAGCACCGCGAACCCGTCGACTGTCGACTTCCCCGCCGGCATCAGGCAGCCACCTGCAGGGTTGGGACCAGCATGGGCACTGCGAGCGGCTGTGTCCGCACATCGGAGACGCGGGCGACGATGGCGTGAGCCAATCGCAGCGCTTCTGAAGGGGTCAGGATGATCGAGTAGCCATCGCTGAACTGGCTCGGCTGAGCATCGATGATCACTTCCGCGCGACCAGTGGCGGTCGTCTCGACTTCGACGAGCTTGATCACGTCATCCATCAGGCGTCCCCCTCGACTCGCTCGAACTTCCCGGTGATGACCCCTTCACCCTGGTCGAAGGAGTAGCCGACGAGCTTGTACAACCCGACGTACGTCATGACGAACTCCCGTGGGCGGCTGATCGGCTCGTCTTCGGGGTCATCTCCCCACTGGTATCCGGGGGTTGTGTGCAGCTGGTACTCGACAGGCGTGAGGTGACCCCAGGTCGTGGCGTCTGGCATCGCACTGATCTCTTCGCGACCACCGTCGTACATGCGGTGGGTGGTGATGATCCTGTAGAGGTTGTTGGGGTCGGGCCGCTTCCACTGCTTGTGGTGCCAGCCCTTCAGCTCGAGCGTCGGTGTCCCGACTCGAGCTGCCACGGCGTCCCCCGAAGGGGCGCTTGCGTGGATGTCAGTGGGACGTGAGATGATCGTGTTGTTGAGAGACAATGTCTTCTGTCCTTCGGTTTCGGTGATAGTTACTGGTTGGACGTGGCCCCGGGTGTTGGCGCACCTGGGGCCTTCTTCTTGAGACGAGCGCGCGTACTCTTGCCGCTTCGGCTCTGCTTCACCTCGGCTTGGCGACCGATGAGTTGCATGATTTCCAGGGCGAGGCGCGAGTCGAGTAGCACTGTGATGGGCTGCTCGTCGCGCCACGGTCCGACTAGTTTCCAGTCGGCGCGAGGTGACCAGTCGGCACCAGTCAGGATGTTCCTGACGGCCTGTTCGCCGGTCGGGTCGCCGTAGGCGGGAGGCGCGAGACTTTCGTCGATCGCGCGGTCTGGCAGGTTCAGGAGGCCTCCTGAGCGAACGCCTGTTCAACCCAGGCATCGATGTCGGCCTCTTTGAACACCCGACGTCCGGCCAGGAGGGCCGAGCGCGGCGCGGTTCCCTTGTGGACCATGTATCGCAGCGCGGCTGGTGAGCGGCGGATGCGCTTGGCTGCTTCGTCGATGGTGAGAAGCACTGCTGGGGCGGTCATTCGAACATCCTTTCGGTTGCGGCTGTGCAACGTTGTCGCTGTGTGAACAACACTAGCGCATGTTGTCCCCGATGCAATAGCGTTGTCAACATGAACAACGACGAACTCACCGCCGACCAGCTTTTCGGGCGCGCCGTGCTGGACGCCCGGCAGGCCAGGGAGATCTCCCAGCGTGCTTTCGCGGAGCTCCTGACCGAAGCTGGCATGGCCGTGGACGCTTCGGCAGTGTCCCGGATCGAGAAGGGCACACGATCCGTACGACTGACCGAGGCGCTGACCATCGCGGACGTGCTCGACCTCGACCTGGGCGACCTTGTTCAAGAGACTCAGACGCCCGTCAAGGCATTCGCGCGGCAGCGGCGCTACGTCGACTACAACCTCCAGCGAGTGGAGGAAGCCGGCCTCGGCGCAGTGCGAGCTCTAGTGGACGCCTGCACGCTCATCGACGACAACCCGAGCGTGCTGACCGCGGCCCACGACGAGCGTTTCGATGATCCGACTGACGCGGGCTCCTACCTCAAGTGGATCGCGGATCGTTGGCGGGCGAACACCGAGATATCGGGGCCGGAGTTCGTTGTGACTACGAAGCTTGGAGCTGGCCACCTTCGTGACGTGTTGCGAGCAGTCTCCGATGGCGTTGTCGACGCACTCGACGAGGTTGACGATGGCCAGCATTAAGCAGCGCCCTGATGGCGTGTGGCGCGCCCGCTACCGCGACGATGAGGGCAAGGAGCACTCCAAGCACTTCGGCCGGAAGCGGGACGCCCAAGGCTGGCTCGATGAGGTCACAACGGCCGTTCGAACCGGGTCCTACGTCGATCCCAGGGCGTCACGATCAACCCTCGCCTCGTTCTACGCGGAGTGGGCACCGCGCCAAGTGTGGTCGGAGGGGACTATCCGGGCCGCTGATCGCGCTATCGAGTCGTGCACGTTCCGAGAGGTGCCGTTCGGCAAGCTGAAGCGCTCCCATGCTGAGTCTTGGATCAAGGCACTCGAACAGGATCTCGCTGCGTCCACGATCCGCACACGAGTGAAGTACGTCCGTGGCGCTCTTCGTGGTGCCGTACTCGACGGGTATATCGGCAAAGATCCGACGCTCGGACTGCGGCTCCCGGCCGTTCGCAAACTCGAGCACACGATGCGGATTCCGACGCCGGCCGAGGTTTCGAGCATTCGAGAGCACGCTGAGCCGTTTCTGCGCCCGCTCCTTGACCTGATGGCCTTCGCTGGGATGCGCATCGGGGAAGCGTCTGCAGTGCAGGTCAGCGATGTGGACTTTCTGCGCCGAAACGTGCACGTCGCGCGGCAGATCCAGAACCGTACTGGACGGCGTGAGGTCTGCGCTCCGAAGCATGGGAGCGAACGGACGGTGCCAGTCCCATCGGCGCTCGTTTCACGCCTCAGCGGCCACCTGAGCGAAGTTGGGGCGTACGAGGGCGGCTGGCTACTACCAGGCAGCCCGCCATCCCCCGCAGCACTTCGCGCATGGTTCAGCAAAGCGTGCGCGTCAGCAGGGGTCAGCGGGCTGACCCCGCACGATTACCGGCACTTCTACGCGTCCGGCTTGATCCGTAGCGGGCTTGATCCGGTCTCCGTTGCGAGGGCGATGGGGCACGCGTCCCCGACGATCACCCTCAGCATCTACGCGCACCTCTTCCCGGACGCCGCGGACCGAACTAGGTCCGCGGCTGCGGACCTGATCGGCTCAACTGAGGTTTCTGCGGACGATTCGCGGACTATCGATGCTGCGGGGTGAGACCAAGGGCCTCCAGTTCGGTCTCATCAAGCATCCGGGAACGTGTCAAAAAGCGCTTCCCATCAGGACTTTCCACCGAGAACCCGCCGCCCCGCCCGTCGACGACGTCGATCGTCAGGTGCGTGTACTTCCAGTACTCGAACTGCGACACCGACATGTACACCTCGACGGGGTCGATGCCGTCGACCTCGAGTGCCCCGAGCAGGACGTCGCCGGAGCCGGTCCGGAACATGCCGACGGGGTAGCACATCGGGCTCGAGCCGTCGCAGCAGCCGCCCGACTGGTGGAACATCAGCGGGCCGTGCCGGGCGGCGAGGGTGCGCAGGAGCTCCCCCGCCGCCGGCGTGACCGCCACGCGTGCGGTGTCGGGCATCAGAAGAAGCCCATCGGACCATCGGCGTAGGACACGAGCAGGTTCTTCGTCTGCTGGTAGTGGTCGAGCATCATCTTGTGGTTCTCGCGCCCGATGCCGGACTGCTTGTACCCACCGAACGCCGCACCGGCCGGGTACTGGTGGTACGTGTTCGACCACACCCGTCCGGCCTGGATGTCACGTCCGGCGCGGTACAGCGTGGTGGCCTCGCGACTCCACACCCCGGCACCGAGTCCGTAGAGGGTGTCGTTGGCCGTGGCGATCGCGTCGTCGTAGCCGCTGAAGGACGTCAACGCGAGGACCGGACCGAAGATCTCCTCCTGGAAGATCCGCATCGAGTTGACGCCCTCGAACACCGTCGGCGTGACGTAGTACCCGCCGGAGAGCTCCCCGCCGAGGTCCGCGCGCTCCCCGCCGGTGAGCAGCTTCGCGCCCTCCTGCTTGCCGATGTCGATGTAGCTCAGGATCTTCTCGAGCTGGTCGTTCGACGCCTGGGCGCCGATCATCGTGGACAGGTCGAGCGGGTGGCCCTGCTTGACGGCGCGCACCCGGTCGAGGCCGTCGGCGACGAACCCGTCGTAGATCTCCTTCGCCACGAGCGCCCGGGACGGACACGTGCAGACCTCGCCCTGGTTGAGGTTGAAGAAGGTGAAGCCCTCGAGCGCCTTGTCGTAGAACGAGTCCTTCTCGGCGGCGACGTCGGGGAAGAACACGTTCGGGCTCTTGCCGCCGAGCTCGAGCGTCACCGGGATGAGGCTCTGCGAGGCGTACTGCATGATCAGCCGACCGGTGGTGGTCTCGCCGGTGAACGCGATCTTCCGGATGTCCGGGTGCTGGGCGAGTGGTGCGCCGACCTCGATGCCGAAGCCGTTGACGACGTTGAGCACGCCGGCGGGCAGGAGGTCGCGGATGAGCTCGACGAGTACGTGGATCGACGCCGGGGTCTGCTCGGCGGGCTTCAGCACGACGCAGTTGCCCGCGGCCAGGGCCGGCGCGAGCTTCCACACGGCCATCAGGATCGGGAAGTTCCACGGGATGATCTGTCCGACGACGCCCAGCGGTTCGTGGAAGTGGTACGCCACGGTGTCGTGGTCGATCTCGCCGGCCGAGCCCTCCTGCGCGCGGATCGCTCCGGCGAAGTAGCGGAAGTGGTCGATCGCGAGCGGGATGTCGGCGCCGAGGGTCTCGCGGATCGGCTTGCCGTTCTCCCACGTCTCGGCGACGGCGAGCATCTCGAGGTGCTCCTCCATGCGGTCGGCGATCTTGTTGAGGATGACCGCGCGCTCGGCGGCGCTCGTCCGCCGCCACCGCACGGTCGACGTCGGTGGAGTCACCGCGCGCGACCTCGGTGAAGACCTTGCCGGTGACGGGGGTGGGGTTCTCGAAGTACTGCCCGCTCGCTGACGGGACGTACTCGCCGCCGATGAAGTGGTCGTACCGCGATCGGTACTGCACGAGGGAGCCCGGTTCGCCGGGTGCGGCGTAGCTGGTGGGCGATGGTGCGATGGTCATGGTGGTGGCCTTTCGACGACGCTGTCGGGGCACGCACGGTTCGCGTGCTGCTCGCACCGTACGACCGCGGGGGTTGCATCCGGTTGCACGGGCTCACGCCCGCTCGGGTCCGAGGACCGCACGGGCTCGCCGTCGGCCGGGTAGCGTTCGGGACTCCAGCGGTCCGATCAGGAGGAGTGTCCGTGGATTCTCGTGCCGTCCGCACGTTCCGGGTGTTCGTCGTCGTCACGGCGGTCGTCGCGATCGCCCTGGGGATCGTCGCCATCGTGTGGCCCCGGCCGTCGCTCGTCCTCGTGGCGCTGCTGTTCGGCGTGTACCTCGTCGTCGCCGGCGCCCTGCGGGTCGTGGCTGCGGCGCGCGGGCACGGGACGCCGACGGTGTGGCGGTGGACCTCCGGGATCGTCGGTGCGCTCATCGCGGTCGCCGGACTCGTCGCGCTGCTCGACCCCGCGATCCCCCTGGTCGTCTACGCCGTGCTCGCCGGGGTCGGCTTCGTGGTCGAGGGCATCGTGTCGATCGTGGGCGGCTTCGTCGGCCACCCCGGGTCGTCCCGGGTGCCGACGCTGGTGAGCGGCGTGCTGTCGATCCTCGGCGGTGTCGTCGTGCTCGTCGCGCCCGGCCTCGCGCTCACGGTGTTCATGGTCTTCGCGGGCATCGCCCTCATCGTCGTCGGTGCCGCGGCCCTGCTGCTGCTCCCGCCGCGAGCCGCCGTCCGCCGGTAGGCGGTGCCCCGTCCGCCGCTACGCGGTGCCCGTCCCGAACAGCAGCCCGAGCGCGTAGGTCACGACCGCGGCGCCGAACCCGATCGCCAGCTGCCGGAACGCCCGCTTGCCCGGCGACGCACCGCTCAGCACGCCGACGACCGCACCGGTGCCGAGCAGGGCGAGTCCGACGAGCGTGCCGGCGACCGCGATGGCCGCCCACCCCTGCATGCCGAACAGGAACGGCAGCACCGGGATGATCGCGCCCGACGCGAAGAACAGGAAGCTCGACACCGCGGCGCTCAGGCCGTTGCCCACCGCCTCGTGGTCGTCGGTGACGGTGACCGGACCGGTCGACGGGTGTCGCTCACCGATGCCGGACAGCACGTGCGCTGCGTGCTCGGTCGCCTCAGCCTCGGCCATCCCGCGGGCGCGGTACACCAAGGCCAGCTCGTTCGCGTCGACGTCGAGGTCCGCCACGGCGCGGCCGGCCTCGGGGTGCGGTGCGGACGCCTCGAGCAGTTCGCGCTGCGACCGGACCGACACGTACTCCCCCGCACCCATCGACAGGGCTCCGGCGAGCAGGCCCGCGATGCCGCTCAGCAGCACGAAGTGCCGGTCGGCGCCCGATGCGCTGATGCCGATGATGAGGGCCAGGTTCGACACGAGTCCGTCGTTGGCGCCGAAGACCGCCGCACGGAAGGTGCCCGACAACCGCATCCGACCGCGGTTCGCGAGCCCGCGCACCACCTCGCCGTGGATGCGCTCGTCGGCAGCCATGCTCGCGGTCGCGTCGTCGTCGTCGGCGTACGGCGAGCGGTCCTCGGCGCGCTGCATCAACGCGAGGACGAACACCGACCCGAAGCGCTTCGCAAGTGTCGCGAGGACCCGGGTGCGCAGACTGCCCCGCTGCGGACGTCCGACGTCGTCACCGAGCAGGTCGAGCCAGTGCTGCTCGTGCCGTCCCTCGGCCTCGGCCAGCGCGGCGAGGATCTCGCGTTCCTCGCCGGACCGCCGCGCGGCCAGGTTGCGGTAGACCGCGCCCTCGGCGCGTTCGTCGGCCAGGTAGCGGCGCCAACGGCGAACGTCGGCGCGCGGCGTCGGGTGTTCGGTCTGGAGGCTCACAGCAGCCATCCTGCCGCCTGCGGCCGATCGGTGGTCGCCACCAGGGCCGTGGAGACGCGGCAGGGCGCGGACCGGAGGCGACGCGTGTTCGTGCGCCGGGCCTCCTGTCCGCGCCCTGTCGGCGTCGGGATCCTGCGGATCAGTCCCGCACGTAGGCCGGAGCGGCCTCGGCGTGGGCGTCGCCCACCCGGTGCACGCGCAGGTCGTTCGTCGAGCCCTCGATCCCGGGAGGCGAACCGGCCGTCACGATGACGCGGTCGCCGGGGGCGGCCAGGCCGTTCTCGAGCAGGACGTCGTCCACCTGCGAGAAGAGCTCGTCGGTGTGGGTCTTGCGCTCGACCAGGAAGGACCGGACGCCCCAGGTGAGCGCCATGCGGCGACGCGTGGCCTCGTTCGGGGTGAAGGCGATGATCGGCAGGCCGTGGCGCAGACGCGACATGCGGCGCGCCGAGTCGCCGGACTCGGTGAACACGCAGAGGTACGACGCCTCGGTGAACTCCGCGATCTCGACCGCGGCGAGGGTGATCGCCCCGCCGAGGGTGCGCGGCTTGGTGCCGAGCGGCGCGATGCGCTCGAGGCCGTGGTCCTCGGTCGACTCGACGATGCGGGCCATCGTGCGGACGGTCTGCACCGGGTACTCGCCGACGCTGGTCTCGCCCGAGAGCATGACCGCGTCCGCACCGTCGAGGACGGCGTTCGCGACGTCGGAGGTCTCGGCGCGGGTCGGGATCGGCGACGAGATCATCGACTCGAGCATCTGGGTCGCGACGATGACCGGCTTCGCCATGCGGCGGGCGAGCTCGACGGCCCGCTTCTGCACGATCGGGACAGCCTCGAGCGGCAGCTCGACGCCGAGGTCACCGCGGGCGACCATGATGCTGTCGAAGGCGTCGATGATCTCCTCGAGCGCGTCGACGGCCTGCGGCTTCTCGATCTTCGCGATGACGGGGAGGCGCTTGCCCTCTTCGTCCATGATCTCGTGCGCGCGGACGACGTCCGAGGCGTTGCGGACGAACGAGAGCGCGATGAGGTCGGCGCCCTGGCGGATGCCCCAGCGGAGGTCGGCCTCGTCCTTCTCGCTCAGCGCGGGGACGTTGACGGCGACGCCGGGCAGGTTGATGCCCTTGTTGTTCGACACGGTGCCGCCGACGACGACCTCGGTGCGGACACGGACGCCGTCGGTGTCGAGCACGCGCAGGCGGACCCGACCGTCGTCGATGAGCAGCGGGTCGCCGGGCTTGACGTCCTGGGGCAGGCCCTTGAACGTCGTGCCGCAGATCTCCTTGGAGCCGGGGACGTCCTCGGTCGTGATCGTGAACACGTCGCCGACCGCCAGGTCGTGCGGGCCGTCGGCGAACTTGGCCAGACGGATCTTCGGACCCTGCAGGTCGACGAGGATCGCGACCGGCTTGCCGAGCTCCTCGGCAGCGCGACGGACGTTCACGTAGTTGGCCTCGTGGACGCTGTAGTCACCGTGGCTGAGGTTGAGTCGGGCGACGTCGACGCCCGCTTCGATGATCTCCTTGACGGTCTCGTAGTCCGACGTTGCCGGTCCGAGCGTCGAAACGATCTTTGCGCGTCTCAATGGATTCCTTCGTGGTGGTGGGTGATGCTCTGGTTTCCGCGCTGTGGGGCCGCGCGGAACGAAGCGAGGCCACCAGCACCTTATCGAGTGCTGGTGGCCCCTCGCTCACCGGGGGGTGAGCATCTGGTGGTGGTTGGTCATGCGGCGATCCGTCATCTCAGACCGACATCGCGCGGTCGGTCGCCTTCACCGGCGCCGGCAGGATCGTCGAGCCCTCGAGGTACTCGTCGACCTTCGCCGCCGCGGCACGGCCCTCGGCGATCGCCCAGACGATCAGGGACTGCCCGCGGCCGGCGTCACCGGCGACGAACACGCCCGCCTCGTTCGTCGTGTAGTCGGCGCGGCGGTCGAGCGCACCGGACACCGTCGTCGGCAGACCGAGCTGCGGCTCGATCGTGTCGGATTCCGGACCCGTGAAGCCCATCGCGACGAGGACGAGGTCTGCGGGGATCTCA
The DNA here is from genome assembly GCF_004365385.1 of Curtobacterium sp. PhB190. NCBI lineage: Bacteria > Bacillati > Actinomycetota > Actinomycetes > Micrococcales > Microbacteriaceae > Curtobacterium > Curtobacterium sp. PhB190. The sequence goes on along the minus strand of NZ_SODN01000006.1, from coordinate 309,091 downwards.
CGCTCGGAGCCGGCCTTCGGCACGCGACGGCCGTCGAGGTACTCGGTCTCGGCGACCCGGAGCGCCCGGACCTCGCCGGCCTCGTTCGCCAGGAACTCGACGGTCGAGGCGAGGAAGTGCCGCTCGCCGCCCTCTTCGTGGGCGCTCGTCACCTCGAAGACGGTCGGGAACATCGGCCACGGCTGCTCGGACGGACGCTCCAGCGGCGGCTGCTTGCCGATCGCCAGGTTCGTCACGCTCAGGGCACCCTGCCGGTGCGCGGTCCCGATGCAGTCCGCACCGGTGTCACCGCCGCCGATCACGACGACGTGCTTGCCCTCGGCGGTCAGCTGGTTGTCGACCCGGGTGCCGGCGTTCGCCTTGTTCTGCTGGACCAGGTAGTCCATCGCGAAGTGCACGCCCTCGAGGTCGCGCCCCGGGATCGGCAGGTCGCGCGGCACCGTCGCGCCGGTGGCGACGACGACCGCGTCGTAGCGCGACTTCAGGTCGTCCCAGGTGATGTCGCGGCCGATCTCGACGCCCGCACGGAAGCGGGTGCCCTCGGCCTGCATCTGGGACAGGCGCGCGTCGATCTGGCGCTTCTCCATCTTGAAGTCCGGGATCCCGTAGCGGAGCAGCCCACCGATGCGGTCGTCGCGCTCGTAGACGGCGACGGTGTGCCCGGCGCGCGTGAGCTGCTGCGCGGCGGCCAGCCCGGCGGGGCCGGAACCCACGACGGCGACGGTCTTGCCCGTCAGGCGCTCGGGCGGGTGCGGGGTGACCCAGCCGTTCTGGAACGCCTCATCGATGATCGAGACCTCGACCTGCTTGATCGTGACGGGCGGCTGGTTGATGCCGAGCACGCACGAGGACTCGCACGGAGCGGGGCACAGCCGGCCCGTGAACTCCGGGAAGTTGTTCGTCGCGTGCAGTCGCTCGATCGCCTGACGGCCCTCACCCCGCCAGGTCAGGTCGTTCCACTCCGGGATCAGGTTGCCGAGGGGGCAGCCCTGGTGGCAGAACGGCACGCCGCAGTCCATGCAGCGGCCGGCCTGGCGCTTGAGGGCACCGGACTCCTGCTGCTCGTAGACCTCTTTCCAGTCCATGAGCCGGACGGGCACGGGGCGCCGTGCGGGCAGTTCGCGTTCCTGGACCTTGAGGAATCCCTTGGGGTCAGCCACCGGTCACCTCCATGATTCGATTCCAGACGACGTCGCCGTCGGGGTCGAGCCCCTCGTCGACGGCGCGCTGACGGGTCTCGAGCACCGCCGCGTAGTCACGCGGCAGCACCTTGACGAAGTCGCTCAGGTCGCCGGACTCGAGCAGGTCGGACGCGAGCGTCGAACCGGTCTCCTCGGCGTGCCGGATGAGCAGGTCGGTGACGATCTCGACGTCGGCGCTGTCGAGCGCCTCGAGTCGGAGTTCACCGGTCGCGAGGGCGTCGGTGTTGACGTGCTCCTCGCGCAGACCACGGACGTACGCGGTGCCGCCGGACATGCCAGCGCCGAGGTTCCGACCGGTCTCGCCCAGGATGAGCGCGAGCCCGCCCGTCATGTACTCGAGCGCGTGGTCGCCCACGCCCTCGACCACCGCGGTCGCCCCCGAGTTGCGCACCAGGAAGCGCTCGCCCACGATGCCGCGGATGAACATGCTGCCCTGGGTCGCTCCGTAGCCGATCACGTTGCCGGCGATGACGTTCTCCGCCGGGTCGAAGCCCGAGCCGGCGTCCGGCCGCACGATGATCTCGCCACCGGACAGGCCCTTGCCGACGTAGTCGTTGCTGTCGCCGATGAGGCGCAGGGTGATGCCGGCGGGCATGAACGCGCCGAGCGACTGTCCGGCGGAACCGCGCAGCGTGACGTCGATCGAGCCGCTGGGCAACCCGTGCTCACCGTGCCGTTTGGTGACCTCGTGGCCGAGCATCGTGCCGACCGCGCGTTCGGTGTTGCGGATGGGCAGGTCGAGCGCGATCGAACCACCGTGGTCGAGCACGTCGGCGGTCTGCTGGATCAGCCCCACGTCGAAGTGCTGCTCGAGCTCGTGGTCCTGCTCGCGCTGGTGGCGACGGGGCTCGGCGTCCTCGAAGTGCGGACCCGCGAGGACCGGTGCGAGGTCGAGCCCTGACGCCTTCCAGTGCTCGAGGGCACGGTCGACGTCGAGGGCGTCGGACCGGCCGATCGCCTCGTCGAGGGTGCGGAAGCCGAGCTCGGCGAGGAGCTCGCGCACTTCCTGCGCGATGAACTCGAAGAAGTTCACGACGAACTCGGGCTTGCCGGAGAAGCGCTTGCGGAGCTCGGGGTTCTGCGTCGCGACCCCCACCGGACACGTGTCCAGGTGGCACACGCGCATCAGGATGCAGCCCTCGACGACGAGCGGAGCGGTGGCGAAGCCGTACTCCTCGGCGCCGAGCAGGGCTGCCACGACGACGTCGCGCCCGGTCTTCATCTGACCGTCGACCTGGACGACGACGCGGTCGCGCATGCCGTTCAGCATGAGCGTCTGCTGCGTCTCGGCGAGGCCGATCTCCCACGGGGTGCCGGCGTGCTTGAGCGAGTTGAGCGGGGACGCACCCGTGCCACCGTCGTGTCCGGACACGAGCACGACGTCGGCCAGGGCCTTCGTCACACCGGCCGCGACCGCGCCGATGCCGGACTGGCTCACGAGCTTCACGTGGACGCGTGCGGCCGGGTTGGCGCGCTTCACGTCGAAGATCAGCTGCTTGAGGTCCTCGATCGAGTAGATGTCGTGGTGCGGCGGCGGCGAGATGAGGCCGACGCCGGCGGTGGCGTGCCGGGTGCGGGCGACCCACGGGTACACCTTCTGCGGGGGCAGCTGGCCGCCCTCGCCGGGCTTCGCACCCTGCGCCATCTTCAGCTGGATGTCGGTGGCGTGGGTGAGGTACATGCTCGTCACGCCGAACCGCCCGGAGGCGACCTGCTTGATCGCACTGCGGCGCTCGGGGTCGAGCAACCGGTCGACGTCCTCGCCGCCCTCACCCGTGTTCGAGCGGCCACCGAGGCGGTTCATCGCGATCGCGAGCGTCTCGTGGGCTTCCTTCGAGATGGAGCCGTACGACATCGCGCCGGTGTTGAAGCGCTTGACGATCGACTCGATCGACTCGACCTCGTCGAGCGCGACGGGCTTCCGCGCCCCGTGCTTGAAACGGAACAGCCCGCGCAGTGTCATGAGCTCCTCGGACTGGTCGTCCACGGCGCTCGAGTACTCACGGAAGATGTCGTACCGGCGGGCACGGGTGGCGTGCTGCAGCCGGAAGACGGTGTCCGGGTTGAACAGGTGCGGGGGGCCCTCGCGACGCCACTGGTACTCGCCGCCGGTCTGCAGCCGCTCGTGCGACAGGACCGCGCCGTCCTGCGGGTACGCCTGGGCGTGCCGCTCGGCGTTCTCCTTCGCGATGACGTCGATGTCGACCCCGCCGAGGATCGACGACGTGCCGGTGAAGTACTTGTCGATGAACTCCTGGCTGAGCCCCACGGCTTCGAACGCCTGCGCGCCGGCGTAGCTCGACACCGTCGAGATGCCCATCTTCGACATGATCTTCAGGACGCCCTTGCCGAGCGCCTTGATCACGTTCTTGACGGCCTGTTCCGGGGTGATCCCGGTGATCATGCCGGCACGGACCAGGTTCTCGCAGGTCTCCATCGCGAGGTACGGGTTGATCGCCGACGCGCCGTACCCGATGAGGGACGCCACGTGGTGGACCTCGCGCACGTCGCCGGCCTCGACGATCAGACCGACCTTCATGCGCTGCTCGGTGCGGATCAGGTGGTGGTGCACGGCGGCGAGCAGCAACAGGCTCGGCACGGGCGCCTGCTCGCCGTTGCCGTCGCGGTCCGACAGCACGATGAACTGCTTGCCCGACTCGATCGCGGCGTCGACCTCGTCGCACACGGCGGCGATGCGCTTCTGCATCGCCTTCTTGCCGGCGTCGACGCGGTACAGGCCCTTGATCGTGACCGTCAGGTGCCGACCCGACTCCGTCTCGAAGTGCTGCACCTTGGCGAGCTGGTCGTTGTCGATCACCGGGAAGTCGAGCGTGATCTGCTTCGCGTGCTCGGGACCGGCCGACAGCAGGTTCCGCTCCGGACCGAGGCCCATGCCCATCGAGGTGATGACCTGCTCGCGGATCGAGTCGAGCGGCGGGTTCGTCACCTGGGCGAACTGCTGGGTGAAGTAGTCGAACAGCAGCCGGGGGCGCTGCGAGAGCACCGCGATCGGGGTGTCGGACCCCATCGCACCGAGGGGCTCCGCGCCCACCTGCGCCATCGGGCGGAGCAGGATGCGGACTTCCTCCTCGGTGTAGCCGAACGCACGCTGGCGGCGGGTGACCGATGCCGGGGTGTGCACGATGTGCTCGCGGTCGGGCAGGTCGTTGAGGTTGATGCGCCCCTCGTCGAGCCATTCGCCCCAGGGGCCGGAGGACGCCAGGCCCTGCTTGACCTCGACGTCCTCGATGATGCGGCCGGCCTCGGTGTCCACCAGGAACATCCGGCCGGGGCGCAGACGGCCCTTGCGGACGACCTTCGCGGCGGGCACGTCGATGACACCGGTCTCGGACCCCATGACGATGAGCCCGTCGTCGGTGACGAGGAAGCGCCCGGGACGCAGCCCGTTGCGGTCGAGGGTCGCGCCGACGAGCGAACCGTCGGTGAAGGTGATGGCGGCTGGACCGTCCCACGGCTCCATGAGCATCGAGTGGTACTCGTAGAACGCCCGCAGCTCCGGGTCCATCCCGACCTGGTTCTCCCAGGCCTCCGGCACCATCATCGACACCGCGTGCGGCAGCGTCCGGCCGGTCAGGGTCAGGAGCTCGAGGACCTCGTCGAACGACGCCGAGTCGCTCGCACCGGGGCTGACGATCGGCAGCAGCGGCGCGACGTCGCCGAGCAGTTCGCTCTCGAGCTGCGACTGGCGTGCGCGCATCCAGTTGCGGTTGCCGCGCACCGTGTTGATCTCACCGTTGTGCGCGATCGTCCGGAAGGGCTGCGCGAGCGGCCACGACGGGAACGTGTTGGTCGAGTAGCGCGAGTGCACGATCGCGAGCTTCGACGCGAAGCGCTCGTCGCTGAGGTCCGGGTAGAACGGCTCGAGCTGCAGCGTCGTGACCATGCCCTTGTAGACCATGGTGCGGCTCGACAACGACATGAAGTACAGGTCGTTCGCGTGCTCGGCGCGCTTGCGCAGCCGGTAGGTCTGGCGGTCCAGGGCGATGCCGCTCCAGGACGCGCCGTGCACGTCGTGGCGCACCGAGGCGACGAACAGCTGCTCGAACGCCGGCATGGCCGCACGCGCCAGGGTGCCGAGCACCTCGGGGCGCACCGGGACCTCGCGCCAGCCGAGGACCTTGAGGCCCTCTTCGCGCGCCAGTCGTTCGACGGCGCCCTTGACGGCGTGCCGGTCGCCCTCGTCGGTCGGCAGGTAGGCCGTGCCGACCGCGTACTCCCCCGCCGCCGGCAGGTCGAACGGCACCACGGCGCGCAGGAACTCGTCCGGCACCTGGCACAGGATGCCCGCGCCGTCGCCCGTACCGGCGTCCGAACCGACGGCACCGCGGTGCTCGAGGTTGCGGAGGGCGCCGAGTGCAGCGTCGACGATGTCGTGGCCGGGCGTCCCGCGCAGCGTCGCGACCATCGCGAGACCGCAGGCGTCCTTCTCGTTCGCCGGGTCGTACATGCCGGTGGCGTGGGGGACCGCCGAGAACCGACGGTGCGGCGGCACGAGGGACTTCGGTGCCGAGGGCTGGAGTGGCTGGAGCGCCATGGGGGAACCGTCCTCACGAGGAAGTGGAACAGGGACAGCGGTGGCCCGGTGGTGCGTTCCGCCCAGACGGGCGGGACTGGTGCCCGTACCCCGCTTGTGGCGGGGAGGAGTGCTCCTAGGCGCGGTCAGTGGGAGTCGTGACCGCTCCGGAGCCCTGGGCGACGAGGCGTTCGTCGTCGTCCTCGTGCTCCGAGAAGGTGTCGTCGGAGTCTACATCGGACTTCGGACGCGGCTCGCGACCGGGCAGGTACGGGCTCGGCTCCTTGCCGGTGTGCCGACGGGTCTGCACGATGAAGATGACGATGCCGAGCAGGATGGCCGCGAACGACATCCAGACGTTCGTGCGGATGCCCGCGAAGGTCTCGCTGGTGTCGACGCGGATCGACTCGAGGAAGGACCGGCCGACGCCGTACCAGATCAGGTACAGGGCGAGGACCTTGCCCCACTGCAGCGTGAACTTGCGGTCGAGCAGCAGGATGACGACGACGCCCAGGACGTTCCAGATGATCTCGTAGAGGAACGTCGGGTGGAACAGCGTGCCCTCGGGCAGGCCCTTCGGGAACGCGGCGTTCGTCGACTCGATCTGCAGGCCCCACGGCAGGCTGGTCGGCATGCCGAAGAGCTCGTGGTTGAAGTAGTTGCCGAGCCGACCGAAGGCCTGTGCGAGCAGCACCCCGGGCACGACGGCGTCGATGAACGACGTGAACCGCAGGCCGACCTGGCGGCAGCCGATCCAGGCACCGACGGACCCGAGGATCAGGGCGCCGAAGATCGCGAGCCCGCCCTCCCAGATGTACAGGAAGGACAGCGGGTCGATGCCGGGGCCGAAGTAGTCCGACACGTGCGTGAACACGTGGAAGAGCCGGCCGCCGATGATGCCGGCGGGCACCGCCCAGATCGCGATGTCGATGATGATCCAACGCTCGACGCCGCGCGCGTTGAGGCGGCGGTTCGCGAGCAGGACCGCGGCGACGATCCCGAGCAGGATGCAGATCGCGTACGCGTGGATGCGGAAGTCGAGCGGCAGCGACCAACCGAACACGTCGCGCAGCCAGGCGGTCAGGTCGAAGTACTGCCAGGCGGTGCTCGGGCTCGGGATGCTCAGGAGGGGCATGGAGGAACGGTCGCCTTTCGGAACTGACGGGGCGCGGTGTCGACGTGTCGTCGGCCCCGCTCACTGTAGCGCGGGTCGTGGGCCCGCCAGGAACTGGACTAGGAGCGGCGGGCGCCGGTGGTGAGGTCGGCCGCGCGGTCGGCGACCCCCTGCACCCCGAGGTCGGCCAGTGCGCGGACGAACGCCGAGCCGACGATCGCGCCGTCGGCGTACTCCAGGACCTCGGCGACCTGCTCGGCCGTCGAGATGCCGAGGCCGACGCAGGTGCGCGCGACGCCGGCGTCACGGAGCCGCGACACCACGGTGCGTGCAGCGACGTCGACGCCGGCCCGTGCTCCGGTGACGCCCATCGTCGAGACGGCGTAGACGAACCCGCGGCTCGCCTGCACCGCCTGCTGCATCCGGGAGTCGGACGAGGACGGTGCCGCGAGGAACACGCGGTCCAGGCCGGTCCGCTCCGACGAGGCCATCCACTCGGCGGCTTCGTCCGGGATCAGGTCGGGCGTGATGAGGCCCGCGGCTCCGGCGGCGACGAGGTCGTCGGCGAAGCGGTCCACGCCGTAGCGGAGCACAGGGTTCCAGTACGTCATCACGAGCACCGGCACGTCGGCGCGCTCGGTGATCTGGTGCACGGCATCGAAGACCTGCGCGACCCGGAAGCCGTTCGCCAGGCTCTCCTCGGCCGCACGCTGGATGACCGGACCGTCCATGACGGGGTCGGAGTACGGCAGGCCGAGCTCGATGACGTCCACGCCGTTCTCGGCGAGGGCGACGGCAGCGTCGACGCTGGTCTGCACGTCGGGGTACCCGGCGGGCAGGTAGCCGACGACGGCCCCGGCACGCTCGGCGTTGGCGGTGTCGATCGTCGTGGCGACGGTCTGGTTCGTGGTCACAGCTGCACCGCGTTCTCGTCGAGGATGCCGAAGTAGCGACTGGCGGACGCCACGTCCTTGTCGCCACGGCCGGACAGGTTCACGAGCACGACGCCCTCGGGGCCGAGCTCCTTGCCGAGCTTCATCGCACCCGCGAGCGCGTGCGCCGACTCGATCGCCGGGATGATGCCCTCGGTCTGGCTGAGCAGCCGGAACGCCTCCATCGCCTCGGTGTCGGTGATCGGCGCGTACTGTGCGCGACCGATCGACGCCAGGTAGGCGTGCTCCGGCCCGACGCTCGGGTAGTCGAGCCCGGCGGAGATGCTGTGGCTCTCGATGGTCTGGCCGTCCTCGTCCTGCATCAGGTAGGACTTCGCGCCCTGCAGGACGCCTTCGCGACCGAGCGTGATGCTCGCGGCGTGCCGACCGGTCTCCACGCCGTCGCCACCGGCCTCGAAGCCGTGCAGCGCGACGGACTCGTCGTCGAGGAACGCCTCGAAGATGCCCATCGCGTTCGAGCCGCCACCGACGCACGCGGCGACGGCGTCGGGGAGACGCCCGACGCGGTCGAGGACCTGCTGGCGGGCCTCTTCACCGATCACCTTGTGGAACTCGCGCACCATCTCGGGGAACGGGTGCGGGCCGGCGACCGTGCCGAGCAGGTAGTGGGTCGAGTCGACGTTCGCCACCCAGTCGCGGAGGGCCTCGTTGATGGCGTCCTTCAGCGTGCGCGATCCGGTCTCGACCGGGATCACCTCGGCGCCGAGCAGGCGCATCCGGGCGACGTTGAGCGCCTGCCGTTCGGTGTCGACGGCACCCATGTACACGACGCAGTCCATGCCGAACAGCGCCGCCGCGGTCGCCGTGGCCACGCCGTGCTGGCCGGCACCGGTCTCCGCGATGAGGCGGGTCTTGCCGAGCCGGCGGGCCACGAGCGCCTGACCGAGCACGTTGTTGATCTTGTGCGACCCGGTGTGGTTCAGGTCCTCGCGCTTCAGGATCACGCGGGCACCACCGGCGTGCTTCGCGAACCGCGGCACCTCGGTGATGATCGACGGACGACCGGTGTAGTCGCGCTGGAGCTCGTCGAGCTCGGCACGGAAGGCCGGGTCCGCCCAGGCCGTGCGGAAGGCTGCCTCGAGCTCGTCGAGCGCCAGGACGAGCGACTCGGGGACGAAGCGTCCGCCGAAGTCACCGAAGTACGGGCCGTGCAGGTCGCGGAGTGAGGTCACGATGGGTCTTCCCGGGACGAGTCCGACGCGACCGGCGGTGCCGATGGTCGGACGGGTGGAACGTTCAGCCGCGGTCGGCGGCCTCGATGAACGACGCGAGGGTGGTGGCGGGGTCGGCACCCGTGACGAGCGCTTCCCCGACCAGGACGACGTCGGCACCCGCTGCGCGGTAGTGGGCGACGTCGGCGGGACCTGCGACGGCGGACTCGGCGACGCGCACGACCCCGTCGGGGATGCGGTCGGCGAGCGACCCGAAGAGGTCGCGATCGAGCGAGAAGTCGGTGAGGTCGCGCGCGTTGACGCCGAGGATCCGCGCACCGGCGTCGAGGCCCCGGGAGACCTCGTCGGCGGAGTGCGCCTCGACCAGCACGCGCATGCCGAGCTCTTCGGCCAGCGTGTGGAGCTCGACCAGCTGCTGCTGCTCGAGCGCGGCCACGATGAGCAGCACGACGTCGGCGCCGGCAGCTCGGGCCTCGACGACCTGGTACGGGTCGGCGATGAAGTCCTTGCGCAGCACGGGGATGCCCACGCGGGCCTTGACGGCTTCGAGGTCGGCGAGACTGCCGAGGAACTTGCGCCCCTCGGTCAGGACGCTGATCGTCGACGCGCCACCGCGCTCGTAGTCGGCAGCGAGGGCGGCCGGGTCCTCGATGGGGGCCATCGAGCCACGGGACGGGCTGGCGCGCTTGACCTCGGCGAGGATCTTCACCCGGTCGCCCGGGGCGAGGAACGCGAGGGCGTCGAGCGGCGACGCCACCCGGTCGAGGTCGCGTTCGACGTCCGAGTACGGGCGGTCGACACGACGGGCGGCGGCGTCCTCGAGCGCGCCCGCGACGAGGGTCTCGAGCACGTTCGGCATGCGAGTCCTACTCGGCGTGGTGCTTGGCGACGTACTTCGGGCCGTTCACGCCGTAGCCGGCCTTGGCCATGACCGCGCCGATGACCAGACCGATGACGACGACGGCAGCGGAGACCCAGACGCCCCACGGCTGGTCGAACCAGAAGAACAGCGTGCCTGCCGCGAATCCGATCAGCATGATCACGACGGCGGTCCAGGCGGCCGGCGAGTGGCCTTCGCCGAGTTCTGCGGGCTCAGTGTTGCTCACGGTGCTCCTCGTTCTGCTCCGGCGTCGTCGGTCGACCGACGCCCATCCGATCCTACCGTGCCGTCGGTCGGGTCGACCCCAGCACTGAGGTCGTCCCAGTCCACGACGGCGTCGCGCACGACCGGGGCTGCGGCGCGGGCGTCGGCGGCGGCTCCCGCGGTCGCCGCGCCGTACTTCCGGCTCGGACCGGGCCACGCACGCTGCACCACGATGACGACGACACCGAGCAGGACGGCCAGGACCCCACCGGCGATGCCGACGGCCGGCCAGAGCGACACGTCGACGCCGGACACGACGCGGCGCACGGCGGTCAGGTCGCTGACCCCGGCCACCGCGCCGACGGCACCCTTCGCCGCGGCGACCGGGTCACCGAGTGCGGTGATGCCGCTGACCACGACGCCGAGTCCGAGCAGGATCTCGACGCACGCGAGCACGATGCGCAGCACCCGGCCGGCGATGGTCATCGCGAGGAACAGGGCCAGGCTCGCGATCGCCAGGGCGGTGTACTGCGGCACGACCGCGGCCCCGTCGGCGTCGACCGTCGAGGTGACTGCCGCACCGGCGTGCAGGTCCACGGTGAACCAGGTCTGCGTCCACGCGAGCATGATGATGCCGGCGACGAGCAGTCCGGCGACGACGACGATCGGGCGCGAGCGCTTCACGAGCGCACCTCGCGCATCCGGTTCGCCGTGGCCACGGCCCGCAGGGGTGCCGCCGCCTTGTTGATGGTCTCCTCGTGCTCGGTGGCCGGGTCGGAGTCCGCCACCAGGCCGGCACCGGCCTGCACCCGTGCCACGCCGTCCTTGATCAGGGCGGTGCGGATCGCGATCGCGATGTCCGCGTCACCGGCGAAGTCGAAGTAGCCGACGACACCGGCGTAGGCACCGCGCTTCGCCGGCTCGAGCTCGTCGATGATCTCCAGCGCGCGGGGCTTCGGCGCACCGGACAGGGTGCCGGCCGGGAACGTCGCCCGGAACACGTCGATGGCGGACATCCCCGGACGCACCGCACCCTCGACGCTCGACACCAGGTGCATGATGTGACTGAAGCGCTCGACCGTCATGAACTCGGTGACCGCGACGGTACCGGGCTCGCAGACCTTCTGCAGGTCGTTGCGGGCCAGGTCGACGAGCATCAGGTGCTCGGCGCGTTCCTTCGGGTCGTCGAGCAGGTCGTCGCCGAAGCGGACGTCCTCCTCCGGGGTCGCACCACGTGGACGCGACCCGGCGATCGGGTGCGTGATGGCGCGGCCGGACTGCACCTTCACCAGGGCCTCGGGCGAGGCACCGACGATCCAGTACCGCTCGTCGGCGGTGTCCGCCAGGGCCAGGAAGTACATGTACGGACTCGGGTTCAGCGTCCGGAGGACCCGGTACACGTCGAGCGGGTCGGCGGTCACCTCGTGGTCGAAGCGCTGCGAGATCACGACCTGGAACACGTCGCCGTCGCGGATGAACTCCTTCGAGCGCTCCACCGCGGCCATGTACTCGTCCGGCGTGGAACGGTGCGTCGGCGTCGGCTCGGCGATCTCGAACGCCTCGGCGACGGTCGCGACGCTCGGCTGGACGAGGTCGGCCTGCAGGCGGTCCAGGCGGCGCTGCGCGTCGGACCAGAGCGTGTCGGCGTCGTCGGTGCCGTCGTTCAGCACGCTCGCGACGAGCAGGACGAGCCCCGTGCGGTGGTCGAGCGCGACGAGCTCGGAGACGAAGGACAGCGCCTGTCCGGGCACGTCGAAGTCGGCCGGCGGCACGTTCGGCAGGTGCTCGAGCTGGCGCACGGCCTCCCACCCGATGAACCCGACCGTCCCGCCGACGAGCGGCGGGGAGCCGGGCACCCGCGGGGTGGCCCAGCGCTCGTGCAGGCGTTCCAGGACCTCGAGCGGTTCGCCGTCGAGTGAGCCGACCGCACGTTCGGCGTCGATGCCGGTGTCGATCCAGGCGGCGCGGTCGCCCTCCTGCGTGAGGACGCCGAAGCTGCGCACACCGACGAACGACCAGCGCGACCAGAGGCCGCCCTGGCCCGCGGACTCCAGCAGGAACGACCCGGGCCGGCCGTCGGCGAGCTTCCGGTAGACACCCACCGGCGTCTCGCTGTCGGCGTAGAGCGCGCGCACCACCGGGACGACGCGGTGGTCGCTCAGCAGGGCGTCGAACTCCGGCCGGGAGGTCGTGTGCGGCGCATCGGAGATCGTCGCGGTCGTCATCGGGTCGCCTCCACTGCCGTGTCGGCCGGGGCAGACGCGGTCACGGGCGCGAGCGGATCGACGTCGAAGCAGCGGTGCGCCCCGGTGTGGCATGCGGCCCCGACCTGCTGCACGGTGACGAGCAGGGTGTCGGCGTCGCAGTCGAACGCCGCGTCGCGCACGTACTGCGCGTGCCCCGACGTGTCGCCCTTCCGCCAGTACTCGTTCCGCGACCGCGACCAGAAGGTCACGCGCCCCTCGGTGAGGGTGCGGCGGAGCGCTTCCCGGTCCATGTACCCGAGCATGAGGACGTCCTTCGACGACTCCTCTTGCACGATGGCGGGGAGCAGCCCGTCCGCACCGAAACGTGCGCGGTCGAGGACCGCGTCGATGTCGGTGCTGGTGCTGTCGGTCATGAGACTCCTAGCCTACGGCGGCGGATCAGCGGGCGGCGGCGGTTCAGCGGACGGCGTGACCGGTCGCGCGCAGCGCGGCCTTGACGTCGCCCACCGTCATCTCGCCACGGTGGAAGACGGACGCGGCGAGGAGGGCATCCGCACCCGCGTCGACGGCGGGGGCGAAGTGGTCGACCCGACCCGCGCCTCCCGAGGCGATGACCGGGACCCGCGCGACCGACCGCACCGCGGCGACGAGCTCGAGGTCGAACCCGTTCTTCGTGCCGTCCGCGTCGATGGAGTTGACGAGCAGCTCCCCCGCACCCCGCTCGACGGCGTCGCGCGCCCAGGCGATCGCGTCGATGTCGGTCTCGGTGCGGCCGCCGTGCGTGGTGACTACGAAGCCGGACGCAGTCCGGTCGGAGCGCTTGACGTCGAGCGACAGCACCACGGCCTGCGCGCCGAACCGGTCGGCGATCTCGCCGACGAGGTCGGGCCGGGCGATCGCGGCGCTGTTCACGCCGATCTTGTCCGCGCCGCACTGCTGCAGGCGGGACACGTCATCGACGGAACGGACGCCGCCACCGACCGTGAGCGGGATGAACACCTGCTCGGCGGTGCGGGTGACCGTGTCGTACATCGTGGCGCGGTTCTCGACCGTGGCACCGACGTCGAGGAAGGTCAGCTCGTCGGCGCCCTGCTCGTAGTAGCGCGCGGCGAGCTCGACCGGGTCACCGGCGTCCTGCAGATCGAGGAAGTTCACGCCCTTGACGACCCGGCCGCCCTTGACGTCGAGGCACGGGATGACGCGGACGGCCACGCCGCCCGGCGCCGTGGCTGCCGCGGTCACAGCCGGGCCGCGTGGATCGGGCTGACGAGGATGGCGCGGGCACCGAGGTCGTACAGGGCGTCCATGATGAGGTTCGCGTCGTCGCGCGGGATCATCACGCGCACCGCGGACCAGTCGCGGCCGTGCAGCGGCGACACCGTCGGCGACTCGATGCCGGACGCGACGGCCGTCGCCTGCTCGAGCAGCGCGGTGGGGATGTCGTAGTCGAGCATGACGTAGCCGCGGGCGACGAGCACGCCCTGCAGTCGACGGCGGAGCACGTCGATGCCCGGGATCGTCTCGTCGGTCGACACCAGCAGCGCGGTCGACTCGAGGATGACCGGACCGAAGATCTCGAGGCCGGCCTGCCGCAGCGTGCTGCCCGTGGAGACCACGTCGGCCACGGCGTCGGCGACACCGAGACGCACCGCGCTCTCGACGGCCCCGTCGAGCTTGACGAGCGTCGCCGTCACCCCGTGGCGGGCGAGGAAGTCGCCCACCAGGCCCGGGTAGCTCGTGGCGACGCGGACGCCGTCGAGGTCCTGCAGCGTGCTGTACCGGCCCGGCGTGCCGGCGAAGCGGAAGGTGGAGTCGGCGAAACCGAGCGCATCGACCTCGTGCGCCTCGGAACCGGAGTCGAGCAGCAGGTCGCGGCCGGTGATCCCGACGTGGAGTGCGCCGGAGCCGACGTAGGTCGCGATGTCCCGCGGGCGGAGGAAGAAGAACTCGACGCCGTTGCGCTCGTCGAGCAGGTGCAGCGCCTTCGGGTCGCGGCGACCGGCGTACCCGGCCTCGCGAAGCATGTCTGACGCGGTCTCGGACAGGGAGCCCTTGTTGGGCACGGCGATGCGGAGCATCAGGGGGTCTGCTTTCTGGTCGGGGTCGTGGCGGATCGAGGTCGGTGCGCGGGCGGGCCCGAGCGCGTCCTACAGATGTCGCCAGATGTCCGCCGGGGACAGCCCCTTCGCGACCATGAGGACCTGCAGGTGGTACACGAGCTGCGAGATCTCCTCCGAGGTGCGCTCGTCGCCCTCGTACTCGGCCGCCATCCAGACCTCGGCCGCTTCTTCCACGATCTTCTTGCCGATCTGGTGCACGCCGGCGTCCAGTTCGGCGACGGTGCCGGAGCCCTCGGGGCGCGTACGCGCCTTCTCGGTGAGCTCCTGGAACAGGTCGTCGAACGTCTTCACACGGTCCAGGCTACCGGTCTCCGCTGACGCTGCCGACGTACCGTCCGGACGGGTCGCGCTCATGCCCGCGCCCGCGCGGCCGCTTCGCGCAGGTCCGTGATCCGCGCGGCGGGCTCACCGCCGTAGACGGCCGACCCGGCGACGAGCGTGTCGGCACCGCTGCGCACGGCCTCGGGCACGGTGTCCACCGAGATGCCGCCGTCGACCTCGAGCCACACGTCGAGCCCCGAGGCGTCGACCGCCGCACGGGCGTCGGCGAGCTTCGGCATCACGGACGGCATGAACGACTGCCCGCCGAAGCCGGGCTCGACGGTCATGAGCAGGATCATGTCGTAGGCATCGAGGTGGTGCAGCACCTGCGTGATCGGGGTGCCGGGCTTCACCGCGACGGCGGCACGGGCCCCGTTCGAGCGGATCGCGGCGGCCGTGGCCACGGGGTCGTCCGCGGCCTCGAAGTGGAACGTCACGCTCGACGCACCGGTCTCGGCGTACTTCGGTGCGTTGACGTCGGCGTCGGTGATCATGAGGTGGACGTCGAGCGGCACCGGCGAGACCTGCTGCAGGCGCTCGACGATCGGCAGCCCGAGCGTCAGGTTCGGCACGAAGTGGTTGTCCATCACGTCGACGTGCACCAGGTCGGCGGTCTCGATGCGGTGGAGTTCACGCTCGAGGTTCGCGAAGTCGGCGGACAGGATGCTCGGCGAGATGCGGATCGTCACCCGGCAAGCCTACCGGCGCGTGCGCGACGCCCCACTCGACGGCCTCAGGCGACGCGACGGAACAACGCGATGAACATCGCGTCCGTGCCGACCCGGTGCGGCCAGAGCTGCGCCGTCGCGCCGTCCGCGATCTCCGGGTCGCGCGCGGCAACCCCCCGGACGATCGTCGCGGTGTCGAGCTGCTCGAGGACTCCCCCGTGCCGCCCCATCAGCGCGTCGACCTGCCCGCGCGTCTCGGCCAGGTGCGGTGAGCACGTGACGTACGCGAGCGTCCCATCCGGTGCGAGCACCCGGACCGCGGCGTCGAGCAGCTCGGTCTGCAGGGCCGCGAGCTCCTGGACGTCCTCGGGGGTCTTCCGCCAGCGTGCTTCCGGACGCCGACGCAGGGCGCCCAGGCCGGTGCACGGCGCGTCGAGCAGGATGCGGTCGAAGGTCATCCCGGTGCCGTCGCGGCCGTAGCGCCTGGCGTCGCCCTCGACGACGCGGACGTGGTCGCCGAACACCCCGAGGGCGTTCCGCACGAGTCCGGCACGTGCCGGCACGAGTTCGTTCGCGACGAGGGTCGCGCCGCCCTGCTGCGCCTCGGCGGCGAGCAGCGCGGCCTTGCCGCCGGGGCCGGCGCACATGTCGAGCCAGCGCTCGCCCGCGCGGACCTCGGACGACCGGCTCAGCGCGAGGGCGGCGAGCTGCGAGCCCTCGTCCTGCACGCGCAGGCGCCCGGCAGCGACGCCCGGCACGCGCGCGGGGTCACCGGAGATGCCGCGGATCCCGACGGGCGAGACCGGCAGGGCGTCGGCGGCCGGCACGGGGTCGGCGGTCCGGACGGGAGGCACGGTGCCGGTCGCGCCGTCGGCCTCCGGTTCGTCGTCGGCGGGCACCAGGGCCGCCGGCACGTCCGCCGCGCCGGTCGCGTCGGCGAACGCGGCATCGGCGTCTGCGTCTTCGTCGGGCACCGTGCGCGTGGTCGCGGTGGCGATGTCCTCGTCGGTGGCGAGCCCGGGCAGCGCCGCGAGCTGCACCCGGGGCGCGGCGTTGTCGGCGGCGAGCAGGGCGGCGAGCTCGTCGCGGGAGCGTTCGGCGGCGAGGGCGTCGCGCAGTGCCGAGACGACCCAGACCGGGTGCGACCACCGTGTGGCGAGCAGGGCGTCGCCACCACGGCCCTCGGTGATCTGCGCGTCCCACTCGTCGTCGGTGCGGGCGGCGATCTTGCGCATCACGGCGTTCACGAAGCCGGTGGCACGGCGGGCACCGACCTCGCGGGCGAGCTCGACCGTGGCGTCGACCGCGGCGTGCGTCGGGGTGCGCATGGCGAGCAGCTGGTGGGCGCCGAGCCGCATCACGTCGAGGACGTCGGCCTCGATGTTCTCCGGCCGACGACCCGACGCCAGCGCGATGATGACGTCGTAGCGACCGAGCATCCGGATCGAGCCGTAGGTGAGCTCGGTGGCGAACGCGGCGTCGCGCGCGGTGAGGCCGGCGCGACGGATGCGTGTCGGCAGCAGCAGGTTCGCGTACGCGTCGTCGACCTGCACGGCGCGGAGCACGTCGAACGCGACACGACGGGCGTTCGCGGGACGGGGACCGCGGCGGGCGCCCCGGGTGTTCGTCGGCTGGCTCATGCGAGGACCTTCCCGTCCAGTTCGCCCAGGCCACGGGCCCAGGCTGCGGCGCCCATCGCCTTCTTGCCGGCCGGCTGCACCTCGAGCAGTGCCAGCGGAGTGTCACCGGTCCCGACCAGCAGCCGACCGCCGTGGAGTGCCAGCGCACCGGGCGCGAGCTGCGGGGCGGGGTCCGCGGGGCCTCCTGTCAGGCGGTTGCTGCGGAGCAGCTTCACGCGGGTCTCGCCGAGGTGGGCGTACGCGCCGGGCTCGGGGGTGACCCCGCGCAGACGGGCGTGCACGACCGCCGCCGGAGCACCGAAGTCGATGCGCCCGTCGTCGATGGTCGTCTTCGGCGCGAGCGTCGGCTCGCCGGTCTGCTCGGTCGCGACGGCCGTGCCGGCGGCGATGGCGTCGACCACCCGGGCGACGGTCTCGGCGCCGGACTCCGCCATGGCGGCGAGGACCTCGCCGGCGGTGGCCTCCGGGTCGATCTCGAACGGGTCAGCTGCGAACACCGGGCCGGCGTCGAGCGCCTCGACGAGCTGGAAGACCGACGCGGCGGTGCGGGTGTCCCCCGCCATCACGGCCCGCTGGACCGGCGCCGCGCCGCGGTACGCCGGCAGGTCGGAGAAGTGCAGGTTCACCCAGCCGAGGCGCGGGGCGTCGAGCGCGGGACGGCGGAGCAACGCGCCGTAGGCGACGATGACACCGAGGTCGACGTCGAGGTCGGCGATGCGCGCGGTGACGTCGTCGTCGACGCGGCTGGCCTCGATGACGGGCAGCCCGAGCTCCGCGGCGACCTGCGCGACCGGTGTCGGCGTCAGGACGCGCTTCCGGCCCTGCGGTGTCGGCGGACGCGTGAGGACCGCGGCGATCTCGTGGTCGGACGCCGCCAGGCGGCGGAGGGTGGGGACGGCCGCAGCGGGGCTGCCGGCGACGACGAGACGCATGGGTTCGATCCTCCCACGCGCGCGCTCGGTGGGCTGACCCGAACCGGGCCCGCGCCGGGTGGGTACGGTCTGTGGGACAGCACGAGAGGGGTTCCCATGTCCGACGTCACCACGTCCACCGACCGCTTCGCAGGGTCCAGCATCCAGAAGGTCGCGCTGCTCGTCGGCGTCGTGTTCCTGCTCGTCGGCATCGCCGGGTTCGTACCCGGGCTGACGTCCGGCTCGCTCGCGGGTGCCGGCCACGGGTCGATGGCGATGCTGCTCGGGGTCTTCCAGGTGTCGGTGCTGCACAACGTCGTGCACCTGCTGTTCGGGGTCGTCGGGGTGCTCGCGGCGGGGTACGCCACCGGGTCGCGGATGTACCTGGTGCTCGGCGGGGTCGTCTACTTCGTGCTCTGGGTCTACGGGCTGTTCACCGCCGGGCACTCGTTCGGCGCGAACTTCGTGCCGCTGAACTGGGCGGACAACTGGCTGCACCTCGTGCTCGCGGTCGGGATGGTCGCGCTCGGCGTGGTGTTCCCGCGCGTCGGCGGGCGGGCCGTGCGCGCCTGACGCTGCTGCGCGGCGGACTCGTTTCGCGACGAACCACTCGTTGATCGACGCGTGGTTCGTCGGAAGGTGCACACGCATCGGGTGCGTGCGCATCGGCCGACAGAACACGAGGTGATCGACGCGTGGGACGTCGCAAGATGCGAACGCACACGGCCCGGGAGGCGCGGCGCAACTCCGCCACGGAGGCCCCGCCCCGACGGCCGGTGCGGCTCAGACCTCGCTGAAGGGTTCCGCGTCGTCGAGCCGAACCCGCAGCGTCGGTGCCGCCCGACGCCGGTTGCCGCCCTTGAGCACTCGACGGGTCGACGACCGCCGGATGACCTCGGCCTTCAGGGTCGCCGCGACCTCGGCACCGTGCGCGTACGGGAACCGCACGATCGCCCGGACCGTGCCCGGCAGGGCGTCGTCCTCGACGGGGACCGGGCCGAGCACCGGGCCCGCGGTCGCCCCCTCGAGGGCCTCGACCGCGGCGGTCACGGCCTCGTCGGTGCCGGTCATCGTCGCCACGCGGACCGCCGGCGGGAAGTGCAGCTCACGCCGGTCGGTGAGTTCGTCGTGCGCGGGACCGTCGAGCCGCCAGAGCGCCATCGCGGTCGCGAGCTTGCCGCCGATGCCGACCAGGTACGCCTCGGCCCCGGGAGCGCCCTTCGCGGCGGCGTTCGTCCAGAACCGGAGCACGTCCTCCTGCACGCGCAGTCCTTCGCGCGCGAGCATCTTCTCGCCGTCGAGCAGCAGGACGCACGCGTAGCCCCCGGGCACGCTCGGCTCGGCGCCACGGGTCGCGACGACGACGGAGGGCCGCGCGGGGACCTCGTCGAGCGGGCGTGAGCCGTCGGCCACCACGATCCGGGTGCCGGGGAATGCCCGCCCGAGTTCGTCGGCGGTGCGTTGGGCGCCCTGTCCCACGGGCTTCACGGTGCCGTTGCCGCACGTCGGGCAGCGGAACCCCACGGCGAGGGCACCGCAGAACCGGCACTGCGGCGTGGCACCGCGGTGCGGGCTGCCGAGCGGACCGCCGCAGATCCGGCAGTGCGCCCGCTCACCGCACTCCGCGCAGACGAGTCCGGTGCCGAACCCGGGGCTCGCGACCTGCACGAGCACCGGGCCGTGCTGGCTGGCCTCGCGCGCGGCACGCCACGCGGAGCTCGGGATGCGTGCCTGCGCGGCGTACCCCTCGGCCGAGGTCTGCTGCACGGTCGGGATGACCTTCGGGGTCTTCACCCGGAACGGCGTGACGTCCTGCAGCCAGTGCAGTTCGACGAGCCGTTGCACGTCGGTGCTGCGGGCGTGCGAGACGAACAGCAGTGCGGCACCCGACTGCGCAGCCCGCACGAGGGCGACGTCACGCGTGTGCACGTACGGCGCGCGCTGCTCGATGAACGAGGCGTCGCCGTCGTCCCACATCGCGATGAGCCCGAGGTCGGTCGCCGGTGCGTACACCGCCGTGCGGTTGCCGATGGCGACGACGGGGTGCGTCCGCGCCCGCAGGAGTGCCTTGGCCCGCTGTCCGTTCGTCTGCTTGGCGTCGAAGCGCACGACCCGTTCCGGCGGCAGCACCGCGAGCAGCGCGCGCTCGAGGTCGATGACGTCGCGGAAGTCGGGGACGGCGATGACGGCGGACTGCTCGGCCGCGAGGGTGTGGGCGGCCGCCTGGGCGAGCGTCGCCGCCCAGCCGGGCACCCAGATCGGATCGGAGTCGCCGTCGCCCTCGTCGCTGGTGGGCCGGGTCAGCGCCACGGGGTGGGGAACGGCGGCGACCGCAGCGCGATCGTGCTCGGCGATCACGACTTCGAGCATGCCCGGGGTGTAGCCGGTCACCGGCGGGGCGGACACCGGGGGCGGGGACCACGAGGTGTCCCGCGCGAGCCAGGCCTTCTCGGCGCGGACCTGGCGGGTCGGCACGGCCAGACGGAGGACGTCGGACGCCACACCGGCGGCGCGGTCGGCCACGGCGCGGGCGAGCTTCCAGATCTCCGGCGCCAGGACCGGGACGGGTGACACCAGGGTCTCGATCGCGCTGAGCTCACCCGGGTAGTCGCCCTCGTCGACGATCTCGACGACGTAGCCGTCGGACATCCGGGCCCCGGTGCGGAGCGGGACCTTCACGCGGACGCCCGGCACGCAGTCGTCCTCGAGCTCGGCCGGCACCCGGTAGTCGAACAGACGGTCCAACTGCGGGAGCGGCGAGTCGAGGACGACGCGCGCGACGGTGGTCACGCGGTGCCTCAGACGGCGGCGGTGACGAGCCCTGCGGCGGCGCGGAGTTCTTGGACGCGGTCGAGCTGCTCCCAGGTGAACCCGGGGAGCTCGCGGCCGAAGTGTCCGTACGTCGCGGTCTGCGCGTAGATCGGACGGAGCAGGTCGAGGTCGCGGATGATCGCGGCCGGACGCAGGTCGAAGACCTGGCGGATCGCGGCTTCGATCGTGGCGTCGTCGACGTGTCCGGTGCCGAAGGTCTCGACGTAGAGCCCGACGGGCTTCGCGCGGCCGATCGCGTAGGCGACCTGCACCTCGAGCCGGTCGGCGAGGCCCGCGGCGACCGCGTTCTTCGCGACCCAGCGCAGCGCGTACGCCGCCGAGCGGTCGACCTTCGACGGGTCCTTGCCGCTGAACGCGCCGCCGCCGTGACGGGAGGCCCCGCCGTAGGTGTCGACGATGACCTTGCGGCCGGTGAGCCCGGCGTCACCCTGGGGGCCACCGATCTCGAAGCGACCCGTCGGGTTGACGATGACGTCGACGTGCGAGGAGTCGAGGTCGACGAGGTCGAGCACCGGACGGATCACGTGCTCGGTGATCTCGGCGGTGAGCTGCTCCAGCGTGACGCTCGGCGAGTGCTGCGTCGACAGGACGACGGTCTCGACGGTCTTCGGCACGACGCCGTCGTAGCCGACGGTGACCTGCGTCTTGCCGTCCGGGCGCAGGAACGCCAGCTCGCCGGACTTGCGCACGGCGGCCAGACGCTCGGCCAGGCGGTGCGCCAGCCAGATCGCGACCGGCATGTACTCGGGGGTCTCGTTCGTCGCGAAGCCGAACATGATGCCCTGGTCTCCGGCACCCTGACGGTCGAGCGGGTCGACCGCGCCGGTGCGGGAGTCGAGCGACTCGTCGACGCCCTGCGCGATGTCCGGCGACTGCGCACCGATCGACACCTCGACGCCGCACGTGGCGCCGTCGAAGGAGACGTCCGACGAGTTGTAGCCGATGCCCGTGATGACGTCACGGACGAGCTTGGGGATCTCGACGTAGCCCGAGGTCGTGACCTCGCCGGCGACGTGCACGAGGCCGGTCGTCACCATCGTCTCGACGGCGACCCGAGCGTGCGGGTCCACCGTGAGCAGTGCGTCGAGGATGCTGTCCGAGATCTGGTCGCAGATCTTGTCGGGGTGCCCCTCGGTCACCGACTCGGACGTGAAGAGGCGCAGAGCAGCTGCAGTCACCGGGATCAGTCGGAGGGCTGCTGCTGCTTGGTGACGGTGAGCTTGTCCTCGTTGATCTCGTGGAGAGCCACGGACAGCGGCTTGTCGTCGATCGTCGAGTCGACGAGCGGGCCGACGTTGTCGAAGAGCGAGCCCTCGTGCAGGTCGGCGTAGTAGTCGTTGATCTGACGCGCGCGCTTGGAAGCGAAGATGACGAGCGCGTACTTCGACTCGACCTTGCTGAGCAGGTCGTCGATGGGCGGGTCGATGATGCCCTGGGGGTTGGCCATGGAGTCTCCTCGTCGTCGGTGCACCCGTCAGGGCGCAGAGAACAAGTCTACGACCTGTCGTGCCGCGGTGCCGACATCGGAGTTCACGATGCGGACGTCGAACTCGTCCTGGGCGGCCAGTTCGACCTTCGCGGTGTCGAGTCGACGCGCCTGTTCCTCGGGCGACTCGGTGCCGCGGCCGATGAGTCGACGCACCAGTTCTTCCCACGTCGGGGGCAGCAGGAACACGAGCACGGCCTCGGGCATGGCGTCACGGACCTGGCGAGCACCCTGCAGGTCGATCTCGAGCATGACCCGCTCGCCGGCGTCGAGCGCTCGGTCGATCGGCGGCCGCGGGGTGCCGTACCGGTACGAGTTGTGCACCGTGGCCCACTCGAGCAGTTCGCGCTCGCGGATCATCCGGTCGAACTCGGCGTCGTCGACGAAGTAGTAGTGCACGCCGTCGACCTCGCCCGGGCGGGGCTTCCGGGTCGTGGCGGAGACGCTGAGGTTCACGTCCGGGTACTGCTCGCGGATGTACGCGCTCACCGTTCCCTTGCCGACGGCGGTCGGCCCGGCGAGGACGACGAGCTTCGAGGCACCGCGCTTGCGACCGCGCGCGGCGAGCCAGTCGGCCAGGGCCGTGCGCTGCCGGGTGCCGAGGCCCCCGAGGCGCTTCGACGGCGCGATGCGCAGGGTGCCCATGATCGACTCGGCACGCGCCGGACCGATGCCGGACAGGCTGACGAGCAGGTCGCGCACCCGGAGCGAGCGCTCCGCCGAGGTCGTGTCGACCAGGGCGTCGTCCCATGCCGATCGAGCGACCTCGAGTGCCGAGCGCTCCCCCGACGCGACCTGGGACTTCACCGCGGCCCGGGCGCGTCGCGCGGCGACCGCCGCCTGGGCCGCCGCGACGCGGTCGACCTCCGGTGGGGTGCGGTGGGCCGGCAGGCCGGTGCCGTCGGTGCGGTCGCCGCCGGTGGTCATGCTGCGGCTCCGAGGGCGGCGCGGATCCGGTCGGCGCGGTCGGACACGAGTGCCGTGACCCCGTCCGGACCGTCGGTCAGCAGACCGCGCGACTCGCTGACGAGCACCTGCTCGGCGCGCGCACCGTACAGCGCACGGAGGTCCTCGATCCGGGCACCCTGGGCACCGAAGCCCGGGGCGAGCACCGGCGCGGTGCCGATCGCGTCCGCGTCGATGCCGAAGTCGTCGAGGTGAAGGGTCGCGCCGAGCACGAGCCCGACGTCGCCGAGGGCCTGGTCGCCCGCGGCCCGGTTGTCGTCTGCCACGTCCAAGACGATACCGGCAGCCACGGACCGCCCGGCACGCGGGCCCTCCGCCAGGACCGCGGTCTGCAGCACCCGCGCCTCCGGGTTGCTCGTCGCAGCGAGCACGAAGACCCCGGCACCGTTCCGCCGGGCGACGTCGACCGTCCCGCTGAGCGAGCCGTAGCCCAGGTACGGCGACACCGTCATCGCGTCGGCCGCGAACGGCCCGTCACGGTCGAGCCACGCGAGCGCGTAGTCGTCACCGGTCGACCCGATGTCGCCCCGCTTCACGTCGGCGACGACCAGGAGGCCCGCATCACGTGCACGACGGATCGTCGCGTCGAGCGCGCGGTAGCCCGCCACCCCCGCCGCCTCGAAGAAGGCGATCTGCGGCTTCACGATCGCCGCGCGGCCAGCGGCCGCGTGGACCAGCGTCGCTCCGAAGGCGGTCAGGCCCTGCTCGTCGCGGCCGAGCCCCCACGCCGCCAGGGTGGTGGCGTGGGGGTCGATGCCGACGCAGAGCGGTGAACGCTCGCGCATCGCGGACGCGAGCCGATCGCCGAAGGAGGCCGGGCCTCCCGTGTGCCCCTCGCTCACCAGGTGGCGCGCTCCCGCGCGTAGTCCTGCAGGCTCCGGACGTTGAGCGGCGTGCCGATCGTCTCGATCGCCGCGACCGCCGCACCGATCTGCGCGATCGTCGTGAACAGCGGCTTGTCCGCTGCGACCGTGGCCGCACGGATCTCGTACCCGTCCGCACGACCGGCGGCACCCGACGGCGTGTTGATGACGATGTCGACCTCGTTGCGCGTCAGCAGGTCGACGACGCTCTCGCCGCCCTGGCTGTACTTGCCGACGATGCCGACCTCGATGCCGTTGCGGCGGAGGATCTCCGCCGTGCCCTCGGTTGCGATGATCGTGAAGCCGAGCTGCTGCAGGCGGTGCACCGGCAGCACGATGGCGCGCTTGTCGGTGTCCGCGACGCTCACGAAGACCGTGCCGCTGGTCGGCAGGCCGCCGTACGCGGCGTCCTGCGACTTGAGGAACGCCCGCGGGAAGTCGCGGTCGATGCCCATGACCTCGCCGGTGGAGCGCATCTCGGGGCTGAGGACCGAGTCGACGACCTGACCCTCGCGGGTGCGGAAGCGGCGGAAGGGCAGGACGGCCTCCTTGACGGCGACCGGGGCCTCCATCGGGACGAACGCCCCGTCGCGGGCCGGCAGCATGCCCTCGGCGACGAGCTCGTCGACGCTCGTGCCGGTCATGATGCGCGACGCGGCCTTGGCCAGTGCGATGCCGAGCGCCTTCGAGACGAACGGGACCGTGCGGCTGGCGCGCGGGTTCGCCTCGAGGACGTAGAGCACGCCGGCGCCGATGGCGAACTGGACGTTGAGCAGACCCTGCACGCCGATGCCGCGGGCGATCTTCTCGGTCGCGTCGACGACGCCCTGGATCTCGGCGCGGCCGAGGCCGACCGGGGGCAGGGTGCAGGCGGAGTCACCGGAGTGGATGCCGGCCTCTTCCAGGTGCTCCATGATGCCGCCGATGTAGAGCCGCTCACCGTCGAAGAGCGCGTCGACGTCGATCTCCACCGCGTCGTCCAGGAACCGGTCGACGAGCAGCGGGAGCTCCGGGCCGATGATCGCCTGGTCGGCCATCCGGTCGAAGTAGTCGGCGAGCGACGGGGAGTCGTACAGGATCTCCATACCGCGGCCGCCGAGCACGAAGGACGGGCGGACGAGCACCGGGTAGCCGATCTCCTCGGCCACGGCGGTCGCGCTCGCCAGGTCGTGGGCGGTGCCGTTGCGCGGCGCGAGCAGCCCCGCGGCGTCGAGGATGGCGGAGAACTGGCCGCGCTCCTCGGCGGAGTCGATCGCCGTCGGGCTGGTGCCGAGGATCGGGATCCCCGCCGCCTCGAGCGGCTTCGCCAGGCCCAGGGCGGTCTGCCCGCCGAGCTGCACGACGACGCCGACGAGCTCGCCCGACGCCGCCTCGGCCTCGATGACCTCGAGGACGTCCTCGGCCGTGAGCGGCTCGAAGTACAGGCGGTCCGAGGTGTCGTAGTCGGTGGAGACCGTCTCGGGGTTGCAGTTGATCATGATCGTCTCGAACCCGGCGTCGCTCAGCGCGAAGGACGCGTGCACGCAGGAGTAGTCGAACTCGACGCCCTGGCCGATGCGGTTCGGGCCGGAGCCCAGGATGACGACCTTCTTGCGGTCGCTCGCGACCACCTCGGTCTCGGCGTCGTACGACGAGTAGTGGTACGGCGTCAGGGCCGGGAACTCGCCGGCGCAGGTGTCGACGGTCTTGAAGACGGGGCGGATGCCGAGGGCGTGCCGGTCGTCGCGGACCTGCTGCTCGCTGACCGGGTGCTCCGGGGTGCTGCGCAGCGCCGCGATCTGGGTGTCGCTGAATCCGTGCTCCTTGGCCCAGCGGATGGTGTCCGCGTCGAGCTCGTCGGCGGCCGCGACCTCGGCGGCGACCTCGTTGATGAGCACGATCTGGTCGATGAACCACGGGTCGATCTTCGTGGCTTCGAAGACCTCGTCGGCGGTGGCGCCGGCGACCAAGGCCTGCTGCACCGTGACGATCCGGCCGTCGGTGGGGATGGACGACTTCGCGAGCAGGGCGTCCTTGTCGAGCTCCGACGCCGGGGTGTCCCAGTGGAAGCTCGAGCCGCGCTTCTCGAGCGAGCGCAGCGACTTCTGCAGCGCCGTCGCGTAGTTGCGGCCGATGGCCATCGCCTCGCCGACGCTCTTCATCGTCGTGGTGAGCGTGGCGTCCGCCGCGGGGAACTTCTCGAACGCGAAGCGCGGGGTCTTCACGACCACGTAGTCGAGCGTCGGCTCGAAGCTGGCCGGGGTGACCTTCGTGATGTCGTTCTGGATCTCGTCCAGGCGGTACCCGATGGCGAGCTTCGCGGCGATCTTCGCGATCGGGAAGCCCGTGGCCTTCGAGGCCAGCGCCGACGAGCGGGAGACGCGCGGGTTCATCTCGATGACGATCAGGCGGCCGTTCGACGGGTCGACGGCGAACTGGATGTTGCAACCACCGGTGTCGACACCGACGCGACGGATGATGTCGATGCCGATGTTGCGCATGTTCTGGTACTCGCGGTCGGTGAGCGTGAGCGCCGGGGCGACGGTGATCGAGTCGCCGGTGTGCACGCCGACCGGGTCGACGTTCTCGATGGAGCAGATGACGACGGTGTTGTCGTAGTTGTCGCGCATCAGCTCGAGCTCGTACTCCTTCCAGCCGAGGATCGATTCCTCGAGCAGGACCTCGGTCGTCGGGCTGGACTGCAGCCCGTCGCCGACGAAGCGGACGAGCTCGGCTTCGTCGTACGCGAAGCCCGAACCGAGACCACCCATGGTGAAGGACGGGCGGACGACGAGCGGGTAGCCGAGGTCCTTCGCGAACTCCTTCGCCTCGTCCAGCGTGTGGGCGATGTGGCTCCGGGCCACGTCGGCGCCGGACTCGAGCACGAGCTCCTTGAAGAGCTGGCGGTCCTCACCGCGCTGGATGGCGTCCACCTTGGCACCGATGAGCTCGACGCCGTGCTTCTCGAGGATGCCGGCCTCGTCGAGCGCGATCGCCGCGTTCAGGGCGGTCTGGCCGCCCAGCGTCGGCAGGACGGCGTCCGGCTTCTCGATGCGGATGATCTCCTCGAGGCACGCGTTCGTGATCGGCTCGATGTAGGTCGCGTCGGCGAAGTCGGGGTCGGTCATGATCGTCGCCGGGTTCGGGTTGACGAGGATGACCCGGACGCCCTCGGCGCGGAGGACACGGCACGCCTGGGTGCCGGAGTAGTCGAACTCGGCGGCCTGACCGATGACGATCGGGCCGGAACCGATGACGAGGACGGAGTTGATGTCTGCGCGCTTGGGCATCAGTTCGCTTCCTTGGTGATGTCTGCTGCGGGAGTGGTCGCGTCGGCGGTGGCCGCGTCGAGCGGCTCCCCGTCACGTCGCGCGCGCACCAGGTCCGCGAACCGGTCGAAGAGGTACATGCTGTCGTGCGGACCAGCGGCGGCCTCGGGGTGGTACTGCACGCTGAACGCGGGCACGTCGAGCGCCCGCAGGCCCTCGACCACGTCGTCGTTCAGCGAGTAGTGCGAGACCTCGACGCGGCCGAACCCGGCCGGCGACTCGAGGACCTGCCCCAGGGGAGCGTCGACCGCGAAGCCGTGGTTCTGGCTCGTGATCTCGACCTTGCCCGTGGTGGTGTCGAGCACCGGCTGGTTGATGCCGCGGTGACCGAAGGGCAGCTTGTAGGTGCCGAAGCCGAGCGCGCGGCCGAGCAGCTGGTTGCCGAAGCAGATGCCGAAGAACGGGCGCCCGGTCCGCAGGCTGCCCTGCAGCAGTTCGACCTGGGCGTCCGACGCGGCGGGGTCGCCGGGGCCGTTCGAGTAGAACAGGGCGTCCGGTGCGAGCTCCTCGAGCGCCGCAGCGGAGATGTCCTGCGGGACGACGTGCACCTCGAACCCGCGCTGGGCGAGGTAGCGGGTGGTCGACGCCTTCACGCCCAGGTCGAGCACGGCCAGCCGGCCGATCTGCTCGCCCTCGGCCGGCACGACGTAGGTCTCCGGGGTGGACACGATCGCCGAGAAGCTCGCGCCGGCCATCGTGGCCTGCGACCGGACGGCGTCCAGCTGCTCCGACTCCGACAGCGTCGCGTCGGCGCCGCTGAACACGCCGCCCTTCATGGCGCCGGCGTCGCGGATCCGGCGCGTGAGGGCGCGGGTGTCGATGCCGGAGATCCCGACGATGCCGTCGCGCACCAGGTGGTCGTCGAGCGACGCGTTCGCGCGGTGGTTCGAGACCACGCGGCTGGGGTCGCGCACCACGTACCCAGCGACCCAGATGCGACGGGACTCGGGGTCCTCGTCGTTGACGCCGGTGTTGCCGATGTGCGGTGCGGTCTGCACCACGATCTGGCCGGCGTAGGACGGATCGGTCAGCGTCTCCTGGTAGCCGGTCATGCCGGTCGCGAAGACCACCTCGCCGAGCGTGCGCCCGCGGGCGCCGTAGGCCCAGCCGTCGTACCGGGTGCCGTCTTCGAGGACCAGGACGGCCCGTTCGCGTGTCATGCTTTCTTCCCTTCGCCCGCGGTTCGCGGGGCATCGGCCGCAGTCGCCTGCGGCCCGGTCTCGGTCAGTCCCTGCAGGGCGAGCAGCGCGGCTGCGTCGCCCTCCGGGAACCGGAAGTACGTGTCGAGGTCCGTCGCACCTGCGGCGCCGGTCGCCGTCCATCGCAGACGGACCAGTCCCCCGGGCTCGACCACCCGGTCGATCGCCCACGTCGAGCGGTCGGCACCGCGGACCGCAGCACGTGCGATCCAGCGGTCGTCCGCGCCGGCGAGTCGCAGGACCACACCGGTCGCGTGGACGCGCACGCCGCCGCGACCCCGGAACCCGAGTCCGCCGGCGGTGATGCGTTCCAGCGGCTGGTCGGCACGGGTCGTCGCGACGGAGAAACCGTCCCAGGACCCGACTGCCGGTCCGATCGTGGTCGGGACGGGGACGGGAGGCACGGATTCCGCTTGCTTCCTGGTCCGCGTCCGCCAGGTGCGCGCCATGGCGACGAACAGCGCGGCCACCGCGAGCAGGATCACCCCGCCGAGCAACCAGCGCGCGGCGTCGCCGCTCATGCGCGCGCCCCCGTCCGGAGCGCAGCGGCGTGCGCGGCGACGGTGTCGGCGTCGACGAGGCGGCCGTCGAGCACCGTCGGCGCCCCCAGGTGGAACGTGGCGACGACCCGGCCGGGCAGCGTCATGCCGAGGTACGGCGAGTTCTGCGACTGTCCGGCGAGGTCGGCGACCGCGAACTCGCGGCTGGCCGTCGGGTCGTAGAGCGTGATCTCGGCGGGCGCGCCCTCGGCGATGCGCTGACCGTGGCCCTCGACTTGGCCGATGCGTGCGGGCGCCTCGGACAGGACCCGGGCGACGTCGGCCCAGTCGAGCTGGCCCGACGCGACGACGGCGGACTGCACGACGCTGAGCGCCGACTCGAGGCCGACCATGCCGTTCGCCGCCGCGGGCCACTCGCAGCACTTCGCCTCGGCGGTGTGGGGTGCGTGGTCGGTCGCGACGATGTCGATGGTGCCGTCGGCCAGGGCTGCGCGCAGGGCGTCGACGTCCTCGCGTGCCCGGAGCGGCGGGTTCACCTTGTAGCGGGCGTCGTACCCGGGGGCGCCGTCGTGCCCGGCGATGAGGTCCTCGGTGAGCACGAGGTGGTGCGGGGTGACCTCGGCGGTGACGTCGATGCCGCGGGACTTGGCCCAGCGGATGACCTCGACGCTGCCGGCGGTCGACACGTGGCAGACGTGCAGTCGTGCGCCGACGTGGTCGGCGAGCAGGACGTCACGGGCGATGATCGCCTCTTCCGCCACGGCCGGCCAGCCCGCGAGGCCGAGCTCCGACGACAGCCGGCCCTCGTTCATCTGCGCGCCGATGGTGAGTCGGGGTTCCTGCGCGTGCTGCGCGAGCACCCCGCCGAAGCCCTTGATGTACTCGAGTGCGCGGCGCATGAGGAGCGGGTCGGACACGCACGAGCCGTCGTCCGAGAAGACCCGGACCTTCGCCCTGCTCGTCGCCATGGCACCGATCTCGGACAGGTGCGTGCCCTGCAGCCCCTGCGACACCGCGCCGATCGGGCGGACCGTGACGTAGCCGGCGTCGTCGCCGAGTGCCTGCACCTGCTCGACGACCCCGGCGGTGTCGGCGACCGGGCTCGAGTTCGCCATCGCGTTGACGGCGGTGAAGCCTCCGGCCGCCGCGGCGCGCGAGCCGGTGAGGACCGTCTCGGATTCTTCGTGACCGGGCTCGCGCAGGTGGGTGTGCAGGTCGACGAGACCCGGCAGGGCGATGAGCCCGTCGGCGTCGACGACCGTGGCACCGCTCGCGTCCACGCCGGAGCCGATCGCCGTGATGCGGCCGTCCTGCAGTCGGATGTCGGCGCGCGAGCCGTCGACCAGCTGCGCGCCGCGGATCAGGTGAGCGGTCATGCTGCGGACTCCTTCGGTTCGGTGCCGGTCAGGGCCAGGTAGAGGACCGCCATGCGGACCGAGACGCCGTTCTCGACCTGCTCGACCACGGTGGAACGGGGGTCGTCGGCAGCGACGCCGGCGATCTCCAGCCCGCGGTTCATCGGACCGGGGTGCATGATCAGTGTGCGCTCGGACAGCCGCGCGAACCGCGCAGCCGTCAGGCCCCAGTGCCGCGTGTACTCGCGCGGGTTCGGGAAGAACGCGTCGTCCATCCGCTCCTGCTGGATCCGGAGCGTCATGACGACGTCCGGGTCCTCGGCCAGGGCGGCGTCGAGGTCGTGGTGCACCGCGGCTCCGAACGGCGTCGTCGTCGCGGGCAGGAGCGTCGGCGGTGCGGCGAAGGTCACGCTCGCGCCGAGGGTCCGGAGCAGCCACGCGTTCGACCGGGCGACGCGGCTGTGCAGCACGTCGCCGACGATCAGGACCCGGACGCCGTCGAGGCCCTGTCCACGCGACCCGGCACCGTGCAGGCGACGGCGCATGGTGAAGGCGTCGAGCAGCGCCTGCGTCGGGTGCTCGTGCGTGCCGTCGCCGGCGTTCACCACGGGGACGTCGATCCAGTCGGCGTCGGCCAGCACGCGCGGCGCACCGGACGAGCCGTGCCGCATCACGATGCCGTCGATGCCCATCGCGCCGAGGGTCTGCACGGTGTCCTTGAGGGACTCGCCCTTGGAGACGCTCGAGCCCTTGGCCGCGAAGTTGATGACGTCGGCCGACAGGCGCTTCGCCGCGGCCTCGAACGAGATGCGCGTGCGGGTCGAGTCCTCGAAGAACAGGTTCACGACGGTCTTGCCGCGCAGGGCCGGGAGCTTCCGGACCTCGCGCGTGTTGACCTCGGCCATCTCCTCGGCGACGTCGAGGATGTGCACGGCCTGGTCGCGCGACAGGTCGGCGGTGGAGAGCAGGTGCCGCATCACGCCACCCCCTGCTCGATGAACACGGTGTCGTCGCCGTCGGTCTCGGACAGGTGCAGGGTGACCCGCTCGTCCGAGGCGGTCGGCAGGTTCTTGCCCACGTGGTCCGCGCGGATCGGCAGCTCGCGGTGGCCGCGGTCGACGAGCACGGCGAGCCGGACGGCGCGCGGCCGGCCGATCCCCTGCAGGGCGTCGAGCGCTGCCCGGACCGTGCGACCGGAGTACAGGACGTCGTCGACGAGCACGACGACCTTGCCGTCGATGCCGCCGGCGGGGATCACCGTGCGGTGCGGGGCACGACCGATGCCGTGCCCGAGGTCGTCCCGGTGCATGGTCACGTCGAGCGTGCCGACCCGTTCGGATCCGATGCCGGCCCGCGCGGACTGCCACTCGGGCTCGATGTCCGCCAGGACGCGGCCCAGCCGTTCGGCGAGCACGGCGCCCCGGGTCGGGATGCCCAGGAGGACGAGGTCCGAGCCGCCGTGGTTGGCCTCGAGGATCTCGTGTGCGATGCGCGTCAGAGCGCGCGTGATGTCGGGTTGCTGCAGGACCGTTCTGGTACCCACGTCGACCCCCTTCCCCGCCTCACTGGACGGCATTAAAGGATGCTGACGTGCACAAGCCTAGCGGGACTCCTGGTCCCCTGCGACCGTCCGACCGGACGGTGCACGACCGCCGGCGACGGCTCCGAGGACACCGTTCACGAAGCCCGCGGAGTCCTCGGTCGAGAGCGACTGGGCGAGCTCGACGGCCTCGGCGATCGCGACGGCGTCCGGCACCTCCGGGTTGAACCGGAGCTCCCAGACGGCCATCCGCAGGATGCAGCGGTCGAGCACCGGCATCCGGGCGATCGACCACCCCTGGGCGTGGTCGATGATGACGGAGTCGATCTCGTGGCGGGCGTCATCGACGCCCGTCACGATCTGCCGTGCGTAGTCCCAGCTCGAGGCACGCTCGGGCTGGTCCAGGTGACGGACGGTCTCGGTCGCCAGGACGTCCGTGATCGGGAGCTCACGCACCTCGGCCACGTACAGCATGTCGAGGGCGCGCTTGCGGGCCTTCGAACGAGCACTCATACGGACGTCGCCTAGGAGTTGACGCGGCCGAGGAAGCTGCCGTCGCGCGTGTCGATCTTCACCGTGGTGCCGCTCTCGAGGTACAGCGGGACCTGGATGCGGTGGCCGGTCGCGATGATGGTCGCGTCCTTGGTGCCACCGGAGGAGCGGTCGCCCTGCAGGCCCGGCTCGGTCTCGACCTCGGTCACGATCGACGTCGGGAGCTCGACGTAGAGCGGGTTGCCCTCGTTCATCGCGATGGTGACCATCGCGGACTCGAGCAGGTAGTTCTTCGCGTCGCCGACGACCGTCGCCGAGACCGGGATCTGGTCGTAGGTGTCGGTGTCCATGAACACGTACGAGTCGCCGTCCTCGTAGAGGAACTGGTAGTCGCGGCGGTCGACCACGGCGGTGTCGATCTTCGCACCGGCGTTGAAGGTGCGGTCGACGACCTTGCCGGAGACGACGTTCTTCAGCTTGGTGCGGACGAACGCGCCACCCTTGCCGGGCTTGACGTGCTGGAACTCCACGACCGACCACAGCTGGCCGTCGATGATGAGAACGGCGCCGTTCTTGATGTCAGTGGTACTGGCCATGAGTCTTCGGTGTCCCGTTCGGTCGTGTTGTGAAAGGTCTGCGGGCCGCGCTGGCCCCGGACGAGTGTAGCGGACGCCCGACCGTCGCCATCAGCGCCGTCGCCGGGCGCGCCAGGAGTCGATCGCGGCCCAGCCGAGCAACACCACGGCCGCTCCCCCGAGCAGTGCCCCGGCCACCGCGGTCGAGATCGCCGCGTCCAGTCGGGCGGGCAGTGCCAGGTAGACGATCGCCAGGATGCCGGCACCGGCGCCGAGCAGCACGAGCAGGATGCGCCGGATCATGCCGGACACGAGTTCGCGGTCGCGGCGGTCCGCGAAGAGCCGGATGTTGACGGTGAACTTGCCCGTCTCGATCGCCTCGCCGATCCGGTCGACCCGGCGCGGCAGTCGTCGGGCCGCGGAGACGACGCCGATCAGCTCCTTCGCCGCCAGGTCGCGCAGCTTGCCGGGGCGCAGCTGGTCGGTGATCTGCTCACGGGCGAGCCCGCGGGACTCCTCGAGCAGGTCGAACGAGGGCGCGAGCGTCCGGAGCGTGCCCTCGAAGATCGCCAGCGCCCGCGCGGCGGCGACGAAGTCCGGCGGCGCTTTGAGCCGGTACCGCCCGAACACCTCGACGGCGTCGTCGACGGTCTCGACGCCGATGCGCGCGCCCGGTCCGAGCTCGTCCGCGACGAAGCGCGCGATGTCCCGACGGAAGTCTGGCTCGTCGTGCGCGTCGCGCACCGGTGCCATCCGCAGGACCGCATCGGCGATCCGCGAGGTGTCGTCCTGCAGGTAGGCGACCAGCAGGTCCTGGACCGTGTCCCGGAGGGTCGGGTCGAGCCTCCCGACCGATCCGAAGTCGATCAACGCGGGCCGCCCGTCGGGCAGCACCAGAACGTTCCCGGGGTGCAGGTCGGCGTGGTACAAGCCGTCGAAGACGACCTGTCGCAGGAACGCCCGCAGGATCGCGCGCATCGGGCCGTCGAGGTCGCGGTCCGCGCGCTCGGCGCGGATCGCGCTGAGCGTGTCGCCCTCCAGGAACTCCATCACGAGCACGCGGCGCCCGGACAGGTCCGGGTACGGGTCCGGGAAACGGACCTCGTCCGGACGGGCACTGCGGGCCTGTGCGGCACGCAGGGCGGTGAGGTTCCGCAGCTCGGAGACGAAGTCGACCTGGCGGACCAGGTCGTCGGCGTACTGCGCGGCCACGTCCTGCACGCCGACCTGCCGGGCCTCGGTCGACCATCGCGCCATGAAGCGGACGACACGGAGCGCGATGTCGACGTCGCGGCGGACGGCGGCGTCGATGCCGGGACGCTGCACCTTGACCGCGACCGCGGTGCCGTCGGGCAGGCGGGCGCGGTGGACCTGGGCGATCGAGGCCGCGGCGACGGGCACCGGGTCGAAGGACGCGAAGACCTGGTCGACCGGTGCGCCGAGTTCCTGTTCGAGCAGGGCGAGCACCTGGTCGGCGGGGGCGGCGGTGACGTTGCGCTGCAGGTGGGCGAGGCCCTCGGTCCACTCCTCCGGCAGCAGGTCGTCACGGGTGGAGAGCAGCTGGCCCATCTTCACGAACCCGCCGCCCGCTTCCTCGAGCGCACGGCGCAGGTGCTCGGCCTGGCTGCGGCGCAGGTCGGCGGTGGCCGGGTCGTGCGAGAAGTCGAGGCGACGGAACGGGACGAGGCGGTGGCGTCTCGCGATCGACAGCAGTTCGGTGAACCGGCGGCCGCGGGACCGGAGGGTGCCGGTGTCGGCCTCCTGCGAGCCGGACAGGTCGCTCAGTCGGGGTGGGTTGGGCACGTCGTCAGTCTGCTCCCCGCTGCTGGGTCCGCCGGGTGCGCCGGTTGTCGTGCACAGGCCGGGAGGCGCGGTCCGGCATCCACAGGTCGGCTCGCGTGTCGCGTCGGGTCGCGCCCACTGCCGCAGGCTTGCCCAATGGAGACAGCACTGGTCGCGGCGTGCATCGCCGCCGGCGCGGCGATCGTGGCGGCGGTCGTCAGCTGGTTCGGGGCGTTCCAGAGCCGGCGGACGACCGATCGAGAACACGCCTGGAAGCGGTTCACCTGGTCGCTCGCCCAGCCACGAGGCGGCGGTGCATACGACATTTCGAGAACTGTGCTCCGGGAACTCGAGACCGTACGGTGGTGGTCGAAGGCGGACCGACGGCTCGCCACTCGTGCACTCCGGAGGCGAACCGCCGCCGATCACGTCCACCCTGAGGAAGAGGAGTCCACCTGATGCCGATCTTGCGACCCTTGCCGGATGCGCCCGACGTGGACGCGGACGACGACGTGCTCTTCGCGTGGGACAACGGAGCCACCGTCGCGGAGTTCCGGGAATGGCAGCGGACCGGCGTCCTCACCGTGTCGATGCAGGTCAAGTGGTGGTGGCGACGGACGCGGCGGGTGTTGCGCTGACGCCGGGTCAGGCGCCGCTGCCGTTGTAGCGCGCGGTGGCACCCGACTCGACCAGGTCGCGGTAGCGCTCGAGCGCCGTCTCGGCACCGGTGCCGTGCTCCTGGTGCACGTCGATCCCCCGAGCAACGAGCTGCTCACGCCAGTCCCCCGGCACCGGGCCCTCGTCGAAGCCCGTGATCCGCTCGACCGTGGCTCCGTCGGCGGCGAACTCCAGCGCGGAGACCCCCGACCACAGCAGGGCCCCGAGGCACATCACGCACGGTTGGGCGTTCACCACGAGCACACGCCGGTGGCCGACGTCACGGCCGAGGTTCCAGGCCCCCGTCCGAGCCTGTGCGAGTCCGAGGGTGACGACCTCGGCGTGCATCGACGACAGGTTGGTGTGCAGCACCAGGTTCACCCCGAGGGCGACGACCGCGCCGGTGTCCTCGTCGACGACGGCCGCCGCGAACGGACCGCCGGTGCCCTCCTCGACGTTCCGTTCGGCGAGGGCGTTCACGAGCGCGAACCGCTCCGCACGGGTGCCGAGGTGTTCCGGAGCAGCGGCCTGCGCGTCGCGGAGCCAGTCGGGGACGCCGACACGGAGCTCGGTCGGGAACGGGGCGAGGGCTGCTGCAGACATGCGGCGACGCTAACGGCGCATCGTTTCGACGGTGTTTCCCGATCGAAACGATGCCGAAACACCGCGCCCGTAGCGTCGTCCACCACCGGCTCGAGCCGGTGGGAGAACGCGACACGAGCACGGGCGACAGGGGGCGACGATGACGGCACACCACGCGACCGCTGCGTCCCGCTGCTGGCCCCGCGGCGCCATCGCGCACGGACACTGACGGCCGTCCGACCGACCGTTCGTCCGTCTGACCGCCGCGCGCCGATCCGCCGGGCGGTCCACGTGCCCTGGAGCGCGCCGTCTCGCCGAGCCGCGCCGATCCGCGCACCTTGCTCCGAGCCTCCTGGCCGTCCGCCGGAGGCACCCACCCACCTGCTGCACCGTCCCCTCCGAGAGGACCCCCGTGACCACGATCCACCTCGCAATGTTCCTGTTCCCCGGCTACCACCTCGGCGCCTGGCGCCTGCCGGACGCCGTCCCCGAGCTCGACCTCGGCATCGACCACTACGTCCGCGCCGCCGAACTCGCCGAGGCGGCGAAGCTCGACGCCCTGTTCTTCGAGGACCAGGCCGCAGTCCGGCGCAGCAACGACATCTTGGCCGATGACACCTACGGTGCCGCGAACCCCCGCTCGATCCACTTCGACCCGACGATGCTCCTGCCCGCCCTGGCGATGCGGACCACGCACCTGGGTCTCGCAGCGACGTCGACCACGACCTTCAACGACCCCTACAACCTCGCGCGGCGGTTCTCGACCCTCGACCACATCAGCAAGGGCCGCGCGGGGTGGAACCTCGTGACGTCCTTCAACGAGGACGAAGCCCAGAACTTCGGACTCGACGCCCACGTGCAGCACGCCGCCCGGTACGAGCGGGCGAGCGAGTTCGTCGACGTCGTCACCGGGCTCTGGGACTCGTGGGACCCGGACGCGATCGTGCGCGACAAGGAGTCCGGCACTTACTTCGACATCGAGAAGATGCGGTTCCTGCAGCACGACGGCGAGCACTTCCGCGTGCGAGGACCGCTGACGACGGGTCGGAGTCCGCAGGGACGGCCCGTCGTGTTCCAGGCGGGTGCGTCGGAGCCGGGCCGCGCACTCGCGGCGCGCACCGCCGACGTCGTGTTCACCCTGCAGTCCGACCCGGACGAGAGCCGCGCGTTCCGCGACGACATCCGAGCGCGCGCCGAACGGTTCGGCCGCGACCCCGACCACGTCAAGGTGCTCGTCGGGATGACCCCGATCGTCGGCGACACCGACCAGGACGCACGCGACCTCGCCGACCGGATGATGGCGTTGATCCCCGACGACCTGGCACTGAGCAACCTGAAGCCCCTCGCCGGTGGCGTCGACTTCCGGCAGTTCGACCTCGACGCGCCCGTGCCGGAGCTGCCCGAGTCGAACGCCGGCAAGTCGCACCGGGCAGCGATCATGGCGGTGTCACGGCAACAGGGGCTGTCCGTCATCGAGACCGCCCGGTACTTCGCCGAGGGCAGCTACCGGAAGATGATCGGGTCACCGTCGACGATCGCCGACACCATGCAGGCGTGGTCGGAGGCCGGGGCGTGCGACGGGTTCCTGGCGGTGCCGACGCACTTCCCGGCCGGGGTCGAGGACTTCACCCAGAAGGTCGTGCCGGAGCTGCAGCGCCGCGGACTGCACC
Organism: Curtobacterium sp. PhB190; assembly: GCF_004365385.1. Taxonomy (NCBI): domain Bacteria; kingdom Bacillati; phylum Actinomycetota; class Actinomycetes; order Micrococcales; family Microbacteriaceae; genus Curtobacterium; species Curtobacterium sp. PhB190. Next base: position 271,358 of record NZ_SODN01000006.1, on the reverse strand, counting down.
GGACCGAGTACACCGGACCGCACCTGCGCGACCACCTGGGCGTGCAGAAGTACTAGACGCCGACCTCTTGGTAGGCGGTGAACAGCAGGTGGTCCTCGGGGCCCTCGAGGATCACCGGCTTGCCGACACCGTCGAGGATGATGAAGCGGAGCATGCCAGCACGGGCCTTCTTGTCGCGACGCATCGCGGCGAGGAGGCCCTGCCACCGGCCGAGACCGTACGACGTCGGCAGGTCCAGGGAGTCCAGGATCGCCCGGTGCCGGTCCACGGTCGCGTCGTCGAGGTGGCCCGTCAGGCGTGCGAGCTCGGCGGCGAACACCATGCCGACCGACACCGCAGCACCGTGCCGCCACTGGTACCGCTCCGCGTGCTCGATGGCGTGCCCGAGCGTGTGACCGTAGTTCAGGATCTCGCGTCGTCCCTGCTCGGTGAAGTCGTCGGACACGACCTCGGCCTTCAGGGCGATGGCGAGTTCGACCACGCGGCGGAACTCCGGCGACGTCGGGTCGGTGACGCGGGCGACGTCGGACTCGATGATGTCCAGGATCTCCGGCACGGCGATGAACCCGGCCTTCACGATCTCGGCGAAGCCGGTGAGGATCTCGTTGCGCGGCAGGGTGCGGACGAGGTCGAGGTCGGCGACCACCGCGCGCGGGGCGGAGAAGGAACCGACGAGGTTCTTGCCCTCGTTCGTGTTGATGCCGGTCTTCCCGCCCACGCTGGCGTCCACCATGCCGAGCACGCTCGTCGGCACCGACACGTACGGCACCCCGCGCAGCCACGTCGCCGCGACGAAGCCCGCCAGGTCGGTGACGGCACCGCCGCCGAGGCCGATGACGGCGTCGGTGCGGGTGAAGTCGGACTGGCCCATGATCTGCCAGCAGAACGACGCGACCTCGATGCGCTTGGCGGCCTCGGCGTCCGGCACCTCGGCGATGAGGGCTTCGAGGCCGGCGTCGACGAGCAGGTCGCGCAGGTCGTTCGCCCGCGCACCGAGGGTCGGGGCGTGCACGATGAGGACCTTGGCGACGCGGGGGCCGAGGATCGCGGGCAGCGAGGCGAGCAGGCCCGAACCGACCGCCACCACGTAGCCGTCGTCACCGCCGACGCGGATCTCGGTGGTGCCTGCGGGCAGGATCGGGTCGGTCACGGTGCTCCTTCGGTGGTGGGGGCGCTGCTGTCGCTCCGCAGCCAGGTGACGACCTCGTCGACCACCCGGGACATCGGACGGCGCGAGGTGTCGACGACGACGTGCGCGAGCTCGGCGTAGGTCGCCGCTCGCTCGTCCATGATCGTCTGCCAGGCGTCGATGCCGCCGTTCGCGAGCAGGGGCCGGTCCGAGCCGGCGATCCGCTCGGCGACGGCCTCGGGCGAGACGGTGAGCAGGACGATGCGGGCGCCGGACAGTGCCTCGCGGGTGGCGGCGTGCGTCACCGCTCCGCCGCCGACTGCGATCACGCCCCCGGTGCCGAGGGCGGTCCGGACGGCGTCGGCTTCGAGGGCACGGAAGGCCGGCTCACCACGGTCCGCGAAGATGCCGGGGATCGGTCCGTGCTCGCGGACGATGACCCGGTCGGTGTCGGTGAACGGCACGCCCAGCGCCTTCGCGACGCGCTTGCCGACGCTGGACTTGCCGGCGCCCATCGGGCCGATCACGACGACGGGCGCAGCCAGACCTCGCGCGGCACCGCCGGACGGGACGTCGCCGGGCGCGGCGCCGCCGCCGTTCGTGCTCACGACGCGTCGGCCGGTGCCGCCGGCTCCGTCCGACGGGTGCGGAGCGTCTCCGGGATCGACGCGAGGTAGGCGTCGAGGTTGCGCTTGGTCTCGACGACGTTGTCGCCACCGAACTTCTCGAGCACGGCGTCGGCGAGCACGAGCGCCACCATCGCCTCGGCCACGACGCCGGCGGCCGGGACCGCGCAGACGTCGGACCGCTGGTGGTGCGCCGAGGCGTCCTCGCCCGAGACGACGTCGACGGTGTGCAGCGCGTGCGGCACGGTCGCGATCGGCTTCATGCCGGCACGGACGCGCAGGACGGTGCCCGTGGACATGCCGCCCTCGGTGCCGCCGGCGCGGTCGCTCGTGCGGTAGATCTCGCCGTCCTCGCGGTAGAGCTCGTCGTGGGCCGCGGAGCCGCGACGACCAGCGGTCGCGAAGCCGTCGCCGACCTCGACGCCCTTGATCGCCTGGATGCCCATGATCGCCGCGGCCAGACGGGCGTCGAGCCGACGGTCCCACTGCACGTGCGAGCCGAGCCCCGGCGGAACACCGTAGAACAGCACCTCGACGACGCCACCAAGGGTGTCGCCGTCCTTCTTCGCGGCCTCGACCTCGGTCACCATGCGCGCGGAGGTGTCGGCGTCGAAGCAGCGCAGCTGGTCGTCGTCGAGACGGTCGACGTCGTCGGGGAGCGGCAGGTCGGTGCCGTCCGGCACGCGGACCGTGCCGACCTGCAGGGTGTGCGCGACCGACCGCATGCCGAGTTCGGCGAGGAAGGACTTCGCGACGGCGCCGAGCGCGACGCGGGCCGCGGTCTCACGGGCGCTCGCGCGCTCGAGGATCGGGCGAGCCTCGTCGAAGCCGTACTTCTGCATGCCGACCAGGTCGGCGTGGCCCGGACGCGGGCGGGTCAACGGGGCGCTGCGGCCACGCGACATCTCGGTGGACTCGACCGGCTCGGGGTTCATGACCTCGACCCACTTCGGCCACTCGGTGTTGCCGATCCGGATCGCGATCGGGCTGCCGAGCGAGAACCCGTGCCGGACACCGCCGGACACGTGCAGCTCGTCCTGTTCGAACTTCATGCGCGAGCCTCGACCGTAGCCGAGCTTGCGGCGCGCGAGATCGGTACGGATGGACTCGAACGACACCGGGACACCCGCGGGCAGGCCCTCGAGCATCGCGATCAGTTCGGGTCCGTGGGACTCACCAGCAGTCAACCAACGAAGCATGCTGCAATCCTCCCACAGCGCACCGCTGTGCGACGTCGCCGCCCTACTGGTAGTCGGGGTGCGCCCGGAGCCACGCCTGGAACTGCTTCACGGCGACGAGGTGCTCGTCGTAGGTGTTCGAGAACACCGTCTCGCCGGTCTCCAGGTTCACCGTCACGAAGTACAGCCACTTGCCCGGGGCCTCGTTCGTCACGGCCTTGATGGCGATGTCCCCGGGGTTCGAGATCGGTGCCGGCGGCAGCCCCTCGTGCACGTACGTGTTGTACGCGTTCGACTCGTCGGCGCGTTCTGCGTCGGTCGTCGTGACGGTGTGGGTGTTGCCGGTGCCGTAGGCGACGGTGGCGTCGGACTGCAGGCGCATGCCCTGGTCGAGCCGGTTCTGGAACACCCGCGCGACCTTCGGGTAGTCGGCGGCGAGGCCGGCTTCCTTCTGCACGAGCGATGCGAACACGATGACGTGCTCCTGGTCGGCCTCCTTGACGCCGGCGGCGGCCAGGTGCTCCTTCATCGTGTCGACCATCGACCCGAAGTACTGCTCCGCGGTCCACCCCGGGTTGATCGGGTACGTCGCGGGGAACAGCCAGCCCTCGAGCGTGGTGACGCCGGACGGCAGGTCGTACGCGGACAGGTCCTTCGCGGCCTTGGCGACCTCGGCCTTGGTGAGCCCGGCCTTCGAGACCATGCCGGCCTCGATGTCCGCCAGCGCGGTGCCCTCGGGGATCACGATCGAGGCCTGCACGCGGTTCTTCTCGTCCTGCAGCGCGGCCAGGGCCGACTTCGAGCTCATCTGCTTCTTCAGCGAGTACGAACCGGGCTGGAACTGCACGTCGGGCGACGCCAGCAGCAGCTTGTAGAAGACCTTCGAGTCCTTCACGACCCCGCTGCGCTGCAACGTCGCGGCGACGTTCTCGCCGATGTCGCCCTGCTTGATCGTGATGGTGACCTTGGCCTTGCCGGAGCCGGTGTAGTCGTCCGGTTCGGTCGAGCCGCTGACCGCGGCGACGATCTGCTGGATCTTCGGGGCGGCGAACGCGTACGCGCTCACCCCGCCGGCCACGACCACGGCGACGATCACGATGCCGGCGATGAGCGGCCCGCGTCGGCGCTTCGGGCGCGGTTCGCGCGGCGGCCTGGAGGCTCCCCCGCGTCCGCCACGGCCACCACGTCCGCCGCCTCCCGGGGCTCCACCGCCACCGGTGCGCCCGGCGTCGTCGGTACCGTCGGGCCCGTCGGACCCGGCTCCGCCGGCGGCGGGCGCCGAGGGCACCTCGCCGGTCAGCAGCGCGGCGACCTCGGGATGGAGTTCGGGGGCCGCCTGCTGCGGTCGAACGGGCTCCGGTGCCGGCTGCTCGCGCGGAGCGGTCGAGTCGGGGTCCATGCGGTCGGCAGCGGCGGCGGCCTCCTCGGGTGTCTGCTCGGAGTCGGGCCCGGGGGCGGCGTCGCGACGAGCGCGTTCCGCTTCGTGCGCCCGAGCCTCGCGGCGGGACATCGGACGGTCCGGCTGCGGGGTCACCCGCGCGGAGTCGTCACGGTCATCGGTACCTGCTGCGCGGTCGGAAGTGGTCTTCCGCCGCTCGGCTTCGTTGCCGGGCGCGATGATCGCGTTCCAGTCCAGATCGTCTGCCAACGGTTCTCGGTCTCTCGGTCGGGAACTCCGCCTGGGCACCGTCGTCCTCGGGTGACGGAAGGGCAGCCGGGTCGCGGTGGGTTGCCCTGTCAGGGAAGCGTGGTGCCCGGAGGGGCACCGGCACTGCGTTCGTGGTCGAGCGCGTGTTGCAGAATGATAACAGCGGCCGCTTGGTCGATCACGGACCGCGACTTCTTCGTGTTCTTGCCGGCCTGGTGCAGGCCGCGTTGCGCGGTCACCGTGGACAGCCGTTCGTCGACCAGCCGGACCGGGCGGTGCTCGGCGATCCGGGCGGCGAACGCCCGGGCGTCCTCGGTCGACGCGGTGTCGCCGCCGGACATCGACAGGGGCAGTCCGACGACGAGCTCGAGCACGTCGTACTCGTCCGCGATCTCGAGGATCCGACGCAGGTCGGTCGAGTCGTCGCGGCGCACGGTCTCGACCGGCGTCGCCAGCAACCCGTCGCGGTCGCACACGGCGATCCCGATCCGGGCGCGGCCGACGTCCACGCCGAGCCGCCGCCCGGACCGGATCGCCACGATCAGCCCGCGATCCGAGCGGTCACGGCGCGGAGCGCAGCCGGGAGCGCAGCCGGGTCGGTGCCGCCGCCCTGGGCCAGGTCCGGCTTGCCGCCGCCGCCGCCACCGAGCACACCGGCGGCCTCCTTGGCGAGCGGACCCGCCTGGACGCCCGCGGAACGCGCCGCGTCGTTCGTCGCGACGATCACGATCGGCTTCCCGCTCACCACGGCACCGAGCACGACGACGGCAGCGCCGTCACCGAGCTGCGCACGGACACCGGTCGCCAGCGAGCGCAGGTCGTCGCCGGACTGCAGGCCGTCGACGGTCTCGGCCACGACGGTGGTCGTGCCGACGGTCGTCGCGGTCCGTGCGATCGACGGGACCCGTTGCTGCAGGTTCGCCGACTCGAACTCGGCGATCCGCTTCTGCGCGGTGCGGAGGTCCTCCATGAGCGACTGCACACGCGTGGGCAGGTCGGCACGGGGGGCCTTCAGCGCGCTGGAGAGCTGCGACACGATCGTCCGCTCGACCGCGAGGTCACGGAAGCCCTCGAGCCCGACGAGCGCTTCGACACGACGGTTGGTCGACCCGACGCTCGACTCCCCCACCAGGTTGACGAGTCCGATCTGGGCACTCGACGCGACGTGCGTCCCACCGCAGAGCTCGCGCGACCACGGACCACCGATGTCGACCATGCGGACCTCGGCGCCGTACTTCTCACCGAAGAGCGCCTGCGCACCGAGCGCCTTGGCCTCGTCGATGGGCATGATGCGGGTCGAGACCTCGAGGTCGGTGCGGATCGCGGTGTTGACGACCTCCTCGATCTCGGAACGGGTCGCGAGCGAGATCGGCTGCGACCACGAGAAGTCGAGGCGCATGTAGCCGGACTTGTTGTACGAACCCGCCTGCAGCGCCTCGGGGCCGAGGATGTCGCGGAGCGCGGCGTTCACCAGGTGCGTCGCGGAGTGCGCCTGCGTGGCGCCGCGACGGTACTCGGCGTCGACCACGGTGCTCGCCGCGTCGCCCACGCCGACCTCGCCCGAGCGGACCTGGACGGTGTGGCTCCAGAGGCCGGCGACGGGACGCTGGACGTCGAGGACCTCGAGGTCGAAGCCGTTGCCGACGATCGCTCCCTGGTCGGCGTCCTGGCCACCCGACTCGGCGTACAGCGACGTCTCGCCGAGGACGACCTCGGCGATGTCGCCCGCCACGGCCCGGTCGACGCTGACGCCGCCGACGATGATGCCGAGCACGTTCGTCTCGGCCTCGAGCGCGTCGTAGCCGAGGAAGACCGTCTCGCCCTTCGCCCGGAACGCGCTGTACACGCTCAGGTCGGCGATCGCGGTCTTCTTGCTCTTCGCGTCGGCCTTCGCCCGGGCACGCTGCTCGGACATCAGGGTCTCGAACGCGGTCCGGTCGACGTGGACCCCGGCCTCTTCGGCCATCTCCATCGTCAGGTCGATCGGGAACCCGAAGGTGTCGTGCAGCAGGAACGCGGTGTCCCCGCCGATGGACGGCGCACCGTCCTGCTTCGCGCGCTCGACGGCGACGTCGAGGATCGTCGTGCCCTGCGCGAGCGTGCGGAGGAACGTCTCCTCTTCCGCGTAGGCGATCCGCGCGATGCGGTCGTAGTCGGAGGCGACCTCGGGGTAGGCGTCGCGCATCGCGTCGCGGGACGCCGGGAACAGCTCCGGGAACGTCGCGGTCTCGACCCCGAGCAGGCGCATCGCACGGACCGTGCGGCGCAGCAGACGACGCAGGATGTACCCGCGGCCCTCGTTCGACGGGCTCACACCGTCGGCGATGAGCATGAGCGCGGAGCGCACGTGGTCCGCGATGACCCGCATGCGGACGTCGTCCTCGTGCACGGCGCCGTAGCGGCGGCCGGAGATCTCGGACGCGCGGTCGAGGACCGGGCGGACCTGGTCGATCTCGTACATGTTGTCGACGCCCTGCTTGATGAAGGCGACGCGCTCGAGCCCCATGCCGGTGTCGATGTTCTTGTTCGGCAGCTCGCCGGTGATCTCGAAGTCGTACTTCGAGCGGACGTCCGCGATCTGGTACTGCATGAACACGAGGTTCCAGATCTCGACGTACCGGTCGTCGTCGGTGGCCGGGCCGCCGTCGATGCCGTACTCGGGCCCGCGGTCGAAGAAGATCTCGGAGCAGGGACCTGCGGGTCCGGGCTGGCCGGTGGACCAGTAGTTCGTGTCCTTGCCGAGTCGCTGGATTCGCTCCTCGGGCAGGGTGGAGTGCTGCTTCCAGAACGCGATCGCCTCGTCGTCGTCCTCGTAGACCGTCACCCAGAGGTCGTCAGGCGAGAAACCGAGCCCGCCGTCGGACTCCGGGTTCGTCAGGAACTCCCAGGCGAACTGGATCGCCTGCTCCTTGAAGTAGTCGCCGAACGAGAAGTTGCCGTTCATCTGGAAGAACGTGCCGTGGCGAGGGGTCTTGCCGACCTCTTCGATGTCGTTCGTGCGGATGCACTTCTGCACGCTCGTGGCACGGGGGTACGGCGCGGGGACGAGCCCGGTCAGGTACGGGATGAACGGCACCATGCCGGCGACCGTGAAGAGGAGCGACGGGTCGTCGGAGACGAGGGACGCGGACGGGACGACGGTGTGGCCGCGGTCACCGAAGTACTGGAGCCAACGGCGGCGGATCTCTGCGGTCTGCATGGTGCTTCCTGGGTTCAGGTCGGGGGTGGGAGGTGGAGGCGGGACGACGGTGCGGCCGGACCGCGGTGGAGCTCGACGACTCAGACGTCGGTGCGGAGCTCGGCCCCGCGGGACCGGTACCCGTCGGCGACCGCGCCCGTGAAGGCCTTCGTGCTCGCGTCGACGACGGCGAAGAGCCGTGCGCCTCCGGGGGTCCTGGCGACCTGGTGCGCCACGGCGAACCCGATGACGACGCCGACCGCGACGAAGAACAGCTGCTTCACGGTGCCTCTCCCTCTGTGCACCCTGGCGGTGCATGCCCGGACAAGCTTAGCCGCCGGGCACTTCGGGGCCGGAACGCCGAACGGCGGGCCGTCCTCGAGAGGACGACCCGCCGTTCGGGTGTGATCAGTGGATCAGCGAGCTGCGTAGTACTCGACGACGAGCTGCACTTCACAGGTCACGGGGACCTCGGCGCGCTTCGGGCGACGCACGAGGCGGGCCTGGAGCTTGTCGATCTCGACCTCGAGGTAACCCGGGACCTTCGGCAGGACTTCCTGGTGGCCACCGGCAGCGGCGACCTGGAAGGGCTCCATCGACTCGGACTTCGGCTTGACGTGGATCAGCTGGCCCTCCTTGACGCGGAAGGAGGGGCGGTCCACGAGCTTGCCGTCGACCAGCAGGTGACGGTGCACGATCAGCTGACGGGCCTGCGCGGTGGTGCGGGCGAAGCCGGCACGGACCACGAGGGCGTCGAGGCGCTGCTCGAGGAGCTCGACCAGGTTCTCACCGGTCAGGCCCTTCGTCTTGCGGGCCTCTTCGAAGACGATGCGGAGCTGCTTCTCGCGGATGCCGTACTGGGCGCGCAGACGCTGCTTCTCACGGAGGCGGACGGCGTAGTCGCTGTCCGCACGACGGCGCGTACGGCCGTGCTCACCGGGGCCGTAGGGGCGCTTCTCGAGGTAACGGGCCGCCTTCGGCGTCAGCGGGATGCCGAGTGCGCGCGACAGGCGGGTCTTGCTGCGGGTACGTGACTTGGTAGACACAGGGTCCTTTTCTCTGTTCGAACTGAATACTCACCGGAGGCCGGGCACGCGAGTGCCCGTGGCCCCGACGACGGGATCCAGAGGGATGAGCCTGTGGGATCGGACGGCTACAGTCCGAACCTCTGCCCGCGTACCACCGGAGTGGCACTCTGTCCTCAACGCAGCCGTGCTCGAGGACCAGGACGTAGGCCCGGCAATGCTAGCAGGAAGTCGACGTGCCGTCCTACTGCCCGCGGGTGATCTTCCGGAGTCGTTCGAGCCGCGGACCGACCTCGCGCTCGTAGCCGTTCGCCGTCGGGGTGTAGTACTCGGTGCCCTCGAGCGCATCGGGCAGGTACTGCTGCTCGGCGACCCCGTGCTCGGCGTCGTGCGAGTAGACGTAGCCCTTGCCGTGGCCGAGTCGCTTCGCCCCGGCGTAGTGCGCGTCGCGCAGGTGCATCGGCACGGTGCCCATCCGGCCGGCCTTGACGTCCGCCATCGCCGCGTTCACACCGTTGTAGGCGGCGTTCGACTTCGGCGCGGTCGCCAGGTACACGACGGCCTCGGCCAGGGGGATGCGGCCCTCGGGCATGCCGATGAGCTGCACGGCCTGGGCCGCCGCGACGGCGATGGGCAGCGCCTGCGGGTCCGCCATGCCGATGTCCTCGGACGCCGAGATGATGATCCGGCGCGCGATGAACCGGGAGTCCTCGCCCGCCTCGATCATCCGCGCGAGGTAGTGCAGCGCGGCGTCGACGTCGCTCCCCCGCACCGACTTGATGAACGCGCTGATGACGTCGTAGTGCTCGTCGCCCTGCCGGTCGTACCGCAGGAGTGCACGGTCGACGGCCGCGGCGACGGTGTCCGCGTCGACCACCGGCACGGTGTCGTCGTCGTCGTCCTGGGCCGCGGTGGCCGAGGCCGCAGCGGCCTCGAGCGCCGTGAGGGCGCGTCGGGCGTCACCCGAGGCCAACCGGACGATGGCCCCACGTGCCTCGTCACCGAGGACGACCGCGCCACCGAGGCCGCGGGGGTCCTCCACCGCACGGTCGACGAGCATGCCGAGGTCGGCGTCGGTGAGCGGCTTGAGCGTCAGGAGCAGGGACCGGGACAGCAGCGGGGAGATGACCGAGAACGACGGGTTCTCGGTGGTGGCCGCGATGAGGATCACCCACCCGTTCTCGACCCCGGGCAGCAGGGCGTCCTGCTGGGCCTTGCTGAACCGGTGGATCTCGTCGAGGAACAGCACGGTCGTGGACCCGTACAGGTCGCGGTGGGTGAGGGCCTTCTCCATGACCTCGCGCACGTCCTTGACGCCGGCGGTGACCGCGGAGAGCTCGACGAACTCGCGCCCGGACTGCCGCGCGATGGCCTGCGCCAACGTGGTCTTGCCGGTGCCGGGAGGACCCCAGAGGATGACCGACACACCGCCCGGGTTGTCGCGGGTACCGGTGGCGAGCTGCACGAGCGGCGACCCGCGGCCGAGCAGGTGCTGCTGGCCGGCGACCTCGTCGAGGCTCGTCGGGCGCATCCGGACCGCGAGCGGGACGGAGCCCTGCGCGAGACCGGCGCGACCGCCCGTCGTGGGCGCACGCATGCTCGAACGGTCCGCTGCCATGCACCAATCGTAGGCCGACCCACTGACAGCCCCGCGCCTCCCAGGCCGTTGATGGTGACGACTCGGATACGCTCGTTCCACACTGCGACGAGAGGGCAGAACAGCACCGTGGCACCGAAGAACCCAGCGCGCGACAACCGCGAGGCGCGCGAGCGCCTCCGTCTCTACCAGGCCCGCCAGGGACTCCACGACCGGCAGCGCCGCCGGCGGGTGCGCGACAACCTGGTCGGCGCCGGTGTCCTCGTGCTGGTCGCCGCCCTGGCCACCGGGTCACAGCTCGCCTTCGCGGGCTCGCAGGGGAACGGGTCGGCGGACGCCAGCGCGAGCGCCACCGCCACACCGACGCCCTCGGCCAGCGCCACGGCGGCGAACACGGGCGACGTGCCGAGCAAGGAGATCGCGAAGGGCGCGACCTGGACGGGCTCACTGACGCTCAACAAGTCGATCGACCTCGGCATCGAACTGGACGGCGAGAAGGCCCCGCAGGCCGCGAGCGTCGAGATCTCGTTGATCAAGGAGCAGTTCTACAACGGCACCACCTGCCACCGGCTCGCCGACAGCGACGGGCTGAAGTTCCTGCAGTGCGGTTCGGCGAACGGCGACGGCACGGGCGACGCCGGGTTCGAGTACGGCCCGCTCGAGAACGTCCCGAGCGACGGCGTCTACGACGAGGGCACCATCGCGATCGCGCGGTCGACGTCGCCGTACTCGCAGTCGACCCAGTTCTTCATCGTCTACGGCGACACCACGCTCGACGGCTCCACGGGCGGCTACACGGTCGTCGGGAAGGTCACGAGCGGCCTGTCCGAACTCGAGTCGAAGATCGCCGCGAAGGGCATCTCGTCACCCGGTGACGACGGCACCGGTGAGCCGAAGGTGGCGACGACGATCACCGCCGCGACCATCGCCCAGGAGAAGTAGTCCACAAGCCGTTGCGTCCGGCGGGCCGCGGAGCCCGTCCGTGCAATAGGCTGACGACCTGACCGTGCCGACGGTGACGTCGGCGATGCACGACCACGATCGAGGCGAGACCTGTGGGATCTGACGAAGCAACGACCTGGGGGCGGGTCGACGAGAACGGGACCGTGTACGTCCGGTACGAAGAGACCGAACGTGCTGTCGGTGAGTACCCGGACGCCACCCCCGAAGAAGCCCTCGCCTACTTCGCGCGGAAGTACGCCGACCTCGAGGGGCAGGTGAAGATCGCCGAGCAGCGCGTCCAGCGTGGTGCGTCGGCGAACGACGTCGCCCGGACGGTCGAGCACCTGACGACCCTGGTGGCCGAAGCCCGCGTGGTCGGTGACATCAAGTCACTCGAGACCCGAGTGGGCGCGCTCACCGAGCAGCTCGGCTCGCTCACCAAGGAGCAGGCGGAGCAGGCGCAGCAGGCCCTGAACGACGCCCTCGCGCACCGTGCGGCCCTGGTCGAAGAGGCTGAGGCACTCGCGGCGGTCGACCCGGCACGCGCGCAGTGGAAGCAGATCACGGCGCAGCTCGACGACGTGTTCGCCCGCTGGCAGCAGCACCAGCACGACGGCCCGCGCATCCCCAAGAACGAGGCCAACGAGCTCTGGAAGCGGTTCCGCGCAGCGCGGTCCACCGTCGACCAGCACCGTCGCGCGTTCTACTCCGAGCTCGACGCGCAGCACCGCGACGCCCGCACCCGCAAGCAGGAACTCGTGACCCAGGCCGAGGCACTCGCCTCGCGCGGGTCCGACGCGATCCCGGACTACCGCCAGCTGCTCGACGACTGGAAGAACGCCGGGCGCGCCGGCAAGCGCCACGACGATGCCCTCTGGGCACGGTTCAAGGCCGCCGGTGACGTGCTGTTCGAGCAGCGCCACGCCGAGAGCGCGGCAGAGGACGAGGAGTTCTCCGGCAATCTCGAGGCCAAGCAGGCGCTGCTCACCGAGGCCGAGCCGCTGCTCAAGGCGACCGACCGGGTGGCGGCGCGCAAGACCCTGACCGGCATCCAGCGCCGCTGGGACGAGGTCGGAAAGGTCCCCCGCGCAGACGTCCGTCGCATCGAGGACCGCCTGCGTGCGATCGAAGACCACGTGCGCGGGCTCGAGGACGCGCACTGGAAGGAGTCCAACCCGGAGCGCAAGGCCCGGCAGACCGGACTCGCCAGCCAGCTCGAGGACGCCATCGGCAAGCTCGAGTCCGAGCTCGCCGACGCGCAGGCCTCCGGCGACGCCCGCAAGATCAAGGACGCCCAGGAAGCGCTCGACGCCCGCAAGATCTGGCTCGACGCCCTCGGCAGCTAGTCACCGCACACGACGACGCCCCCGTGACCGATCGGTCGCGGGGGCGTCGTCGTGTGGTGCCGTGTGGGCACTGTCTGCTGGCGTCCGGTGTGCCGCCGCCGTTCAGACCGGCGTGGGCAGGCCCAGCAGCAACCGGATGTCGAGGTCGTCCTGCCGCATCTGCGTGGCGAGCTCGTCCATCGAGTCGAACTTCACCATGCCGCGGACGTACGAGACGAACAGCACCGAGATGCGGTCGCCGTACAGGTCGAGGTCGACGTCGAGCAGGTGCGCCTCGATCTGCTTGGCGGGCACGCCCTCGAACGTCGGGTTGTTGCCGACCGAGACGGCCGCCGGGTACACCGTGCCGTCGTGCAGCACGCGCGCGGCGTAGACGCCGTCGGCCGGTGCGAACCCCTCGAACGCCGGGTCGAGGTTCGCCGTCGGGTACCCCATGGCGCGCCCGCGCTGGTTGCCGTGCACGACGGTGCTGCGGACCGCGTGCTCACGCCCGAGCAGCCGGGCGGCCTCGGCCACCCGCCCGTCGCCGAGCAGCTCGCGGATCCAGGTCGACGAGACGCGCCGCTCGCCGTCGGGGCGGACGTCGTCCACCAGGTCGACGTCGTCGATGAGCTCGACCGTGAAGCCGTGCTCCTCCCCCAGGGTGCGGAGCAGGGCGACGTCGCCGGCACCCTTCGCCCCGAAGCGGAAGTCGCTGCCGACGAAGACGAGCCGGGCGTGCAGGGTGTCGACGAGGATCTCGGACACGAACGCCTCGGGCGACTTCGACTGCAGTTCCTCGTCGAAGCGGAGCAGCAGGGTGGCGTCGACCCCGGCGTCGTCGAGGAGCTCGCGCCGCTGCGCCGTGCTCGTGAGTGCCGGCGGGACGTGCTGCGGGTCGATGACGTTGAGGGGGTGCCGGTCGAACGTCACCACGGTGGCGACCAGGCCCTGCTCGTGGGCGGCACGCTCCAGGTGCGCGATCACCGCGCGGTGTCCGACGTGCACGCCGTCGAACTTGCCGATCGTGACGGCGCTCGGACCGAAGCCCTCGGCCACGTCGGCGATGTCGTCGTAGAACTGCACGGCTGCTCCTACTCGCCCACGGGGGCGGTGGTCGATGCGGGCACCGGTTCGACCGTCGCGGTGCGGTGGTGCTTGCGGAGCCACCAGAGTCCGGCGATCGGCAGCACCAGCGGCGCGAAGGCGTAGCCCATGCCGTAGTACGACCAGATCGTGTCGTCGGGGAAGAGCTGCCGGTCGAACAGCGAGAGCGTGCCGATGACGAGCACACCGGTCATCTCGAACACGATCGTGACGCACGCGACGCGGTACCAGAAGCGTCCGGGAACGATCAGGGCGATCATCGCCACGATGTACACGACGGCGGCGATGGCGCTCACCGTGTACGCGAACGGCGCGAAGGAGAACTTCTCGATGATCTGCACGACGCTCCGGCCCGTCGCCGCCAGGGCGAGGATGCCGTACACGGCGATGAGGACGCGGCCGATGCCGGTCGCGAGTGAGGATCTTGTCGCCATTGCACCGATTCTACCGACGTGCGCGGACCACCATGACGCTCGGCGTCAGTTCAGGGCGAACCAGATCTGGTACATCCGGTAGATCATGACCGCGACGGTGAAGGCGCCGGCGCCGAGGACGACGGTGCTCCACTTCGTGCGGTCCACGAGCGCCCAGACGATGGCCGCCGGCGGCACCAGGAGCACCGACACGGCGTAGACCCCGAACTCGAGGGCGTTGCCGTCCGGCGGGCTGCCCGTCGCGGGCAGCACGATCGAGATGACGCCCTGCACCAGGAGCAGGACCTCGATGAGCGCGAGGGACCCCACGGTGTAGTCGTTCGGCTTCCAGCCGATGAACCCGACCACGACGGCGAACAGCCCGGCCAGGACCGCGACGACGAGCTGGACCCACATGAACCACTCGATCACGCGTGCGCCCCGTTCTGCGACGCCGGAGCAGCCGGCGCCGGGAAGTTCGTGATGACCCGGAGCAGTCCGCGCCGGACCGAGACCAGTCCGACGAGGCGGTCGTCGTCGACGGCCACGGCAGCCACCGGCTCGTCCGAGTCGGGGTGGTCGGCTGCGACGCGCTTGCCGTCGGTCAGGTCCTTCGCCGCGGCCGAGTCGAGCGACACCGACGAGAACAACCGGCGTGCCACGTCGGCCGGACGGGCGAGCGCCGCGCGGACGTCGACGGCGTCGTCCTCGAGGTCGATCGCGTCGGCCACGTCGAACGGACCGACCTGGGTGCGGCGGAGCGCGCTGAGGTGCGCGCCGGTGCCGAGGGTGGCGCCGACGTCGCGTGCGAGAGCCCGGACGTACGTGCCGGACGAGCACGTCACGACGACGTCGAGGTCGACGACCGCCACCTCGGCACCGTCGACCGTGACGGTGCGGTCGTTCCTGCCGGTGACGTCGAACCGCGAGACGGTGACCGTGCGGGACTTCAGCTCGACGGTCTCGCCCTTGCGCGCCAGGTCGTAGGCGCGGCGCCCGTCGACCTTGATCGCGCTGACGGTGGACGGGACCTGGTCGATCGTGCCGCGCTGCAGGGCGACGGCACGTTCGACGGACTCGTCCGAGACGTCTGCTGCGGCGATGCCGGTCGCGGCGGTCGGAGTGCCGTCGGCGTCGTCGGAGTCCGTGGACACGCCGAGCCGGATGGTGGCGGTGTAGGTCTTGCCGAGGCCCACCAGGTGGGTGAGCAACCGGGTGGAGTGCCCGATCCCCAGGAGCAGCAGCCCGGTCGCCATCGGGTCGAGGGTCCCCGCGTGGCCGACCTTCTTCAGACCGAGGCGGCGGCGGGCGATCGACACGACGCGGTGGCTGGAGATCCCCTGCGGTTTGTCGACGAGGAGGATGCCGTCCGGCACGGTTTCGAGCACCAGAGGAGATTACCAGCGCCGGTCAGCAGGCGTCATTCCACTCGCGACGGGGGTGCTCGGGATCGGTGACGTCGAGGACGGCGGAGGCGGCGATCTTGACGTCCGCCCGACGTTCGAGCCGGCCGGCTTCCTGCTCGACCCACAGCGACCAGCGCCAGAGCCCGCGGACCCCCGGAGCCAGCAGTCCGGGCCCGTGCACGACCAGCACGCCGTCACCGGCGCCGGTGGTGCGGAACGGGGCGACCACCTCGTCGCGCAGCGTGTCGGCATCGGCGGACGGCGCCGTCGCGGCCATCGCGGACACCCCGTGCTGCTCGAAGCCGGCCACCAGCGTGGCGGCGACGTGTTCGAGATCGGTGCCGGCCTGCCCGTCGATGCCGATCACGGTCCGGTTCGTGCCGACCTGCGCGACCACCTCAGCAGCGATCGCGGCCATCGTGTCGGTCTCTTCGGGTGCCCAGCGTGCCATGCGTCCACCGTAGGCTGTCGTGGTGAACGCGAGCAGGGCCTCCCAGCCGGATGTGGAGAACGCGAGCGTCCCCGACATCGCGACCCCGTTGACCACCTGGTTCCGACAGGAGGCCCGCGACCTGCCGTGGCGTCGTCCCGGCTTCCCCGCGTGGGGCACCCTGGTCAGCGAGATCATGCTGCAGCAGACGCAGGTCGCGCGCGTGATCCCCCGACTGGAGGCGTGGCTCACCCGGTGGCCGACGCCTGCGGACCTCGCGGCGTCGCCCCCGGCGGACGCGGTGCGTGCGTGGGACCGGCTCGGCTACCCGAGACGCGCGCTCGCGCTGCACGCGGCGGCCACGGTGATCGCCACCGAGCACGACAACGTCGTCCCCCGGGACGTCGAGGCGCTGCTCGCGCTGCCGGGGATCGGCGACTACACGGCACGGGCCGTCGCCGTGTTCGCGTACGGCGACCGGCACCCCGTCGTCGACGTCAACGTGCGGCGGGTCCTGAAGCGCGCGCTCCTCGGCCAGGGCGAGCCCGGGCCGGCGAAGGCCAAGGACGACCTGCCCCTGATGGAATCCGTGCTGCCGGCCGACCGCGACGACGCCGCTGCGACGAACGCGGCGGTGATGGAACTCGGAGCGCTCGTTTGCGTCGCCCGCTCCCCCGCGTGCGACGCGTGCCCGATCGCGGACCGCTGCGCCTGGCGTGCGGCCGGGTACCCCGAACACGACGGGCCACGCGCCCCGAAGCAGGCGAAGTTCGCCGGCAGCGACCGGCAGGTGCGCGGGCTGATCATGGCCGAGCTGCGCGCGAGCGACGTGCCGGTCGCCCGGTCGGAGATCGAACCGGTCTGGCCGGACGCCGAGCAGCGGGACCGAGCGCTCGCGTCGCTGCTGCGCGACGGACTGGCGGTCGGCGACGACGCCACCGGGTACCGGCTGCCGGACGCCTGACGTCTCCGCCGGGCACGACGCACGAGCGCCCCGCCGCACACGGTGCAGCGGGGCGCTCGGACGCTCGTCGGGCTACGCCCGCGCCACGTCCTGCTCGTCGTCGGACTCGTCGTCCTCGTCCTCGTCGTGCTTGTACGGGTCGGCGTCGCCGGCGAACGTCGCACCGACCGACGCAGCTCGCACCTGCTCGTCACGCACCTGGGCCTGCACGAGCAGGTCCTCCATGTGCGCCGAGGTCTCCGGCAGTGCGTCGGCGATGAACTCGAGCGACGGGGTGAGCCGCGCCGTGATGTTCTTGCCGACCTCGGAGCGGAGCATGCCGGTCGCGGCCTTGAGTGCCGCGGCGGAGTCGGCGCGCTCCTCGTCGGTGCCGTACACGGTGTAGAAGACCGATGCGTGCTGCAGGTCTCCGGTCACGCGGACGTCGGTGATCGTCACGAACCCGAGACGCGGGTCGCGCAGACCCTTGTCGAGACGGCGTGCGACGACTTCCTTGATGCGGTCCGCCATCTTGCGTGCGCGCTGCGGATCGGCCATGGGTGCCTCCTGAGGCAGTGGCGGGACGTTTCCCGCCGGTGGTTCTGCGTGGAAAGGGGTCGGGCCCCGACCTCCCGCGAAGGGAGGCCGGGGCCCAGGGTAGTCACACGATCAGTCGCGCGGCTTCTCGACGAGCTCGGTGGTCTCGATCTCGTCACCGATCTGGAGATCGTTGAACTTGCCGAGACCGATACCGGCCTCGAAGTCCGTGCGGACCTCGGTGACGTCGTCCTTGAAGCGACGGAGCGACTCGATCGCCAGTCCGTCGGCCAGGACCACACCGTCACGGATGACGCGCGCCTTGGCGTTGCGCGTGATCGTGCCGGAGCGGACGATGACACCCGCGATGTTGCCGAACTTCGAGGAGCTGAAGACCTCGCGGATCTCGGCGACACCGGACTGGACCTCTTCGTACTCGGGCTTGAGCATGCCCTTGAGGGACTGCTCGATGTCGTCGAGTGCGTTGTAGATGACCGAGTAGAAGCGCACGTCGATGCCTTCGCGCGCCGCACGCTCGCGGGCCTTGACGTCCGGACGGACGTTGAAGCCGACCACGATGGCGTTGTCGATCGTGGCGAGGTCGATGTCCGACTCCGTGATCGCACCGACACCGCGGTGGAGGATGCGGAGCTGGACACTGTCGTCGACCTCGATGTCCAGGAGCGACTGCTCGAGTGCCTCGACGGCACCGGAGACGTCACCCTTGATGATGAGGTTGAGCGAGTCGACCTTGCCCTCTTCGAGTGCACGGGTGAAGTCCTCGAGCGAGATGCGCTTGCGGGCCTTGGCCAGCTGG
Organism: Curtobacterium sp. PhB190; assembly: GCF_004365385.1. NCBI lineage: Bacteria > Bacillati > Actinomycetota > Actinomycetes > Micrococcales > Microbacteriaceae > Curtobacterium > Curtobacterium sp. PhB190. The sequence goes on along the minus strand of NZ_SODN01000006.1, from coordinate 253,057 downwards.
GCGTTGCGCTCGGCGGCTTCACGCTTCTCGGCGATCTGACGTGCCGTTCGGTCCTCTTCGGTGACGAGGAACGTGTCACCGGCGCGGGGCACCGAGGACAGACCCTGCACCTGGACCGGGCGGCTCGGCGTGGCGGCCTTGACCGCGACACCGTTCTCGTCGGTCATCGCACGGACGCGGCCGTAGGCCGTGCCCGCCACGATGGCGTCGCCGACGTGCAGCGTTCCGGACTGGATGAGGACGGTCGCCACCGCACCACGGCCCTTGTCGAGCCGTGCTTCGATCGCGACGCCGCGGGCGTCCTTGTCGGGGTTCGCACGCAGGTCGAGCCCGGCGTCAGCGGTGAGCAGCACGGCGTCCAGGAGGTCCTGGATGCCGATGTTCTGCCGAGCCGAGACGTCGACGAACATGACGTCTCCGCCGTACTCCTCCGCCACCAGGTTGTACTCGGTGAGCTGCTGGCGGACCTTGGCCGGGTTCGCGCCTTCCTTGTCGATCTTGTTCACCGCGACCACGATCGGCACGTTGGCCGACTGCGCGTGGTTCAGCGCCTCGATCGTCTGGGGCATGATGCCGTCGTCCGCCGCGACCACGAGGATCGCGATGTCGGTGACCTGCGCACCACGAGCACGCATGGCCGTGAAGGCCTCGTGACCCGGGGTGTCGATGAACGTGATCGGACGCTCGATGCCCTCGTGCTCGGTGACGATCTGGTACGCACCGATGTGCTGGGTGATGCCACCGGCTTCGCCCTCGACGACCTTCGAGTTCCGGATCGCGTCGAGCAGTCGCGTCTTACCGTGGTCGACGTGACCCATGACGGTCACGACGGGGGGACGGACCTGCAGGACGGAGTCGTCCTCGTCGGCGTACTCGGCATCGATGTCGATGTCGAAGCCCTCGAGGAGCTCCTTGTCCTCGTCCTCGGGCGAGACGATCTGGATCTTGTAGCCCAGCTCGTCACCGAGGACCTCGAAAGTGGCCTCATCCAGCGACTCGGTCGCGGTCGCCATCTCACCGAGGTGGAACAGCACCGTGACCAGGTTGCCGGGCATGGCGTCGATCTTGTCCGCGAAGTCCGAGATGCTCGCACCGCGACGGAGTCGGACGACCGTGTTGCCGTCGCCACGAGGGACCTGCACACCGCCGAGCGACGGGGCCTGACGCATCTCGTACTCGGCGCGCTTCGTCCGCTTCGACTTGCGGGCACGGCTCTTGCCGCCACCGCGACCGAACGCACCGGCGGTACCACCACCGGGGCCACGACCACGGCCACCGCCACCGGCGGGACGCGGGCCGCTGAAGGCCGGACGCGGGAAGCCGCCACCGGCACCGCCGCCGGCACCCGGACGGGCGCCACCGGGGCCGCCACGACCGCCACCCTGGCCCGGGCGCTGCCCGAAGCCGTTGGGACGGTTCGCCTGACCGGGTCCACCCGGACGCGGTGCACCCGGACGCGGGACGCCGGGACGCGGGGGCTGCGGACGCGGGATGCCCGCTCCACCGGCACCAGCGGCGGGGCGCTGGCCCATGCCCTGGTTCGAGGCGAAGGGGTTGTTGCCGGGGCGCGGCGGGCGCGAGCCCATGCCCTGGTTCGACGCGTAGGGGTTGTTGCCCGGACGTGCGCCGGGCTTCGGGCCACCGGGCTTGGGACCGGCAGCGGCGGGCTTGGCACTCGAGCCAGGCTTCACCGCGTCGGTCTTCGGCTCGTCACCGGTCGAGTCGGCCGGCTGCGTGGCAGCCTGCTGCTCGGCGGCGGCCTTCTCGGCACGGGCCTTCTGTGCGGCCTCGGCCTCGGCCTGTCGCTGGGCGACGGACTTCGGTGCGGCCGGGGTCGGGACGTCCTCGGCAGCAGGTGCTGCCTGGACCTCGGGCTCCGGTGCGGGTGCCGGACGGACCGGGCCGGGGCGCGGGCCACCGGGCTTCGGCGCGCCGGACGCGGGCGTGCTGCTCTTGGCCGGCGTGCTCGGCGCGGGGGCCGAGGCTGCGGGCTTGGATGCCGGGACACCGTCCGCCTGCAGGGCGGCACGGAGCTTCCGGGCAACGGGGGGCTCGATGCTCGAGCTGGCACCCCGGACGAACTCGCCGAGCTCCTTGAGCTTCTCGAGTGCGGTCTTGCTGTCGACGCCGAGTTCGCTTGCGATCTCGTGTACGCGTGGTTTAGCCACTGTTCTCCTTCACGGGTCCCACCCCGTAAAGGGCAGGACTCAATGGATGACGGGTCTCATTTCGAGCCGCTCATCAGTTGTCCATAAGCCGTTCAGCCTGTTCTGTCATGTCCGGGCGCTCGGTCGACGCTCGTAAGAGGCCGACGATGTGGTCGAGCACCGCGGACGTGTCGGGATCGCGATCCAACCGGAGCGCACGGCGGAAAGCCCTGCGCTTGACGGCCAGATCGTAGGCATCGACGGTCGGTGTGAGCCATGCTCCCCGGCCCGGCATGACTGCCTTCGGATCCGCCACGACGCGACCATCGCTCAGGGCGACGACTCGGAGGAGTGAGGATCGGGAAGCGCGACGACGACTGCCGATGCACGTTCTGACGGGAACCACTCTACTCCTTGCCTCGGACGTCCGCGATCCGGCGCGCCCTTCTGGGCACGCCGGCGGCGAAATCGCCTAGTCGTCGCCGTCCAGGATGGAGTCCGGCTGGATGTCGATCCGGGCCCCGGTGAGCTTGGCAGCCAGGCGCGCGTTCTGCCCTTCCTTGCCGATCGCGAGCGACAGCTGGTAGTCCGGCACGAGTGCGCGGACGGCCTTGGTCGACGCGTCGAGCACGAAGGCGCTGGTCACCTTGGCCGGCGACAGGGCACTCGCCACGAACGCCGACAGGTCCGGGGACCAGTCCACGATGTCGACCTTCTCGGCACCGAGCTCGTTGGTGACCGCACGCACGCGCGCGCCCAGCTCGCCGATGCAGGCACCCTTCGCGTTGACGCCGGGCTCGTTCGCCTTGACCGCGATCTTCGTGCGGTGGCCGGCTTCGCGCGCGAGCGACGTGATCTCGACGACGCCCGAGGCGATCTCCGGCACCTCGAGGGCGAAGAGCTTCCGGACCAGGCCCGGGTGGGTGCGCGACACCGTGATCTGCGGGCCCTTGTTGCCGCGGGCGACGCTCGTCACGTACACGCGGATGCGCGAACCGTGCGCGTAGGACTCGCCCGGCACCTGCTCTTCGGGCGGCAGGATCGCCTCGACCGTGCCGAGGTCGACCATCACCATGCGCGGATTCGGGCCCTGCTGGACCACACCGGCGACGATGTCGCCTTCCTTGCCGCGGAACTCGCCGAGGATCTTGTCGTCACCGATGTCGCGGAGGCGCTGGTTGATGACCTGCTTCGCCGCGAAGGCCGCGATGCGGCCGAAGTCGCTCGGCTGGTCGACGGCTTCACCGATGACGGTGCCCTCGTCGTCGAGCTCGGGGACGTAGACACTGACCTCGCCGGACTTGCGGTCGAGCTCGACACGCGACTGCGCGTGGGCCGGCTCGCCGTTCTCTTCGGCGTGCTTCTGGTAGGCGGTCAGGATGGCAGATTCGATGATCTGGACCAGTTCGTCGAACGGGATCTCCCGCTCGCGCTCCATGAGTCGCAGGACTGCGAGATCGATCTTCACCGAGGTGCCTCCGTATTCAGATGAGTCGCTCCTGCGGATGGAACCGTCGCAGAAGTCGGCCACAAGCGTACCGCACTGCGGCTCGCGGACCCGAGCCGAGACGGACGGGAGGCCCGGTGCCAGCTGGCACCGGGCCTCCCGTCCGTCTCCTGGTGGCGTCTAGATCGCGCGGACCGCGTCGAGCAGCTCGGCGACCGGCACGTCGCGGCGTTCGCCGCTGGCACGGTTCCACAGCTCGACGACGCCGTCGGCGGCGCCGCGGCCGGCGACGACCACGATCGGCATGCCGAGCAGCTCGGCGTCGCGGAGCTTGACGCCGGGCGACACCTTCGGACGGTCGTCGTAGAGCACGTCGAACCGCTCGCCTTCGAGCTCGGCGACGATCGACGTCGCCAGCTCGTAGGCGACCTGGTCACGGCCGGTGGCGACGATGTGCACGTCGAACGGTGCGACGTTCTTCGGCCAGGCCAGACCCTTGTCGTCGTTGTGCGCCTCGGCCAGGATCGCCAGGATGCGCGTCACGCCGATGCCGTACGAGCCCATCGTGACGGTCGCGAGCTTGCCGTTCTCGTCCTGCACCTTGAGGCCCAGGGCCTCGGCGTACTTGCGGCCGAGCTGGAAGACGTGCCCGATCTCCATGCCGCGGGCGGTCTCGAGCGGACCCGAGCCGTCGGGCGACGGGTCCCCCGCGCGGACGTCCGAGACCTCGGCGACACCGTCGGCCACGAAGTCACGGCCGGCGACCAGGCCGGAGATGTGCACGCCGCGCTCGTTGGCGCCGGTGACCCAGGCGGTGCCGTCGACCACGCGCGGGTCGACGAAGTACCGGATGCCCGTGGCGCTCTCTGCGCCGAGGACCTGCGGGCCGATGTAGCCCTTGACCAGGCCCTTGTGCTTCTTGAAGTCGTCGTCGCCTGCGGCTTCGACCTCGGCCGGGGCGAACGCCACCTCGGCGCGCTTCAGGTCGACGTCGCGGTCACCGGGGAGCCCGACGACCACGACCTCGCGCGTGCCGTCCAGGTGCGTGAGGGCGAGGACGACGTTCTTCAGCGTGTCCGCGGCGGTCCACGGCGCGCCGTCGCGCGGGGCGACCTCGTTCGCGTGGGCGACGAGCGTGTCGATCGTCGGGGTGTCCGACGACGGCAGGAGCACCGCGTCGGGCTGCCCCTCGATCGGCAGCGACGCGGGCACGGGCGTGACGTAGGCCTCGACGTTCGCCGCGTAGCCGTTGGCGCTGCGGACGAAGGTGTCCTCGCCCACGGCGATCGGGTGCAGGAACTCCTCCGACTTGGAGCCGCCCATCGCGCCGGCGTCCGCCTTGACGATGACGTACTCGAGGCCGAGGCGGGCGAAGATCTTCTCGTACGCGTCGCGCATGACCTGGTAGCTGCGCTCGAGGCCCTCGTCGGTGAGGTCGAACGAGTACGCGTCCTTCATGGTGAACTCGCGACCGCGCAGCAGACCCGCGCGCGGGCGTGCTTCGTCGCGGTACTTGTCCTGGATCTGGAACAGCGTGACGGGGAGGTCCTTGTACGACGAGTACAGGTCCTTCACCAGCAGCGCGAACATCTCTTCGTGCGTGGGGGCGAGCAAGTAGTCGGACCCCTTGCGGTCCTGCAGGCGGAACATGCCGTCGCCGTACTCGGTCCAGCGGTTCGTCGCCTCGTACGGCTCGCGCGGCAGCAGCGCCGGCAGGAGCACTTCCTGCGCACCGGCAGCGACCATCTCGTCGCGGATGATCCCCTCGATCTTGGCGCGCACCCGGAGACCGAGCGGCAGCCAGGCGAAGATCCCCGGGGACTGGCGACGGACGTACCCGGCGCGGACGAGCAGCTTGTGGCTCGTCACCTCGGCGTCGGAGGGGTCGTCGCGGAGCGTACGGAGGAACAGATGCGAAAGCCGTGTGACCACGGGGCCAGCCTAGCGGCGTGCGCCGACGGCGCGGGCGCTCGCACCGTGCGAGGTCCGGGGCGAACGGTGCGAGGTCCCGGGCGAACGGTGCGAGGTCCCGGGCGAACGGTGCGAGGTTGCGGGCGAACGGTGCGAGGTCCCGGGCGAACGGTGCGAGGTCCCGGGCGAACGGTGCGAGGTTGCGTACTCGGTGCCGGGCGGGGAGACTCGCACCGAGTACGGAACCTCGCACGGGAGCGCAGCGCGCCGAGCCCCGCCTCGCACGGTGCGAGGGGGAGCGCGCGCTACGGGGTGGTGATGACCTCGGGGCTGCCGAGCGCGGCCTCCGGCCCCATCTCGTCAGCGATGCGGTTCGCCTCGGCGATGAGGGTCTGCACGATCTCGTGCTCCGGCACCGTCTTGACGACCTTGCCCTTCACGAAGATCTGGCCCTTGCCGTTGCCAGACGCCACGCCGAGGTCGGCCTCGCGCGCTTCGCCCGGGCCGTTCACGACGCAGCCCATGACGGCGACGCGCAGGGGGACGGACATGCCCTCGAGCCCCTTGGTGACGTCGTTCGCCAGCTGGTAGACGTCGACCTGGGCCCGGCCGCAGCTCGGGCACGAGACGATCTCGAGCTTGCGTTCGCGCAGGTTGAGCGACTGCAGGATCTGCAGGCCGACCTTCACCTCTTGCGCGGGCGGCGCGGACAGGGACACGCGGATGGTGTCGCCGATGCCCTCGGCCAGCAGGATGCCGAACGCGGTGGCGCTCTTGATGGTGCCCTGGAACTCGGGGCCGGCCTCGGTCACACCGAGGTGCAGCGGCCAGTCACCGGCGGCGGCGAGCTGGCGGTAGGCCTTCACCATGACGATCGGGTCGTTGTGCTTGACCGAGATCTTGAAGTCGTGGAAGTCGTGCTCCTCGAACAGGCTGGCTTCCCACACGGCGGACTCGACGAGCGCCTCGGGTGTGGCCTTGCCGTACTTCTGCAGCAGGCTCGGCTCGAGCGACCCGGCGTTGACGCCGATGCGGAGCGACACGCCTGCGGCCTTCGCCGCGGCGGCGATCGCACCGACCTGGTCGTCGAACTTGCGGATGTTGCCCGGGTTCACGCGGACCGCGGCACAACCGGCGTCGATCGCCTGGAACACGTACTTCGGCTGGAAGTGGATGTCGGCGATGACCGGGATCTGCGACTTCTTCGCGATGATCGGCAGCGCGTCGGCGTCTTCCTGGGTCGGCACCGCGACCCGGACGATGTCGCAGCCCGAGGCCGTGAGCTCGGCGATCTGCTGCAGCGTCGCGTTGATGTTCGTCGTCGGGGTCGTGGTCATCGACTGGACGGACACCGGAGCGTCGCCGCCCACGAGCACCTTGCCGACCCGGATCTGGCGCGACTTGCGTCGGGGGGCGAGGGTTTCGGGCGACTTGGGCATACCGAGGTTCACAGCGGGCACGTGAGCACTCTACGCGCTCGCTCCGAGCGTCCCGGCCCGGTCACACCGGACGCTCAGAGCCGGGCGGCGCTGTCCACCACGGTGATGAGCGGCGCGTACAGCCGCATCGCGCCGAGCGCCCGCTCGTGGTCCGCGTCGCTCGCCCCGGCGCAGGCGTCCGCGACGACCGTCACGGTCGCTCCGGCGTCCGCCGCCGCCAGGGCGGTCGACAGCACGCAGCAGTCGGTCGACACCCCCGTGAGCACCAGGTGCGGGTGGTCACCGACGACTGCCTGGAGGCCCGTCCCCCACTTGCCGAACGTCGGCTCGGTCACGACGGGGTCGTTCCGGTCCCCTGCCGCACTCGCGAAGGGCTCGGTCAGCGCGTACAGCGGGTCGGCGTCCGGCACGAGGGCGAAGGGCCACTCGCGGTAGTACGGCACCCAGGCGCCCTGCGGGCGCTGGGGCGCGACGAACCGGGTGAACACCGTGCGTCCGGTGAACCGGGGCAGCAGGCGTTCGATACCGACCCCGGCGTGGTCGTACCGCGGCGCCGCCCACGGAGACTCCCCCGTGAAGACCTGCTGCATGTCGATGACGACGAGCCAGGCGTCGTCGGGGACGCCCGTGGTCCCTGACGTGCTCACTGCTTCGCTCCCCGTTGCGCTCACCGCTGTGCTTCCTGGCGCCGGACGGAGCCCCGGGCGAACAGCAGGGTGCCGAGGAACCCGACGACGAGCGCGACCAGCACACCGAGGTTCGCGTAGGCCCAGGCGCCGTCGCGTCCGCCGAGGCCGAACGGCCCGAGCAGGTAGCCCTGCCACGACAGCCACGCCGGTGACGCCAGCGTCACCAGACCCCACCCGAGCGCCGTGCCGACCGCGACCAGGGCGATCGCGCCCCACCGGACGTCGCCGTAGCGGCCGCGACGGTCGTCGAGCTCGCCTTCGGCGTAGGCAGTGCGCCGGAGCAGGACGTCCGCGACGAAGATGCCGGCCCAGGCGGCGATCGGGACGCCGAGGGTGATGAGGAACGCCTGGAACGGGCCGACGAAGTCCGTCGCGAAGAAGGCGATGTAGATCGCACCCGCCACCATGAACACGCCGTCCACCCCGGCGGCGACCGGCCGCGGGATCTTCACGCCGACGCTCAGCAGCGCGAGGCCCGACGAGTAGATGTCGAGCACCGCGCCGCCGACGAGCCCGAGGATCGCGACGAGGGCGAACGGGATGAGGAACCACACCGGCAGGATCGTGGTGAGCGCGCCGATCGGGTCGGCACCGATCGCCGCGCTCAGGTCCGGCGAGGACCCGGCGAGCAGGACACCGAAGACCACGAGGATCGCCGGCGCGAGCGCCCCGCCGAAGGTCGTCCACCCGACGACTCCCCCGGTCGACGCCGAGCGCGGCAGGTACCGCGAGTAGTCGGCAGCGGCGTTCACCCAGCCGAGGCCGAAGCCGGTCATCACGAGCACGAGCGCACCGATGAACTGCTGGGCACTGCCCGTCGGCATCGCGGCGATCGCGGCGAAGTCGATGGACGGCACCGCGAGCACGACGTAGACGACCGTGAGCACCCCCGTGATGACCGTGATCCAGGTCTGCAGGCGCATGATCACGTCGAAGCCCGCGACGCCGGCCCCGACCACGAGCGCGGCGACCACGACGAGCGCGACGACCTTCGTCAGCACCCCGCCGTCCCAGCCGAGCTCGGTGAACACCGTCGAGGTCGCGAGGACGGCCAGTGCGGCGAGGGCGGTCTCCCACCCGACGGTGAGGATCCAGCTGAGGAACGAGGGCACCCGGTTGCCGCGGACCCCGAAGGCCGCGCGGCTCAGCACCATCGTCGGCGCCGACCCGCGTTTGCCGGCGATCGCGACGACGCCGCACAGCAGGAACGAGAACACCACCCCGACAACCGAGACGACGGTCGCCTGCCAGAACGAGATGCCGAACCCGACCACGAACGACCCGTAGGCGATGCCGAGGACGGAGATGTTCGCCGCGAACCACGGCCAGAACAGTCCGCGCGGGGTGCCCTTGCGGTCGGACTCGGCGATGACGTCGAGGCCCTGCCGTTCGACGGTGCGGACCTCGGGCGCGGCGGTGGTGAGCCCGGAGTTCGTGGGCGCTGTGCTCATCCGCTGAGCGTAGCGCCGCAACGACTACCCGAACAGGTTCACGGGCCGCACGATGTCGGCGTAGATCAGCAGCGCGCTCATCCCCGCCAGCAGCACCACGACGACCATCGTGAGCGGCATCGTCTTCGCCAGGTCGATGGGGCCCGGGTCCGCCTTGCCGACGAGTTTGAAGGACCGTCGCTTGATCGACTCCCACAGGGCGCCGGCGATGTGCCCGCCGTCGAGCGGCAGCAGCGGCACCATGTTCAGCACGAACAGGCCGATGTTCAGCGAGGCCAGCAGCCCGAGGATCGTGTACGCCTTGTCGACCACCGGCACGCCGCTCATCGACGAGACCTCGCCGATCGCGCGGCCGACGCCGACGACCGACACGGGGCTGTCCTGCGACCGCTCCTGCGCGCCGAACGCCGCGTTCCAGACGGCGACCAGGCGCTGCGGCAGGTCGATGATGAGGTGCGCCGACGCGGCGATCTGCGCACCCGTCGCGGGCAGGACCTCGGCCGGCGACTGCCGCACGAGCGACTGCCCGATGCTGACGCCGACGACACCGACCCGCTGGGTCTTCGTCGTGCCGTCGTCGTTCGTGACGACCTTGCCCTCGGCGTCGTAGACGTCGCGGGTGGCGGTCGTCGGGGTGATCTCGAGCGTCTTCCGGGCACCGTCACGCTCGACGACGACCGTCACCTGCTCGCCGGCCGACTTCTGGAACACCTCGGAGACGCGCGCGATGGTCGGGTCCTGCTCACCGTTCACCGAGAGCACGACGTCGCCCGACGCGATGCCGGCCTGCTTCGCCGGCGACTCCGCATCGCCCGAGGTGCACTCGGTCGTCTGGCTTGTCGGCAGGACACAGTCGACGCTCGAGGTGAACGTCGTGGTCGGCGACCCGAAGCCACACAACAGCACGCCGAACAGGACGATCCCGATCACCAGGTTCATCGCGGGGCCAGCGACCATCACGATGATGCGCTTCCACGGGGTCAGCCGGTAGAACGCGCGGGAGTCGTCGCCGCCGGAGTCCGCGATCTGCTCCGCGCTGGCCTGGCGGGCGTCCTGCACGAACGCGCCGTACATGCCGGTGTTCGTGATCGCACTCGGGCGGCCGGAGGCACGCGGCTTGAGCATGCCGACCATCGAGATGTAGCCGCCGAGCAGGATCGGGCGGATGCCGTACTCGGTCTCACCCCGCTTGAACGACCACATGGCCTTGCCGAAGCCCAGCGAGTACTGCGTCACCTTGACGTTGAACAGCTTCGCGAAGGACAGGTGCCCCAGCTCGTGGAGTCCGATCGAGACCAGCAGGCCGATGATGAAGACGACCACGCCGAGGACGAAGAGCAGGACGGTTTCGACGGTCACCGGGAAAGGGTACGGGACGCTTGCCATGACGGAGCCGAGCGCCGTCTTAGAGGTGATCTGAGCCTCTCCCCACCGGCACGGCCGTCCCGCCGCTGGCGCGTCGCGCCGGAACCGGCGGTGTGGGCCCAGTCCGTCACGTGGTGACCATGCGACCGACGGGAGGCGCGGATCGCGTCAGCGGGTCAGCGCGCGGTCCGCCGCGGCGCGGGCCCAGAGCTCCGCAGCGAGCACGCCGTCGAGTGACGGCTCACCCGCGGTGTGCTCCTCGACGACGCGCTCGACCGTGTCGACGATGTCGAGGAACCCTATGGCGCCCGCGTGGAACGCGGCCACGGCCTGCTCGTTCGCCGCGTTGAAGACGGCCGGGAAGGTCCCGCCGAGCTCACCGACACGCTTCGCTAGGGCGACGGCGCCGAACGCGTCAGCGTCGAGCGGCTCGAAGGTCCAGGTGCTCGCCGTGGTCCAGTCGAGCGGCACACCGACCCCGGGCACGCGGCCCGGCCACGCCAGGCCGAGCGCGATCGGCAGACGCATGTCCGGCGGCGAGGCCTGCGCGATGGTGGAGCCGTCGACGAACTCGACCATCGAGTGCACGATCGACTGCGCGTGCACCGTGACCTCGATGCGGTCGTACGGCACGCCGAAGAGCAGGTGGGCCTCGATGACCTCGAGCCCCTTGTTGACGAGCGTGGCGGAGTTCGTCGTGACGACGACGCCCATGTCCCACGTGGGGTGCGCCAGCGCCTGCGCCGGGGTGACGTCGCGGAGCTGCTCGCGGGTGCGGCCGCGGAACGGACCGCCGCTCGCCGTGAGGACGAGCCGCTGCACCTCGGTGTCGGCACCGGAGCGGAGCGCCTGCGCGATCGCCGAGTGCTCACTGTCCACGGGGACGATCTGGCCCGGCGCTGCAGCCTGCTGCACCAGGGAACCGCCCACGATCAGGCTCTCCTTGTTGGCGAGCGCCAGGGTCGCACCGGTCTCGAGCACCGCGAGCGTCGGCCCGAGGCCGACCGACCCCGTGATGCCGTTCAGGACGACGTCGGCCTCGACGCTGCGGACGAGCCGCTCGGAGGCCTGCGCCCCGAACGCCGTGTCGCGCACGCCAAACCGGGCGGCCTGCTCGGCGACCAGGGTGCGGTTGCTGCCGGCGGTCAGTCCGACGACCTCGAACCGGTCGGGGTTGCGGGCGACGACGTCGAGCGCCTGCGTGCCGATCGAGCCGGTGCTGCCGAGGACGACGATGCGGCGCCGGGCCACGGTCAGCCCTTCGCGAGGATGTCGACCACGAAGACGAGCGTGGCGTTCTTCGGGATGCCCGAACCCTCCTGCGGGTTCGCGCCGTAGGCGTCCTCCGGCGTGGCGACGATCAGCACCTGGGAGCCGACCTTCTGGCCGACGAGCCCCGTGACGAAGCCCTTGATGAGTGCGCTCTCGGAGACCGTGAAGGTCGTCGGGGCGCCCTTCGACCACGAGGAGTCGAACTCCTTGCCGGTGCTGTAGACGACGCCCTCGTACTGCACGAGGGCGGTGTCGCCGTCGGCGATGGACGCGCCGTCGCCCTGCTTGAGGACCTCGACGGTCGTCTTGGTCGGGGCCTTCACACCGTCGGGGATCGTGATCTCCGGCTCGCCGGACGCCTTGTCCTTGACCGTCGGCAGGCCGGGGTCCTGGTCCTGCGGGGTGCCGCTCGCCTTGGTGGGGGTCTGCGCGACGACGTCCGCGACCACGACGATCTCGCCGCCGGTGTTGAAGCCGAGTGCCGCGGACTGACCGACCGCTGCCAACCGGTCGCCGACCTTCGAGCAGGCGAGGAGGGCACCGAAGCCCGAGCCGCCGACGGACAGGACCTGCGGGTTGCCCTCGTCGAAACCGACCGTGCCGAGCTTCTTGGCGTCCTTCGCCTCGTAGACCGTGTACGACACCTGGGCGTAGTCGCCCTCGTCCAACGACGCGCCCTTGCCCGAGACGAGCTTCGTGGCCTGCGGGGTCTTGGCCGACAGGCCCGCCGCGAACTTGACGGTCGGGGCCTTCGCGCCCCCGAACGAGCCGGTCGCCCGGATCGAGTCAGAGGCCTTGCCGGGGTCCGGGCAGGACGTGATCGCCGAGGCGGTCGCACTGGCGGTCGGGGTCGGCGAGGCCGTGGACCCGTCCGAACCGGAGCCGGAGCATGCGGCGAGTCCCAGCACGACGGCGGGGACGAGGGCGATCGGGAGCAGGCGCAGACGCTTCACGGGACCCTAGTCTGCCCCACCTGCTGAAGAGTCCCCTGCCAATGTCGCAGCACGGACGACGGTCTGGGCCTCGTGGTGCACCGGGAACGACACCGACCGGGCGATGAAGCAGAGCTGGTTCGCCGTGGCGTGCGCGGCTTCGGCATCGGCCACCCGGTCTGCCTCGAGGATCGTCACGACCGGGTGCAGCGTCGCACCGGTGAGCTCGCCCGAGCCGTCGCGGTTCAGGTTCAGCGACGCAGTGGCCGTGTCGCGGTAGTCGACGACGGTGAAGCCCTGGGTCACCGCGACGTGCAGGTAGCTGAGCATGTGGCACTGGGCCAACGCGGCGACGACGAGTTCCTCCGGGTTCCAGCGGTCGCGGTCACCGCGGAACGTGGGGTCGGCCGAGCCGACCACGTCGGGCTTGCCGACCGCCGAGACGACGTGGTCGCGCCCGTAGTCGCGGTAGCCGGACGTGCCGGTGCCGCGGTCTCCCGTCCAGCTGACGGAGACCTCGTAGGTGTGGTCCTGCACGGGTGCTGCCCCTTCGTCGGCGTCACTGGCGGTCGTCCGCCCTGGCTAGCATGGCGGCATGACGGTGAGCCACGAAGTCCGCACTGATCGCCATCCTCTCACCGCCGACGGGTCGGTCGAACTCGCGGTCCTCGACCGGTCGGGGTTCGACGAGAGCCGGCACATCGGCGCCGGGGTCGTGGTCGACTCCTCGGGTGCCGTCGTCGACTCGGTCGGCGACGTCACCGCCAGCATCTACCCGCGCTCGACGATGAAGCCGTTCCAGGCCCTCGCCGTCCGCGGCGCCGGTGCCCGGTTCTCCGACGAGGAACTCGTCCTCACCACCGCGAGCCACGCCGGTACCGTCGCACACCAGGCCCTCGCGCTGCACATGCTCGAGTCGTTCGACCACGTCGAGGCCGACCTCGGGTGCCCGCCGGACATGCCCTTCGACCGAGCGACCGGCCGGACGATGGACGGCCCCCGGCGCCTGGCGATGAACTGCTCGGGCAAACACGCCGGCATGCTCGCCGCCTGCCGCGTCAACGGGTGGGACGAGGCGACGTACCTGGACATCGAGCACCCGATGCAGCAGCGGGTCCGCTCGGTGGTCGAGGAGTACACGCACGAGACGGTCGACCTGGTCGGCACCGACGGCTGCGGCGCCCCCGTCTTCCCGCTCACGCTGACCGGACTGGCACGCGGGTTCGCCGGCGTCGTCGCCCGGGCCGACGACGACTCCACGGCGCTGACCGACGCCGTCCTGGCGCACCCGTGGGCGATCGACGGGGTCGGTCGGGCCAACACCGTCACGATCGAGCGGCTGCAGGTCCTGGCGAAGCTCGGGGCCGAGGGCGTCATGGTGATGGGGCTGCCCGGTGGGGCCGCGGTCGCGGTGAAGGTGCTGGACGGGTCACAGCGCGCGGGCACCCTCGCAGCGCTGACCCTGCTGCAGCGGAACGGGCTGGTGGGCGCCGACGGCGTGGCCGATGTCCTGGCGGCGACGGGTGAACAGGTGCTCGGCGGTGGTGTGCCGGTCGGCGCGGTCCGGGTCGGCTCCGGCCTGCGCTGAGGCCGTCACCCGACGAGCTCCGGCAGTACCGGGAGCACCGGTCTGAGCGTGACACCACGTCGGTCGGGTGGGCGACGGACGGTGCAGCCGTAGCGGGTGACCTCCACCGCGGCGTCCCACAGCCCTGGCATCGCTCCGAGTCCCGGGACGAGCACGACCGTGCCGCTCGGGCGTCCGGAGCGGTCGAGGCGAGCGAGCACCGCCGTGCCGTCGGGCAGCGTCGTACCGTCGGGCAGCGCCGGGTCGTCGCCAGTTTGGGTTCCGATTCTGCCGGCTGTGCGGAGGTCGTCCCACGGATCGGCGGTGGCGCGGAGCTGTTCGGCGATCGCCCGGAACACCGCGGCGGCGAGTGCCCCGGTGCCGACGACCACGACGTGACCGGTCGTGTCGGTCTCCCACGGCACACCGTCCGAGCCGTGGCCGAGCAGGAGCCGTCCTGGTGCGCTCGGACAGTGGGACTCGATCGCCGCTGCGGAGTAGTCGCCGGACAGCGACTCCGGTTCGCGGCGTCCGCCTGCGCCGGACCGGTGCAGCAGGACGTCGAGCACCGCGCAGCACCCGGCGGCTGCGAACACCACCGCACGGGAAGCGCCGTCGAGGGGCGCGAACACCCCGGCGAGGACGAGCACGACGGCGGTCCCGACCAGGACGCACCGAGCAGCGAACGGGGTCATGCCTCCATCGCAGCAGGACGGCGGCGTCTCCGGGGCGCCGACGACCGATCTGTGGAGAAGTCCGGCAGCGCTACTGCACGAGGAAGAACTGCTCGCCGATGTCCACCCGAGCCCCGCGCTCCACGCGGTACCGACGGCCGGGCTCGCAGCGACGGATCGAACCGTCGATGTGGCGGACGACGGTGCCGTTGCCGGAGAACCGGTCGGACACCCACAGGTCGTCACCGTCGCGGCCGAGCTCGAGGTGGGTCTTCGACACCGACTTGCCCGGGTCGTGGACGGTCAGCAGGTCGTCGTAGCGCTCCCCCGGCTGCGGACGAGGCAGACGACCGAGCAGGCCCGTGCCGTGCACCCCGAACCGCTCGCCCGTGCTGAAGTGCAGCAGGAACGGCGCGCGCGTCGGGGTCTTCGAGACGATGCGGGTCTCGTCGACGTCCTCGTCGAGCTCGTCGGCGTCCGCACTGGCCTCGGGACGGTCCGACGGCGGGAGCGGGAGCTCGGGTGCCGTCGCCCCGGGGAGCGGAGGCAGCGGCGCGGCGAGCGGGGCCTGCGCCGGCGGGACCCAGGACCGTTCGGAGTCCTGCGGTTCTCCGTGCGGTGCCGCGTCCCCGGGCTCGGTCGGCTCGGTCACCGGCGCCGCGTGTGCGCCGCGGGGACGGCCACCCGGGCGCGAGGCCTCGCTGTCCGGCAGGGCCGACTCGTCGTCGGCGGCGGTCTCGTCGGCCACGTCCTCGTCGGACCCGGTCTCGCCGGACCCGGTCTCGTCGCTCGAGGCCTGATCGTCCGCAGGCGCATTGACCGGGATCTCGTCGTCCGGCGCGTCGGTCGACGACGACCCGCCGGCTCCGGCCGACTCCACGCCGGAGTGCTCGGTCGCCCAGTCCGGACGCGCCATCGGCAACGGTACGACCGGTCCGGTGAACGCGGCGGTCACGGCGGGGCGGACTGCTCCGCACTCGCCGCAGAAGATGTCGTCGGGCTCGAGGCGGTTGCCACAGACGTGGCAGATGGTCGTGGCGTGCATGCCCGGCGTCACGAGCGGCGCGGGCCGCGGCGGTCGGCGGTCGATCAGGGGCTCGACGACGGCGGTGTCCCCCGGCTGCGGCGGCGAGACGACGGGCACGGCTGCGGTCGGTTGTCCGAGCGCACCGTCCTGCACGGGCTCGCCGGAGCGGGTGGAAGTCGTGTCGTCAGCACCGTCGGTGTCGGCGTGCACGGCTGCGTCGTCCGTCGCGTGCGGGGACGCCGCGGTGTCGTCTGGCGTGTCGTGGGACGTGTCACGGGGCGTGTCGTCAGCGACGGTCGGTGCACTCGGGACCGGCGGCACGACGGGAGCCGGATCAGCTCCGGCATCGGTTGTGGCGCCGCGACCGACCCACCAGGACGGGCCTGCCGGAGCCGCGGACGGGGCCGGAGCGACCGGCGGCGCCCACACGGGTGCCGGCGCCTCGTCAGCGGCCGGCGGGGTCACGGGACGGTCCTCGACGGGAGCCAACCGGGTCCGCTCGGGGTCGTCGGCGAGGGCGTCGGCGGGCTCGGAGCGGTAGGCGTCCGGGTCCAGTGGCGGTTCGTCCTGGGCGGGGACGGCGTCGGGCTGCGCGGCCGCGTTCGACCAGTCGCCGAGGCCGGAGCCCGCTCCGTGCACGTGCGACGGTGCCTCGCGCGGGGCGAGGTCGTCGGGGCGTTGCACGGGCACCGCGGTCGGGGGTTCGGTGCTGCGGCGGTCGGCACCGGTCAGCCAGGCGCGGGTGGCGGGGTCGAGGGTCGACTCGGGCAACCACGCGTCGGCCGCAGGGTCGGAGCGACGTCCGTGGGAGTCGGGCTGCTGCAGGGGCGGTGGCGGCGCCTGCTCGACGGGGGTCGGAGCGACCGGCCGGCGGCTCGCTCCGGCGGTCACCGCGCGTCCGCACTCACCGCAGAAGATCGCCCCCTCCGGGAGCATCGATCCACAGTGTTCGCATCTGATCACGGTCTGCCTCTGTCCTCACTCGGCCGTCCACGACGCTCGTCAGGCCTCCGGCCATCGTAGTCACCGCGTCTCGCCGAGCCCTGACCGGTGGTGGCGCGCGGCCGTTCGGGTCCCCGCAGGGACCGGAGCGACACGGCGGTGCGGAACCGCTCACGGCGCGTCCGACCGGCGCGCAGGGTCCCCACCGCATCGTCCGTCGCCGACCACATCCGGTCGGCGGCGGCCTGGTCGACATCGCTCGGTCCGAACACCGCCCGGTCGGCGAGGGCGGCCAGTCCGGTCCCGCCCTCACCCGGAGCACCGGTCACGGTCTCGCGTCGTGTGGCCGATCCGGCCACGTCGTGGCCACGGTCGAGGAGCGCATCGCGGTACTCGTCCCAGGCCCCGACGATGCGACCGCGCGGCGTCGGAGCACGACGGCGCCGTCGGCGGCGGACCCGCTTCAGCAGGACGATCACCCCGAACGGCAGGAGCACGAGGGCGATCAGCCCCAGTGCACCGAGCACCCACGGCAGCGCTGCGAGCAGGATCTGCAACCACAGCGGCTGCACGGGCGGCGTGTTCCGATCGCTCTGCGGCGGCGCCTGCTGGTCCTGGTCCTGCTGGTCGACGGGAGGCGGCGGCACGACGGTCTCGGGACGGGTCACCGGCTGCGGCGTCTGCTGCTGCTCGTTCGGGATCTCGCGGACACTCGGGTTGGGGTTGAGCATCACCCACCCCCACTGCGCAGTGTCGACCTCGATGCGCGCGGTGACGTCCGAGCCGCGGAACGTCGTGGTGCCGCCGCTCGCCGACGCCCCGCCGGACCCCGAGTCGCCGCCTGCGGTGAAGCCCATGACCACCCGTGCCGGGAACCCGAGCTCGTCGGCCATCAGCGCTGCTGCGGCGGCGTACTGCTCCTGGTCGCCGATCATCAGCGGCGACGTCAGGAGCTCCTGGATGCGGTCGGCGCCGTGCCCCGAACGGCTCATCCGGTCGTCACCGACGCCGTGGCTGACGTACCCGTTGCGCTTGAGCGCCTGGATCACCGCGACGAGCTTCGCACCAGAAGTCGCATCGGCGTCGGTCGTCGCCTCGACCGTCTCGCGGACGGCGTCCGGCACGTCGCGCGCCGTCGGGACCGCGGCACTGCCCGGGCGGGCGGCCGCGAGCTGCTCGTCCGTCGGCTGGTCGGGGACCACGGCGGTCAGGTCGTAGGAAGTGCCTTCGCGGACACCGCCGACCACGGCGCCCGTCTGCGTCGAGCCGTTGTAGAAGAAGGAACCGCGCTCGTCGTCGGCGTCGGTCCCGGTGAAGTCGACGCGCTCCAGGTCCCCCACCGTCGGCAGCCAGACCCCGCTGTAGCCGTCGACGGTCACCCCGACGCGCACCGTGGTGCCGTCCACGCCACGGACGTCGACCGACGTCGGCACGCGCTCGAACGTACCCGACGACGAGGAGCCGTCCGACCCGCCGACCCGGTAGACCACGCCGTCGTAGGTGTCGAGCGTCGCGATGCGCACGAACCCGTTCTCCGGCAGTCCGGTGACCCGGAGCTGTGCGGTGTCCGCCGCGCTCTGTTCCTCGTACGCGCGGAAGCCGCTCAGCGGGCTGACGTAGTCGCGGGGGTCGAACGGCTTCACGACGTCCGTGCGGGCGACGGTGCGCTCGTTGGCCGGTGGCGCGACCAGCCCGAGACCCGTGGCGACGACGGCCGCCGCGACGATCGTCCCCGTGCCGACGAGCGCGGGGCGCACGACGGACCGAGCGATCGGCACCGGCGACCCGATCGTGGTCGCCACGGCGACCGCGCGACGTGCGTGCCGCACCGTCAGCGCCCACACGAGCGCGACGGCGACGAGCACGACGGCCGTCACGATCGACGTGTCCAGCCGGCTCGGCCCGACGACCACCCCGATCGCGAACAGCACCAGTGCCGGGATGCTCGCGAGTTCCTGCCTGGAGGCCCGGGTCGCCACGCTCACGGCCGTCACCGTGGCGACGAGGAGCGTCACGAAGTACGGCACGAGGAGCGCCTCGTACGAGCCGACCGGCAGGCTGATGGTCACCAGCTGCTTCCACCCCAGCGCGACGCCGGCGAACAGCGCGAGCAGGCCCGGGCCCGTCGGCAGGACCCCGTTGGCCTGACCGGGCACGGCGGCGGGTACACCGGCGAGCGTGAACGCCGCCACCGTCGCGATCGCCACCACGACCAGCGGCAGCCGCAGGACCGCGCCGACGAGGGCGACGAGGGTGCCGAACGCGATTGCGGTCACCGCCGCGACGATCATCGAGTCGTCGCGGTAGACCGGCCACCACGACACACTCGCGATCGCGAGCAGGAGCCACACGACGAGGGTCCCGCCGGCCAGACGGAACGGCACGAGCCGCCGGGCATCGCGTCGATCGGAACGCCGGGTCGACCGACGGGCACGCTCCGCGGGCGGCGTCGGCGTGGCCACCGGAGGGGCGCTCACGCGGCGGCCGATCGGTGCAGGGCGTGCCGGAGGTCGTCCAGGTAGCCGATGGTCATCACGGTCAGGCCCGCGACCCGCAGGAACCGTGGCTGTGCTTCGGGCTCGCAGATCACCGCGACGACCTCGACCCCGACCGGGAAGCGCGTCGCCGCGAGCCGGAGCGCCGGCAGTCCGATCGTCGAACCGACCACCAGGAACGCCACCGAGATGCCCTCGGTGTCGCTGCCGACGATCCGGGAGACCTCGGCGATGGGCAGGCAGGCCTCGGCGAGTCCGACCGAGGCGAAGTCGTCGAGCAGGCGCGTCGGGGTGACCGTCGGCAGGGTCCGCACCGCGTAGACGGCACGCTTCGCGAACTCCGGGGTGCGTTCCGACACCACGACCGAGACCTCTCGGCCGTCGCGGATCGCACGGGCACCGAGCGAGGCCGCAGCGCTCACCGCGAGCTCGAACTCCTCGTCGTCCCCGAACTCCGACCGGGCGATGCCGAGTGCCACGACCAGGTGCGAGCGGCGCGTGTCCTCGAACTGGCGCACCATCAGCGCGCCCGACTTCGCCGTCGACTTCCAGTGGATGGTGCGGGGGTCGTCACCCGGCATGTACTCGCGGATGGCGTGGAACGCGATGTCGGCCGGCGACAGGTCGGTGGTCGCCTGCCCCTCGAGGTCGCGCACCAGCCCCGTGCTCGTCGACGGGATCGCGATCGTGCGCGGGTGCACGATGACCTGTTCGCGTGCAGTCCAGACGACCTCGCGACGGACGAGACCGACGGGGTCGGCGCGGACACCGGTGACCGGCCCCACGTCGAGCACGCCGCGGCGCACGGTCGGCACGGGCACCAGCTGCTCGAACGTGCCGTGCGCGCCGATCGCCGGGATCGCGACGTCGACGAGACCCGGGCCGACCGGCACCTCGACCGTCGTCGGCACCGAGGGCAGACGTGTCGGGTTCTCCGCCGTGACCACCACACCGGCCTCGTCGCCGACCGCCACTCGGTGCTGCGGCAGGCGCATCCGGATCACCAGCCGCGTGCGGCCGATGAGCGCGATCGCGGCGACGACGACGAGCACCGCTCCCGCGAACCCGACGACGACGATCTCGCGCAGGCCGAACCGGTAGCCGGCCACGAACGCGACGAGCGTGAGGGCCGCGACCGTCCACCCGAGCCCGGTG
Source organism: Curtobacterium sp. PhB190 (assembly GCF_004365385.1). Classification (NCBI taxonomy): domain Bacteria; kingdom Bacillati; phylum Actinomycetota; class Actinomycetes; order Micrococcales; family Microbacteriaceae; genus Curtobacterium; species Curtobacterium sp. PhB190. Next base: position 232,544 of record NZ_SODN01000006.1, on the reverse strand, counting down.
ACGACGGAGGAGACCTCGCCCCAGGAACGCTTGACGAGCCTCCAGGCCGTTGCCCAGACCCGGACGATCCCGACGACCGCATCCGCCGCGACGCCTTCGCGGTCACCGACGATCCGTGAGCGGACGTTGGTCAGGCCGGCGACCGTCCCCGTGCGCTCGTACGCCGTCGTCCCGCGACGCGACCGCGTCGAGGACGGACGGCGTGAGCGCGTGGAGACGGGCCGGCGGTCCGTCACGTCGTGACTCGGTCGGCCGGCGGCGGCGTCTCCACCAGCAGCTGCGCGATGACGCTCGGCGCGCTGACACCGTCGAACTCCGCCTCGGCGTCGAGCACCAGGCGGTGCGCGAGCACCGGGACGGCGAGGGCCTTGACGTCGTCAGGCGTGACGTAGTGGCGGCCGCTCAGCGCCGCGAGCACGCGTGCCGAACGGATGAGGCCCATCGCGCCGCGGACGCTGACGCCCAGGCGGACCTCGCTGGCCGAACGGGTCGCGTCGACCAACCGTGCGACGTAGTCGGCGATCACGGCGTCGACGTGCACCGTGCGGGCCAGCGCGGCCATCTCGGTGATCGTCGACGCGGGCACGACGCTCGCGAGCGGAACCGATGCCGACGGAGCCGACGAGGTCTCGAGGATCTTCACGGTGGCGGCGTGGTCCGGGTAGCCGATCGAGGTCTTCATGAGGAACCGGTCGAGCTGTGCCTCGGGCAGACGGTACGTGCCGGCCTGCTCGATGGGGTTCTGCGTCGCGATGACCATGAACGGAGCTGCCAGACGGTGGTTCACGCCGTCGACCGTGATCGCCGACTCCTCCATCGCCTCGAGCAGGGCCGACTGCGTCTTCGGGCTCGCACGGTTGATCTCGTCGGCGAGGACGATGTTCGCGAAGACCGGGCCGCGGTGGAAGTCGAACTCCTGCGTGCGCTGGTCGTACACGCTGATGCCGGTGATGTCGCCGGGCAGCAGGTCGGGGGTGAACTGGATGCGGTTCGTCGTCCCCTGCACGCTCTGCGCCATCGCCCGCGCCAGGCTGGTCTTGCCCGTGCCGGGGACGTCCTCGAGGAGCAGGTGGCCCTCGCTGAGCATCGCCGTCACCGCGAGGCGGATCACGAACGTCTTCCCGAGGAGCACCTGCTCGACGTTGGTCACGATGCGGCCTGCGACGTCGGCGAACCAGGTGGCCTGCTCCGGGGTCATGCTCATGCGGGGTCGTTCCTCGTTCTCGGGGATGGCGGTAGGTGCAGCGTACGGTCAGCGGGCGGCGGAACCGGGTCAGCCGGGCGCGGGTTCCGGATCGGGCTCGCCCGGATCGGACGGCTCCGGCTCGGGGTCCGGCACCGGCGCAGCTGCGATCGGGAACGCATCGGTCGTGGCGTCGGACTTCTGCGAGCTCGAGCCGTCCGTCGCGGTGACCGTCGCTCGGACCTTGACGGAGCTCGCGCCGAGTGGCGGAGTCGGCGCGGGTTCCCCGGCGTTCCAGCTGTCGGTCCCGCGGAAGATGTTGCCGTCCTCGTCGAAGTACCAGTACGCGGTGTAGCGCACCGAGATCCCGGAGCCGCTCGGCCCCGTCACCGCGATCGGCTGTCCCTGCTGGGCGGCGGTCACCGAGAGGTTCGAGTCGAGGGCCGTGGCGTTGCCCGTCCACGATTGGTCGTCGGACGTGCAGAACGTGCTGCCCGGTCCGCCGCAGGCACGCAGGAGCATCTGCGCGGACACGTTGCGCGCTCCGGACCCCGGCACGCCTGTCCAGGTCTGGCCCGGCTGCAGCGTGATCGGCTGCCCGCCGGTCTCGAGCTGGTAGTGGTGCGCGTTCCGCGAGGGAGCCGTGACGCTGACGTTCCAGAGGTTCGTCCCGACCTGCACGACGTCGACGGAGGGTCGTCCGGTCCCCGTGGGACGTTCGTACGTCACCGCGTCCGTGTACTCGACGTTGCAGAAGTAGCCGTTCGACACGGTCACGGCGTACCGCGTCGACCCGCCGCCGACGCCGTCGTCGCGCGTCGGGCTCGACGAACCGATCGAGCCGGACGGGGTGGCAGCGCAGTCGACGTTGCCCGAGCGGAACACCCCGTACCGCAGTCCGGACCCGCCTGCCGCGTCGGGAGCACCCCAGGTCACGGTCACGGTCGACTTCCCCGAAGAGTCCGCCTGCTCACCGGCGACGGCTCGGACGTTCGTCGGCTTGCCGGGCGTCCCGACGGCCGTACCCGTGGCCGATGCCGAGTTCCACTGCACGACCGTGCCGTTGCGGTCCGCGTCGTTCCGGGCCGAGATCGTCACCTTGTACTGCGCGGCGCTCTGCGCTCCGGTGAACGAGGTGCTCGTCGCCGTGCCGGTGTGCCGGGTGCCGGACAGCCCCGGTCCCTCGATGGTGACGATGTAGTCGTCGACCGCGCTGCCACGGTTCGGAGCGGGAACGGCCTTCCACGCGACGTCGAGCTGGTTCGGCGTCGACCCGTTCGGTGTGACGGTGATGCCCTTCGGCGGCGCCGGCACGTAGTCGGCGCTGATCGGGGCCGAGCTGCCCGACGGCTTCGAGTCGCCGATCGCGTTGGTGGCGATGACCTGGAAGCGGTACGACGCCTTCGGGTCGAGGCCGGTCAGGGTGCAGACCGTGGCGGTGCCGCAGTTCTTCGCGACGCCGTTCGTGCCGGTGACGCGGTACCCGGTGATCGGCGAGTTGTTGCCCTGCGGGGTCGACCAGGTCAGCGTGGCCTGGCCACCGTCGTAGGACCCGGTCCGGGTGGGCGTGCCGGGGGCGTCGGGGACGTCCTGCACCGAGATCGTCACGTCGCCCCACACGTAGCGGTCCGGGTCGTTCGTGGCGTCGGCGACCTGGTACTGCAGGTGGGCGTCCACCGGCTTGGCGCTGTCGGAGACGCGGACCTGGAGACGGGTGCGGTCGCCGCTCGGGGTCACGGAGACGCCGCTCGGCAGCCCGCCGGACAGACCACGGATGTTCACGACGCGCAGCCGCTGTCCGGGGAACGGGTTCGTCGGTTGGTCGTTCGTCAGGACGTCGATGGTGGTCGTCGCACCGCGCTTGGTGATCGACCGGTCGGCGCCGGGTTGCACGAGCGGACGCGTCGAGGCCACGACCCCGACGGTCACGGTGCCGGCACGACCGGCGTTCGCGTCGTCCTGCACCCCGATGCCGATCGACGCCGTGGTGTTCTTCTTCGCGGTGTCGGCGACCGTGATGGTCAGCTGCTGCTTGGAGATCGAGGCGGTGGTACCGGCCGCTGGACGGCCGACGACGGAGTAGCGCAGCTCCGGCAGGTCCTTCGGGTACGGGTAGTCGGTGAGCTTCGTCAGGTCGACGGTGCGCGTCTCACCAGGCTGCATCTCGACCGCCGAGCCGGTGAACGCCGGAGGCTGGTTCGACCGCGGCGTCACGGTGACCGGGAGCACGAGCGTCGCGACCCGGCCCTTCCCGCCGTTGGCCGCGGAACCGTCCGTGACCTCGAACGAGATGGACGCGTTGCCGTAGTACAGCTTCGACGAGGTGAACTGCAGGGTGGACGAGTCCACGACCAGGCTCTGGCCGTTCGCGTGCGTCGCCTTCACCGTGCCGCGGTCCGTGATCTTCGCCGTCTGGCCGTTCGCGGTCACGACGTAGTCCTCGAGCGGGATCCGGACCGTCGCCTCGCTCTTCACGGTGACGGCACCGGCCGAGCGGTTGATCTGCGGCAGGGCGTCGTCGAACCCGGGGACGTTGATGAAGCCGTAGGACACGATGTCGGGGTGGTCGACCCGTGCGACCGAGAACGGGATGACCTGGGACTCGTCGGTGAGCCGGACCGTGATCCGTCCGTCGTCGGTGAGCCGTGCGGTGTCGCCGTAGCCGTCGACGATCCCGACCTGCAGGTCGGCAGCGGTGCCCTCGGCGAAGAAGACGTTCTCGAGCACGTCGACGGTCACGCTCTCGCGCCGCAGGATGTCCTGCAGGTCGAGGGTGGTGTCGTCGACCTCGGGGCGGAGGGGCTGCGCGTCCGGGTCGACCGTGACGGTGAGGAACGCGGTGCTCGATCCCCCGCTGGCGTTCGCCACCGTGTAGAGCACGGCGTAGTCGCCCGACTTCGCGGTCTTCGGGGGTGTGACCCGGATCTGCTGCTTCCGCAGGATCTTCGCCGACACGTCGTCGGCGGTGGGCTCGGCCGCCGACACGGTGAGCTGGCCGCCCTCGGGGTCGGAGTCGTTCTGCAGCACCCGCACGGTCACCGACCCGCCGGGGCGGATGGTCACGTGGTCGGCCTCGGCGACGGGGTTCGACGCCTGTTCGGCCCGGGGGGCGATGCCCACGCGGACGGTTCCGGTGGCGCGCGCGCCGAGGGCGTCGACCACCGTGTAGGTGAACTCGTCGGTGCCGGCCGAGTAGTCCCCCGCCTCGTAGGTCAGCGCGTCGGACGCGACGTCGGTGACGGAGCCCTTGTCGGGGTTCGACCCGACGCCGACGAGCTGCACCGAGTCGCCGTCCGGGTCGATCCCGTTCAGCGGCACCGAGATCCGCACCGACGAACCGGCCACGACCCGGGCGGTCACGGTCTGCGGGACCGGCGGGTTGTTCGTCGCGGCGTCCCGTTCGCGCACCGAGATCGAGACGGCGGCGTCGGCGTACTGGCCGTCCGGACCGGCGACCCGGTAGACGGCGGTGTAGTTGCCGGGGGTCTTCGGCGCGAGGTAGCGCAGGTGGTCGCCCGAGGCGAACAGCAGACCGCCGTCACCGGGCACGTTCTGCACGAGCTCGGGCTCGAGGGTCAGGGGCTCGCCCTCGGGCTGGGTGTCGTTGTCGAGCACGTCGATGTTCGCGACGTCGCCGACCCGGACGGTCGCGCTGTCGGGCTGGGCGACGGGCGGCTGGATCCGGTCGGGCTTGGGGATCTCGACGACGGTGATCGTGCCGGTGGACGACGCCAGGCCGTTCGTCTCGGTGTACCCGAACGACACCGGCCCGTCGAGCGGTGCGGTCAGCGTGACGCGCACGGTGTGCTGGTCGAGGATGCTCGCCTGGACCCCGCTGCCCCGCACCGGTCCGTCGAGGGCGGTGACGAGCAACACCCCGCCCGCCGGGTCGATGTCGGTCGCGGTGACGTCGGTGTCCTTGCTCGACAGCGTGTTGACGAAGACCGTCTTCGGGGTCGTGATGGGCGCGGTCGAGGTGTCCGGCGGCGCGAGGATCGTGACCCGGACGATGCCGCTCGACGTCTTCACACCGTCGGTCACGGTGTACTCGAGCTGATGGTCGCCGGCACTCGCCCCCTGCACCCGGAACGTGCCCGCGTCGTAGCTCGGGGTGACCGTCAGCCCCGCCGACGACGACACACTCGTGAGGGTCACGGTGCCGTTGCCGCCGCGGACGTGGTCGAGCGGCTCCACCGTGAAGGCCTTGCCGGCGTAGCCCTGCACCGGGAACGGGTCGGCACGCAGCGGCACACTCCCCTGCTTCGCCACGCGCACGGTCACCGAGCCACGGCCGTCGGCGCGTCCGTCGCTCACGACGAGCTGCACGGCACGGTCACCCGTCCGGCCGCTGTCCGCACGGAAGTCGAGCAGGCCGTCCGGGGTGGTCGACACCCGGTCGCCGTCCGAGGCGGTCGCGGACTTCAGGTACACCGGGTCGCCGTCGGGGTCGACCCAGTCGCCGAGCACGCTGCTGACGACGTGTCCGTTCTGCACCACGTCCGCCGAGGTGTCGCGCACCTGCCGCGGGGCCTCGTTCTGCGACTCAGGCCGCACCGTGACGCGGACGGTCGCGGTGTCGGATCCGCCGTTGCCGTCGGTGATCGTGTACGGGAAGGTCACGGTGCCGGTCGCGCGCGACGACAGCGTGACCTGCAGCCGTTGGCCGTCGGCGACGATGGCGACGCGGCCGGCGGACTCCGAGATGGACCCGACCTCGCTCACGATGATCGGGTCACCGTTCGGGTCGTAGTCGTTGAGCAGGACCGGGAGGCTCGTGGTGCGTCCCGGACGAGCGCCCAGGTCGTCGTCCACCGCCACCGGCGGCTTCTGGTCCTTGTCGACCTCAGGGTCGTCGTCGGAGACCTGCTCCTGCTGCTGCTCGTCGTCCTGCTTGATGAGGTCGGCCCAGTTGTCGATGAGCTGGCCGCTGCGGTCGATCGCCCAGGAACGACCGCTCGACGGGTCGTTGGCGACGACGGTCTGCCCGTTGTGCAGGATCTGCATCGTGCTGGTCCCGCCGGTGCTCGCGAGCCGCTGGAGGGCGTTGCCGTCGCAGGTGTCGATCGCCTGGCCACCGGCCCACGCCGCGTAGGTGCAGGACCCGTCGACGTAGGGGCGCGCCGCACGCCCGGACACCTGGAGCGCGGTGGCGTCGACGGACCCCGAGGCACTGACCCGGACGAGTCCGGCGGTGCCCGCGACGGTGACGTCGGACGAGGTGTCCGACGATCGCTGGAGCGCGGGTGACGCGCCGACGCGGTCGCCGAGCTCCACGGTGCGGCCGTCGATCGACAGGGCGCCGCTGGTGCGGTCGAGCACGGCCAGGTGACCGTCGAAGGTCGCGACCTGGAAGTCGTCGGTGCGGTCCATGTCGACCTTCCACCGTTGGTCGACGGACAACGTCGACCCGACGTCGACGAGCGATGCCGTGCCGGTCTTCGCCGAGTACACCGCGACGTGTCCGTCCGAGGCGTCGAAGACGGTGTCCGCCCCGAGCGTCAGGTCGGCCTTGGTCGAGGCATCGAACTCGGCGAGGTCGGCAGCGGGCGTCGCCCACAGCTCGCCGGTGTCCTGGTTGCCGATCACCGCGGTGTCCCCCGCGAAGAAGACCTGGGGTGTCCCCGCGGGCAGGGTCACGGAGTCGCCGACGGTGGCGTCGGCGACGTCGACCTTGGCCACGGTCCCCTTGGTCTGGTCGACGCTGTAGACCATGGACCCGCGCTGCAGCACGGCCAGGTCGTCGCTCGCGGTCTCGACGGCGGTGTTCAGCTGGAGGACCCCGGTGTTGGCCCGGCCGACCGCTCCGTACTCGGCGGAGGGCACCCAGACGGTGCCGTCCCCGAGGTCGACTCGTTGCGTGTGGTACCCGGTCGAGACGATCGCGGTCGTCGCGACGACCGCGGCGACCAGGACGGAGACCCCGGTGGTGACGGCGGCGGATCGGTGCTTCGCGACGAGCGCGCGGATCACCCGGTGCTCCCGACGGTCGCGCACTTCTGCGCGCTCGCTGCACCGGTCTTGCCGTCGCGGTTGACGGCGACCGCGATGCACTCCTCGTCGCCGCGCTGACCGGAGACGACGAACGTGGTGCCGGTCTGCTGGCTGGACGCGCCGTTCGATGAGATGACGTAGGTGTCGCCGCTCTTGAGGCCCGGGTCCGCCCACGAGAACGACACCGACTGCGCCGAGGGCTGTGCGCGGACGTCCGCCACCACGGGGATCGCCCCGGCGCCGAGCCGCCCGACGACGACCACGGTCGCGATGGCGAGGGCGGCGACCACGACGACGGCGAGGGACGTCGCCCAGACGAGTGTCGACCGGGTGCGTCGACGCGCACGTGTGACCGATCCGGTGCGGTGGACGGTGCCGACGCTCTGCGAACCGCCGGCGACGACGCCGCCCTGGACCGCGCGACGGGTGCGGCGGCGGGCGCCGACCCGGGACGGCGGCTGGAGCTCGCGGATCATGGTCCGGTCGCCCTCCGGGGTCGGGGTCGCGATGGCCCACGCCTCGACCGCGACGTCGGCCGCGGTCTGCGGGATCCCGAGCTCGGCCTCGACCTGCTGGAACCCGCGCACGAGTTCGAGCACGGTCGTCGGGCGCGACGACACCTTGCGGGACAGCGCGGTGGCGAGCAGGCGCTCGAGCGACGGTGGCACGTCGGTCCGACCGGTGGGCTTGACACCGCCCTTGTCGATCCGGCTCATCAGGTCGCTCGCACCGTTCTTGCCGCCCCGGACCTCGAACGGGCTGCGGCCGGCGAGCAGGGAGTACACGGTGGCGGCGAGCGAGTACACCTCGGACTGGATCGTGCCCCGGGACTCGTCGATCAGGACCTCGGGTGCCGACCACGGGATCGACATGCCGATGGGCTCGTCCGGGTCGGTCCCGCCGATGGTGGCCGCGATGCCGAAGTCGGACAGCACGGGGTTGCCGTACGCCGTGAGCAGGATGTTCGACGGCTTGATGTCCCGGTGGAGCACGCCTTCGCGGTGCGCGGTCTCGAGGGCGGACCCGATCCGGACACCGATCGAGAGCACCTCGGACACCGGGATCGGCTCACGCCGGTACCGCTCGCTGAGCGACGAGGAGCACAGCTCCATCACGAGGTACGGACGTCCATCGGCCGCGACGCTCGCCTGGAACACCGTCAGGATCGACGGGTGGGTGCTGAGCCGCGCCATCAGGTTGGCCTCGGCCTGGAACATCTGCCGTACGCGGTCGTCGACGACCTCGTCGAGCAGGACCTTCACCGCAACCTGACGACGCGGCATGTCTTGTTCGTAGAGGAAGACGTCGGCGAAGCCACCGGAACCGAGGACGTGCACGGGGTTGAAGCCGCCGATCACGGGCGGGTTGGACGGCAGGCGACGCGCCATCGACATCTCCTCCCCGGCCGAGCGGCCAACTCTCTCGTCGTGGCACAGTCATTGTACGAAGCGCCGGTGACCGTCGATCCGCACACCGACCACCTGTGGACGGGCGCACTCCCCCAGTTCGGGGGGTCATGTGCCGACGGTCAGTGCCGCGGCAGGGTGTCCTCGAGGTCGCCGTCGTCCGGGGCGGCGTCGACCTGGAGCACCACGACGGTGACGTTGTCGCGGCCCCCGGCGACGACCGCGTCGCCGACGAGCCGTTCGGCGAGTCCCTGCGCACCGGCTTCCCGCGCCGCGATGCGGGCGATGCCGGCGTCACCGAGCTCCTTCGTCAGGCCGTCGGAGCAGACGATGTACCGGTCGCCCGCGCGGAGCGGCAGGGTCCACCAGTCGGGCGCCGGCGGTTCGCCGAACCCGACCGCGCGGGTGATGACGTTGCTGTCCGGGTGCTGTTCGGCGTCCTCGGCCCGCAGCAGCCCGGCGTCGACCATCTCCTGCACCACGGAGTGGTCCACGGTGACGCGGCGAAGAACGCCGTCCTCGATCCGGTAGGTCCGCGAGTCGCCGACGTTGAACACGAGGGCCGCCGGCTGCCCGAGCGACGCGACCAGGGCGATGCCGGTCACGGTCGTGCCCGCTCCGATCGCGTTGCCGCCGGCTGCGCGCTCGATGTCGGCCGTGGCGAGGAGCAGCGCGCGCTGGATGCCCTGCCGCGTGGTGAAGGGCTCCTGCGTCACCTGCTCGAGTCGACGCACGACGGCGTCGCTCGCGCGGTCGCCGGCGAGGTGTCCGCCCATGCCGTCGGCGACGACGAAGAACGGCGCCCCGACGATGTAGCTGTCCTCGTTGTGGTCACGGCGACGACCGACGTCGGTCGCGGCTCCCCACGAGAGCGTCAGGGTGGCGCCGTCGGCACCGGGGACGTCGATGGCGTGCGCAGTCGCTGCTCGGCCGAGTTCGGTCACGTTTCAGGATCGCTCTCTGGGGGTTCGGGGCGTGCCGTGTGCTGTCTGGTCGGTGGGCCACGGGGGAACCGGTGGGAACCCGTCCGCCGTCGGTGCGACCCGGAGGTACGGCGAGAGGACCTCGATGGCGTTGCCGTCACCGACCTCGACTACCGTACCCGTCAGCGCGACGATCGACGCACCCGATGCCATGCGGTACACCGGCGCGCCCGCCGGTCGGACGACGGTTCCGTTCGTGGACCGCAGGTCCTGCACCACGACGGCTTCGCCCTCGGCGTGGATGCGGACGTGCGAGGACGACACCTGCCCGTTGGCGGACCGCACCGTCACGAGCTCCGGTTCGGGGCCACTGGTGATCCGCGGCAGCGACGGACGCCGTCCGATGACGACCGGGTGGTCCAGTCGGAAGGTGCGGTCGCCGATGCGGATCGACGGCACGCGCGCCGCGGGCGCGGCAGGGACGGACGGGAGGCCCGTGGCGGCTCCGGCGGGCACGCTCGGTCCGGCGACGGTCCGGACACGGGCGCGGACGACCGTGTCCTCCGGGTCGGCTCCGTCGTCGGCAGGGTCGTCGGCTCCGTCGTCGGCAGGGTCGTCGGCTCCGTCGTCGGCACGGTCACCGACCGGTTCGGACGGCTCCGTGCGCGGCCGGATGACGGTGTCACCGAGCACGTCGTCGAAGCGATCGCCGCCCCCGGCACCGCGGGGTCGCCGGATGACGGTGTCCTCGATGTCGTCGTCGCGCAACCGGAGCCCTTCGGATGTGGTGTCCTCCACCGTAGACGATCCGGTCGACCCGTCGCACCGCACCGACGGCCGCCCACGCCGGTCACGATCGGTGCCGGTCGCGACGGGGCCCGGCCCACGTCGGCGCGCTGCCGGCCAGGACCGACCGCAGGACCAGCCCGGCGAGCGGGTCGTCGGCACGGGTCTCGAGGGCGTAGCGCGCCCGTGTCTCGGCGCGGGCCGACGACCCGAGCGCCCACGCGCACCAGGCCCCGAGTGCGAGCGCACCGGCAGCTCCGGCCGTACAGTCCACCTGACCACCCTCGGCGCGCCAGACCCGCCAGGCCTCGGCGCACCGGTCGCCGGCCGTGCGCAGACGAGCGCGGTCCGGTTCCGGTCCGAGGCCGTGCAACGCCGGCGGCGTCGGGTCGTCGAACGGGTCGAACCCCCGGATGGCCCGCGGATCCGGCTGGTCTCGGGCGGCCAGGAACGGGATGAGCGCCATGCGGGTCGACAGCGCACCGCAGGCGGTGACGATCGCGATCGCGCCGACGCGGGAGCCAGCGCCGACGCCCGACGTGACCAGCGCTGCCGCCGCTGCCGGGAGGGTGACCGCCGCCGCGATCTCGCGAGGGAACCGGACTGCGGTGTGGTCGGGGGTGTGTGCCGTCAAGGGGATCATGCACGCCATCGAAGCGTGATCCGGGCCTCCAGTCAGGCACGAACCGACCACCTGTGGACAGCAGCGCCCCGGCCCGACCTGTGGAGGACGGACCGGGGCGATGATCAGACGGTGACGGGTTCCAGGCTCTCGGCGACCAGGTCCCAGCCGGAGTCGCTGCGTTCGACCACGGCGCCGTTCGCGGCGGCCCAGTCGACCAGGTCGTCCATGGTCGCGACGACCGCTCCGGTGCGCGCGAGCAGCGCGACGAGTCGGCCCTTCGCCGTCTTGTTCCAGTGGTTCAACGCCCGCCGCCGACCGGAGCCGTCGATGCTCACGACGCGCGGGGCGACCGCCTCCGGGACGGGACCGAGCTGGCGGTAGCCCTCGGACCGGAGGTCGAGCACCAGGCCGTCCGCCCGCTCGGCCAGGACCCGGGACGAGGCCGCGGGCCAGTGCGACGCCAATCGGATCGTCCCGAGCCGGGAGTCGTGCGACAGGCGGTACGCCGGGATCGGGTCACCAGCACCGATCGGTCCGAACATGGCCGACTGCACGACCACGTGGTCGTGCCACCACGCCCGCGTCGACGCGTCGGCGGTCTGCGCGCCGAGGGGGTCGTAGAGCACCCCCGTGTAGCGCTCGATCGCCGGCATCGTGCCCGACGTGTCGAGTTCGAGGTTGCGGAACCGTTCGGCGATCGACTTCGGGCCGAGCTTCAGAGCCGTCCTGGCCGAGGACTCCTCGGAACTGACAGAGCGGGCCGCGGTGATCACCGCGGCCCGCTCTTCGGCCAGTTCCGGGAACGAGAGTGCACGCAGATCGAGCGTGCGGCTCGTGTCCCCACCCTCCCGCTTCGTCTCCGAAGGCGGGAGGAGGACGGTCAGTCCGGTCAGGACGCCAGCGCGGCCTGCCGCGCGACGATCGTCACCGTGTCGTGCTCCACCGACAGGAAGCCGTCTTCGGCGTCGACCGCGACGGTCGACCCATCGGCCCGCGTGATGCGGACCTGACCCTGCGCGAGGATCGCGAGCATCGGCTCGTGTCCCGCGAGGATGCCGATCTGGCCCTCTGTCGTGCGTGCGACGACCATGGTGGTGTCGCCCGACCAGACCTCACGGTCGGCCGAGACGACGCTCACGTTGAGACCCGCCATGTCAGCGGTTCTCCTTCTGGATCTGTGCCCACTTCTCTTCCACGTCGTTGATGCCACCGACGTTGAAGAACGCCTGCGTCGCAACGTGGTCGAACTCGCCGTCGGCGATGGCGCGGAAGGACTCGATGGTGTCCTTGAGCGGCACCGTGGAGCCCTCGACGCCCGTGAACTTCTTCGCCATGTACGTGTTCTGCGAGAGGAACTGCTGGATACGACGAGCGCGCTCGACCGTGATCTTGTCCTCTTCGGAGAGCTCGTCGACACCGAGGATGGCGATGATCTCCTGCAGTTCCTTGTTCTTCTGGAGGATCTGCTTGACGCGCGTGGCCGTCTCGTAGTGGTCGGCGCCCAGGTACCGCGGGTCCATGATCCGCGACGTCGAGGTCAGCGGGTCGATCGCGGGGTACAGACCCTGCGACGCGATCTCACGCGAGAGCTCGGTGGTCGCGTCGAGGTGCGCGAACGTGGTGGCCGGAGCCGGGTCGGTGTAGTCGTCAGCCGGCACGTAGATCGCCTGCAGCGAGGTGATCGAGTGACCACGCGTCGAGGTGATGCGCTCCTGGAGCACACCCATCTCGTCGGCGAGGTTGGGCTGGTAGCCCACGGCGGACGGCATGCGACCGAGCAGCGTCGAGACCTCGGAGCCGGCCTGCGTGAAGCGGAAGATGTTGTCGATGAAGAGGAGCACGTCCTGCTTCTGGACATCGCGGAAGTACTCCGCCATCGTCAGCGCCGACAGGGCCACGCGGAGACGCGTTCCCGGCGGCTCGTCCATCTGGCCGAACACGAGGGCCGTCTTGTCGAAGACCCCCGCCTCTTCCATCTCACCGATGAGGTCGTTGCCCTCACGGGTGCGCTCACCGACACCGGCGAACACCGACACACCGCCGTGGTCCTGCGCAACGCGCTGGATCATCTCCTGGATGAGGACCGTCTTGCCGACGCCCGCACCACCGAAGAGGCCGATCTTGCCACCCTGCACGTACGGGGTGAGGAGGTCGATGGACTTGATGCCGGTCTCGAACATCGAGGTCTTCGACTCGAGCTGGTCGAAGGCCGGGGCCTTGCGGTGGATCGGCCAGCGCTCGGTGATCTCGAGCTTCTCGTCCGTGTTGAGCACGTTCCCGAGGACGTCGAAGACCTTGCCCTTGGTGACGTCGCCGACGGGGACCGAGATCGGAGCGCCCGAGTCACGGACCTCCTGGCCACGGACCAGGCCGTCGGTCGGCTTCAGGGAGATGGCACGGACCAGGTCGTCGCCCAGGTGCTGGGCGACCTCGAGGCCGATCTCCTGCGACGAGTCACCGATGGTGATGGTCGTGAACAGGAGGTTGTACATCTCCGGGATTGCGTCGTGGGGGAACTCGATGTCGACGACGGGACCCGTGACACGGGCGATCCGGCCGACACCGGGCGCCGACGACGTCTCGACCGCGGTGGTTGCGGTGTCGGTCATGGCTGGTGCCTTCCTGAGGGTGGGTATCTGTCCGCGAACGACGCGGACTACTTCTTCTTCGACGAGAGGGCGTCGGCGCCGCCGACGATCTCGGAGATCTGCTGCGTGATCTCCGCCTGACGCGCGTTGTTCGCGAGTCGGGTGAAGTCACGGATCAGCGAGTCCGCGTTGTCGCTGGCCGCCTTCATCGCCTTCTGACGCGCGGCGTGCTCGGAAGCAGCCGACTGCAGCATGGCGTTGAAGATGCGGCTCTCGATGTAGACCGGGAGCAGCGAGTCGAGCACCGCATCGGCGTCCGGCTCGAACTCGTAGAGCGGCAGGGGCTCGTTGCCCTCGGGCTCCTCGACCCCTTCGACGACCTCGAGGGGCAGCAAGCGAACGACCTGCGGCTCCTGCGTCGCCATGCTGAGGAACCGGTTGAACACGATGTGGATCTCGTCCACGCCGCCCTCTGCGGTGTCCTGGAGGAACTTCGCCACGACGGCGTCGCCGATCTCCTTGGCCGTCGAGAACTCGGGCTGGTCGGTGTTGCCGACCCACTGCTGCTCCGACGCGCGCTCACGGAACGCGAAGTACCCGACGGACTTGCGGCCGACCAGGTAGTAGACGACGTCCTTGCCCTCGCTGCGGAGCAGGGAGGCGAGCTCCTCGCCCTGCTTGAGGACGTTCGTGCTGAACGCGCCGTTCAGGCCGCGGTCCGAGGTGAAGAGCACCACGGCCGCACGGGTCGAGGACTCCGGCTCGGTGGTCAGCACGTGGTCGACGTTCGAGAACGTCGCCACGGCCGACACCGCACGCGTCACGGCTCGCGAGTACGGGCCGGACGCAGCCATTCGGGCCTGCGCCTTCTGGATCCGCGACGCCGAGATCAGTTCCATCGCGCGAGTGACCTTCTTCGTGGTCTTCGCGGACTTGATTCGCTGTCGGTAGACCCGGACCTGCGCTGCCATCTAGCGACGACCCTTGACGATCTGCTCCTGGTCGACGTCCTCGGAGTCTGCCGCGTCGAACTGCTCGGAGCCGAGGGTCTTGCCGTCGCTCGTCTGGAAGCTCTTCGTGAACTCGTCGATCTGCTTCGACATCTCGGCGACGGTCTCGTCGCTGAGCTGGTTCGTCTCGCGCAGGGTCGTGAGGACCTCGGAGTTGCGACGCAGGTGGTCGAGCAGTTCGGACTCGAAGCGCAGCACGTCCGGCACCGGGACGGTGTCGAGCTTGCCGTTGGTGCCGGCCCAGATCGAGACGACCTGCTCCTCGACCGGGTACGGCGAGTACTGCGGCTGCTTGAGGAGCTCGGTCAGACGGGCACCACGGTCCAGCTGACGACGCGACGCCTGGTCGAGGTCGGACGCGAACATCGCGAACGCCTCGAGGGAGCGGTACTGCGCCAGCTCCAGCTTCAGCGTGCCGGAGACCTTCTTGATCGACTTCACCTGGGCGTCACCACCGACGCGGGACACCGAGATGCCCACGTCGACGGCCGGACGCTGGTTCGCGTTGAAGAGGTCCGACTGCAGGAAGATCTGGCCGTCGGTGATGGAGATGACGTTGGTCGGGATGTACGCCGAGACGTCGTTCGCCTTGGTCTCGATGATCGGGAGACCCGTCATCGAACCGGCGCCGAGCTCGTCGGACAGCTTCGCGCAACGCTCCAGCAGACGGGAGTGCAGGTAGAAGACGTCACCCGGGTACGCCTCGCGCCCCGGCGGACGACGCAGGAGGAGCGACACGGCGCGGTAGGCCTCAGCCTGCTTCGACAGGTCGTCGAAGATGATGAGGACGTGCTTGCCGGAGTACATCCAGTGCTGGCCGATGGCCGAGCCGGTGTACGGGGCGAGGTACTTGAAGCCGGCCGGGTCGGACGCGGGGGCGGCGACGATGGTGGTGTACTCCATCGCGCCGGCGTCCTCGAGCGCACCCTTGACGGAGGCGATCGTGGAACCCTTCTGACCGATGGCGACGTAGATGCAGCGGACCTGCTTGTCCTCGTCGCCGGACTCCCAGTTGGCCTTCTGGTTGATGATCGTGTCGATCGCGATGGCCGTCTTGCCGGTCTGGCGGTCGCCGATGATCAGCTGACGCTGACCACGGCCGACGGGGATCATCGCGTCGATGGCCTTGATGCCGGTCTGCAGCGGCTGGTGGACCGACTTGCGGGCCATGACGCCGGGAGCCTGGAGCTCGAGGGCGCGACGGCCCTCGGCAGCGATCTCGCCGAGACCGTCGATCGGGGCGCCGAGCGGGTCGACGACGCGACCGAGGAAGGCGTCGCCGACGGGGGCGGAGAGGACCTCACCCGTGCGGGTGACCTCCATGCCCTCTTCGATGCCGGCGAACTCGCCGAGCACGATGGCGCCGATCGAGTCTTCGTCGAGGTTCTGCGCGAGGCCGAGCGTGCCGTCCGCGAAGCGGATGAGCTCGTTGGCCATGACGCCGGGGAGGCCCTCGACGTGCGCGATGCCGTCGCCGGCGTCGGTGACGTGCCCGACCTCGGCCGTGGAGGCCTTCGTCGGCTCGTAGTTCGAGACGAAGTCCTTCAGGGCATCACGGATCTCATCGGGGCTGATGGTGATGTCTGCCATGGGATTTTCCTTGTGGTTTTCCGGGGCCCTTCGGCTCCGAGAGGGTGACGCTGCCGGACTCGGCAGTTCCCGTTGTGGACTTGGGAGGAGCGGCTTCGACCGTACGCCTAGCCGGCGAGCTGGAGCCGGAGCTCCGAGAGCCGCGTGGACACGGTGCCGTCGATGACGTCGCCGCCGATCTGCACCCGGACCCCGCCGACGACCGTGGGGTCGACGACCTGGTTGATGCTGATGTCCTTGCCGTAGCGCTCGGCCAGCCCGCGTGCGACGCGTGCCGACTGGGCGGTCGTGAGTGCCGTGGCGGTGACCACGGTCGCGACGAGCTTGCCGTCCTGCTCGGCCACGATGCGCGAGGCATCGCGGACGAGTTCACCGATGCGGCGGCCGCGAGGCTGCTGCACGAGCGCGGAGACGATGGTCACGGTCTGCTGCGACGCCTTTGGGCCGAGGAGCCGCTCGACGAGCGCGCCCTTCTGCGCCGGGCTGCCGAGCTTCGTGCCGAGTGCCAGCTCGAGCCCGGCGTCCGAACGGACAGCGGTCTCGAAGGCGAACAGCTCGGACTCGATCGGCGAGTCGGTACCCGCGGTGGCGGCGACGGCGCGGATGCCCGCGTCCTCGATGCCGGCGAGCAGGTCCTGGTGCGAGGACCAGCGCGAGCCGGCCACCGCGGTCAGGACAGCACGAGTCGCGTGCGACTGACCGGCGAAGACGCGGTCGATGAGGACCTTCTTGCCGGCCGGGTCGGCCGTCGGGTCGGACAGCAGCCCGAGCAGCTGCGGCGCACCGGCGATCGCACGCCCGGAGGCGAGGATCTCGGCACCCACGGCCAGGTCGGCGCTCGAACCGAGGTCCGAGAGCACCGCCCTGGTGGACGCGAGTGCTTCTCTGGTAGCGCTGCGCATGCTCAGTGCTCCCCCGTCTTCGTGGCCTGCGAGGCCTCGAGGTCGGCGAGGAAGCGGTCGACGACTGCCGACGACTTGGCGTCGTCCTTGAGCGATTCGCCGATCACACCGGACGCGAGGTCGAGGGCAAGGGTGCCCACCTCGGACCGGAGCGACTGGACGGCGCTCTGACGCTCGGCTTCGATCTGCGCCTGGGCGTTGGCCGTGATGCGTGCTGCATCGGCCGCTGCCTGCTCGCGGACCTCGTTACCGATCGCCGTGGCGTCGGCGCGGGCCTGCTCACGGATGCGGGACGCCTCGGAGCGGGCGTCGGCGAGCTGCTTGTTGTACTCGTCGAGCGCAGCAGCGGCCTGCTCCTGAGCAGCCTCTGCCTTCTTGATGCCACCCTCGATGGCCTCAGTGCGCTCATCGAGCATCTTCGTGATGCGCGGCGTGACGACACGCCACATCACCACGAGGATGATGAGGAAGGCCACCGCGGACCACACGATGTCGTACACCGGCGGAATGAGGGGGTTGTGCGTCTCCTCCGCCGCGATGATGAGTGCGTTGTGCATCGAGGAACCTTAGTTGGTGAAGATGAAGTACGTGGCGATGCCGATGAAGGCCAGGGCCTCGGTGAAGGCGATACCGATGTACATGAGGGTCGTCAGGCGGCCCTGGAGCTCGGGCTGGCGGGCGACGGACTCGATCGTCTTGCCGACGACGATGCCGACACCGATGGCCGGGCCGATCGCAGCGAGGCCGTAGCCAACCGTCGCGATGTTGCCGTTGATCTCCGCGAGAACGGTCGTTGCGTCCACGTGTTTTCCTTTCGAGGTGCGGGTCCGACGGTTGCCGGTCCCGTAGGGGGTCAGTGAGGAATCAGTGCTCGTCAGCCAGCGCCAGCTGGATGTAGACGGCGGTGAGGAGCATGAAGACGTAGGCCTGCAGCAGCGCGACGAGGATCTCGAAGAAGCTGAACGCGATGCCGAACGCGAGGGTCCCGACACCGAAGGCCTTGAAGCCGAGCGAAGCGTCGAAGAAGAAGAACTGCGTCGCCGAGAAGAACAGGACGAGCAGCAGGTGCCCGACGACCATGTTCATCAGGAGTCGCAGGGTGAGCGTCACCGGACGGAGCACGAAGGTCGAGACGAGCTCGATCGGCGTCACGATGATGTAGAGGAACCACGGCACCCCGGGCGGGAAGAGCGAGTTCCGGAGGAACGTGCCCGGGTGCTTGCGGAGGCCGGCGTAGATGAACGCGACGTAGGCGACGATCGCGAGGATCATCGGCATCGCGATGCGACTGGTGCCGGCGAGGTTCATGCCCGGGATCAGACCGGTCAGGTTCATGAACAGCACGCCGAAGAAGATCGTCGCCAGGAGCGGCAGGAATCGCTTGCCGTCCTTCTCTCCGAGGTTGTCGAAGGTGTTGCGACGAACGACGTCGAACGCGTACTCGATGAACGCCTGACCGCGGTTCGGGACGAGCTTCAGCGCGCGGGTTCCCACGAAGGCGAACACCAGGAGCACGGCGACGGCGAAGAAGCGGATGAGGACGACCCGATCGATCTCGAACGGCGTCCCTGCGAAGAAGATCGCATCCGGGAAGAACTCGTTGATCGACGGACCATGGAACTCGGCGGCCTTGCTGCTCCCCGCCGCAACGGTGTCAACCGCAGCAGAGAGGGACAGGGGAAGAGCGTGGGATAGCAGCGCTGTCTCCTGTGTCGGCGCGCGCACATCATGGCACGCGATGGTGGACGTTGTGGAGGCTTGCCCGCTCCGAGCGAAAGGCTCCGGTGGCGGACTCCGAGAAGCCTATCAGGTGCGAGAGGCTTCCCGGCTTCTCAGTTGCGGGGGGTCGGGTTCTCAGCGTCCGCGGAGCCACCCGACCCGTCACCGGGCAGCTGCACGCCGATCGGGATGCGGGCCTTCGCCACCGCGACGACGTCGATGACCAGGGACCCGACGACCCCCGCGATGATCACGATCGCGAGCACCGGGAAGTCCACCCAGGTACGGTCCTTCAGTGCCACCAGCAGCACGATGAACACGATGAACTTGAGCAGCCAGGTGCCCATCACGATGCCGAAGAAGGCACCCGAGATCATCTGCCCCTTGGACACCCGTAGCGCGACAAGGACACTGACCGCGGTGAGGCCGAGGAACACCACGCTGAGCACGGCTCCGAGCAGGCCGCCGACGAGCCCGGGAGTGTCGGCGACGAGCAGCCCCACGACTCCCCCGACGATCGCCAGGGCGACCGCGAGCACCGCGCCCCACGTGATGATGCGGCGGAACACCGGCCGGACGTGGTCGAGCGCGTTCGGTGCGGTCACGTGATGTCTCCTGGGATCGTGCGGTCGTTGGCGGCCCGGTCGAGCGGGTCGAGGCTGGCGTCCACCACGGCGGCGGAACGGTTGGCGGTCTGGGCGGCGATCTCGGTGCGCTTCCGGCCGAGCGGCGCGAACGTGGCGACGGCGCACACGGTGAAGCCGACCGCGACGAAGGCGACCACCCAGTACCAGTCCACGAACAGGAACAGCAGGCACCCGACCGCGACGGTGGCGGTCCACGCGTAGAAGATCAGGACGGCGTGGAAGTGCGAGTGCCCCATGTCGAGCAGACGGTGGTGCAGGTGCTTGCGGTCGGCCGAGAACGGTGACTTGCCAGCGCTGAGCCGCCGGGTGACGGCGAGGCCGAAGTCCAGGATCGGCACGATCAGGATCGCGAAGGGCAGCAGGATCGGGATGAAAGCCGGCAGCAGCGCCTGGCGTGTCTGCACCGCTGCGGGATCGATGTTGCCCGTGACCGACACGGCGCTGGTGGCCATCAGGAAGCCGACGAGCAGCGCTCCGGCGTCGCCCATGAACAGCTTCGCCGGGTGCCAGTTGAGGATGAGGAACCCGAAGCAGGAGCCGACGAGCACCGCGGTCAGCAGTGACGGCAGGTTGAAGAAGAACTCGGTCTGCACGACCACGCGGTTGATGAAGAACGTGTAGAGGAAGAACACCCCGCCGGCGATGATCGCGACCCCGGCGACCAGGCCGTCGAGTCCGTCGATGAAGTTCACCGCGTTCATCACGAGCACCACCGCCAGCACCGTGAAGATCAGGCTCATGTACGACGAGCCCACGCCCAGGGTGTTGCCGATCGGCAGCGACACGATCGCGACGCCCTGCCAGGCGAGGATGCCCGCAGCGATGATCTGCCCGGCGAGCTTCGTCATCCAGTCGAGGTCCCAGATGTCGTCCGCGACGCCGAGCACCACGATGATCGTCGCGCCCCCGAGCACCGCCAGCACGCGGCCCGGCTCGGAGAACACCAGCCGGAAGTAGTCGGTCCCCGCGATCGACGGGAACAGGAACCACGCCGCCAACAGCGACACGATGACGCCGATGTACATCGCGATCCCGCCGAGGCGCGGAGTCGGCGTGCGGTGCACGTCGCGCTCGCGGACCTGGGGGTACCACTTGTACTTCAGCCCGAGTTTCCACACCAGCACGCTGACCAGGAAGCTCACGACCGCGGCGATCGCCCCCGCCAGCAGGTAGTACTTCATCCGACGAGGTCGGCTCCGACGACCCGGATGATCTCGTCGTCGGAGATCACCCCGTGTCGGACGATGCGGAGCTTCCCGCCGTCCGACAGCCCCGTCGCGTCGACGATCGTCGAGCCGGTGGAGGCTTCGAAGCCCTCGTGCTCCCCGATCGCGCCGCCGTCCAGGTACACGGCGACGCTGTCGCCGAGCATCCGCTCAGCGGCATCGACGTCCATCGCGGCCGGGTCGCCGGTCGAGTTCGCGGACGAGACCGCGAGCGGACCGACCTCTTGCAGGAGCTCGAGCGCGATCCGCGAGTCCGGCATCCGCAGGGCGACCGTGCCCCGCGTCTCGCCGAGGTCCCAGTCGAGCGACGGCTGCGCGCGCAGGATCACGGTCAGGCCGCCGGGCCAGAACTCGGCGACGAGGTCGCGCACCTGCTGCGGCACGTCGCTCGCGAGCGCGTCGAGCGTCGGCGGGCCGGGGATCAACACCGGCGGCGGCGACTGCCGCGTCCGGCCCTTCGCGTCGAGCAACCGCTGGACGGCGGCCGCGTTGAAGGCGTCCGCGGCGAGGCCGTAGACGGTGTCGGTGGGGACGACGACGAGGTCTCCGCGCCCGAGGGCGGCACGTGCGAGCCGCATCCCGGTCAGGAGCCCGTCGGAGTCGGTGCAGTCGTATCGGGATGCCATGACTCGACGATGATAGTGCGACACAATGGAGGACATCGTGAACGAGACCCCTGCGCCCCACCTCCTGTTCCTCTTCGACATGGACGACGTCCTCGTCCGGTACGACTGGCAGGTGCGGATGGCCGCACTCTCCGAGTTCACCGGACACGAGTTCGAGGAGCTCCGACGCCGCTGGTGGGACTGCGGCCACGAGATGCGTGCCGAGGCCGGCGACTTCGCCGACGGCGACGAGTACCTCGCCGCGTTCGAGCGGGCGATGGAGTGCGACGTCCCCGAGGCCGAGTGGGCGCGCATCCGCGGGTCCGCGATGACCGAGCTGCCGGAGCGCATCGAGGCCGTCCGGATCGCGAGCGAGCACGGGCGTGTCGGCCTGCTCACCAACAACGGGCCGCTCGCGGGTCGGTGGATCCACCAGTGGGCACCGTCACTGCCGGGGCTGTTCGGCGAGCACCTGGACACGTCGAGCAACTTCGGCGCCCGCAAGCCCGAGCCCGAGGTCTTCCTCCGCGCGATGGAGCACCACGGCGTGCCCGCCGAACGCACGTTCTTCGCCGACGACATGCCGGAGAACATCGCGGGTGCCCGGAGCGTCGGCATCCATGCGGTCCTGGTCGAGCGCGACACCGACCTGCGCGAGCACGTCCGCGCCTTCGTCGCGCAGCAGCGCGAGGCCTCCCCCGTCGCCTGACCCTTCCCATCACGTTCGAGATGGCAACAAGCAACGGGCGTACCTGGTCGTTCTGAACGGCCAGGTACGCCCGTTTCCGCTCGGTACGGCACGGCATACCGACCGGGAGGCCCGGGGTGCGTCCGCCTACCGGGTCGCGGTGGTCGTGCGGTCGCGACCCGTCAGGTCGACGTGCGTCTCCGGGGTCCGGAACCCCCGGCGCGCCAGGACCTCGCGGACGCCGGCGCCCTGCGGCTCGGCGTGCTCGATGACGAGCACCCCGCCGGGCACGAGCAACCGCCACGCCGTCTCGGCCAGGGCGCGCACGGCGTCGAGGCCGTCCGGCCCGCCGTACAGCGCCATCGCGGGGTCGTGGTCGCGGACCTCGGGGTCGATCGGGATCGCGTCGTCCGGCACGTACGGCGGGTTCGACACCACCACCGAGACCGTGCCGTCGAGTTCGGGCAGCGCGTCGGCGAGGTCGCCCTCGACGAGTCGCACCGTGCCGCCGTGGGCGTCGGTGTTCCGGCGGGTCCAGAACAGGGCCTCGGGCGATCGTTCGACGGCGTACACGACGGCGTTCGGCACCTCGGTGTCCATGGCGATCGCGATGGCACCGCTCCCGGAGCCGAGGTCGACCGCGATCGGCGCCGGCACCGCGACCGCCCGGAGCGCGTCGATGCCGAACTGCACGACGCCCTCGGTCTCGGGACGGGGCACGAACACGCCGGGTCCGACCGCCAGGGTCAGTGCTCGGAAGTACGCCTGCCCGGTGATGTGCTGCAGCGGCTCGCGGGTGCTCCGTCGGGCGATCGCGTGCCGGAAGCGCTCGACGTGCTCCGGAGCGATCGCGCCGCCGGTCATCGCGCGGGCCTGTACCGCACCGCGCGAGGTGTCGGTCGCCCACGCGAGCAGCAGCTCGGCGTCGACCTGGGGCGTCGGGACGCCGGACGCGACGAGCGCCGCGGCCGCCTGCTCGAGCAGGCGATCCGCGGCGTACGTGAGGGGCGTGTCGGCGGTGATCCGGGCCTCCAGGCTGGGTGTGCGGTTACGCGTCCTGGTCGCCGATGGCGGCCAGACGTGCCTCTTCGTCCGCCTGGATGGCGGACTGGACGACGGGCTCGAGCGCACCGTTCATGACGCGGTCCAGGTCGTACGCCTTGTAGCCGGTGCGGTGGTCCGCGATCCGGTTCTCCGGGAAGTTGTACGTCCGGATGCGCTCCGAACGGTCCATCCCACGGATCTGCGACTTGCGCGCATCCGAGGCGATCGCGTCGAGCTCCTCCTGCTGCCGCGCGAGGATGCGTGCACGGAGCACGCGCATGCCGGCCTCACGGTTCTGGAGCTGCGACTTCTCGTTCTGCATCGCCACCGTGATGCCCGTGGGCAGGTGCGTGATGCGGACCGCGGAGTCCGTCGTGTTGACGGACTGCCCGCCGGGACCGGAGGACCGGTACACGTCGATCTTCAGGTCGTTCTGGTTGATCGCGACCTCTTCGGGCTCGTCGACCTCGGGGAACACCAGCACGCCGGTCGTCGAGGTGTGGATGCGCCCCTGCGACTCGGTCTGCGGCACGCGCTGCACACGGTGCACGCCGCCCTCGTACTTCAGGTGCGCCCAGACACCCTGCGACGGGTCGGTCGTGTTCGACTTGATCGCGACCTGGACGTCCTTGTAGCCACCCAGGTCGGACTCGGTGCGCTCGAGGAGCTCGACCTTCCAGCCCTTGGTCTCGGCGTAGTGCGAGTACATGCGCAGGAGGTCGGCCGCGAACAGCGCCGATTCCTCGCCGCCCTCGCCGCCCTTGATCTCCATGATCACGTCGCGCCCGTCGTCGGGGTCGCGCGGGATGAGCAGCCGGCGGAGACGCTCCTGGCGCTCCGCCAACTGCTCCTCGAGCTCGGGGACCTCGTCCGCGAACGCCGAGTCCTCACGCGCGAGCTCCTGGGCGGCGGCGAGGTCGTCCCCCGCCGCCTGCCAGGACTCGTACGCGGACTTGATCTGGTTGAGCTCGGCGTAGCGCCGGTTCACCTTCTTCGCCCGGGCCGCATCGGCGTGGAGCGCGGGGTCCGACAGCTGCTGCGTCAGGTCCTCGTGTTCCGCCAGCAGCCCTGCCACCGACTCGAACACGCGTTACTCCTGGTGACCGTTGTGGTGAGCGCCGCCGGTCGTCGGGACCGACTTCTGCACCTGCACCAGGAACTCGACGTTCGACTGCGTCTCCTTGAGGTTCCGCAGCACGATCTCGAGGGCCTGCTGCGGGTCGAGCCCGGCGAGGGCTCGGCGCAGACGCCAAGTGATCTTGACCTCGTCGGCGGAGAGCAGCTGCTCCTCGCGACGGGTGCCGGAGGCGTTGACGTCGACGGCCGGGAAGATCCGCTTGTCGGCCAGGTGACGGTTCAGGCGGAGCTCCATGTTGCCGGTGCCCTTGAACTCCTCGAAGATGACCTCGTCCATCTTGGAACCGGTCTCGACGAGCGCGGTGGCGAGGATGGTCAGCGAGCCGCCGTCCTCGATGTTGCGCGCGGCACCGAAGAAGCGCTTCGGCGGGTAGAGCGCCGCCGAGTCGACGCCACCGGAGAGCACGCGGCCCGACGCCGGGGTCGACAGGTTGTAGGCACGGCCCAGACGGGTGATCGAGTCGAGCAGCAGCACGACGTCGTGGCCCAGCTCCACCAAGCGCTTCGCACGCTCGATGGCGAGCTCGGCGACCGTGGTGTGGTCCTCGGCCGGACGGTCGAAGGTCGAGGCGATGACCTCGCCCTTCACCGTGCGCTGCATGTCGGTGACCTCTTCGGGCCGCTCGTCGACGAGGACGACCATGAGGTGCGCCTCGGGGTTGTTCTTCGCGACGGCGTTGGCGATGGCCTGCAGCACGACGGTCTTGCCGGCCTTGGGCGGCGAGACGATGAGGCCGCGCTGGCCCTTGCCGATCGGCGACACGAGGTCGATGATGCGGGTGCTCAGCTTGCCCGGCTCCGTCTCGAGGCGCAGGCGCTCGTTCGGGTACAGCGGGGTGAGGTCCGAGAAGTCGACACGGGCCGCTGCTTCTTCGGCGGTCTGGCCGTTGACCGAGTCGACGGTCACGAGCGCGTTGTACTTCTGACGGCTCTGCTGCTCGTTGTCACGGGGCTGCTTGATCGAACCGACGACGGCGTCGCCCTTGCGCAGGTGGTACTTCTTCACCTGGCCGAGGGAGACGTAGACGTCGTTCGGTCCGGGCAGGTAGCCGGTGGTGCGGACGAACGCGTAGTTGTCGAGGACGTCGAGGATGCCCGCGATCGGGATCAGGACGTCGTCCTCGGTGACCTCGGGCTCGAAGTCGTCGTTCTGGCCGCCACGGCCGCGCTTGCGGTCACGCTGGCGACGGCTGCGGCCGCCCTCGGTGTCGTCGGCGTTCTGCTGGGCCTGCTGGCCCTGCTTCTGCTGACCGTTCTGCTTCTGCTGGTTGGCCGCCTGCTGCTTCTGCTCGGCGCGGTCGTCCTGCTTCGCGTCGCGCTGCTTGGAGTCGCCCTGCTTCGCGTCGGCCTGCTTGGCGTCGGCCTGCTTCTGCTGGTCGCCGCCGTTCTGCTTCTGCTGGCCGCCCTGCTGGTGCTGCTGGCCGTCCTGCTGCTCGCCGTTCTGCTCGCCGTTCTCGGCGTTCTGCCCACGCCCACGACCACGACCACGGCTGCGACGGCCGCGACGCGAACCGCCCTCACCGTTCTGGTCGTTCTGGTCGTGCTGCTCGCCGGAGTCGGCGGCACCGGACTGGTCCTGCGACTCGCCGTCGGTGCTCTGCTGCTCGGTCCGCGCCTGCTGTTCGGTCCGCGCCTGCTGCTCGGTGCGGGCCTGCTGGTCGGTCTGAGCGGGTGCCGAGGTCGGCGTCTGCTGGTCGGCCGACTCGTTCGGCTGCTGGGCCTGCTGGTCGGCACCGCGCTGGCCGCGGCCGCGACGCTGCCCACCGGTCTGCGTCTGGGCGGCTTCCTGGGCGTCCTTCTCGGCACGCACCTGGTCGAGGCCCGCGAGCAGGTCCTCGGTGCCGGTGTGGCCGGCGTTGGTGTGCTCGGCGGCCGAGGTCGGGCCGGCGTTCACGGTGCCACCGGACGACGCGCGGCGCGAACGGCGGGCACGCGACGGCGCGGCCGGCTCGGACTCGACGGCGGGTGCCTCGGGGTCGGCGACCGGAGCGATCGGTGCCTCGGCTCCGGGCTCCGGCAGCGTCGGCTGCTCGGTCACCGGCGCCGCGGCGGGGGTCGTGGCGGGCGCTGCCGCAGCGGGGACGTCGTCCGTGACGGGGCGCTTGTCCTCGATGGAGGCGATGAGGTCGCCCTTGCGGAGCTTGGAGAGCCCGGTGATGCCGAGCGAGGAGGCGATGCGCTGGAGTTCCGGCAGGCGGAGGGCGCGCAGGTCGCTGGGGATCTCCACCGGGGCGGAGTTGTTGTCGGTCAAGGTCGGTGTTTCCTTTCGAACCGCAGAACGCGGAGAGTTTCCACCGTCCCGGATGCACGGGTATGCATCGACCGCCGTTCAGACGACGGACCGGGATTCGGTGATCAGAAAGAGATGCACACCCGCGCGCCGGACCCTGCGACGTCGCAGGCGCTGTCCTTGAGGACGGGCATACCGTGCGGTTACGCGGGTTCGGCTTCGAGCGCCGAGTGCGCCACCACTGTAGCACCACCGAGATCGACGGCCAGCATGAGCGCGCGCCAGTCGGATTCCCCGTGTCGGGCGACGAGATCCGCGGCCGTGAGCCGTTGTGCCGGGTCGCTGCCGAGCACGAGCAGGCTCGGTCCCGCCCCGGACACGACGGCCGCGAGGCCGTGCTGCCGGAGCAGGCCGATCAGTGCGTCGGTCTCCGGCATCGCGCTCGCCCGGTACGCCTGGTGCAGGCGGTCCTCGGTCGCGGCGAGCAGGAGCTCGGGGCTCTGGATGAGCGCGGCGACGAGCAGCGCGGAACGGGAGACGTTGAACGCGGCGTCGGCGTGCGGGACGTTCTCGGGCTGCAGGGAGCGGGCGAGCTTCGTCGACAGCGTGGACGTCGGCACGAACACGACCGGTGCGACGCCGCGGTGCACCAGGAGGCGCTTGTACGCGGGTCCCTCGGCCGTCATCCACGCGATGGTGAGCCCACCGAAGAGTGCGGGGGCGACGTTGTCCGGGTGCCCCTCCATCTCGGTGGCCAGGCTGAGCAGGGTCGAGGCGTCCAGGTCGACGATGCCCTCGAGCAGCCCGCGGGCCGCCATCAGGCCGGCGACGATCGCGGCCGCCGAGGAACCGAGCCCGCGGCCGTGCGGGATCGCGTTCGTGGCGTGCAGCTCGAGGCCGGGCTGGTCGACGCCGGCGTGCTCGAGGCCGCGGCGGACGGCGCGCACGACCAGGTTCGTGTCGTCGGTGGCGACCTCGCCGGCACCGACGCCCTGCACCGTGACGGTGGCGCCGGCTTCCGGTCGGACCCGGACGACGACCTCGTCGTACAGCGAGAGCGCAAGACCGAGCGAGTCGAACCCCGGGCCGAGGTTCGCGGACGTCGCCGGCACGCGGACGCGCACGGCCCGTCCGGCGGGCAACACGTGGGCCGCCCGCCCGGCGGGCACAGCGTGGACCGCCCGTCCGGCCGGTACAGCACTGTGGGCGGTGACGCCCTCCCCCGGTCCGGACGAGCGGTCGGGGCTCACTGCGCCGCGACCAGTCCGAGCACGTCCGCGATCGACTTGGTGTCGACCGGCACGCTCGTCGGGGTGACCTCGCTGCCGTCCTCGGTGCGCAGGGCCCACTGCGGGTCCTTCAGGCCGTGGCCGGTGACGGTGATGACGACCTTCGCGCCCTTCGGCACGACGCCGGCGTCGGCGCGCTCGAGCAGCCCGGCGACACCGATGGCCGACGCGGGCTCGACGAAGACGCCGACCTCGGCCGACAGGATGTGGTGCGCGGCGAGGATCGCCTCGTCCGAGATCGCGCCGAAGTAGCCGTCGGTCTCGTCGCGGGCCTCGAGGGCGAACTGCCACGAGGCCGGGTTGCCGATGCGGATCGCGGAGGCGATGGTGTCGGGGTTCTTGACGACCTCGCCACGGACGATCGGTGCGGAACCGGCGGCCTGGAACCCGAACATGCGCGGGAGCTTCGTCGTGCGACCGGCGGCCACGTCCTCGCGGTAGCCACGGGAGTACGCGGTGTAGTTGCCCGCGTTGCCGACCGGCAGGAAGTGGAAGTCCGGGGCGTCGCCGAGGACGTCGACGACCTCGAACGCAGCGGTCTTCTGACCCTCGATGCGGTCGTTGTTGACCGAGTTGACGAGGTGCACCGGGTAGTTCGCCGCCAGGTCGCGGGCGATGTCGAGGCAGTCGTCGAAGTTGCCCTGGACCTGCAGCAGCTGGGCGTCGTGGGCGACGGCCTGGCTGAGCTTGCCCATGGCGATCTTGCCCTCGGGCACGAGCACCGCGGCGGTGATGCCGGCGTGCGTGGCGTACGCGGCGGCCGAGGCGCTGGTGTTGCCGGTCGAGGCGCAGATGACGGCCTTCGCGCCGTGCTCGACGGCCTTCGAGATCGCCATCGTCATGCCGCGGTCCTTGAAGGACCCGGTCGGGTTCATGCCCTCGAACTTGACGTAGACCTCGGCGCCGGTGCGCTCGGAGAGCCGACGAGCCGGGATGAGGGGCGTGCCGCCCTCGCCGAGCGTGACGATCGGCGTCGCCTCGGTCACGTCGAGTCGGTCGGCGTACTCGCGCAGGACTCCCTGCCACTGGTGGGCCATCAGGCTTCTCTCTCTGTCCGGTGGGTCGGTCTGGTGGTGGTTCGCGGTCGGCCTGGAGGCCCGTGGTGCGTCAGGCGCCGACGAAGCGCAGGACGCTGGTCACGTCCAGGACCACGTCTTCGCCGCGGAGCGTGCGGACGGTGTCCGCCAGGTCGGCTTCGCGCGCCAGGTGCGTGCCGATGACGAGCGCTGCCGTCCCCTCGGAGGCACCCGTGGTGGTCTGCTCGACGGTCTCGACGCTCACGCCGTGCTTCGCGAGCACGCCGGCGACCGTCGACAGCACGCCGGGAGCGTCCGTGACGTGCAGGGTGATCTGGTACCGCGTGCGCACGGTGCCGATCGGGAAGACGGGCAGGTCCGACTGGGTCGACTCCGCGACACCCGGGCCGCCGATGACGTGCCGACGTGCGGCGGACACCAGGTCGCCGAGGACGGCGGACGCGGTCTCGACACCACCGGCACCGGCGCCGTAGAACATGAGGTCGCCCGCGGCCTCGGCCTCGACGAACACGGCGTTCTTCGCGCCGTGCACGCTCGCCAGGGGGTGCGACTCCGGCACGAGGGCCGGGTAGACGCGGGCGCTGACGCCCTCGCGGCCGTCCTCGTCGGTCAGTCGCTCGGCGGTCGCCAGGATCTTCACGACGTAGCCGGCCTTGCGCGCGGCGCGGACCTGCTCGATGGTCACCGAGGTGATGCCCTCGCGGTGCACGGCAGCGAGCGGCACCGAGGTGTGGAACGCCAGCGAGGCCAGGATCGCGGCCTTCTGCGCGGCGTCGTAGCCCTCGATGTCGGCGGTCGGGTCGGCCTCGGCGTACCCGAGCTCGGTCGCGGTCGCCAGGGCGTCCTCGAACGTCGCGCCCTCGCGGTCCATCAGGTCGAGGATGAAGTTCGTGGTGCCGTTGACGATGCCCATGATCCGCTCGATGCGGTCCCCGGCGAGCGAGTCGTGCAGCGGTCGGATGATCGGGATCGCTCCGGCGACGGCGGCCTCGTAGTACAGCTGCGCACCGACCTGCTCGGCCACCGCGAAGAGCTCCGGACCGTGGGTCGCGAGGAGCGCCTTGTTGCCGGTCACGACGTCCGCGCCGGACTGCAGCGCCTGCAGCACGAGCGTGCGCGCGGGCTCGATGCCACCGATCAGCTCGACGACGATGTCGGCACCGAGGATGAGCGACTCGGCGTCGGTCGTGTAGAGGTCCTTCGGCAGGTCGACGTCGCGCGGGGCGTCGACGTCGCGCACGGCGATCCCGACGAGTTCGAGGCCGGCACCGGCGCGCGAGGCGAGTTCGTCGGCGTGCTCGAGCAGGAGCCGCGCGACCTGGGACCCGACCGAGCCGGCCCCGAGCAGCGCGACGCGGACGTTGCGGTATTCGATCATCTGGAGTTGGTTCCTGTTCGTCGGGTCAGCGACCGGTGCCGGCGTGGGGCACGGGGCGGACCCCGGTGTCGCGGGCGAGGAGGTCGTCGATCGACTCGCCCCGCACGAGGATACGGGTTGTGCCGTCCGCCACGGCGACGACCGGCGGGCGGCCCACGTGGTTGTAGTTGCTCGACAGCGCCCAGCAGTACGCCCCGGTGGCTGCGACGGCGAGCAGGTCCCCCCGCTGGACGTCACCCGGCAGGTACTCGTCGTTGACCACGATGTCCCCGCTCTCGCAGTGCTTCCCGACGACGCGGGTGAGGACGGCCGGCGCCTCGGACGTCCGGGCGAGGCGAGCGGTGTAGTCGGCGCCGTACAGGGCAGGACGGGCGTTGTCGCTCATGCCGCCGTCGACGGACACGTAGGTGCGGGTGGCGTGGCCGGTGTCCGCGTCGCCGGTCTCGAGGGTGACGGGCTTGATCGTGCCGACGCGGTAGAGCGTGATGCCCGCCGGCCCGACGATGTAGCGACCGGGCTCGACGGCGACCTCGGGCACCGGGATGTCCCGCTCGGCGCAGGCCTCGGCGATGATCGCGGCGAGGGCGTCGGCGACGTCCTCGGGAGCGAAGGCGGAGTCGGCCTCGGTGTAGTCGATGCCCCAGCCGCCGCCGAGGTTCAGCTCGGGCACCGGACCGGTCTCGACGAGGGTGGCGTGCACGTCCATCAGGCGTCGAGCGGCTTCGCGGAACCCGGACTCGTCGAAGATCTGCGACCCGATGTGCGAGTGCAGCCCGACGAACACGAGCGACGACTCGGCGCGCACCGCCTCGGCCGCGGCGACGGCCTCGGTGAGCGGGATGCCGAACTTCTGGTCCTCGCGCGCGGTCGCCAGGTACTCGTGAGTGGACGCGTGGACGCCGCTGTTGATGCGGATCCGGACGCGCTGCACGACCCCGGCGTCGGCAGCGGCACGGGCGACGCGCTGGACCTCCTCGTGGCTGTCGAGCACGATCGTGCCCACGCCGACCTCGACCGCGCGGGCGATCTCGGCGTCGGACTTGTCGTTGCCGTGGAAGCCGAGCATCGCCGGGTCGATGCCCGCAGCCAGGGCGACCGCGAGCTCCCCGCCGGTGCAGACGTCCACACGCAGGTCGGCCTCGGCCATCCACGCCACGACCTGCGTCGTCAGGAACGCCTTGCCGGCGTAGTAGACGTGCGCCCGGGTGCCGATGCCCTCGAAGGCCTCGGTGAACGCGTTCCGCACCCGGACCGCACGCGACTGCACGTCACGCTCGTCGACGACGTACAGCGGAGTGCCGTACTGCCGGACGAGGTCCGTCGCGGTGACACCGCCGACCGCCAGGTCGCCGTCGTCGGTCCGCGTCGCGGACGCGGGCCAGATCCGGTCCACCAGCTCGGAGGCGTCCGTCGGGAACCGCAGTCGCGGCGGTGCAAGGGGGTTCTCGCTCACGGGACCCGATCCTACCGACGCGGGGCGGGCCTCCCGTCCGTGTGACGCAGCCACGGGATCAGCCGCAGCTGCCGACCGTCTGCAGGCCCTGCTCGTTGAGCGGTAGCGCGTCCGCGGTGACGCGGACCGTCGCGTCGGCCTTCGAGACGTCGAGCGAGCGCACGCGGAGCGCCTCGGGCAGGAACTGCGCCGTGCAGACCTGCACCGGCACGTTCGTGACGCCGGGGATCGAGTCCACCTTGAGGCCGAGGTCGGAGTTCGTGATCCGCACGCTCTTCGGGGTGATCGTGATGCCGCGGCCGTCGTCCTGCGCGACCACGTCGCCCTTCGCCGCGTAGGTGATGTCGTAGCCGAGCACCGCCGTGGAACCGGACAGCTCGACGCCGCCGTCCACCAGGGACAACCGGTCGAACAGCGGGCTGTACTTCGACAGGTCCTTCACGCTCGACGACGCCAACGTGACCGTGCCGTCGACGTCGTGCACGTCGCCCTTGCCGTCCACGGGGACGTCCTTCGCGGTGACGTCGGCGGCGAGCGGGATGCCGTCGACGGTGAGCTTCTCGGACGTGATCTCGACCTGGTCGAGGGTGCCACCGATCAGCTGCGGGATGACGATGCCGTCGGCGTGCGCCTCGACCTGGCCCGTCGTGCCGTCGGGCAGCGACTGCTCGACCTGCTGGGCGATGATGCGGTCGACGACCCCGCGGAGCACGAACTCGGCGATCACGACGAGGGCGGCGAGCAGGACGACGACCACGAGCAGGACGACGGGCCAGCGGCGGCGCTTGCGGGGGCGTTCGGTGGCGGCGGACATGCGTCCCACCCTGCCAGGTGGTCCCGTCAGCCTGCCTGGAGGCGCGGGGGGCGTCCGGTGGGCGGGTGCGGCGGGGCGATGGGTTCCTTCCACACCGTGGAACGGACACAGCACCGCGGGATTCCGCGGTGCTGTGTCCGGAACCTGGTTCCGGGGGGGGGGGGGGGCGGGCGCTCCGCTACATGCGGGACGGAGCGCTCACGCCGAGCAGGCCGAGGCCGTTGCGGACGACCTGGCCGGTGGCGTCGTTCAGCCACAGGCGCGTGCGGTGCAGGTCGGTGACCGGCTCGTCGCCGAGCGGGGTCACGCGGCAGGCGTCGTACCAGCGGTGGTACAGGCCGGCGAGCTGCTCGATGTAGCGGGCGATGCGGTGCGGCTCGCGGAGCTCCGCGGCGTGGCGCACCACGCGCGGGTACTCGGCG
Source organism: Curtobacterium sp. PhB190 (assembly GCF_004365385.1). Lineage (NCBI taxonomy): Bacteria > Bacillati > Actinomycetota > Actinomycetes > Micrococcales > Microbacteriaceae > Curtobacterium > Curtobacterium sp. PhB190. The sequence goes on along the minus strand of NZ_SODN01000006.1, from coordinate 199,851 downwards.
AGGGCGCCGAGCAGCGCACCCTCGGAGTCGTGCGTCAACAGCGAGGCGTCGAACACGGAGCGGTCGACCCCCGCGGCCTCGGCGTTGCGGGCCACCGACTGGGTGCGCGCGTGGGCGTACTGCACGTAGAAGACGGGGTTGTCGTTGGTCCGCTTCGTGAGCAGGTCGAGGTCGATGTCGATCGCGGTGTCGCTGGCGAACCGGACGAGCGAGTACCGGCCGGCGTCGACGCCCACCGCGTCGACGAGGTCCTCCATCGTGACGATCGTGCCGTTGCGCTTGGACATGCGCATCGGCTCGCCGTCCTTGAGCAGGTTGACCATCTGCCCGATCAGGATCTCGAGGTTCGTGCCCGGCTCGTCGCCGAACGCGGCGCACATCGCCATCATCCGGCCGACGTAGCCGTGGTGGTCCGCACCGAGCATGATCAGGTTGCGATCGAAGCCGCGCTCGCGCTTGTCGAGGTAGTACGCCAGGTCGCCGGCGATGTACGCGGGCTCGCCGTCGGACTTGATGACCACACGGTCGCGGTCGTCGCCGAAGTCGGTCGTGCGGAGCCACTCGGCGCCCTCGGCCTCGTACATCACGCCCGCCGAACGCAGCCGGGCGATGGCGCGCTCGACGGCCTTCGACTCGTGCAGGGCGTTCTCGTGGAAGTAGACGTCGAAGTCCACGCCGAAGTCGTGCAGCGACGACTTGATGTCCGCGAACATGAAGTCGACGCCCTCACGCCGGAAGAGTTCCTGCGCCTCGTCGCGCGGCAGGTCCTTCACGTCGACCGAGGGGTCGAGCGTCGCGATGACGCGGGCCGCGATCTCGGCGATGTACGCACCGCCGTAGCCGTCCTCCGGCGTGGGCTCACCGAGCGCCGACGCGACGAGCGAGCGGGCGAAGCGGTCGATCTGCGCGCCGTGGTCGTTGAAGTAGTACTCGCGGGTGACGAGGCCGCCCTGCGCCTGGAACACGCGAGCCAGGCTGTCGCCGACCGCCGCCCAGCGCACGCCACCCATGTGGATCGGGCCGGTCGGGTTCGCCGACACGAACTCCAGGTTGATCCGGACGCCGTCGTACAGGTCGCCGTGCCCGAAGGCGTCGCCGCCCTCGACGATCGTGCGGGCGATCTCACCGGCCGCTGCGGCCTCGAGCGTGATGTTGATGAACCCCGGGCCGGCGACGTCGACCGAGGCCACGCCGTCGAGCTCGGTCAGCTCGCCGGCGATCTCCGTCGCGAGCTCGCGCGGGTTCGTGCCGATGCGCTTCGCGAGCTGCATGGCGGCGTTCGAGGCCCAGTCGCCGTGCGCACGGTTCTTCGGACGCTCGAGCACCACGTGGGAGTCCCCGATCGTCACGGTCTCGGACGCGCCTCGTCGCTCGACGATCCCGGTCAGGATCGACAGGTACGCGGCGGAGAGTTCGGCAGGAGTCACGGCGGACGAGTCTACCGGGACACCCAGGTGCACGCCGGACGATGGGCCATCATGTCGGGATGACCACCCGAAGCCGTGCCCGGGCGTGCTCCGTCGCCGTCGTCACCGCCGCAGCAGCACTCGCGTTGTCGGCCTGCTCGGGCGGCGGGGACAGCCACCCGACGCCCAGCCCGACCCCGGTCGGCAAGACGGTGTCGCAGACCTGCGCCGAGCTCCTGCCGACCGAGGCCCTGTCGGTGTACGGGACGACCTTCGCGCTCGACGGCTCCTTCACCCCCGCGAAGGGCTCCCCCGCCGCCACGATCGCGAAGCAGCGGGGCCGCGTCTGCCAGTTCGTCGCCACCGACGACGACACCGAGACGATCACCCTGGCTGTCGCCGACCTGCCTGAGAAGTCGCTCACGAACCTGAAGGACGCCCTGTACGACCGGGGCGGATCGGTCCCCACCTACCGCGTCGAGGGCTACTTCGCGCTGAACGACGGCATCGGCCGCGCGGATGTCTTCGCCGACCCGTACTGGATCACCACGCAGTCGACGCTGTTCACGGAGCCCGGCGGCGCACAGCCCGTCGTCGACGCGGTGCGCGCAGCGCTGCAGCCGTCGGCGACGGCGACGGCGACGGCGACGGCGACACCCGCGGGCTGAGGCGACCGCGCCGGCACGGTGCGGGGTCCGCCGCCCGGTGCGAGGTTGCACGCTTGGTGCGCGCTTGCAGCGCCGCACGGAGCGCGCAAGCCCGCACGGGCCCGAAACGCGCGCACGGTGCGGACGGGAGGCCCGTGGCGGGCCCGCACCGCGCCTCCCGTCCGACGGCCACCACGCACAGTGCCGGGCCCGCCGCCCGGTGCGAGGTTGCACACTTGGTGCGCGCTTGCAGCGCCGCACGGAGCGCGCAACCTCGCACGGGCCCGAGACGCACGCACGGTGCGGACGGGAGGCCCGTGGCGGGCCCGCACCGCGCCTCCCGTCCGCCCTGCAGCCGCGTCTCGTGCGCGACACGCGCTGTCCAGGAGGGCACGCCGGACCTGCTACGGTTGTTGCACCCCTTGGCCCCCATAGCTCAGGGGATAGAGCACTGCCCTCCGGAGGCAGGGGCGGAGGTTCGAATCCTCCTGGGGGCACCGTGACATTCCCGCGCAAGCAGTTGTCTTCGCTGCGCTCAGTCAGTTGCGCGCGATGTCGCCTGCGGCGACCTTCCCCCGTTGAGACTCTCCGGGATGGGTTGCGCACGTCGTGGCGGATGTTGGCGTTCGCGCGGATGATGAGCAGGAATGGTCGGGTCGGGGGAATCGACTCGACAGTTTCTGCTCACGAAGCGCCCGCGCGCACCGCGCTACCCCGTGTTTCCCCGCGCGTCACGCGCACCCCCTAGGATCACGGGCCGGTCGTCCTGCACGCGACCGGGAAGAGGGAACCGATGACCACCGGCACCGGGAACGCGCAGCTCGAACTCGCACGCGGCGGGCACGCCCCCGCACCACGGACCCTGTTCGACGTCCTCGCGGCGACCGCGGCCACCCACCCGACCGCCACCGCGCTCGAGGACCCCGCGGGCACCGTCGACTACGCCGCCCTGCTCGACCTGGTGCGCGCGCAGGCCGACGACCTCGCCCGTCGCGGCGTCCGCCGGGGTGACCGGGTCGGGGTGCGGATCCCCTCCGGCGGGCGTGCCCTGTACCTGTCGATCCTCGCGGTCCTCGCCGCCGGAGCCGCCTACGTGCCCGTCGACGCCGACGACCCCGAGGAACGCGCGACCCTCGTGTTCGGCGAGGCCGGCGTCGTCGGCGTCATCGGGGCCAGCGGCGTCCTGCGCGACCGCGACGGCGGCGAGCTGCCCGTGACGGACCCCACGGCGAGCGCCGCACGCCCCCACGAGGACGACGACGCGTGGATCATCTTCACCTCGGGGTCGACCGGGGTGCCGAAGGGCGTGGCGGTCACCCACCGCAGTGCTGCGGCGTTCGTGGACGCCGAGGCGCGGATGTTCCTGCAGGCGGCGCCGATCGGTCCCGGTGACCGCGTGCTGGCGGGGCTGAGTGTGGCGTTCGATGCGTCGTGCGAGGAGATGTGGCTGGCATGGGGGCACGGTGCCGCGTTGGTGCCGGCGCCGCGGTCGCTGGTGCGGACGGGGGTGGACCTCGGGCCGTGGTTGATCGCGCACACGATCACGGTGGTGTCGACGGTGCCGACGCTGGCCGCGCTGTGGCCGGACGACGCGTTGGAGCAGGTGCGGCTGGTCATCTTCGGTGGTGAGGCGTGCCCGCCGGAGCTGGCGGCGCGGATCGCGAGCCGGGATCGTGAGGTGTGGAACACGTACGGTCCGACGGAGGCGACGGTGGTGGCGTGCGGGTCGCTGCTCGACGGGAGCCAGCCGATCCGGATCGGGCTGCCGCTGGACGGGTGGGACCTGGCGGTCGTGGACGGTGCCGGGCAGCGGGTGGAGCCGGGCGGGGTCGGTGAGCTCGTGATCGGCGGTGTCGGGCTGGGTCGGTACCTGGACCCGGCGAAGGACGCGGAGAAGTACGCCCCGTTCCCGGAGCTCGGGTGGGAGCGGGCGTACCGGAGTGGTGACCTGGTGCGGTACGACCCCGAGGGGCTCGTGTTCCAGGGGCGTGCGGACGACCAGGTGAAGCTCGGTGGTCGGCGCATCGAGCTCGGGGAGATCGACGCGGCGCTGCAGGCGCTCGACGACGTGGCCGGTGGTGCGGCCGTGGTGCAGCGGACCCCGGCGGGCAACCAGGTGCTGGTGGGGTACGTGGCACCGGTGGCGGGTGCCACGGTGGACGTCGCGGCTGCGAACGCCCGGTTGCGGCGGGAGCTGCCCGCTGCGCTCGTCCCGCTCGTCGCCGTGGTGGACTCGTTGCCGACGCGGACGTCGGGCAAGGTCGACCGTGCGGCGCTGCCGTGGCCGTTGCCCGGGGCGACGGACGCCGCGATGCTGCCGGACACGGTGGCGTGGATCGCGGAGCGCTGGGCGGCGATCCTCGGGGTGCCGGTGTCGAGCGTCGACGACGACTTCTTCGCGCACGGTGGCGGGTCGCTGACGGCGGCGCAGCTGGTGTCCGCGATCCGCGAGCGGTTCCCGACGACGACCGTCGCCGACGTCTACGACCACCCGCGCATCGGCGCGCTGGCGGCCGCGTTGGACGAGTCCGGTCCGGTGGCGGCCGCATCGCGCGACGTGACGCCGGTCCCGCCGACGACGGGCCTCGCGATGACGCTGCTGGGCTTGCCGGTGCAGGTGCTGCGCGGGTTGCGGGTCCTGACGTGGACGGCGCTGGTCGCGGCGGTGCTGCACGCGACGACGCTGCCGTTCCTGCCGGTGCTCCCCTGGCCGGCGCTCGTGGTCGCGCTGCTGGTGTTCGTGACGCCGATCGGCAAGATGGCGCTCACGGTCGTGCTGGCCCGGCTGCTGCTCGTCGGGGTCCGGCCGGGCGACCACCCGCGGGGCGGTTCGGTGCACCTGCGGGTCTGGCTGGCGGAGCGGATCGCCGAGGCGGTCGACGGTCCCTCGACCGCCGGGGCACCGTGGATCAGCTACTACGCCCGTGCGCTCGGGGCGCGGATCGGCACGGACGTCGACCTGCACACGCTCCCGCCGGTGACCGGGATGCTCACGATCGGCAAGCGTGCGTCGATCGAGCCCGAGGTGGACCTCGCGGGGCACTGGGTGGACGGTGACGTGTTCCGGCTCGGCCGGGTCCGTGTCGACGACGACGCCGTCGTGCACAGCCGCACCACGCTGCTGCCCGGTGCGCACGTGGGCGCGGGTGCCGAGGTCGAGGCCGGCTCGGCCGTCGCCGGCCGGGTGCCCGCCGGTCAGCGCTGGGCGGGTTCCCCCGCCGAACGCGTCGGGTCGGCCAGGCACGGCCGGGAGGCCCGTCCCCCGTCGCGTCGACGCTGGCTGCTGGCGTACGGGGCCGGCTCCGTGGCCGTGGCCGGGTTGCCGGTGATCGGGGTCGCGGTCGGGCTGCTGGTCGCCGTCGCCCTGGTCGGGCGTGCGTCGACGCTCGGTGACGCGGTGCTGCGCGCCCTCGCGACCGTGCCGCTCGCGACCGTCGTCGCCGGGGCCGTGTACGCGCTGCTCGTGGTGGGGTCGGTGCGGTTGCTCGGCATCGGGCTGCACGAGGGGCGTCACCCCGTGCGTTCGCGGATCGGGTGGCAGGCGTGGTCGACGGAGCGGGTGCTGGACGCGGCGCGGACGCTGCTGTTCCCGCTGTACGCCTCGCTCGTGACGCCCGTGTGGTTGCGGCTGCTCGGGGCGAAGGTCGGCCGGAACACGGAGATCTCGACGGTCCTGCTAATCCCCGCGCTGACGCAGATCGCGTCCGGCGCCTTCCTGGCCGACGACACCATGGTCGCCACGTACGAGCTCGGTGGTGGCCGGGTGCGGATCGGCCGGTCGAAGGTCGGGCGGCGGGCGTTCCTCGGCAACAGCGGGATGACGGGCGCCGGACGCTCGGTCCCGCGCGAGGCGCTGGTGGCGGTGCTGTCCGCCGTGCCGAAGAAGGCCAAGCGCGGGTCGTCGTGGCTCGGCTCACCCCCGGTGCGGCTGCGCCGTGCGGCGACGCAGTTCGACGAGGAGCGCACCTTCCGTCCGCCCGTCCGACTCAAGGTCGCCCGCGGCTGCTGGGAGCTGCTGCGGCTCGTCGCCCCGATGGTGTCCGCCGCGATCGCCCTCGGGGTGGCGGGCACCCTGCTCGCCCTGTGGTCGGCGGTCGGCGTCGGGTGGACGGTGCTGCTCGCCGGACCGGTGCTCATCGTCGCCGGGGCCGTCGCCGCGGTGGTGTCGACGATCGCGAAGTGGGCGTTCGTCGGCCGGATCACCGCCCGGGAGCACCCGCTGTGGTCGTCGTTCGTGTGGCGCAACGAGGTGCAGGACACCTTCGTCGAGACGGTCGCCCGACCCTGGTTCGCCGAGCAGGCCACCGGCACCCCGGCCCTGGCGGCGTGGCTGCGGAGCCTCGGCGCGACGATCGGCCGCGGCACCTGGCTCGAGACCTACTGGCTGCCCGAGGCCGACCTCGTCACGATCGGGGCCGGCGCATCGGTGGCGCGCGGGACCGTCGTGCAGACCCACCTGTTCCACGACCGGGTGATGCAGCTCGACACCGTGCACCTCGACGCCGGCGCGACCCTCGGGCCGCACAGCGTCGTCCTGCCCGCAGCCGGCATCGGCACGGGCGCCACGGTGGGTCCGGCCTCGCTCGTGATGCGCGGCGAGCAGGTGCCCACCGGGTCCCGCTGGTCCGGCAACCCCATCGCTCCGTGGACAGCCGAACCGGCCACCGTGGCGGACTGACCGGCGCCATGGGGTTGACTGGGACCGTGCCGAACACCCCCACTGCCGACCCGTACACCCCGCACAGCGGCGACCGACGCTGGAGCGCCGAGCACTACGACCTCCGCCTCGACTACCGCGTGGCCACGAACCGTCTCGACGGCACGGCGACGATCACCGCCCGAGCCCACGAACCCCTCGACCGGATCGTCATCGACCTGCACGGCCTGAGCGTCGAGCGTGCCGACGTCGACGGCACCCGCGCGAAGAAGGTGTCGAAGGCGGTGCACAAGGTCACCGTGACCCCGGCGTCGCCGATCGCGGCCGACACCACGTTCACCGTGCACCTGCGGTACCGCGGCAACCCGCGCCCCGTCCGCAGCGCCTGGGGCCAGGTCGGGTGGGAGGAACTCACCGACGGCGTCATCGTCGCAGCCCAGCCGACGGGGGCACCCTCGTGGTTCCCGTGCAACGACCGACCGGACGACAAGGCGACCTACCGGTTCGAGATCGCCGCCGAGGCTGCGTACGACGTCCTGGCGAACGGTGAACTGCTCGGCAAGGAACGCGACCGCATCGGCACCCGCTGGACCTACGCCACCACCGAGCCGATGGCGACGTACCTGGCGACGGTGCAGATCGGGCGGTACCGCACGACGAGGCTCCGCGGCGCCGTCGTCCCCGTGACCCTGCACCACCCCGCCGACCTGGCGGCCGCCGCGAAGACCGACTTCGGGCAGGTACCGGAGATGCTCGCGCTGTTCTCGGACCGCTTCGGCCCGTACCCGTTCGCGGCGTACGGCGTCGTGGTCACCGACGACGAGCTCGAGATCCCCCTCGAGGCCCACGGGCTCGCGGTGTTCGGCCGGAACCACGTCGACGGCGAGCACGGCACCGACCGGCTCATCGCGCACGAGCTCGCGCACCAGTGGTTCGGCAACTCGGTGACGGTCACCCGCTGGCAGGACATCTGGCTGCACGAGGGGTTCGCCTGCTACGCCGAGTGGTTGTGGTCCGAGCACCACGGCGGCGACACCGCCGACGTGCTCGCTGCGCAGTACCGGCAGGGGCTCCTCGACCAGCCAGAGGACCTCGTCGTCGGCGACCCCGGCGCGAAGGACATGTTCGACGACCGGGTCTACAAGCGCGGCGCCCTCGCACTGCATGCCGTCCGCCACGCGTTCGGCGACGACGCGTTCACCGCCGGGCTCCGCAGCATCACCGAACGGCACCGGCACGGTTCGGTGACGGTGCCCGACGTGCTCAGTGCGTTCGCCGACGCCGCCGGCCGTTCCGTCGCGGACGTCCGGGCGGTGACCGGGCCCTGGATCGACGAGGCGTCGGTACCGGCGCTGCCCGCGCCGCGCGTCGACTAGCCAGCCAGCTCGCCGTCGGCCGGGTCGCAGCTGACCTCGGACCAGACCGCGTCGAGCGACAGCCCGACCACGCCGGCGACGGACGCGATGGTCGAGAACGCCGGGGTCGCGATCCGCCCGGTCTCGATCTTGCGGAGCGTCTCGGGCGAGATCCCGGCGGCGAGGGCGGTGTCGACGATCGACCGTGGGCCACGTGCGCGGCGGAGCAGGGCACCGAGACGGCGGCCGCGCGCGACCTCGTCGGGGCGGAGCGGGAGACGGACCATCCCCACATAGTAATACCGGTATGATCATCCGCGTGATCGAGATCCTGACACCCGCCGAGGTCGAGAAGGCCCGTGCCACCGGAGCCCTCGTCGGCACCATCCTGCAGACCCTGCGCGAACGGACCCGCGTGGGCACCAACCTGCTCGAGATCGACCGGTGGGCGAAGCAGATGATCGAGGACGCCGGCGCGGACTCCTGCTACGTCGACTACGCACCGTCGTTCGGCCGCGGTCCGTTCGGCCACCACATCTGCACCGCCGTGAACGACGCCGTGCTGCACGGGCTGCCGCACGACCGGGTCCTGGCGGACGGCGACCTGCTCACCCTTGACCTCGCGGTGTCGCTGGACGGCATCGCCGCCGACGCCGCCGTGAGCTTCGTCGTCGGCACCCCGCGCGACGAGGACCTCGCCCTCATCGACGCGACCGAGCGCGCCCTGGCCGCCGGGATCGCCGCCGCCGGCCCCGGGGCCCGCATCGGCGATCTGTCGCACGCCATCGGGACCGTGCTCGAGGGTGCGGGCTACCCGGTCAACGTCGAGTTCGGCGGCCACGGCATCGGCTCGACCATGCACCAGGACCCGCACGTGTCGAACACGGGCCGCGCGGGCCGCGGTTACACGCTCCGGCCCGGCCTCCTGCTCGCGCTCGAACCGTGGGTGATGGCGGACACCGACGTGCTCGTCACCGATGCCGACGGCTGGACGCTCCGCAGTGCCACGGGAGCCCGGACGGCCCACACCGAGCACACCATCGCGATCACCGAGGACGGCGCCGAGGTGCTCACACTCCCCCGCTGAGCGTCCCCTCGACCACGACGGGCAGCCCGCCGGCCGCGACGACGAGCACCAGGTCGGGTGCCGGCCGGTGGATCGTCACCGGGTGGTCTCGCCCCTCGAACCGCGCGGTGCCGGCAGCGACGTCCACGTCGACCGACAGCGGATCGACGCGCAGGCCCCGACCGTCGCGCTTCAGCACGGCCTCCTTCGCCGCCCAGCAGGCCGCGAGCAAGCCGGCATCACCGGCCGAGCGCTCGCGTTCGCCGGGCGTGAAGACGTCGAGGGGCGCTGCGCCGACGCGGGACACCCGCTCGAGGTCGACGCCGACCGGGCCCGGCGCGACCGCGAGCGCGAGCACGCCGGTCGTGCGCGACAGACTGACGCCGACCGCGGTGCCGTGCACCGTGGCCCAGGGACGACCGTGATCGGTCCCGGCACAGTGTGGGCAGACGCGCCCCGCGCGCACGGCCGCCGTCTCGACGCCCGCAGCCGCCGCGACGGCGGCGACCAGGGCCTCCCGGTCGGCGGCACGGTCCGGACCCGGCGCGCACAAGGTCACCACGACCGCCTGGAGGCCCGACTCACCCACGCACGCAGCCTACGGTGCGCGGACGGCCGGCCCAGGGCCGTGGTCGCTACGCGTGCGTGAGTGCGATCAGTGCGACGTTCATCGTGCTGTAGAGACCCTCGGATCGGGTCGCCTGGCGGACGCGTCCGCGCAGCACTTCGTAGCGGCCGTCGTGCTCGCGCACGAAGCCGATCACGCCGGTCGCCGGCGTCGAGACGCGGTGGTAGCCGTCCTCGAGCGGGACGACCTCGGTACTCGTGGTTCGCTCCATTGCTGTTCCCTTCCGTTCGTCGTCGAACAGTGGCGCCAGCATACCCCGGTCCGGGGGACAAGACACCCATGGATCGGCTTGTCCACAGGGTTCGCCGAGAGTCCGTCCGTCGCTTGCGCGCCGTGGATAGACTCCGGGCGACGGCGCTCTCAGAGCGCCGTTCGGGACGGCGTCGACGGCGCCGACCGGTGACGGACGGAGGACGGATGCGAACGGTCCAGCGTGGATCGGGCACAGGCGGGTCGAGGACGGAACGGGGGACAGCGCGGCTCTGGGGTCGCGTCACGGCAGCAGTCGTGGCGATGCTGATCGTCCTGGCTCCGGCGGCGACCGCGCAGGCCACGGCACCGGTCGACCTGGGTGGGGCGTACGTCCTCGACGAAGCCGACGCCCTCAGCTCCTCGCAGCAGGCGCAGGTCGAACAGGCGGTGCAGGACCTGTACGCCGAGACCCAGACGCAGCTGTACGTCGTGTTCGTGCCGACGTTCACCGATCCGACGGACCACACCGCGTGGGGCTCCGCGGTCATGGAGCAGAACCAGATCGACACCGACGGCATCCTGCTGTCGGTCGCCGTCGACGACCGCAACTACGACGTGCAGCAGACGAACGAGACCGCCATCTCCGAGTCCGACGTGCAGAGCGCCGTGAACGACTCGCTGCTCCCCGCGCTGAAGCAGGGCGACTGGTCCGGCGCGGCCGTGGCGTTCGCGAACGGGCTGACGGACACCCAGGCGCCGCCGAACCTGACCTGGCTCTGGATCCTGTTGCTCGTCGTCGTCGTCGGCCTGATCGTCGTCGTGCTCGTCATCCGCACCCGCAACAAGCGGAAGACCGCCGCGGCCACCCAGGCACAGCAGGAGTCCCTCGCCGACCTCGAGCGCACCGCCGGCGGCGCACTCGTGACGATCGACGACGAGCTCCGCACCGCCGAGCAAGAGGTCGGGTTCGCCACGGCCCAGTTCGGTCCCGACGCCGCGAAGCCCTTCGCCGACGCCGTCGCCGCTGCGCAGCAGGCCGTGCGCAAGGCCTTCACGTTCCGGCAGCAGCTCGACGACGAGATCCCGGACTCCCCCCAGCAGCGTGCCGACTGGGCGAACCAGATCATCGCGATCTGCCAGCAGGCGCACGCCTCGATCGAGGAACAGACCGAGTCGTTCGACAAGCTCCGGTCGCTCGAGGACGGCGTCGAGGAAGCAGCCGCCGCACTGGCCCAGGCCGTCGCGGAAGCGCCGGCGTCGGTCGGCGCAGCAGCAGCCGCGCTCGACCGCGTCCGAGCCAACTACACCGGACGCACCCTCGCGACCGTCGCCGACAACGTCGACCAGGCACACCAGGTGCTCGCCTACGCCACCGAGCGCTCGAACGCGGCCACCGCGGCGATCGCGGCCGGCGACAAGGGCGAAGCGGTGGTCGCCGTGCGCGACGCCCAGCACGCCCTGGCCCAGGTGCAGCAACTCACGAACAGCGCGGTCGCGGCCGAGGGCACCTTCACCGAGGCCACCGCACGCGCCGAGGCGATGCGCATCGACATCGAGGGCGACGTCGCCGCGGCCCGGACCCTCACCGTGGGCGGGCCCGACCTCGCCGCGGCCGTGACCCGGGCGCAGACCGTGCTGCGGCAGGGGTTCGACCCGAAGGACCCGATCACCGCGGTCGACGCCCTCACGAAGGCGAACACCGAGATCGACCAGGCCATCGCGGCCGCCCGGGGTGCCGAAGAGCAGCAGCGCCGGGCGTCCCGCGCCCTCGACGACGCCCTGCGCGACGCCCGGAACCGGATCAGCCAGGCGCGCGAGTACATCTCGCTGCACCGTGGCGGCATCGGACCGACCGCCCGCACCCGCCTGTCCGAGGCCGAACGCGCCCTCGACGACGCCGTGCAGCTCGCCACCACCGACCCCGGACAGGCACTGCAGGCAGCACGGGCGGCCGAGCAGTACGCCGCCGCGGCGATGGACTCGGCGAACGACGACATGGGCGGCTGGGGCGGCGGCGGCGGCGGCTTCGGTGGTGGCGGCGGCAACGGCGCCCAGCTCGGCGGCCTCGTCACCGGCATCGTGCTCGGCGGCCTGCTCGGCGGTCGCGGTGGCAGCTTCGGCGGCGGCTCCTTCGGGGGCGGCGGGGGCGGCGGCTTCGGCGGCGGGGGCGGTTTCGGCGGTGGCGGAGGCGGCGGCGGAGGCGGGTTCTCCGGCGGCGGCCGCTTCTGACCCCGACCCACCCGACGACCAGACCACACACCCGACAGACCAGACACACGACGTCAGACCTTCCAGGAAAGGGAACAGCAATGGCAAAGCAGACGATCTTCGGCCGCATCTCCACCCTCGTGCGGGCGAACATCAACCAGCTCATCGACAACGCCGAGGACCCGCAGAAGATGCTGGACCAGCTCGTGCGTGACTACACGAACAACATCGCCGACGCGAAGACGGCGATCGCGCAGACGATCGGCAACGTGCGGCTGCTCGAGCAGGACCACGAAGAGGACAAGCGCGCCTCGTCCGAGTGGGGCCAGAAGGCCGCCAACGCCTCCACCGCCGCGGACAAGTACCGCGCCGAGGGCAAGACGGCCGAGGCGGACAAGTTCGACAACCTCGCCAAGATCGCGATCGGCAAGCAGATCGCGGCCGAGCAGGAGGTCAAGGACGCCGAGCCGAACCTCGCCTCGCAGAACGAAGCGGTCGAGAAGCTCAAGACCGGGCTCGCCGGCATGGAGCAGAAGCTCGAGGAGCTCCGTGCGAAGCGCGACAACCTCGTCGCCCGCTCGAAGACGGCCGAGGCGCAGTCCAAGGTCAACGACGCCCTCGGCAACATCGACGTACTCGACCCGACGAGCGACCTCGGTCGCTTCGAGGAGAAGGTCCGTCGTGAAGAGGCCAAGGTCCTCGGGCAGCATGAACTGCAGTCGTCGAGCCTCGACGCCCAGTTCGAGAGCCTCGAGGACGTCGGCAAGGACGCCGAGGTCGAGGCACGTCTCGCCGCGCTGAAGTCGGGCGGCTCGTCGAGCCTCTGACGTTCCCGGACGACCTTCCCGGACGACGCCGGACCCCAGCTGACAGACTGAGACGATGCAGTTCCTCGTGGTCGGTCAGTGGCAGGGTTCGGCGTCGTCGCGCGCGATGCGCCTCGGGGACGGAGCGACCGCGATCGCGGCCGACCTCCCCCGTGCGTCCACCACCGTGGTCGACGTCCCCGCCGGCGCGGGCGACCGGCTCGAGACGGCCGTCGCCCGCTACACCTCCGTGCTCGCCGTCGCCGACCGCGTGGCCGAGGAGACCGGCGTCGCCAGCGAACCCGTCCTCGTCGTCGGCGGGGACGGTGCGAGCGTCCTCGGCGCGACCGTCGGCCTCGGACCGGACACCGCGTTCGTCCGCATCGCCGGGTCCAGCGGGTACCGCGCACTCAACCGCGCCCAGCCCGTCGCCGCCGAGACCGCAGCCCTCCGGATCCTGGTCGACCGCGCCGACGAGCTGTTCCCCGCGCTGCCGGTGCTCCCCGCCTCGTCGGTCGTGGTCGCGGGCGTCCGCGGGCTCGACGACGCCGAGGACGCCGCCCTCGACCGTGCCGGGATCACACGACTCGACGTCGACGCCGCCACCCCGGAGGCCCTCGCCGCCGCCGTCGACGCCACCGGAGCGACCTCGGTGTTCGTGCACGTCGACCTCGACGTCCTCGACCCGTCCGAGGTCGACGGCCTGCTCGAGCCGGTGCCGTTCGGACTCGACGGCGCGGGACTGGTCGAGCGGATCCAGGCCGCGACCCGCGGCCGCCGCCTGGCCGGCGCCGCGCTCACCGGATTCGCTCCCGTCGACCCGGAGCGTGCAGTGGACGACCTCGGCGTGATCCTGCGCGTCGTCGGGGCGTTGACCAGCGCCTCCCGGGTGGCCTGAGAACCGACCCGGCGCGCCGGGCGCACCCCATGCCGGTCCGCGTACGCTCGGCCTCATGACGGACTACGACCTCATCGTGATCGGCGCCGGCGCAGTCGGCGAGAACGTGGCGGACTACGCCCACAAGCGCGGCCTGGCGGTCGCGATCGTGGAGTCCGAACTGGTCGGCGGCGAGTGCTCCTACTGGGCGTGCATGCCGTCGAAGGCACTGCTGCGCAGCGGCCACGCCCTGGCAGCGGCGAAGCGGCTCGACGGCGCGAAGCAGGCCGTCACCGGCGAACTCGACGCCGCCCACGTGCTCGCGCGCCGCAACTCGTTCACCTCGGACTGGAAGGACGACGGCCAGGTGTCCTGGCTCGAGTCCGCCGACATCGCCCTGATCCGCGGCCACGCCCGCATCACCGGCGAGAAGACGATCGAGGTCGGCGGCGAGACGCACACCGCCCGTGCCGCCGTCGCCGTCGTGACCGGCTCGCTGCACGCGCTGCCCGACGTGCCGGGACTCGCCGAGGCGAAGCCGTGGGGCACCCGCGAGGGCACCAGCGCCCAGCAGGTGCCGGAGAGCCTGCTCGTGATCGGCGGCGGTGTCGCCGGCTCCGAGCTCGCCACCGCCTGGGCATCGCTCGGCGCGAAGGTCACCCTCGTCGCCCGGCACGGACTGCTCGGCGGCATGGAACCGTTCGCCGGCGAACTCGTCACCGATGCCCTCCGCGAGCTCGGCGTCGACGTCCGCACCGGCGTGAACCCCGTGCGGGTCGACCGCGACGAGCACGGGCTCGTCACCACCACGCTCGACGACGACACCACCGTCATCACGAGCGAGGTGCTGGCCGCCACCGGCCGCACCCCGCACACCGCCGACCTCGGGCTCGAGTCCGTCGGGCTCACCGCCGGCGACTGGCTCGAGGTCGACGACACGATGCTCGTGCACGGCACCGACTGGCTGTACGCCGTCGGCGACGCCAACCACCGCGCCCTCCTCACCCACCAGGGCAAGTACCAGGCCCGCGCTGCCGGCGAGGCGATCGCCGCCCGGCACCAGGGCACGCCGCTGCACACCGAACCGTGGGGCGCACACGTCGCGACCGCCGACCACGCCGCGGTCCCCCAGGTCACGTTCACCGACCCCGAGGTCGCGAGCGTCGGCCTGACCGAGAAGGCCGCGCGCGAGCAGGGGCTGAACGTCCGTGCCGTGGAGTACGACCTCGGCGGCGTCGCGGGTTCCGCGCTGCAGGCCGACGGCTACACCGGCCGCGCCAAGATGGTCGTCGACGAGGACCGCGGGGTCGTCGTGGGCGTCACCTTCGTCGGCCAGGACGTCGCCGAGATGCTGCACGCGGCGACGATCGCCGTCGTCGGCGAGGTACCGGTCGACCGCCTCTGGCACGCGGTGCCGGCCTACCCGACGATGAACGAGATCTGGCTCCGACTGCTCGAGACCTACGGTCGCCCGGCCTGAGCATGCGCGGACTGGCACGCCGGGCGCTGCTCGACTCCCCCGTGTCGCGGGTGGGCTGGCTGTTCGCCACGGCGGTGGGCCTGGCGATCGGTGTGCCGCTGTCGACCGGCCGCGTCCGCGTGGTCGACGGGCTCGTCGTCTGCTCGGGGCTGCCGCGGTGGGTGTTCCGTCGCGGTGGCACCTGCGTGGGTTCGGTGTACCTCACCCGGGACAACGACGGGCCCCGGGTGCTGCGGCACGAGCGGGTGCACGTCGAACAGTGGCGGCGGTACGGCATGCTCATGCCCGTGCTGTACGCCGTCGCCGGCCGAGACCCGCTCCGCAACCGCTTCGAGGTCGAGGCGGGGCTGGAGGACGGCGGCTACCGCTGACGGGTGTCCGTGCGCGGCGCTCTTCCTGCTGCGCTGCCCTGCGTTGCCCTGTGCCGTGTGTGCCGATCGGTCACGACACCCCGTCGGGCTGGCGCCGAGTGGTCGCAGACCGTCGGCGGCTCCGGCCGCATCCGACTGTCTGCGACCGCTCGGCGCGGCACGCGCGGCGCGGCGTGACCTCCGGTGAGGGCCGGGCGGGCGACGAGACGTGACCGAACGGCGGACAGGAGGCACGGATCACGGCCGCCACGGGCCTCCCGTCCGCCGTGGTCCTGCCTACCTGCCCGGCTGAGGAGCGCTGATCGGTCGCGACACTCCGCCGGGGCGGCGCCGAGCGGTCGCTGACCGTCGGCCGCACCGGCCGTGGCCGACGGCACGCGCCCGCTCCGACGCCCTCCACCCCTGCCGCCGAGGTTCCACGACATGCCGCGTGCGTTGCGCCGAGGTTCCACGGGCGGCCCGGAGGTGGCGCGAGATGCCGAGATTTCGGAACCTCGGGGTGCGGAGGGGCGGGCGAGTCAGGCGGCGGGACGACGGGGAACGATGAGGGGCGTGCCGGTCTCGGGGTCGGGGACGACCACGCACGGCAGGCCGAAGACGTCCTCGACGAGGTCGGCCGTCAGCACCGCGGCCGGGGGCCCGGCAGCGACGATCGACCCCTGGCGCATCGCGATGACGTGGGTGGCGTACCGCGCCGCCTGGTTCAGGTCGTGCAGCACCGCGACGACCGTCCGACCCGCGGCGTGCAGGGCGGAGGCCAGCTCGAGCACGTCGTACTGGTGTGCGATGTCGAGGAACGTCGTGGGCTCGTCGAGCAGCACGATGTCGGTCTCCTGCGCCAGGACCATCGCGATCCACACCCGCTGCCGCTGCCCGCCGGAGAGCTCGTCGACGCTCCGGTCCGCCAGCTCCACGGTCGACGTCTGCTCCAGGGCGGCCTGCACGGCACGCCGGTCGGACCCGGACGACGGGTGCAGCAGGTCCTGGTGCGGGAACCGCCCGCGGGACACGAGGTCGCGCACGGTGATGCCGTCCGGTGCGATCGGCGTCTGGGGCAGCATGCCGACCCGCCGGGCCACGGCCTTCGGACGGTAGGAATCGATCGGCGCCCCGTCGAGGTACACCGTGCCGGCTCGGGGCTTGAGGGTGCGCGCGAACGACTTCAGCAGCGTCGACTTGCCGCACGCGTTCGGACCGACGATGACGGTCAGTTCACCGTCGGGGACGTCCACGTCGAGCCCGTCCACCACGATGCGGTCGTCGTACGCGAGCGTCAGCCCACGCACGCCGAGCGCGGTCGTGGGGACCCCGACCACGCTGGTCGGCAGTCCGCCTGCGGCGTTCAGTTCTCGGCCTTGCCGTGCCGCCAGTACCCCATGAACGCGACCTGCTTCCGGTCGATGCCGACGCCGCGCACCAGGTGCCGTCGGAGCTCCTTGACGCAGCCGGCCTCGCCCGCGATCCAGGCGTAGACGGGGCGCGACTCCTCGGTGGCCGGCACGTCCCAGAGGACCTGCTCGTCGACGTCGACGTCCGCCAACTCGACGGTGTCCCCACAGGCGGGACCCGCTGCGACGGGTGCAGCACCGGCGACGACCGTCGACGCCCACGCGTGCACCTGGTCGGTCATGCGGACGCCGTGGGTCGCACCGTTCCGGGCGATCCAACGGACCTCGACCCCGGCGGGCGCGGTCACGGGCAGCCGGTCGGCGTCGGTCGGCACCTCGATGAAGACGTGTCCGACGGTCGAGACGTCGAGCGCCTCGAGGATGGCGCAGATGGCCGGGGCGGCGGTCTCGTCCCCGGCGAGCAGGATGCGGTTCGCGTGCCCGGGTGCGAACTCGGCGGCACCGGTCGGCAGGTCCTCGGGCGATTCCGGCACACGGGGTCCGACGATCCGGAGTTCATCGCCGACCCGGCAGGACGACACCCACCGGGATGCGGGTCCGGCGTCGCCGTGTGCGACGAAGTCGATGTCGAGCTCACGGGCGTCGGGCCGGAACGAGCGGACCGTGTAGGTGCGCAGCGGGTTGCGTTCCGCGTCCGGCAGCGCACGCCAGGCGGCGTACCAGTCGTCGTCCTCGGGCAGTTCGGAGAACCCCACGCCGTCGAGCGGCAGGACGACCTTGATCCGCTGGTCGAGCCCGACCGAGGAGAAGTCCGCCAGGGCATCGCCCGTCAGCGTCACCCGGACGAAGTGCGGGGTGAGCGACGTGACCGCTGCCACACGGACGGAGAAGACGCGGTACCGGGTTGCCACGGATCCGAGTATGGCATGCCTTACCTAACGTCTCCAGACCCCGCAGACGGTGCGAAGATCGGTTCCGTGCCCGATGCCCCCGACGACGAATTCGCAGACCTGGCCGCCCTCGCCCGCGCGAGCGGCGTGACGGAGCCGCTCCGCGCATCCAGGCAGGTGGTCCGCACCGATGACGGGCAGGAGACGTCCGCCATCCGGTGGGGCGACCGGGAGGCCCGGATCACCTACCTGCACGGGCTCGGCATCGACGCCCACAGCTTCGACCAGACCGCGCTCGCCGTCGGCGAGCCGGCGGTCGCCCTCGACCTGCCCGGCCACGGCCGGTCGTCGTGGCGGGACGACGCCGACTACGGGGCGTCCGTGACGGCGCCGACCGTGCTCGCCGCGCTCGACGCGCTCGAGGTGCCGCCGGGGATCGTCGTCGGGCACTCGCTCGGCGCGATCCTGTCGGCACGACTCGCGGCCACGGCTCCGGAGCGGGTGACCGGGCTCGTCCTCGTCGACATGTCGCCGGACTTCGCGCAGCGGGCGGTCGACCGGATCGCCCGCGCGCTCGAGGCCGAGGAGCCGTTCGCCACCCTGGACCAGGTCGTCGACCGGGCGATCGAGGCACGAGTCGGCGACGACCGGCACGTGCTGCTGCGTGAGGCGCGCCACACCACGCGGCTCGGTGACGACGGAGCGCTCGTGCGGCGCCACCACTTCCCGCACCTGCCCGCCGGCCGCACGTCGTCGGTGGGGCGCTTCGCCGACGCCTGGCCCGATCTCGAGGCCCTGCGCGTGCCGATCCTGCTCGTCCGCGGCGACCGCGGGTACGTCTCGCCGAAGCTGCACGCCGCGTTCGCCGAGCGGCTGCCAGAGGCCGAGATCGTGACGGTCACCGCACGGCACGCGGTGCAGAACCAGGCGCCCCTCGAACTGGCTTCGGCGATCCGGGCATGGGCCGCACGTCACGGATTGTTGCACCGGATCGATGAACCGTCGCGGGACCGTACCGGCCCCCGGTAACCTCGTGCGAGCGCGAGCTGTGACCATCGCCCTCGCGTCCGGAAGGAACCCACACCCCATGAGTCCGCTCCTGTCCCGCCGTACCGCCCGGGCTGCGCGCACCACGCGCCTCGGACGTGCTGCCCTCGCCGCCACCGCGGTCGCCGTCGTCTCCGCCCTCGCGCTGACCGGCTGCTCCGGCTCGTCGAACGAGGACGGCGGCGCCGACGCCACCGTCCGCGTCGGCCTGGTGCTCGAACCGACCAGCCTCGACATCCGCACGCAGTCCGGTGCAGCGCTCGACCAGGTGCTCATCGACAACGTGTACCAGGGGCTCGTCGGCCGGACCGCCGACGGCGACATCCGCGACGTGCTGGCCTCCGAGCACGAGGTCTCCGACGACGGCCTGACGTACACGTTCACGCTGCGCGACGGCATCACCTTCCAGGACGGCAAGGACGTCACCGCGGCCGACGTCGTGTGGTCGCTGGAGCAGGTCAAGTCGAACGAGACCTACGTCGACTCCGCCAAGCTCGCGGGCGTCACCTCGATCACGTCACCGTCGACCGGTGTGGTCGAGCTCAAGCTGGCGAAGCCCGACTCGGACCTGCTCTGGAACCTGACCGGCCGCTCCGGGCTGGTGCTCGAGAAGGCCGCGACGAACGACCTGTCGGACACCGCGAACGGCACCGGCCCGTACGAGGTCGCGAGCTGGAAGCAGGGCGACTCACTCACCTTCGACCGCAACGACGACTACTGGGGCACGAAGGCGAAGGTCGCGAAGATCGTCTTCCGGTACATCACCGACCCGTCGACGGCCGTCAACGCCATGGCGAACGGCGACCTCGACGTCCTCAACCCGGTCGACGGAACGCTCAAGAGCCAGCTCGATGGCAACTCGGACATCGCGCTGCACTCCGGCAAGACGACCGACAAGTACACGCTCGCGTTCAACGACCAGAAGGCGCCGTTCACCGACAAGAAGGTGCGCCAGGCGATCCGGCAGGCGATCGACCCGAAGGCCCTCATCAAGGCCATCGGTGGCACGGGCGTCGAGCAGGGCGGCCCGATCCCGGAGCTCGACCCCGGGTACGAGGACCTGACCGACATCGACGCGTACGACCCCGACAACGCGAAGCAGCTCCTCGCCGCCGCCGGTCAGGAGAACCTCAAGCTCACGCTGACGTACGCGAACATCTACCCGGCGACCATCGGCGACGTGCTCAAGTCGCAGCTCGCCGACGTCGGGATCACCCTGACCGTCAAGCGTGTCGACTTCGCCACCTGGCTGTCGACGGTGTTCCAGGCGCCGAAGTCGGGTGAGCGCGACTTCGACCTGTCGATGGTGGACCACGTCGAGGCCCGCGACTTCGGCAACTGGGCGAACCCCGACTACTACTTCGGGTACGACAACGCCGAGGTGCAGTCGCTGTACGCCGAGTCGATCGCGGCCACCGACGAGGACGCCAAGGTCGACGCCCTGCGGAAGGCAGCGAAGATCGTGAGCGAGGACGCCGCCGGCGAGTGGCTCTACACGGCCACCGAGATCACCGCCGTGCGCACCGGCGTGACGGGCTTCCCGGTCGACGGCGGCAACTCACGACTCGACCTGTCGAAGCTCGCCGTCAAGTGAGACGACCCGCGCCCGGGGCTCCGAGCACGTGACCCGGTTCCTGGTCGGCAGGCTGCTGCTGTTCGTCGTCGGGCTGCTCGTCGCGAGCGTCATCATCTTCGCGACCCTGCGGGTGCTGCCCGGCGACGTCGCACAGGTCGTCGCCGGCACCCAGTCGACCCCGGCGCAGGTCGAGCAGCTCCGGCAGCAGCTCGGCCTCGACCGGCCCGTCGTGGTGCAGTACCTCGACTGGATCGGCGGGGTGTTCCGCGGCGACCTCGGCCGGTCCCTGGTGACCAACGGGCAGGTCGCGCCGGAGATCGCGCAGAAGCTGGCGATCACGCTGCCGCTCGCGGGCATGTCACTCGTCACCGCGCTCGTGATCGGCGTCCCCCTCGGGGTCGTCGCCGCGGTGCTCCGCCGTCGACCGGGCGGCGCCGTCATCGGGTTCGTGGCGCAGGCCGTCGCCGCGATCCCGGTCGTCTGGGCCGGCATGCTGCTCGTCGCGCTGTTCGCCGTCACGCTGCACTGGCTGCCGACACAGGGCTTCCCGCTCGACGGCTGGTCCGAGCCGGGGCGTGCGTTCGCGTCGCTCGTGCTGCCCGCCCTGACCATCGGCGCGGTCGAGGGCGCCGTCATCCTGCGCTTCACCCGGTCCGCGACGCTGTCGGTGCTCGACGCCGACCACGTCCGCACCGCGGCCGCGATCGGGCTGACGCGCACGCAGGCGTTGCTCCGGCACGGGCTGCCCTCGGTCGCCCTCACCGTGCTCGCCGTGCTCGGGGTGCAGATCGCCGGGCTGCTGGTCGGGGCCGTCGTCGTCGAGCAGCTGTTCTCGCTGCCCGGGGTCGGTCGCATGCTCGTGACCGACGTCGGTCGCCGCGACGTCACCAAGGTGCAGTCCGAGCTGCTCGTGCTCACCGGGCTCGTGCTGCTGGTCGGCTTCGCCGTCGACGTCGTGCACCGCGCCCTCGACCCACGCCAACGCGAGGTGTCCGGATGATCCGCCGCCTGCTCTCCCGCCCCACCGGGGTCTTCGCCGTCGTCGTGCTCGGCCTGCTCGTGGTGCTCGCCGCCGTGTCGCTCGTGTGGACGCCGCAGGACCCGTTCCGCGCCGATCCGTTCCACCAGTGGGAGGGCCCGAGCGCGGCGCACTGGTTCGGCACCGACGCCGCCGGTCGCGACATCGCGAGCTACCTGCTCGCCGGCACCCGCACCACGGTGCTCGTCGCCGTCGGGGCCGGGGTGATCGCGAGCGTCATCGGCATCGTCCTGACCGCGATCGGGTCGCTCACCGCCCGCTGGGTGCGCGAGGGCACGGCCGTCCTGCTCGACATCCTGGTGGCGTTCCCGACCCTGCTGACCGCGATGCTGCTGACCGCGGTGTTCGGTGGGTCGCTCGGGGTCGTCATCGTGAGCGTCGGACTGTCCTTCGGCGTCACGATCGCTCGGGTCGCCCGCGGCGAGATTCGCCGAATCGCCCGCAGCGACTACGTCACCGCGGCCCGGGCCTCCGGTGTCGGTGGTGTCGGGGTGCTGTTCCGCCACCTGGTGCCGAACGCCGCGCCGCTGTTCACCGTGCAGCTCTCGCTCGCGATGGCCACCGCGGTCCTCGCCGAGGCCGGGCTGTCGTACCTGGGCTACGGCGCGGGGTCGGACACGGCGTCGTGGGGCAACCTGCTCTCCGACCTGCAGACCTACATCGGCGTGCACCCGTGGAGCGCCACCTGGCCGGGAGCCGCGATCGCGCTGGTCGTCGCCGCGCTCTCCCTGCTCGGTGACGCGATCCGCGACGCCACCGACCCGCGGTTGACGACGAACGACCGCGCAGCGGGCGGCGACCGTCGCACCGACCCGGCCACGACCACCCCGGGGGTGACCGCATGACCGACCGCAGCCACAGCCGCAGCGACACCGGCAGCCACAGCGACACCGGCCCCGGCGGGCTCGCGGTGGTGGGGCTCTCCGTCCGCATCGCGGGGCGGACGATCCTCGACGACGTGACGTTCACCGTGCCTCCCGGCGAACGCGTGGGCGTGATCGGCGCATCCGGATCCGGCAAGTCCATGACCTCGCTCGCCCTGATGGGCCTGGAGCCCGCCGGCGCGACCGTCACCGGCAGCATCCGCCTGGACGGCACCGAACTCGTCGGCCTGACCGACCGGGAGCGCGCGGAGCACCGCGGATCCGGCATCGGCATGGTGTTCCAGGAGCCCGGCACCGCCCTCGACCCGCTGCGCCGCGTCGGCGCGCAGATCGCGGAGCCGCTGCGCCTGCACCGCGGACTCGACCGGCGGGCGGCACGCGCCGCGGCGACCACCCTGGCGGCGGACGTCGGACTGCCGGACCCGGAGTCGCTGCTGCGGCAGTACCCGCACCAGCTGTCCGGCGGGCAGCGTCAGCGGATCTGCATCGCGATGGCGATGGCCGGGCAGCCCGCGTACCTCGTGGCCGACGAGCCGACCACGGCGCTCGACGTCACGACCGAGGCGCGGATCCTGGACCTCTTCGAAGGACTACCGGCCGGCATGGTCTTCGTCACGCACGACCTCGCCGTGCTCGCGCGGATCGCCGACACCGCCGTCGTGCTCGACGGCGGACGGGTCGTCGAACAGGGCTCGGTCGCGTCCCTGCTCGCCGCACCGCAGCACCCCGCGACCGTCGCGCTCGTCGACGCCGCGCGCGCCACCGCCCGTCGTGCCCGTCCGTCCGGAGGCTCCGTATGACCGCCATCCTCGAGGGGGTCGGGCTGCACCGCACCTACCGGCTCCCCCGCCGGGGGCCCTTCGAACCGGGCCCCGTCCGCACCGCCGTCGACGGCGTCGACCTGACGGTCGCCCCCGGCCAGCGGCTCGGGATCGTCGGCGAATCGGGGTCCGGCAAGTCCACCCTGGTGCGGCTGCTCGCCGGCCTGGAGGCACCTTCCGCGGGTTCCGTGACCGCCTCCGGTCGTCCGGTGGTGGCGTCCGGTTCCGCGGCCGCGATGCGCTGGTTCCGTCGCGAGACCGGGGTGGTGTTCCAGGACCCGTACGCGTCCCTCGACCCGCGGATGCGCGTCGGCGCGATCGTCGGCGAACCGCTGCGGGCGCTCCGGATCGACGGGGACCACCGGGTGCTGGTGCGCGACGTGCTGGATCGGGTCGACCTGCCGGCGGATGCTGTCGACCGGTACCCGCACGAGTTCTCCGGCGGGCAGCGGCAGCGCATCGCGATCGCCCGGGCCGTGGTGCACGGGCCGCGGATCCTGTTCGGCGACGAGCCGATGAGCGCCCTCGACGTGGTGGTGCGGGCACGGGTCATCGAGCTGTTCCGCTCGCTCGCCGACGACCTCGGGCTGACCCTGGTGCTGGTGTCGCACGACATCGGTGTTGTCCAGCGGCTGTGCGACACCGTCGCGGTGATGTCGGCCGGGCGCATCGTGGAGCACGGGCCGGTGTCGGTGCTCGATGCGCCGGCGCACCCGGTGACGCGGGCGCTGGTGGAGGCTGCGCCGACGCTGCCGTAGGGGCGGGGCGGGGCGGCGGGCGGCGGGGCGGCACGCGATTCGCGACATCCCATGAGTCGATCAACGCGTGGGATGTCGGAACATGCACACGCACCGGATGCACGTGCATGGTGCGACGATCCACGAGGTGATCGACGCGTGCTTCGTCGGAACATGCACACGCACCCACCTCGCACCCCCAGCACAGCGGCCAGGGGTGTGCGACTCCTGTTCGACTGGGCGGGACTCCTTGCCCACTGAGCGGGACGCCGGGACGATCGACCTGCACCGATCGCTTCTCGAAGGGGAGAACGCATGAGCAAGTCGCACGACATCACCAGGCGCACGGCACTCGGACTCGGCATCGTCGCCACCGCATCGGCAGCGAGCGGGGTGCTCGGCAGCACACCGGCGAGCGCCCACGGCCGCGCCCACCCCGGCACAGGCCCCGCCGGCCCCGGCCACCCCGGTCGCCCGCACCTCGCCGCAGCGATCGAGCGGGAGTTCGCCGCCGACACCACCACGGTCCTGCGGAACCCGCTCAACGGCTGGGCACTGTACGGCTCGTCGGCACCGCCCGCGAACTACTGGACGCAGTACGACGACGTCCCGCTGCCCGACGGCACCACGGTCACGGTGTCCGACCACGCCTCGGTCATGTACATGCGGGTCTCGTGGACGATCCTCGAGCCGTCCGAGGGCGTGTACGGCTGGGACACGAACGCGGCGTTCGCGGGCATCCTCGCCGAGGCCCGTCGCCGTGGGCTGCGGCTGGCCTTCCGCGTCGTGGTGGACAGTCGCGACAAGTCGTCGGACTTCACGCCCGCGTGGGTGCGTGCCGCCGGGGCCGCCGGGTACGAGACGCAGACCGGCAGCAAGACCGTGTGGAGTCCGTACCCGGACGACCCGGTGTTCCAGGCGAAGTACGCCGCGTTCGTCGCGGCCTTCGGGGAGCAGTACGACGACCCGGCCACGACGGACTTCATCGACGGGTACGGGCTCGGCAAGTGGGGTGAGGGCCACTCGATGCTGTACCAGGACGCCGCGAACCGCGAGCCGGTGTTCGACTGGATCATCGACCTGTACCAGGAGCACTTCACCCGTGTGCCGCTGGCGTTGAACTACCACCGGATGATCGGGGGTCCGAAGGACTGGGGCACCCCGGACCCCGAGAGCGAGCGGATGCTCGACGGTGCGTACGAGAAGGGCTACGTCCTGCGCCACGACGCCTTCGGCATGACCACGTACTACGCGGACTGGGAGAAGTCGATGGCCGCGAAGTGGCGGTACCGGCGGCCGATCATCATGGAGGGCGGGTGGGTCACGGCCCAGCACGACGTCACGCAGGACCCGCGCGGGTACGTGACGACCGCCGACGTCCGTCAGGGCGAGTTCGACGACTCGGTCGAGGCGCACGTGAACATGATGGACCTGCGGAACGGCGAGGCCCTGTCGTGGTTCGCGGCGCAGACCTTCCCGTTGACGCAGCGGTTCGACGCCGAGGGTGGCTACCGCCTGCACCCGTCGCGCGTGGTCGTGCCCGGTTCGGCGTCCGCCGGCGCGACGGTCGACGTCACGCACGAGTGGACGAACACCGGGTGGGGCTACCTCCCCGACAACCTGCCGGTGTGGAACGGCAAGTACAAGGCAGCGGTCGCGTTGCTCCGTGCGGACGGCAGCGTGGCCGGGACGTTCGTGGACACCGCGTCCGACCCGTCGACGTGGTTGAAGGGCTCCCCGACGTCGTACGCGTTCCGTCCGTCACTGGCCGGCGTCGCGGCGGGTGCGTACCGGTGGGGCATCGCGATCGTCGACACCACCGCGGGCAACGCCCCCGGCATCGAGCTCGGTGCGCAGGGCACGCAGCAGGCGGGCTGGCTGGTCGTCGGCGACGTCACCATCGCCTGAGACGCGACTGCCTGGAGGCCCGGTGCCGGTCCACGAGACCGGCACCGGGCCTCCAGGCAGTCGCCCCCACCCCGTCCCGTCAGCGCGCGAGGAACGTCACGGCGCGCGTCAGGAACGCGCGGTGCTCCGGTGACGCGAACGACGCGGCGGAGTGGCCGAGCGCGTCGTAGACGGTGGTGCCGCCGCCGGGTCGTTCGTGCACCCAGGCGAGCGGGTGCCGCTCCCCCTCGTGCTCGTGGTCGAGCAGGACCCGCACCGAGGGCGAGACCCGGAGGTGCGTGTAGCGCTCGTCCTCCACCGTGAAGTCCGTCAGGCCGGCGGTGATCGGGTGCGCCGCGTCGACCACCCGGACGGCCGCGGGCCCGAACGGCGGGTGCATCGTCGTGCCGCGCTCCCACACCCCGCCGAGGGCACGCTCCCAGTGCGGGTCGTCGGCGAACGACGTCGCGGCGACGTGCAGCACGAGCAGGGGCACGTCGCTCGCGAGCAGGCGGTGGAAGCCGGCCCGGGCGTCGGCGAGCGGGACAGGGCGGTCGTCCCGGGGCAACCCGACGTCGACGACGACGAGCGACGGCAGGGGTCCGGTCGCGAGGGCTGCAAGGGCGGTGTCGACGTCCTCCGGTTGCTCGAGCGCGACGCCGGCCGACGCAGCGAGCGCCGTGATCGCGGCGTTCGTCTCGGCGAAGGGGTGC
The DNA here is from genome assembly GCF_004365385.1 of Curtobacterium sp. PhB190. Lineage (NCBI taxonomy): Bacteria > Bacillati > Actinomycetota > Actinomycetes > Micrococcales > Microbacteriaceae > Curtobacterium > Curtobacterium sp. PhB190. Next base: position 173,215 of record NZ_SODN01000006.1, on the reverse strand, counting down.
CACGGGTCGGTCCAGCGTCCGGAGCCGCCGAGCAGGACCGCGCTCACGGTGTCGCCCGGGTCACGGTGAGCGCGTGCTCGCCGTCGGTGGACGTCTGCCGTGCGACGAGCCGCACACGGTGCACCGCCGGGCCCCAGACCCGCTCGAGCTTCGCGTCGTCGACGTCCCGCCGCTCGACGTGCACCGCGAACCGTTCGGTGTCGACGGACAGGTGGGCGGGGCCGACGCGCAGCCCGCCGTCGACGGGCACGGGTTCGTCGCGGGTCATGAGCACCAGGGTCATCGTGCCGGGCTCCGCGAACGTCCAGGTGTCGCGGACGACCACGCGTGCGGCGGCGCGGTCACGGGGCACCGCCCGGTCGAGCGTCGCGGTGCGGTGGAGCGATCGCAGTCCGCCGGTCGCCGGGTACGCGGCGGTCAGGTCGGCGGACCACGACGCGACGTCGCCGTCGTCCTCGAACACGGTGCCGATCGCGCGGAACGCGGCACCCTCGTGCTGTTCGACGCCGTTCGGCAGCGGGACGGTGTGCCAGGCACTCCGCATCGTCCAGATGCCGTAGCGGTGCTCCGGCATGAACGTCTCGCGGCGGTACACGCCCACCCCGACGTCGATGAGCACCGGTTCGCCGTCGAGCGAGACGATCACCCCGCCGGCGTCGTTGTGGTTGTGGCTGACGTCGTTGTGCCCGCCCTTCACCGCGAGGACGAACCCGTCGGTCGCGCCGTCGTGGGCGCGGGCGACGGCGACCTCGGTGCCGGGCAGCCACAGCGACGCGGGCATCCCGGGCTCGGCCGGGCCGTCGGTCCACGAGGGGTCCCGCAGTTCGGCGAGCGTCCGACGGAACAGCGCGGTGAGCTGCCCATCGAACCGCAACGCGTGCTGCCGGCCCATCCACCGGGCGTGCCGCACGACCCGGTCATCGTCGACGCGCTCCCCGAAGCGGGCGAGCAGGTTCCAGTTCGCGTTCTCGGCCAGCGCCGGGGAGCCGTCGGAGTGGTTGACCTGCGTCGCGGCACCGATCTGCATGCCCATCGGGAACCGGGCCATGGCGGCGACCGGCTCGACCGAGAAGCCGTCGAACGCGCCGCCGGTGAGCTCCTCGACCAGGTCCAGGGCCTCGAACAGGGTCGCGCCGGCCCACCACCAGTACGTGGCACCCTCGTCGCAGCTGCCGTCGGCGTCGTAGCCGGCGCGGAACCGGTCGAGGATCACGAGCGCACGGTCGATCGTCGCGGCGAGGCGATCGCGGTCGGGCTCGACCACGGCGGCGCACACGAGCACGTTCGACACGATCCACGGCGCCCAGTTGTTCGGCGGCCCGTCGACCCCGTGCCAGAAGTAGACCTCCTGCTCCCACGGGTCGAGCACGCGGCGGCGGATCTCGTGGTGGACGTGCGCGCGGATGCCGGGGCGGTCCTGCTCGAGGCGCTCCCCCGCGATCGCGTCGATCGCCGCGAGCATGCCGCCGACGTAGGCGTCGGACAGGTCGAGCACGTCCCGACCGGGCACGGGCAGGAACGGCCGGCTGCCGTCCTCGGGCAGCGCGTAGTGCGACGGCAGGCACCAGGCGCGCAGCTCCAGGATCCGCCAGACCTGGTCGCCGAGCACGTCCGCCCACTCGGCGTCGCCGGTCACGCCGAGAGCCAGGGCCGCGGTCGCGGCGGACTCGAGCAGGTTCCGCTGGGCCCGCTCGTACGGCTGGCGGTTCCCGTCGCGACTGTACGTCGCCCACAGGGCGAGGGTCGGGAAGGTGACCGCCGCGGCGGCGCGACGGTCGTGCGCGACCGCGAGCAGGGCCTCCCGGTCGGCGTCCGCGACGTGCGCCCACGCCGGGCGGTCGCTGACGGGAGGCGCGGGTCGCCACGTGCGCGGACGGAGCGCCGCGCGCGCTGCCGGGGTGAACCGGTCGGTGAAGGACGGGGCGTCGACGGTGACGGTCATGGGGTGGGTCTCCGGGTGGTGACGGTGGTGGACGGGTGGTGGCGGCTGGTGGGTGGCGGCTGGTGGCGGCGGCTGGTGGCGGGCCTCAGGCCTGGACGGCGAAGCCGTCGGGGACGATGGGGTCGGTGAACGCGCCGGTGGCCGCGAACACGATGGTCTCGCGCACCGCGTTGTCGGCGAGCCGACGCAGCTCGTTGCCAAGGGACCCGGCGATGTGCGGCGTGATGAAGGTGTTCGGCGTCGACCGCAGTCGGGCGTCCGGTGGCAGGCGTTCCGGCTCGGTGACGTCGAGGACGGCGGCCAGGTCGCCGCGGTCCAGGCGGTCGGCGAGGGCGTCCTGGTCGACGATCGCCCCGCGCGCGGTGTTCACGAGCGTGGTACCCGGCCGCATCCGCCCGATCACGGCACGGTCGACGAGCCCCCGCGTCGACGGCAGCAGCGGCGCGTGCAGGGTGACGACGTCGCTCGAGGCGGCGAGGGTGCCGAGGTCGACGGCGGTGACGCCGAGCAGAGCGGCCTCGGCGTCGTCCAGGTACGGGTCGCTCACGAGCACGCGGACGTCGTAGTCGCGGAGCCGTTCGATGACGGCCCGCCCGACGCGCGAGGCGCCGACGACACCGACGGTCACGCCGTGCATGCCGACGACCGGCCACGAGCCCTCGACGTCGACCGGGGCTTCGTCCGAAAGCAGCGCGGCGGCGCTGGCGAAGGCCCGCTTGGCGGCGAGCACGATCACGGCGACCGTGAACTCGGCGACGGGGACGGCGTTCGCGGCGGCGCTCGACGCAACTGCGATCCGTCGCGCCCACACGTCGGTGTCGACGACGGGCTTGACCGACCCGGCGGAGTGCACGACGGCGCGGAGCCGCGGCATCCGGTCCAGACGGTCCGCGGACAGCACGGGGCTGCCCCACCCGGTGACGAGCACCTCGGCGTCGGCGAGCAGCGGGAGGTCGCACGGGTCGTCCGGGTCGAGCGGACGGTCGGCGACCAGCCGGACGGCCTCGGAGGCGTGCAGGGCGGCGAGGTCGCCGGGGTCGAACACCCGGGTGAAGGTCGCCTCGGGCATCACGAAGGCGACGGGGACGGGCGAGCGGTGCGCGTGGCCGCGTGGGGCGGGGGGCACGGGCACCGCCGGGGGCGCGGGCTGCGCTCGGGGCGCGGGCTGCGCTCGGGGCGTGACGGGGCGTGACGTCATCGTCGGACGGTTCCTCTCCGGGGGTACGGCGTCCCCATGCCAGCGTTCGGCGGTGTGCGGAGTCAAGCCGCGGGGCGCAAACGCTCACGAAGTGAACACGACGGGCGCGCGGATCGCGCGCCGGCCGCTCACCGGCCGTGGACGACCGCCGCCGTGGACGCCCGCACGCTCAACGTGGGCGCCAGGGTCATGTGCCGACGGGCGAAGCCGACCTGCGCCGTCGCCGAGATGCGCTCGAAGCACATCGTCGCCGCGAACCGGCCGACGTCGTTCTTCGGGGGCGCGACCGCGGTGAGCGGCACCCCGGCGAGCGCCGCGACCTCGTCGTCGTACGCGACCACGGACAGGTCGTCCGGGATCGAGAGGCCCATCTCGGTGACGGTCTCGACGAACTCGACGGCGTACTGGTCGGAGTGCACGAAGACGGCGGTGGTGCCGGTGGCGAGGCAGCGCTCGATGAAGGCCCTGGTCGCGGCACCCACACCCTGGTCGTCCGGGATGACCTGGACCGGGGCGTCGGGGTCGAGGCCGAGTTGCCGGACGGCGCGGTCGTACCCGGTGCGGAGCTGCGGGGTGGTCGGGGTGTCGAACACGGCCATGCCGATGCGGCGGTGCCCGAGTTCGGCGAGGTGGCGGACCGCGATGCCGGCGCCGGACTCGTGGTCGCTGCGGACGGACTCGAGCGCGGAGCCGACGGGGGCCTCGACCACGGAGCGTTCGACCACGACGACGGGCATCGGTGCGTGGTCGAGGAGCTCGAGGGTGGTGAAGGCGTCGGCGACGGTGGTGGTGACGAGGAGCCCGTCGACGCCGGCGGCGATGAGGCGTTCGACCTGCTGGCGTTCGCGGGCGGGTTCGTAGCGGGAGACGCCGAGCACGACGCGTCCGCCCAGGGCCTCGGTGCGTTCGGCGACGCCGGCGACGATCTTCGGGAAGTAGTAGCCGGGGTCGGGGACGACGAGCCCGAGGGTGAAGAGCGCGCCGCTGCCGTCGGTGGTGTCCCGGTCGGGGCGCGGTGCGGGTCGGTGCGGTGCGCCGGCGGTGGGCAGGGTCTCGACGGAGACGGCGCCGCCGTGCACGCGCCGGAGCACGCCGCGGTCGGCGAGTTCGGACAGGTCGCGGCGGACCGTCATGGCCGAGATCCCCTCGCGCTCGGCGAAGTCCGAGGCGGACAGGGTCCCGTGCACGCGGAGCTCGGCGAGGATCCGTTCGTGGCGTCTGGTCGGGTGCATCGTCGCTCCCAGTGTTCGATTCGTGTGCGGGTGAATACCGCGGCTTGACCGTCATCATACGGACGCCACAGGATGACGAAACCCCCAGCCACGTGAGCAAAGGAGCCACATGAGCGCGACGCTGGTCGATCCGACCACCGAGCCCCGGACCACCCGGTCCGGTGGTGCCCCGGCCCCGCGGAAGGTCCCGTTCCTCGCTCGGCTGCGGCGCGACTACCCGCTGCTGCTCATGGTGGCGCCGGCGGTGGTCCTGCTGCTGCTGTTCGTGTACGTGCCGATGATCGGCAACGTCATCGCGTTCATGGACTACCAGCCGTACATCCCGATCGCCCAGAGCCCGTGGGTCGGGTTCACGAACTTCCAGCTGATGTTCGCCGACCCGGAGTTCTGGCGGGCGACGGTGAACACGCTGGAGATCACGTTCCTGCAGCTCATCCTGTTCTTCCCGGTGCCGATCGCGCTGGCCATCCTCATCCACTCGCTGGTGTGGCCGTGGCTCCGGGCGACGGTGCAGTCGGTGCTCTACCTGCCGCACTTCCTGTCGTGGGTGATCGTCGTGGGGTTCTTCCAGCAGTCGCTCGGGTCCGGCGGTGTGGTCAACCACACGCTGCGGCAGCTCGACATGGGGACCATCGGGGTCATGAGCGACCCGGAGACGTTCAAGCTGCTGCTGACGTCACAGGTGATCTGGAAGGACGCCGGCTGGGGCACGATCATCTTCCTGGCGGCGCTCGCGGCGATCGACGACAACCTGTACGAGGCGGCGGCGATCGACGGGTCGGGAGCGTGGAGCCGGTTCTGGCACGTCACGCTGCCGGGCATCCGTCCCATCATCGTGCTCCTGCTGATCCTGCGGCTCGGCGAGGCCCTGTCCGTCGGGTTCGAGCAGATCATCCTGCAACGGAACGCCGTGGGGGCCGATGCCGCCGAGGTCCTCGACACCTACGTCTACTACCACGGCGTCGTCGACGGGAACTGGTCCACGGGCATCGCGGTCGGTCTGGTCAAGGGCCTGGTCGGGTTCGTCCTCATCATGGCGGCGAACAAGGCCGCCCACATGCTCGGTGAGCAGGGAGTGTATTCACGGTCATGAGCACCATCGCCCGTCCGGTCTGGGCCGGAAAACCCACACCCGTCGTCCTCGCACTCAAGGCCGTCGCGATCGTCCTGATCCTCGCCGTCGTCCTGTTCCCGTTCCTCATCGTCTTCTCGACGAGCGTGTCGAGCCAGGCGGACGTCACCGCTGCCGGTGGCTACGTCGTGTGGCCGCGGTCGTTCGACCTGTCCGCGTACGTGCAGATCCTGTCCGGCGGGGTCGTCACCCGCGCCGTGGTGGTCACGTTGCTCGTCACGGTCGTGGGCACCGTCATCAGTCTGGCGTCGACGGTGCTCGCCGCGTGGGCGCTCAGCCGACAGGGATCGCTGTTCCAGCGGCCGCTGCTGACCTTCGTGCTCATCACGTTCCTGTTCGCGCCGGGGATGATCCCGCTGTACCTGATGGTGAAGCAGCTCGGACTCCTCGACAACTACTGGGCGCTGATCCTGCCGAGCGCGTTCAGCGTGTTCAACATGGTGGTCGTCCGCGGCTTCATGATGAGCATCCCGCAGGAGCTCATCGACAGCGCGAAGATCGACGGTGCCGGCGAGTTCCGCATCCTGTGGCAGCTCGTCCTGCCGCTGTCCCGCGCGGTCATCGCTGTCGTCGGCCTGTTCTACGCCGTCGGCTACTGGAACGCGTTCTTCAACGCGCTGCTCTACCTGTCGGACTCGACGAAGTGGACGCTGCAGCTGGTGCTGCGCACCTACGTCCTGCAGGGCTCCAGCCTGGTGTCCGGTGCCGGGTCCGACGCCTCGATGCAGCCGCCGGCGGAGTCGATCCAGATGGCCGTCGTGATGATCGCGATCATCCCCATCCTCGCCGCCTACCCCCTGGTGCAGCGCCATCTCACCAAGGGCGTCCTGACGGGCGCCGTCAAGGGCTGACACGGCCCCACCACCCCACTGCCACCCGACGCTTCAAGGGAGAAGCCATGACCGACACCACCACCGGCGGCCTCAGCCGCCGGACCCTCATCTCCGGCGCCGCCTTCGGCCTCGTCGCCCTCGGCGCTGCCGGCAGCCTGACCGGGTGCTCCACCGGCGGCAACGCCGCGACCATCTCGGACCAGGTGGCCGCGCTGCCGACCTACGTTCCCATCACCAAGGGGCCGAAGCCCGACCTGCCCGGCAACGGCGTCGTGCAGCCCGTGTACTACTCGTACCCGCAGGACAGCGAGCTCTTCACCTCGGTCACCGGCAAGGTCGGCGACGGCGAGAAGACCACCGGGTTCGTCGTGACCTACGCGGCGCCGCCGCCGGCGCAGAACTCGTTCCTCGACTACGTCGGGGGCCTGACGGACACCGAGTACGACCTGACGTTCGTGCCCGGCGACTCGTTCGCCGCGAAGTTCGCGACGATGACCGCCGGTAACGACATCCCCGGCATCGTCGAGTTCCTGACGTTCGCGATGCCGCCCCGGTTCCCGCAGCTGCTCGACGCGAAGTTCGCGGACCTGTCGGAGCACCTCTCCGGCGACGCCGTCAAGGACTACCCGAACCTGGCGAACATCCCCACCGCGTCGTGGCGGAGCGCCCGCATCAACGGGAAGATCTACGGCGTCCCCGAACACCGGCCGCCGTTCGGGTCGGTGATGATCTGCCGCCCCGACCTCATCGAGCAGCTGACGGGCGCAGGACCGGCCCCGAAGGACAAGGACGAGTTCACCGAGCTGTGCACGGCCGTCACCGACGCCAAGGCCGGCCGGTACGCGATCGCCGGCCAAGGCGGGGCGAGCGGCGTCGACTGGGCGTACGACTTCATCGGCGCCACCTTCGGCGTGCCGAACCAGTGGGCGATGTCGAAGGGCGGCGAACTCACCCACAAGAACGAGACCGACGCGTGGCTCGAGACCCTCGCCTACGTCAAGAAGCTCTGGAACCTCGGCGTCTTCCACCCGGACACCCCGAGCCTCGAGAGCGCGAAGGCGAAGACGTACATCAACAACGGCACCGTGCTCATGCACCTCGACGGCATCTCCGCACTGCTCGACGTGTCCATGCCGAAGGGGATCGTCACGGGTGGCATCGTGCCCTTCGGAGCGACGGGCGGCCCCGGTGCGAACTACCAGGGCACGTCGAGCTTCTCGTTCGCCGCCCTGAAGAAGACGACGCCCGAACGCATCAGGGCCCAGCTCCGGCTCATCGACTACCTCTCCGCACCGTTCGGGTCGAAGGAGGCGTTCACGCTGACCCACGGCGAGAAGGGCGTCCACCACACCGGCAGCGGCCCGGACGCGACGCTGACGAAGGCCGGCGAGCAGACCATCAACGCGAGCGCGCTGTACCGACTCGGCGCCGGCCCGCAGGTGCTGAACACCGCGGTCCGCATCGACGAGCAGCTGCGGCAGTCGCACCAGTACCAGACCAAGACGCAGGACATGCTCGTGAAGAACCCGGTGGACGGCTTCTACTCCCCCTCGGCCGCGGCGACGGCGTCGGCGAGCACCGCGTTCAACAGCGTGTGCAACGACTACGTGCTCGGGCGGACGAACCTGGCGAAGGTGAAGGCCGCGCGGGCGACGTGGGTGTCGGCCGCCGGGGACAAGATGCGCCGCGAGTACTCCGAGGCGATCGAGAAGCAGAGCTAGCCCGGGCGGCGGCTCGCACGCGTTCTGCGACGTTCCACCAGTCGATCACCGGGTGCTTCGTCGCACCATGCACACGCATCCGATGCACGTGCATGGTGCGACGTTCCACGAGTCGATCGACGCGTGGATCGTCGGAACCTGCACACGCGTCGACCCCCGCGCAGGCGGTCAGGCGGTCCAGGCAGCCGGGTGCCGCCGCTGCCAGCGCAGCCGCCGCTCGAGCTGGGCCCCGATCGCGAGCAGCACCCGCTCGCCCCCGGGACGCCCGATCAACTGGACGCCCATCGGCAGGCCGCCGCCGTCCGGGTGGTCGTCGGCGGTGACCCCGACGGGCAGGGTGATCGCGGGCAGCCCGGCCACGTTCGCCATCGAGGTCCACGGCGAGTACGCGCACTGGCGGCGGAAGTCCTCGTCCGGGTCGTCGCCGTACCAGCCGAGCGGCCGCGGGGTCAGTGCGAGGGTCGGTGACAGGACGGCGTCGAACCGGTCGAACGCACCGATCAGCGTCGCCGAGAACGTGTCGAGCACGGTCATCGCGTCGAGCACCTGCGTGCCGGTGAGCCGCTGTCCCCGCTCCACGAGCCACGCCACCAGCGGCGTGAGCGCCGTCAGGTCGATGCCGGGGACCATCGGCAGCCGCGCCGCGGAGCTCTCCCACGCCACCCGGAACGCGTCGGCGTACGGCGCCCGCGGCATCTGCACGTCCTCGACGCCGTGCCCCAGTTCGCCGAGCACCCGCACAGCGGTCTCGACGGCAGCGCGCGCCGCGGGGTCGACCACGACGTCGACGGTGTCGTCCCACGGTGAGCCGTCGAGCAGCCCGACGACGAAGCGTCCCTCACCGCGGACGGCCGCCGCGGTGAACGGGCCGTCACCGCGCGACGGCGTGACCAGGGCGTACGGCGACGGTTCCGGCAGGCCGGTCGGCGCGACGAGGGCGTCGAGCAGCATCCCTGCGTCCGCGACGGACCGGGTCAGCGGCCCGGCGACGGAGAGCCCGCCGACACCGGAGCGACCGGGCATCGACGGCACCCGCCCGCGGCTCGGCTTCAGGCCGACGAGTCCGGTCGCGGCGGCCGGGATCCGGACCGATCCCCCGCCGTCGGACCCGACGGCCGCGGGCAGCAGCCCGGCCGCCACGGCGACCGCCGCCCCGCTCGACGACCCCCCGGGCGCGCGGGTCGTGTCGTAGGGGTTCCGCGTCACGCCGAACCGCGTCTCCGACGACGAGGACATCCCGAACTCCGGCGACGCCGTCTTGCCGAGGCTCACCGTGCCGGCGGCGTCGAGCGCCGCGACGAGCGGGTGGTCGGCCCCGGCAGGGCGCTCCGGCAGACTCGCGGTGCCGGAGCGCGTGGGGACCCCGGCGCGGTCGTACAGGTCCTTGTCGGCGGACGGGAGGCCCCACAACGGTCTGGACGTCGGCACCAGGTGCCCGAGACGGTCGGCTCTCGTGCGCGCGGCGGTCGCCGTGACCGTCACGAACGCACCGAGGGCTGGGTCGAGGCGCTCGATGCGGGCGAGGTAGTGCTCCGTCACCTCGAGCGCGGTCGCCTCCCCCCGGCGGATCCAGTCCCAGAGTTCCTGCGCGGCGAGGTGGTGGAGTTCGAACACGGTTCCCGAGCCTAGGCGGCGACGGTGCCGGTCGTGCGTCAGTGCTGGTCGTACGTCAGTGCTGGTCGTACGTCAGTGCTGGTCGTACGCGTAGAAGCCGCGGCCGGTCTTCACGCCCAGGTGCCCCGCGTCGACGTACTGCCGGAGCAGCTGCCGCGGGCCCTCGGGCAGGTGCGGGTCCTCCGCCGCGTAGTGCTCCTCGATGTCCAGGACCACGTCGAGCCCCACCTGGTCCATCATCCGGAACGGCCCCGCGGGCGAACCGGTGTTCACCGCGAACATGGCGTCGACGTCCTCCGGCGTGGAGACCCCGTCGGCCACGACCGCCAGGGACTCGCGCTTGATGGCCGCCCAGATGCGGTTGAAGATGAACCCGGTCGACTCCTTGCGGGCGACGAACGGCCGGACGCCGTAGGTCGGCAGGACCTCGAGCAGCAGGTCGATGACCGCGGGGTCGGTCTCCCCGTCGCTCATCAGGTCGACGGCGTTCTGCGCCGGCGGCATGTAGAAGTGCATGTTCAGCACGCGCTCGGGGTGCTCGACCTCGTCGATCACGAGTCGGCTCGCGTACGACGACGAGTTGCTCGCCAGGATCGTGTCCGCCCCGACGGCGCGGTCGAGCTGCCCGAACACCGTCGTCTTGAGGTCGAGGCGCTCCGGGATCGCCTCGACGACGAGCCACGAACCGGCGACGGCCTCGTCCAGGTCGTCGAACGCGCGGACGGTGCCGACCGCGCCCCCGTCCCGCGCCGCGGCGAGCGCCGGGAGCTCGCGCTCGACGTACTCGACGGCGGCCGTGCGGACCGGCTCGGCGAGGTCGTACACGCGGGACTCGCCGCCGGCGCTGGCGAACACCAGGGCGATGCGACGACCGAGGGTCCCACCGCCGATCACGGTGACGGGTCGGTTGCGGATGTCGGTCGGCAGGGAGAAGCCCATGGTGTCCTTCGTTCTCGGGTGTACGTTCGATACACAACGTACTCAGTACGGAACGTATCGCAACTCGACAAGGAGTTCCCATGCAGGCCTCGGACGTCCTCCGCCACGCCACCACCCCCCTCACCGGGCCGGTCTATCCGCTGCGCCCGACGCGCTTCACCGATCGCGAGTACTTCAACGTCGTGTACCGGACCGACCCCGACGCCCTCCGCGCCGTCGTGCCGGAGCCGCTGCAGGTCGACGCGCCGCTGGTCCGGTTCGAGGTCATGAAGATGGGCGACGTCGACGGCTACGGCCCCTACGTCGAGTCCGGTCAGGCGATCCAGGTCACCCACGACGGCGAGGTCGGCGAGTACCTGCACGCCATGTACCTCGACAACTCCGCGGCGACGCTCGCCGGTCGCGAACTGAGCGCCTACCCGAAGGTGCTCGGGACCCCGGGGTTGCGCGTCGACCAGGGCGCCCTCGTCGGCACGCTCGACCGCGGTGCCGAACGCGTGGCGACGGCGACCATGGCGTACCAGTGGGAACCGATGGACCCGGTCGAGGCCGCGGCGCAGATCACGGTGCCGACCTGGATGGTGAAGCTCGTCCCCGACGTGACGACCCTGGGGCTGCGCGCCGCCGATCTCGTGCGGACCGAGATCACCGACATCGTCGTGAAGGGGGCCTGGACCGGGCCCGCCCGCCTGCAGCTGTTCGAGCACGCCCTCGCGCCGATGGCCGACCTGCCGGTGCTCGAGGTCATCAGCGCCTCGCACGTCCTGACCGACCTGACGCTCGCGCCGGTGCGGTCCGTGCACGACTACCTGGCCGACCCGCGCCGGTCGGACGACGCCTCCTAGGATGAGCCGATGTCCCCACGAGTGAGCGACGACACCGCCGCACCCGCCCGCCCCACCCGGCGGCGCAGCAGCACCCGCGCGGAGCTCGTCCGCGCGGCCGAGGCGCTGTTCGACGAGACCGGCTCGGCCTCGGCCAGCGTCGAGGCGATCGTCGCACGTGCGGGGTTCACGCGCGGGGCCTTCTACTCGAACTTCGCGACGACCGACGAGCTCTTCTTCGCGGTGTACGAAGCGCAGGAGGCCGTGGTCGTCGAGCGGCTCGAGGACGGCTTCCGGGCCGCGCTCGGCACGACCGACCCGCAGTCCGTCGACGCGATCGTCTCCGGGGTCCTCGGCGGCCTGCCCCCCGAGGGCAAGTGGTACGCGATCCGCTCGGTCCTGCTGTCCCGGGCGCGACACGAACCCGAGCTCCGGGCACTGCTCCGAGCGCACACCGACGCCTTCCACGCGGCACTCGAACCGCTGCTCGTCGAGTCGGTCACGGCACAGGGCCGGCGCCTCACCGTCGCCCCGGACGTCTTCACCCGGGCGGTCGTCGCCGCGCACGTCGGCGCGGTCAGCCAGACGGTGCTGTACGACGACGCCGCGACCATCCGCGTCGCCGCGGTGCGGGGTGCACTCCTCGGACTCAGCGAGCCCGCGCGCGAGCCCGACGGTGCCGACGACACCGCCGACTCGGGAGGTACAGCGTGATCGTGCCCGAAGCCGCGGTCCCGCTGTTCCTGCGGGCCACGCACGCGAACGCGCCGTTCGTCACCGAAGCGGGAGCGCACCGAGCCGTCCGCCGACAGGCCCTCCGCCCCGAGCCGTTCGGACCACCGAAGCGCCTCCGGCCCGACGTGCGCGTCGACGTCCACCGGCAGGGTGGCACCCCGGTGTACACCGTGACGCCGAGCCGCCAGCCACCGCTCCGCGACGTCGTGTACGTGCACGGCGGCGGGTGGGTCCACGAGATCGCCCCGCAGCACTGGGCGCTCATCGCCCAGCTCGCCGCTGAGGCGCGCGCCACCGTGACCGTGCCGATCTACCGACTCCTGCCGGACGGCAACGCTCGGCAGGCGCACGACCTGGTCCTCGACGTCGCACGCCGCGTCATCGACCGGCGCGGACGGGTGCAGCTCGCCGGCGACTCCGCCGGTGGGCAGATCGCGCTTTCCGTCGCCCAGACCCTGCGCGACCAGGGCGTCCCGTCGCTCCGGACCGTCCTGGTGTCACCGGCGCTCGACCTCGGCTTCTCGAACCCGCGCATCCCCCAGGTCCAACCGAGCGACCCGTGGCTCGGTCGCGACGGGGGCCGTGTCCTCGGTCACCTGTGGGCCGATGGCCTGTCGATCGACGACCCGGTCGTCAGTCCCCTGGCCGGCTCGTTCCTCGGCCTCGGCCCGATGCTCGTCCACACCGGGACCCACGACGTGCTGAACCCCGACGCGCACCTGCTCGTCGAGGCCGCCCGGTCCGCGGGCGTGGACGTCACGCTGCGCGAGCGCCCCGGCGCCCTGCACGTGTTCCCCCTGCTGCCGACGCGCAGCGGACGAGCAGCACGGCAGGAGATCGTCGCGGCCGTCCGCAGAGCCTGACGGTCAGCGCAGGACCCGGCCGCGTGCCCGAGACGGCCACGGCGGCGGACCGCCGGCCGTCCTGCGCGACGCGGGGCGGGCCTCCCGGTCGGACCGTCAGACGCCCAGGTGGGCGGCGAGCACGTCCCGGACGCTCGTCCACCCGTGCGGACCGGAGCGGTCGTCGTCGACGTGGTGGAGCTCGGCCTCGCCGCTGAACATGCTCACGAAGTACTGCATGCCCTGCCAGGCCGGGAACGGTTCGGTGTCGTCCTTCGACAGCCGACGGCCGATCCGTGCCATCGCCGACAGCGTGCCGGTCGTCCCCGCCCACTGCAGCCGGAACGGGGTGCCGGTCAGTCGGGACATCGTGTCGACGATCGACCGTGCCGTGACGCGGTCACCGGCGACCTCGACCACACGGGGTGCGTCCGCGTCGAGTGCGACGAGCGCCGTCACGCGCGCGACGTCGTCCTTCGTGGTGAAGTCGAGGACCTGGTCGGCCGACGACCAGTAGAGCACCCGCTGGCGGTCGAACAGGATCAGCGGTGCCTGACCGGTGAGCATGTCCGTGAACGCCCCGTTCAGCACCGAGGTCGCACGGATCGGTGCGGCGTCGAGGGCGGCGGCGAACTCGCGGCGGAGCTCGAAGTTCCGGTTCGAGCCGGGCGTGATCGAACGGTAGTCGGCGGCGTAGTCCGAGGGGATGAACCGCGGGACGCCGGCCTGGACCGCGGCGTCGAGCAGGGCGCGCTGGGCGTCCACGATCACCGCTCGGGTACCGCTGACCGCGGAGACGACGACGTCGAACCCGGCGAGCGCCGTGACCAGCGCCGGTGCGTCCGTGTAGTCCGCGGTGACGACGTCGATGCGGTCGTCGTCGGCGAACTGCCGCTGGGCGCCGGTGCTGGACGGGCGGGTGAGGACGCGGACGCGGGTGTCGTGCTGCAGGAGCTCGCGGACGATGCGTCCGCCGAGGTCTCCGGTGGCGCCGGCGACGAGGACGGTGGTGGTCATGGCCGCCACGCTACGGGTGCGCGGGTGCGGCGGGCACAGGTGCGCTGGCGGCGGCGCCGGTGCGCTGGCGCCGGGTTCTGTGGCCCTATCCTGCGGAGGTGGACACGACTCTCCCCTCCGGCACGACGAAGCGCCGGATCGAGCTCCGGCTCGCTCGCCCCCTGCTCACCTGGTTCGCCCGCCCGACCGTCACGATCGACGGGGTCGGACACCCGGCGCAGTGGGGCACCGGCACGTGGACCGTGGCCGACGACGGCCGGACCGTGATCGGGGTGTACCTGTTCAACCGGGCATGGCGCTTCGGTGCGGCGACGGTGACGGTCGGCGATGCCGAGGTGCTCGAGTACCGCGCGGGTGTGCTGCCCGTCGGCGTGGGCCGGTTGGCGCCCGTGCCGATGCCGGGCCTGCCGGGCCTGCCGGGCCTGCCGGGCCGAGATTCGCGCTGAGCGACACTCCACGCGGCGCGGGACCCGAGGAGTGTCGCTGAGCCCGAGACCCGGGCACGGGCCCGGCGCGGCCCGGCCCTGCACCCGGCCAGGCCCGGCCCGGTGCTACTCGTGCTCGATGTCGGAGAACAGGCCGGTGAACGTGGCGCCGGTGCCGCCGAGCTGCTGGAAGAACGCGCCGGCCTCGGTGGTCGCCACCGCGTCGGAGGCGTCCCCGTACGAGGCGAAGTACAGGTCGAGGGTGCGGTGCGCCGGTGTGGGCGTGCCGTCCTCCTTCGGCCAGACCTTCGCCGCCTCGAGCCGCTGCAGGCCGGGCAGCTTCGCGGCGAGTGCCTCGAGCTCCACGTAGGACTGCTCGAACGCCGACGGGTCGGCCGGGTTGTCGATGATCAGGGTGATCTTCGTGGTCATGGTGTGCTCCTGCGGGTGTCGGTGGGACGGGTGAAGGTGCAGCGCCCACTCCACTCCGTTCCGCGCACCGCTGCCCGGGATCGGCTACTCGAACATCTCGGCGAGGAGTGCGTGCGGGTCACCGTCGACGACGTGTGCCGAGGGCGGCTCCGGCCAGTGCGTCGTGCCGTCGTCCGGCCAGCACGGCACGACGTGGAAGTGCAGGTGCCGCACGCTCTGCCCGGCATCGGCGCCGGAGGCCTGCAGCACGACGGTGCCGGTGGCGCCGAGTGCGCCCCGCATCGCCCGTGCGACACGCTGCGCGAGCGCGACGGTGGCGGCCAGTGCCACCGGGGCGGCACCGAGCAGGTCGTCGGCGTGCTCGACCGGTACGACGAGGGTGTGCCCGGGTGCAAGTGCGGACCCGGGCAGCGGCGCGAACGCGACGGCGTGTTCCTCGCGCTCGACCCACACGGCCGGTTCGTCGCCGGCGATGATCGCGCAGAAGACGCAGGATGCCATCCGTCCAGTGTGCTGCACCCGGAGCACCGGGCGCTCCGAGGGCGGTGCCGTGCGCGCGCCGCCGCGTGGGACGATTGGCGCATGACCGCCACGCTCGTCGCCAAGGGCCTGTCCGGCGGGTACGCCGCTCGCACGCTGTTCGACTCCCTCGACCTCACGGTGGCACCGGGCGACGTGATCGGCGTCGTCGGCGTGAACGGTGCCGGCAAGTCCACCCTGCTCCGACTGCTGGCGGGTGTCGACGAGCCCCTGGCGGGCACGGTGTCGCTCGCGCCGACCGACGCGTTCGTCGGCTGGCTCCCCCAGGAGCACGAACGGATCGCGGGCGAGACCGTCGCCGCGTACATCGCCCGACGGACCGGCTCGGCCGAGGCGACCGAGGCCATGGACGCCGCGGCTGCCGCGCTCGGCGACCCGGACGCCGGCGACGCTGCCGCGGACCGCTACTCGACGGCGCTCGACCGCTGGCTCGCCGCGGGCGCCGCCGATCTGGAGGACAGGATCCCCGCCGTCCTGGCCGACCTCGGCCTCGAGACCGGAACCGATGACGACGGCGTCGGGCCGGACTCGCTCATGACCGCGCTGTCCGGTGGGCAGGCCGCTCGGGTCGGGCTGGCGGCGCTGCTGCTGTCGCGGTTCGACATCGTCCTGCTCGACGAGCCCACCAACGACCTCGACCTCGACGGGCTGGACCGGCTCGAGGGGTTCGTCCGGGGCCTGCGCGGCGGGGTCGTGCTCGTCAGCCACGACCGGGAGTTCCTGGCACGGTCGGTGACGAGCGTGCTCGAGCTCGACCTGGCGCAGTCGTCCAACCGGCTGTTCGGCGGCGGCTACGACTCGTTCCTCGAGGAGCGCGAGATCGCCCGGCAGCACAAGCGCGACGCGTACGAGGACTACGCCTCCACCAAGGCCGACCTGGTCTCCCGCGCCCGCACACAGCGCGAGTGGTCGAGCCAGGGCGTGCGCAACGCCATGAAGAAGGCCCCGGACAACGACAAGATCCGGCGCAAGGCCGCCTCGGAGTCGAGCGAGAAGCAGGCGCAGAAGGTCCGCCAGATGGAGTCCCGCATCGCGCGGCTCGACGAGGTCGAGGAGCCCCGCAAGGAGTGGCAGCTCGAGTTCACGATCGGCAGCGCGCCCCGGTCCTCGGCCGTCGTGGCCACCCTGTCCGACGCCACCTTCACGCAGGGCGACTTCACGCTCGGCCCGGTGTCGTTGCAGGTCGACGGCGGCGACCGCATCGGCATCACCGGACCGAACGGCGCCGGCAAGTCCACGTTGCTCCGGGCACTGCTCGGCAAGCAGGCGCCGACGACCGGCACCGCCTCGCTCGGGTCGAGCGTCGCCGTCGGCGAGGTCGACCAGGCCCGTGCGGCCTTCACCGGCGACCAGTCGCTCGCCGCGGCGTTCGAGGCGATCGTGCCCGAGTCCACCACCGCCGACGTCCGGACGCTGCTCGCGAAGTTCGGGCTGAAGGCCGACCACGTCGGACGGCCCGCGTCGGCGCTCTCCCCCGGCGAACGGACCCGCGCCGGACTCGCGCTGCTGCAGGCCCGCGGGGTGAACGTGCTCGTGCTCGACGAACCGACGAACCACCTCGACCTGGTGGCCATCGAGCAGCTCGAACAGGCACTGGAGTCGTACGACGGCACCCTGCTGCTCGTCACGCACGACCGGCGCATGCTGGAGACCGTCCGCCTCGACCGGCAGTGGCACGTCGACGCCGGCCGGGTCACCGAACGCTGACGACACCAGGAGCACACACCCAGACGACGAGCGCACGCTGGACCAGGAGCACAGGGGGATGCCGATGCGACGCAGGGGCTGGATCGCCGTGGTCGGGGCTGCTGCTGCGCTCGCCGTCGCGGCCGCCGTCGTCGTCGGGGTGACCGCCGACCGGCCGGACGCCGACCCGACCCACGTCGCACGGGCCACACCGACCGCGACGCCGACGCCGACCCCCACCCCGACGCTCGCGGCCGTCCCCCGAGCACCGTCGGCCGCCGCCCTCGCCGCCCTGCCGTTGGCGTTCCACGACGGCGTCGTCCCCGAACTGCTCGACGGCGGGGACGTCCGCCCCGCGGACACCTGGCAGATAGCCACCCCACGGCACGACCTCGTGGCCCTGTACGCCAGCCCGTCCAGCCGCGCCCGCCCGGTGGCCACCCTGTCGCACCGGGTGTCGACGATCGACCTGCCCGCCGCCACCGCCGTCTGGGGCCGGTCGCCCGGCGTCGACGGCGGCATGCTCCTCGTCTCGACCCCGGCCCGGAACCGCACCCCGGGCGACGGCGGTGACCCGGACGCGCCGAGCGCCACGTTCGCCTGGGCACGGGCCGCCGACTTCACGGTCGCCGACACCGACCGGATGATCCGCGTCGATGTCGCCCGGAGCACGGTCTCCGTCGTCACCCGGAGCGGCCAGGTCACCGCGACCGAGGCGGCCCGGCTCGGCACCCCCGAGGACCCCACACCGTCCGACACCGCCACCTACGTCGAAGCGGCGTACGTGGACACCCGCGTGACCTACACGCAGGGCAACCCGATCATCCTGACCGGCGCGCACTCGTCGCGGATCCCGTCGTACGGCGGCAACGCGGCACTGACGGCGCTGCACTACTACCCCGACCCGACCGGCAGTTCGCACGGGTGCGTGCGGATCTCGGCGGAGATGACCCGCACCCTCGCCGCCCTGCCCGTCGGCACCCCGATCCGGTTCAGCTAGCGGCCGCCGCCGAGCCCGAGCCGCTCGACGACCTCGGCGCTCTCCTCCTCCGGAGTGCGGTTGGCCGCGATCGTCAGGTGCGCCTCGTCGTCCTGCGGCGGCTCGAGCGTCGCGAGCTGGGACTGCAGCAGCGACATCGGCATGAAGTGGCCCGACCGCTGCGACATGCGCTGCTCGATCAACGCGCCGTCACCGGCCACGTGCACGAACACCACGCCGGGCGCCCGCAGCACGTCGCGGTACGACCGCTTCAGCGCCGAGCAGGTCACGACACCGTGGGTGCCGGCGTCGAGGTGCCCGCGGATCCAGCCGGCGACGACGTCGAGCCACGGCCAGCGGTCCTCGTCCGTCAGTGGCGTACCGGCGTGCATCTTGTCGACGTTGGCCTGCGGGTGCATGGCGTCGCCCTCGGCGAAGTCCCACCCGAGCTGCTCGGCGACCATCGCGGCGACGGTCGACTTGCCGGAACCGGAGACCCCCATGACGACCAGGACACTCGCATCCAGAGCGGAGTCGCCGCTCATCGGATGAAGACCCCGGCCAGCAGCACCCCGAGCAGACCGAGCACCGAGATGAGGCACTCGAGCACCGTCCACGTCTTGAAGGTCTGTCCCACGGTGGTGTTGAGGTAGCCCTTGACGAGCCAGAACCCGGCGTCGTTGACGTGCGACAGGAACACCGAGCCCGCACCGATCGCCAGCACGAGCAGCGAGGTCATCGGCGTGGACAGGTCGGCGGCGATCGGGGCCATGATGCCCGCCGCGGTCACGGTGGCGACCGTGGCCGACCCGGTGGCGACGCGCACCAGGGCCGACACGACCCAGGCGACGAGGAGCACCGAGACGCCGGAGTCCTTCACGGCGTCGGCGATCACCCCGCCGATGCCCGTGTCGATGAGCACCTGCTTGAACCCACCGCCGGCACCGACGATGAGCAGCACCCCGGCGACCGGGGGCAGCGCGCTCTCGAGCGACTTCGCCACGGCGGACCGGTCCATGCCGCCGCCGATCGCGAAGAAGACCATCGCGTAGATCGCCGCGATGCCGATCGCGATCATCGGCGACCCGAGGAAGTCGAGCAGGCTCACCCACGAGCCAGCGGCGTCGGGCATCGTGGCCTCGCGGACGGCCTGGGCGAGCATGAGGACGACGGGCAGCAGGATGCCGATGAGCGCGACGGTGAACGACGGGCTGCGGGGCTCGCTGATGACGCGCGTGAAGTCGCTCTTGCCGTTGGGAAGGGACGCGGTGTCCTGCGTGGCGGGGCCGCGCCGGGCCTCCCGTCCGCCCGAGGCGGGGTCCTGCGGACCGGACGCCGAGCCGGAGTCCGACCCACGCGACCCGAACATGTCGGGCGCGGGGATGTCGACCCAGCGGGCCGCGAACTGGGCGAACACCGGACCGGCCAGGATGATGACCGGGATCGCCAGCACGATGCCGAAGGCGAGCGTGGTGCCGAGGTTCGCGCCGACCGTCGAGATCGCGACGAGCGGGCCGGGGTGCGGCGGAACGAACGCGTGCATCGTCGACAGGCCGACCAGGGCGGGCACGGCGATCTTCATGATCGGCACGGAGCTGCGCTTCGCGACGAGCACGATGATCGGGATGAGGAGCACGAGGCCGACCTCGAAGAACATCGGCAGGCCGATCAGCGCACCGATCAGGGCCATCGTCCACGGCAGCGCGGCCTTCGACGACCTGCGCACCAGGGTGTCGACCACGCGGTCGGCGGCGCCGGAGTCGACGAGCATCTTGCCGAACATCGACCCGAGCCCGACCAGGATGCCGACGCTCGTCATCGTCGCACCGAAGCCGTTGCCGAAGCTCACGACGGCCTTGTCCGGTGCGAGCCCCGCACCGATGCCGACGCCCAGGGCACCGATCACGAGCGCGATGAACGGGTGCACCTTGAGCCAGGTGATGAGCGCGATGATCACGACGATGCCGACGAGGGCCGCGATGATCAGCTGCGGGATCGGCCCGGACGGGTCGACGGTCTCGGTGCCGCCGCCCTCGGCCGCGAGGACCGTGCCCACGGGGTGGGCGAGCAGGTGGACTGGAGCGTGAGGCATCGGTGCCCCTTCCTGGAGCCGCTGCCGCGCGGCTCCGTCGCCTTCGTGTCGAGGGGCAGCTGGCGCTGCGCGAGCCGACCCTCAATAATCTGATTAATCAGACTATACGACGATCCGCCGCGCGCCATCCGCCCTCGGACGCAGTCTGCCGTTTCGATGGGACCGACGTCACGCCGATCGCGCGACCCGTACTGCACGGAGGAACGATGCCCCCAGCCCGCGGACTCCACGCCCACGTGCTCGACACCCTCGGGCAGCGCATCGTCGACGGTGCGCTCGACCCCGGCACGGTGGTCCGCCCCGAGCTCGTGGCGGACGAGTTCGGCGTGTCCCGGTCGGTCGTGCGCGAGGCGCTCCGCGTCCTGCAGTCGCTCGGACTCGTCGAACCCCGGCAGCGCGTCGGCACGCAGGTGCTCGGCATCGGGTCGTGGGAACTGCTCGCCCCGACGGTCATCCGGTGGCGTGGCGCCTCGCCCGCCTACTTCGTGCAGCAGCGGGAACTCCTCGAACTGCGGCTCGGCGTCGAACCCGTCGCAGCGTCGCTCACCGCCGGCGGCTCCGGGGCGTCCGCCGTCCTCGACGCCGCGCAGGACATGCTCGCCGCCTGCGCGCGCGAGGACAGCCGCGCGTACCTCGAGGCCGACGTCCGCTTCCACCGCGCCCTGCTCACCGGCTCCGGCAACGCCGTCTTCGCGCACTTCGCCGGCACCGTCGAGGCGCTGCTGCGCACCCGCACGTCGGAGTCGCGCGACACCATCACGCGCTGGACGCGCGAGGCAGCACTCCGCCACGAGGCCGTCGGGCACGCGCTCGTCGCGGGTGACGGGGCCGCCGCGGCGGCCGCGACGACGGCGCTCGTCGGCGTCACGCGCGACGAGTTCATCGCGGAGGCCCCGCGGCCCTGACGGGGTGTGCGGGGTGCGGGGCGGGCGCGGGGCGGCACGCCGTGCGCTGACCGTCGAGGTTCCACAACGCGCCGTGCGCTGGTCGTCGAGGTTCCACAACGCGCGCGATCGCACGCCGAGATGCGCAGATCTCGGAACCTCGGCGCGGCCCGAGACGCGACCAGACGACGGACGGGAGGCCCGTGGCAACGCGCCCACGGGCCTCCCGTCCGACAGCCGCCCGGGTTCCACAACGCGCCGTGCGCTGGTCGTCGAGGTTCCACAACGCGCGCGATCGCACGCCGAGATGCGCAGATCTCGGAACCTCGGCGCTGCCTGAGACCGCACCGAACGACGACGGACGACGGACCGGCTACTTGCGCGCGAAGAGGCGGGGACCGCGCAACCGCAGGCGCATCGTCACCGTGCCGAGCCACCGGTCGTACTTGTAGCCGACCTTGCCCATCCGGCCGACCTCCTCGAAGCCGAGCCGCTCGTGCAGGCGGATCGAGGCCTCGGCCTGCCGGTCGGCGATCACGGCGACGACCTCGCGGACCCCGGCGGACCGGCACTCGTCGAGCAGGGCTTCCATGAGCGCACGGCCCAGCCCCTTGCCACCCGAGGCCGCTCCGAGGTAGATCGAGTCCTCGACCACCCGGTTCGACCGGTCGCGCGGGTTCCAGGCGTCCACGAGCGCGTAGCCGAGGATCTGCCCGGCGGGGTTCTCGGCCACCAGGAAGGGCAGCTTGCGCTTCCGGATGTCGTCGTAGCGCTGCTTCCACCGGGCGAAGGTGAACGCCGACGGGTCGAAGGTCACCGACGAGTTGCGGACGTAGTGCGTGTGGATCTCACGGACGTCGGGCAGGTCGCTCGCCTCGGCGGCACGGATCCGGTACTCGAACGCGGTCTCGCTCGCCGGCCGGGCACGCAGGTGTCGCGGCAGGACCCGCCGTCGCTGGTATTCCTCCTCGAGCACGTGCCGAGCCTACTGAGCGGGCAGCGACCAGTCGACCGGTGCCGCGCCCTGTTCCTGCAGCAGCGCGTTGACCTGCGAGAACGGCCGGCTGCCGAAGAAGCCCCGCGACGCACTCAACGGGCTCGGGTGCGCCGACGCCACCACCGGGGTGTCGCCGAGCAGCGGCCGGACGGACGCGGCCTGCGCGCCCCACAGCACGGCGACGAGCGGGGTCCCCCGGGCGACGAGTGCGCGGACCGCCTGGTCGGTGACGGCTTCCCAGCCCTTGCCGCGGTGACTGCCGGCGTCGCCCGCACGGACCGTGAGCACACGGTTGAGCAGCAGCACGCCCTGGTCCGACCACGCACGCAGGTCACCGTGCGCCGGCGGGGCCACGCCGACGTCGGCGCTGAGCTCCTTGTAGATGTTCGCCAGGCTGCGCGGCACCGGACGAACTGCCGGGTCGACGGCGAACGACAGCCCGATCGGGTTGCCCGGCGTCGGGTAGGGGTCCTGCCCCACCACGAGCACCTTCACGGCGTCGAACGGCGTGGTGAAGGCCCGGAGCACGTCGGCGCCGGCCGGCAGGTAGGTGCGGCCGGCCGCTGTCTCGTCACGGAGCCAGGCACCCATGCGGTGCACGTCGGCCTCCACCGGAGCGAGCGCCGACGCCCAGCCCGGGTCGACCAGGTCGGCGAGCGGTCGTGGTTCCACGACGGCTACGCGCCCATCGTGGCGACGGCCACCGACTCCTCGCCGGCCATGACCCGCCAGACGCTGCCGGTGCCCCGGACCTCGAGCGCGCCCTCGCCGACGACGAGGGCGGTGTCCTCGTCGATCGCCAGGCCGGCGGTGACGAACTCCGCCTCGGCGCTCGCGATCAAGCGGGCGAGGGTGCCGGCCTGCACCGCGTGGACGTCGATGGTCAGGTCGACCAGGCCGAGCCCTTCGCGGAGTTCGACCTCGTCGAGTCCTTCAGAGGCTGCCTCGGGGCAGATCTCGACGCCGCCGATGCGCCAGCCGCCCACGAGCGCGCGGTCGGCGGCGATCATCGCACCGGCCGAGTAGCCCAGGTAGGGCAGGCCGTCGGCGACGAGCAGCCGAAGCTGGTCGACGAGTGGGGCGATCGCGCCCAGGTAGTCGGGGGTGACGCCGCCACCGACGACGAGCGCGTCGACGTCGCTCAGGACGGTCGTGTCGAACACCTGGCCGGCCGCGACCTCGGTGACGACGACCTCGGCCGCGCGG
This sequence comes from Curtobacterium sp. PhB190, assembly GCF_004365385.1. Classification (NCBI taxonomy): domain Bacteria; kingdom Bacillati; phylum Actinomycetota; class Actinomycetes; order Micrococcales; family Microbacteriaceae; genus Curtobacterium; species Curtobacterium sp. PhB190. The sequence continues at coordinate 149,945 of NZ_SODN01000006.1, read as the reverse complement.
GCACCACCGAGCACCTCGGCGATGTCGGCGGTCGACGACGGACTGCCGCCGTCCGGGCCGGCGACGGAGAGCAGGGCGATGCGCGGGACCGTCCGGCCGACGGCGGCCGAGCGTGCGGTGGCCTCGGCGAGGAAGGGCGCTGCGGCGTCCGAGGCGGCGAAGAGTCCGCCGCCGACGAGGTGGATGCTCACGACTCGGCCGTCACCGGTGCGAGGGCGCTCCACGGGAACGTGATCCAGCCGTCGACCCGGCGCCACACGTGGTCGGGCTCGAGGACGGTGCCGGGCTTCGAGTACAGGCAGGCGCTGCGGACGTCGGCACCGGCGTTCCGGATGATGTCGACCACCAGGCGCAGGGTCCGACCGGAGTCCGACACGTCGTCGACGACGAGCACGCGCTTGCCGGCGAGGCTCGGGGCGTCGAGCGCGGGTGCGAGCACGACGGGCTCGTCCAGGCGCTGCTCGACGTCGGTGTAGAACTCGACGTTGATCGAGCCGCACTCCTTGGTGCCGAGCGCGTAGGCCACGGCACCGGCGATGATCAGCCCGCCGCGGGCGACGGCGACGACGACCTCGGGCTCGAAGCCGGAGGACAGCACGTCCTTCGCGAGCAGGCGTGCGGCGTCACCGAACTCCAGCCATCCGAGCACCTCGGGCCCGCTCGTCACGGTCACGGTCGACTGAGCCGGGGCCGTGGGCTCGGGTTCGCTGCTGATCGGCATCCGTCCACGGTACCGGCAGGGACCCCGCGCCCGCGACCCGTGGCCACCGCCCGGGCGCTGCGCAGGCGATCAGCGCGGCGTGAGCGTGCCGCGCGCGAGCTTGTGCTGCGCCGACTGCGCGACCGGTCGGATCGTGACGAGGTCGAGGTTCACGTGCGGCGGCAGTTCCACCGCGTGCACGATCGCCTCGGCGACGTCGTCGGCCACGAGCGGGTCCGGCACGTCGTCGTAGACCGCAGCGGCCTTCTGCTCGTCGCCGCGGAAGCGGGTGAGCGCGAACTCGTCGGTCTTCACCAGGCCGGGGGCGATCTCGACGACGCGGATCGGTTCGCCGTTCAGCTCGAGCCGGAGCGCGCCGACCAGGGCGTGCTCGGCGAACTTCGCGGCGTTGTAGCCGCCGCCGTTCTCGTACGCCACGAACCCGGCCGTGCTCGTCACCGTGACGATGTCCGCTCCCCCGCTGTCGCGTGCACGGTCCCGCAGGTGCGGCAGCAACGCGGCGACGACGCGCTTCGTACCGATCACGTTCACCTCGAACATGGCCCGCCAGTCGTCGACGTCGGACTCCTCGACGCTGGCCGAGCCGAACGCGCCACCGGCGTTGTTGACGAGGACGTCGGCGCCGCCGAGCTCGGCGACGCGGGCGGCGAGCTCCTCGACGTCGGCGGCGCTCGTGATGTCCGCCACCAGGACCTCGGCCCCGGTCTCCGCGGCGAGCGCCTCGAGCTTCGACGCCCGGCGGGCGACGGCGAGCACGTCCCAGCCCCGCGAACGGAACAGCCGGACGGTGGCCGCCCCGATGCCCGAGCTCGCTCCGGTGACGACTGCGCGCCGTGCTGCCATGTGATCTGCCTCCTGCGTCGGTGTCGGGGCAACGGATCGCCCCGGTGTCGGGACGACTGCTCGCCCCGGTGTCGGGACGACTGCTCGCCCCGGTCCCCACCGTACCGACCCTCCCAGGTCACGATCCGGTAACGTGACCGACGATGACGACGGATGCCGCCCCTCCCGCACCCTCGGCCCCGGCGACGCAGCTCGAACCCGGCCGGGCACCGCGCCGTATCCCGATGTGGGACACCGCGCGGTTCGTCGCGGTGACCCTCGTGGTGATCGGCCACGCGATCCAGCGCCAGACGACGGCGAGCGAGCACGCCCTGGCGCTCTACACGTTCATCTACGCGTTCCACATGCCCGCGTTCGGTGTGATCAGCGGCTACTTCTCGTCGGCCGACACCCCGACGGCGAAGCGCATGCGCCGGACGATCACCGACATCGTCGTGCCGTACATCATCATGCAGACGATCTGGACCGTGGTGCAGGGCATCGTCGAGGGCGGCAAGGACTTCAACCCGACGCAGCCGACCTGGACCCTGTGGTTCCTGCTGGCCCTCGGCATCTTCAAGCTGATCCTGCCGTACCTGGCGCAGCTGCGGTGGCCGTTGTTCTGGGCCGTCGTGTTCAGCATCGGCGTCGGCTACTTCGACAACGTCGACTCCACGCTCTCGTTGTCCCGTGCGATCAGCCTGCTGCCGTTCTTCCTGCTCGGGTGGCAGGTCAAGCAGTGGGGGCTCTTCGACCGCTGGTACGAGGCCTCGCGCCGCACCGTGGTCCGGGTGCGCGTCGCCGCCGGCGCCGTGTTCGCCGCGTGGGCCGTGTCGTGCGCGGTGTGGATCCCGCAGTTCAAGGAGTTCGACCTGCACCACTGGTTCTTCTACGACGACTCGTACTCGGGTCTCGGCGAGGACGCGTGGTGGGCCGGCGCCGTCCGCTTCGGCCTGATGCTGCTCGCGACACTGCTGACCGCGTCGTTCCTGGTGCTCATCCCCCGCCGGAACATCTGGCTCACGCAGTTCGGTGCGGCGACGATGTACGTGTACCTGCTGCACACGTTCGTGCTCTACCCGATTCGCGAGTCCGGCGTGCTCGCCGGTCCGCACTCCGCGTGGCCGTTCGTGCTCCTGATGGTCGCGATCGCCTGCGCGGTGAGCCTCTTCCTCGCGCAGCCCTTCGTGCGGCGCGGGATGCGCTGGCTGCTCGAACCGAACGTCGGCTGGCTGTTCCGTCGCGACAATTGACATTTCCGCGCAAGCAGTCGTCTTCGCTGCGCTCAGTCGGCAGCGCGCGACGTCGCGGCAGGCCGCGACCGATCCCCGTGGTCGCCGCCGTCAGACGAGCGCGCAGGCTCGACCGGGAGGCCCGTGGTGCGTCGGGCGTGCGCGTTACGTCCCGAGGCGGGTGCGCTGGTACCAGCGCGACCACCTGCGTACCGTGACACCCGACGCACAGTCGCGCCGCGCCTCCGGGCCGAGCGCAAGGCGACCCGACGACCAGCCGCACCGGACAGGAGCACCAAGATGACCGAGCACGACGCCGCGCAGTGGCGGTTCGAGACCACGCAGGTCCACGCCGGCGCACAGCCGGACCCGACCACGGGCGCCCGCGCCACCCCGATCTACAAGACGACCTCGTACGTCTTCGCGAACTCGGACGAGGCCCGCGACCTGTTCGCCCTCGCCAAGCCGGGCAACATCTACTCCCGCATCATGAACCCGACGAACGACGTCGTGGAGCAGCGCATCGCGGCACTCGAGGGCGGCAGCGGCGCACTCCTCGTGGCGTCCGGCCAGGCGGCGGAGACGTACGCCGTACTGAACATCGCGGGTGCTGGCGACCACATCGTGTCGTCGTCGTCGATCTACGGCGGCACGTACAACCTGTTCAAGTACACGCTGGCGAAGCTCGGCATCGAGACCACGTTCGTCGAGGACCAGGACGACCTCGAGGAGTGGCGCCGCGCCGTCCGCCCGAACACGAAGCTCTTCTTCGCCGAGACCATCGGCAACCCGCGGATCAACGTCCTCGACATCACCGGCGTCAGCGACGTCGCGCACGAGTCCGGCGTCCCGCTGATCGTCGACAACACGATCGCGACGCCGTACCTGATCCGTCCGTTCGAGCACGGGGCCGACATCGTCGTGCACTCGGCGACGAAGTTCCTCGGCGGCCACGGCACGGTCATCGGCGGCATCATCGTCGACGGCGGGAAGTTCGCCTGGTCCCAGCACCCGGACAAGTTCCCGGAGTTCAACACGCCCGACCCGTCGTACCACGGCGCGGTCTTCGCCGAGGCAGTCGGCAACGAGCTCGCCTACATCGTGAAGGCCCGCGTGCAGCTGCTCCGCGACCTCGGCGCGTCGAACTCGGCGGACACCGCGTTCGCACTCCTGCAGGGCATCGAGACGCTGTCGCTCCGCATCGAGCGCCACGTGTCGAACGCCCAGGAGATCGCCGAGTGGCTCGACCAGCACCCGGACGTCGCGACCGTCGCCTACGCCGGCCTGCCGACGTCGCCGTGGTACGCCGCGGCGAACCGGTACGCGCCGAAGGGCGTCGGCGCCGTGCTGTCGTTCGAACTCAAGGGCGGGGTGCCCGCGGGCAAGGCGTTCGTCGACAACCTGCAGCTGTTCTCGCACCTGGCGAACATCGGCGACGTGCGCTCGCTGGTGATCCACCCGGCGTCGACCACGCACTCGCAGCTCACGCCCGAGCAGCAGCTCACGACCGGGGTGACGCCGGGCCTGGTGCGCCTGTCCGTCGGCATCGAGAACATCGAGGACCTGAAGGCCGACCTCGAGGCCGGGCTCGCCGCGGCCCGTGCGGTCTCGCAGGAAGGGCAGCGCGCCTAGCGTTCCTCCCGCCCGGGCACCGAGGCACGGCGCGCTCGATGCCTGTGCATGTTGCGACGTCCCACGAGTCGATCGACTCGTGGGACGTCGCTCGTTGCGCACGCATACGGTGCGTGTGCATGGTGCGACGATCCACGAGTCGAACAACGCGCACGATGTCGGAACATGCGCACGCACGCAAACGGCGAGCGCGGCCCGGGACCCGGCCACGGGGTGGGCGTGACGTAACACGGCGGCGGCGACCCGCGCCTCCCGGCAGACTGGACGCACCATGGACTGGCAGACGACCCCCGAGGACTCCGTGCCGTCCACCCTGGTGCCCGGCGCCGAACTCGGCACCATCGGCAAGCCGCCGGTCACCGGCGCCTGGCGCCCCGGGGACCACCCGGGTGCCCGCCACTTCGCGTCCCTCGGCGAGCAGTGGGTGCGCGGCGGGCGGCTCCCGGCCGTGCGGGTGGCGTACGAGTCGTGGGGCACGCTCAACGCGGCGCGCGACAACGCCGTCCTGCTGTTCCACGCGCTGACCGGTGACTCGCACGTCTCGGGCGCACCCGGTCCGGGGCACCGCACCGCCGGCTGGTGGGGCGACGTCGTCGGACCCGGCCTGGCGATCGACACCGACCGCTGGTTCGTGATCGCGCCCAACATGCTCGGCGGCTGCCAGGGCACGACCGGGCCGTCGTCGGTGGCACCCACCGGGGTCGAGTGGGGCTCGCGGTTCCCGTTCGTCACCGTGCGCGACCAGGTCGAGGTGCAGCGCCAACTCGCCGACCGGATCGGCATCGACGTGTTCGCGGCCGTCGTCGGCGGGTCGATGGGCGGGATGCACGCCCTCGAGTTCGCGGTGTCGCACCCCGCACGCGTCCAGCGGCTGGCGGTGCTGGCATCGACGGCGCAGACCACGGCGGACCAGATCGCGGCGAACTCCCTGCAGCGCTCGGCGATCCAGATGGACCCGGCGTTCGCGGGCGGCGACTACTACGAGGCCGACGCCGGCGAAGGCCCGCACCGCGGGTTGGCGCTCGCGCGGCGGATGGCGTTGATGACCTACCGGGCGTCCGACGAGCTGAACGGCCGGTTCGCCCGGTCGTGGCAGAGCGACGTGTCCCCGCTCGGCGACGACGGGCGGTTCTCGGTCGAGAGCTACCTCGACTTCCACGGCAACAAGTTCACCCGGCGCTTCGACGCGTCGTCGTACATCACGCTCACGCATGCGATGGACTCCCACGACGTCGGGGCCGGGCGGGGCGGTGTCGCTGCCGCGCTCGAACTCGTGACGGCCCGCACGCTCGTCGTGGGGATCTCGAGCGACCGACTGTTCCCGATCGAGGACCAGCACCGGATCGCCGCGGGGGTGCCGGACACGCTCGACGGTGACACGGCCGCGGTGATCGAGAGCGAGTTCGGGCACGACGGGTTCCTCATCGAGCACGAGCAGGTCGGCGCGCACCTGCGGCGGTTGCTCGACGGCTGAGCGCGACACGGCGCGCCGGGGCGGCGGCACGCACCGGGGCGGCGGCGGTACGCACCGGGGCGGCGGCGGCACGCACGCCACCCGCGGCGGCACGCACCGGGGCAGCGGCACGCGCGGCACGGCGCGCCGAACACCCCCCAACGGGTGTCGCCCGTGGTTGGATGGCTGCGAGCCCGGACTGAACGAGGCTCGGTTTCCCCGCACGACCCGTCACACCAGCTCGTCACCAACCAGGACATCGATGGAATTCATCGCACAGGAACGCGACCGCTTGCTGCGGGCGACGACCCGTGTCGTGGGCATCGTCTGCGCGCTCATCAGCGTCGTCGGCGTGGTCTCCGCCGCCGCGGTCTCCGCCCTGCCGCTCGTGGGCGCCCTGCTGTGCATCGCCGCGATGGTCGCCGCGTTCGTGTTCTTCGGGCGCAGTGGCACCGTGTGGTGGACCGCCGCGATCCTCGTCACGGGCCTCGCCTCGCTCGCGCTGCTGTTCTCCGGCGTGGACGAGTCGGTCCGCCCGCTCGTCGCCAGCGCCGTCATGCCGCTCGCGGGCGGCTCGCTGTCCGCCCCGCTGATGGCGCAGCGCGGCCAGCCGTTCGGCCTCGGACTCACGATCGGCACCGGCGCGATCGTCGTCGTCGTGATGGTGTGGGCCACCGGCGGGCTCCTGTCGACGCCCGTCAGCGGCGCCCTGCTCGGCTGGGTGCTCATCGCGGTCGTGGCCGTGTGGATCTCGCGCAGCATCCCCCGCGTCGCCCGACGGATCTACAGCATCGGCACCGCGCACCGCGCTGAACGCCAGGCCAGCGAGACCGAGGCGCAGCGGCGGCAGGGTGCTCGGCTGCTGCACGACACGGTCCTCGCGACGCTCACGCTCCTCGCCCACTCCGGCGTCGGGGTCTCCGAGCAGGCCATGCGCGAGCAGGCCGCCGAGGACGCCAGACTCCTGCGCCACCTGCGACTCGGCGCGACCCCGCAGCCGTCGCAGTCGGGCGACTACTCGCTCACCCGCGAAGAGGAGTCGCCGCTCGGCCAGACCCTCGAGTCGGTGAAGCAGCGCTTCGGGCGGATGGGCCTCGAGGTCAGCTGGCACGGCACCGGCCAGGTGCTGCTGCCGTCGCACGTGCTCGACGCCTTCCTGCTGGCGCTGGGCGAGTGCCTCGAGAACGTCCGCCGGCACGCCGGTGTCGGCGAGGCGCACGTCACGATCGTCCACGACAACGACATGGTGCGGGCCATGGTCACGGACTCCGGCGTCGGGTTCGACCTGACCACCGTCAGCGCCGAACGACTCGGCTTCAAGGAGAGCGTCGTGAGCCGCCTGCGCGAGGTCGGCGGCGACGCGAAGCTGTTCTCCGCGCCGGGCTCCGGCACCACCGTCGTCCTGGAGGCACCGCGATGACCCGGGTCCCCGAGGACACCATCAGCCGAGGCCTGCCCGGCGAGTCGACCGGCCAGCAGCCGCCCCGCACCCGCCGCGAGGCGCGCGAGCGCTACCGCACCAGCGAGCGTCGGCAGGCCCGCGGGCTCCCCTCGACCTCGACCGGCGCACGGTCGCTCCGCCAGGCCGCCAAGCCCGGTGCCTCGCTCGGAGCCGGGTACCTCGGCCTCGGCGCCGCGGTGCTCACCGCGATCGAGGCCGTCTCCGGCATCGTGTACTTCCTGGTCCGCTGGTCCGACTTCTCCGACCCGTGGTTGCCCGCAGCCGCCTGGATGCTCTACATCGTCGCCGCGGTCGGTGTCGGCCTGAGCGTGCTGACTTACGGCGAGCGGTTGACCGGGCTGGCCTTCGTGCTGATCTGCGTCGTGCTCGCCTGCGTCGTGACCCTCGACTTCATCGGCATCTGGCCCGAGCACGACATCGCGCACACGGCGTCGGCGTCGATCGCCGCCGGGTTCGCCCTGTTGCCGATCGCGACGCTCCGACCCGCCCGCGAGGTCGCCGCGGCCATCGCGGTCCTCGGTCTGGCCTTCGTCGGCATGAGCGTCGCGTCGACCCCGATCACCAACGACACGCTGCCGGGCATCGTGTCCCTGCTGGCCCTGGTCGTCGTGCCGCCGTCGATCGCCCTGTACGTCGTGCAGCGGTTCCGGCAGCTCGTGCAGCGGGAACTCGACCGGGTGCTCGTGCAGAGCAACGTGCAGGCGCCGCAGTTCGCCGTCGGCATGCTCGCCTCGGACGAGCTCGCCCGACTCGACCTGGCCGCCGAGAAGCTGCTCGACGCCGTCGCGAACGGCACCGATCCCCTGCCGCTGTCGGACGCCTCGAGCTCCGTCGCGGCCTCACTCGCGACCGAGCTCCGCCTGCACCTCATCGAGGGCCGACGCGAGACCTGGCTCTACCACGCGATCACGGAGTCCGACCACCTCGGGCGTTCGGTGAGCGTCGCCGATCCGGGCGCCCTCGCCGGACACCTCTCGCCCGCCCAGCGCGACGGACTGCTGCAGGCTCTGTGGCAGATGGTCGGCGACGGCCGCACCGCCACCCCAGGCCTGCCGGTCGTCTCGGTCACGCTCGGCCCGGTCGGGTCCGACGGCCACCCCGTCACCGACGAGCGGATGGACGTGCCGGTCGTGATCGAGTCCCGCGGCGTCCAGCGCCGACGCCTCGGCCCCACCGCCTGGAGTGCCCTGCAGCGCATCGGTCCGTACACCGAGACCGTCCGCGACGGCGCGCTCCACATCGTCGCCCACTGCGTCGTGGACCGACATCCGTCGATGTAGCTGCCGGACACCCGGACAGCCTGCCCGTGCCACGTGCCCCTCCCTCCTAGGATCGGGCACGAACTGCCCCCGAGAAAGGACGCCCGCATGGCGACTCCAGAGGAACCCATCCGACTCGCACTGGTCGACGACCACAGGATGCTCCTCGGCGCGCTCACGGAGTGGATCCGGAGCGCCGCCGACGACATCACGTTGGTGGCCGCGGTCACGACCTGGCCCGAGCTCCTGACGAGCCCGGCGTTCCCGGTGGACGTGGTGCTGCTCGACCTGGACCTCAAGGACTCCATCCCGGTGTCGCTGAAGATCTCGACGCTCAAGACCGCCGGTGTGAAGACCGTCGTGATGAGCACCTACTCGGAGCCGAACGTCGTGCGCGAGGCCCTGGCGGCCGGCGCACTCGGCTACCTGGTGAAGAGCGAGGACGCCGACATGATCGTCGAGGCGATCCGCTCCGCCCAGCGCGGCGAGCAGTACGTCTCCGCCGAGCTCGACCTGGCCATCAACAGCGGCGACGTCGGTGGCGTCCCGAAGCTCAGCGCCCAGGAGCGCCGCGTGATGGCCCTGTACGGCGGTGGCGAGCCCGTGAAGAGCGTCGCGTACCAGCTCGGCATCTCCGAGGAGACCGCGAAGAGTTACCTCAAGCGCATCCGCGAGAAGTACCGCGTCGCGGGCTTCGACGTGGGCACGAAGGTGGCGCTCCGGAAGCGGGCGATCACCGACGGCATCATCGTGCAGGACGGCGGCCCGCTGGGCCTGTAGCGCGGCGCGCGCGCACTCGCTTCGTGAGCACAAATGGTCGGGTCCCATCACGGGACCCGACCATTTCTGCTCACCATGGGCGGTCTGCCGCACACCACGTCGGACGGGAGGCCCGTGGCGGCGTCGCCACGGGCCTCCCGTCCGGTGCGTGGGCACGCCCACTGCGCGCGGTCAGTGGATGGGGACCGGCCTGCGGTCTGTCCCGCCACAGCGACACGGTGCCGCCGATGCCGGCGGTCCGTTCCACGAAAGCGACAGTCTGCCGCGAACAGTTCGCGGCAGACTGTCGCTTTCGCGAACCGCGCTGGCGGCGCCTGCGCGCGATCAGTGGATGGGGACCGGCGCGGTGATCGGGCCGGTGCTCGGCGACGGGGAGCGCAGCGCGGCACGGCGCGTGGTGCGACGCTCGACCGAGTAGCTGAACATCGTGACGAGGACACCGAGCAGCGCGAGGACGATGCCGAGCCAGCCCGGTGCGACGAACCCGAAGCCGGCAGCGATGACCGCACCGCCGAGTGCTGCGCCGAGCGAGTTGCCGATGTTGAACGCCGAGTGGTTGAGCGCCGCGGCGATCGTCCGGGCGTCGCCGGCGACGTCCATCAGGCGGGACTGCACCGCCGGCGGGATCGCCGACGAGGTCGCACCGAGCAGGAAGGCGCCGAGCAGCATGCCCCAGAGCCACTGCGCGGTCAGCACCGTGAGCAGCAGCGCGCCGATGAGCGAGAACATGCCGAAGTAGATCGTGCGCTTCACGCTGTGGTCGGCGAGGTGTCCGCCGAGCACACCACCGACGACCATGCCGATGCCCACGACCACCAGGACGATCGGCACGAACGACTCCGGCATGCCGGTGACGTGCTGCACGAGCGGGGAGATGTACGAGTAGACGGCGAAGAACCCACCGAACCCGACGGCGCCGAGGCCCATCACGATCCAGACCTGCGGCACGCGGAAGGCGCGGAGCTCCCGGCCGATCGTCGCGTGCTCGTCACGGGCGCTCTTCGGCACGAAGGCCGCGACGGCGAGGAACGTGAGCGCGAACAATGCGGCGACGACGCCGTAGGCGATCCGCCAGCCGGCGAGCTGGCCGACCCAGGTGATCGCGGGGACACCGACGACGTTCGCGACCGACAGTCCGAGCAGCACCATCGCGATGCCCTTGCCGCGCTTGCCCGGGCCCATCATGTCGCCCGCGACGATCGAGGCGATGCCGAAATAGGCGCCGTGCGGCAGGCCGGCGACGAAGCGGGCGACGAGCACCAGTCCGAACGACGGCAGGAGCGCGCTCGCGATCGTCGCGAGGACGAACCCGACGAGCAGCACGAGGATCAGGCCCTTGCGCGGGAACTTCGCCGACATCGCCGCGATGGTGGGAGCACCGACGACGACCCCGAGGGCGTAGGCGCTGACGAGCCAGCCCGCGTGCGCGATGCCGGCATCCGGGTCGAGGCCGTACTGCTGCGGCAGCAGCGCCTGCGCGATGTTCGGCAGCAGGCCCATCGCGACGAACTCGGTCGACCCGATGGCGAAGCCGCCGAGGGCGAGCGAGATGAGCGCGGCGGTGCGACGCGCAGGCGTGAGCTGTGACATGGGGCCTGTTCTCGGACGACGTCCTGCACGGGCGGCGTCGGATCGGGGTGTCGGCTGGACGGTGTCGCCTGGGCGACGGTGGTGACGGAGGCGTCCCGCGGTCGTCGCGGTCCACGTGCCGATCGGCAGCGCGGCCACGCCCGAACGGGGTGCCGGTCCGGGTTCAGCAGCGAACGGGACGGTCCGGGTGGCGACGACCATCCGGTCCGAGCAGTGTAGACCGCTCCAACGGCCGAACGGAAGTCGCCGTGCGCGGCCAGCACGGGTCGCACCGGGCTTGCCCGGTCGTACCCGAGGTGAACCGGGTCAGGCCGCCTGGCGCTCCGTGTGGGCGGGACGCGTCGACGCGGGTGTGAGATCGGGCAGCTCGTCGCGGTGCGTCCAACCGGCGCCGCACTCGGCGCACGTGGCCCAGGCGTTCTCGCCCTGTTCGTCCGTGTCGATGACGACCGTTCGCAGGTCGCAGTCGGGGCACCAGCCGTCGTGGGTCATCACGCGCTCCTCGTCGTCTCGGGGCCACCGGATGTGGCTCGACACGGGCCATGAGACACCCGACCACCGACATCCGAGGGAGGGCGTCGGCGTGTCGCGCGGGCCCTCGTTGTTCAATGAGCACGTGACCCTCGCCGCCACCGTGCTCGCCTCGTGCCGCGCCGGCGCGCCCGTGAACTGCGAGGACGCCACCGACCCGATGGGCATGGTCATCGTGCTCATCGCGGTGCTCGCCGGCATCGCGCTGCTGACGGTGTTCGTGGTGCTCGGACCGGGCCCCCGCCGTCGGACCCGGGCACGGCGGCGCGACAAGCGCTGAGCGCTGCAGCCGCAGCGCGCGCCAGCGGGTTCAGCGCTACTCGCCGAGCGCAGCCTCGAGCCGCTCGAGCTTGCCGTCGATCTCGCCGGTGTGCCCCGGTCGGATGTCGGCCTTGAGCACGAGCGACACCCGCGTGCCGTAGACGCCCACGGCCTCGGTGGCGCGCTTGACGACGTCCATGACCTCGTCCCACTCCCCCTCGAGCTCGGTGAACATCGACGACGTGCGGTTCGGCAGGCCGCTCTCACGGACCACCCGCACGGCTGCGGCGACGGCGTCGTGCACGGAGCCGTCCGCCTGTTCGGAGGGACCACCGGACGGAGCAACGGAGAAGGCGACGATCATGCGTCCATCCTGCCCGCGCCCCGGCCCATCCGCACCAGCTCGACCACGGTCCACGCCAGGATCGCCACCTCGAGCACGTTCCGCAGCGTCAGCACCACGAGCATCCACGGCTGCAGCGTGAGCACCTGGTCGTAGTAGGCCGGGTAGATCAGCTGCGTCAGCACGGCGGTGGGGAGCGCGGCGATCGCGATCGGCACGAACCGGCGCACACTCGGCGTCCCGGCGGCCAGTCCCCACACGATCGGCACGGCGAGCCACCCGATGTACTGCGGCGACCCGACCTTGTTGGTGGCGATGAGCGTGGCGACGAACAGCAGCGCGAGCACGGGAGCGAGCTCGGCCCGACGGGCGCCACGGCGTGCGGCCCACAGCGCGAGCACGACACCGGCGACGACCACGAGGGCCATCAGCGGCGTCGAGACCGCGGCAGCGGCGTGCGTGCCGGCCCCGGAGACCTCGAACGTCAGGATCTGCTGGTTGTAGAACACGGCCGCACCGGGAGCCCCGAACGCTGCCGCCCACATGAACGGCGTCGCGAGCGGTGACTCGATCTGCAGCGCCCGACCGGTCTGCTCCCCGATGAACGACAGCAGGTACGGCGCTCCGCCCCAGAGCACGTCGACGAGCACGATGAGCGCGCTGAGCACGAGGGCACCGGCCAGCACACCGCGGCGGTGCCCCTTGCGCAGGAGCAGCAGCACGGCGACGAGGGCGGCCGGCCAGACCTTCGTCCACGCACCGGCGGTGAACAGCGCCGAGGCGACCGCCGGCCGCGAGGCGACGAAGGCCACCCCGACCAGCGCGAACACCGTCGCCACCGTGTCGATGCGACCGAGCGCGATCGGCCCGAGTGCGAGCAGGAACGCGAGCCACCACCACACGACCCGCACGCCACGCGACGACGAGCCGTCCGCACGCGAGCCGAACGCACCGCGCGCCCGGAACCGCCACAGGAACGCACACGCGACGGCGTCGAGCAGCACCATCAGCAGCAGCCACCCAGAGCCGATCGACGCGATCCCACCGAGTGCTGCGGCGGCCATCGGCACGATCGCCAGGATCGGGTAGACCCACTCGCCGTCGATCCCGACCCAGAAGTCCGCGCTCCGCCCGGTCTCGATCCACCGGCTGTAGGTGATGGTGACGTCGCCGAGCGGCAGGTTCGCCGAGATCGCGGTCAGCCACCACAGCGCCGCGTGCACGGCGGCGAACGCCAGGACGAACCCGACGCGTTCGATCCACGGGTTCCCGGTCCTGCGCACCGAACGAGCGTACCGGCAGGGAGCGCACCCGAACCCGCAGCGAGCGCACCCGAACCGGCTGAGAATCCCAGGCTCCCCCAACCATGACGTGTCACCGTCTTGCTCGTGACCACCGAAACCCCGCGCGGGCGCCGCAAGGCCGTCATCTGGATCTCCGTCATCGCCGCCGTCGTCGTGCTCGGCGTCATCGGGGCGATCGTCGCGACGAACGTCTACACGAGCAACGAGAACGCGAAGGCGTCGGCGGCACCGTCCGTGGCCGCCAGCCGCGAGGCCTCCACCCTCGACGACTCCGACCTGTCCGGCGCGTGGACGGTCGGCGGCGACTCCGAGGCCGGATACCGCCTGCACGAGGTCCTCAACGGCTCCGACGTCACCGTCACCGGCCGCACCGACAGCGTCTCCGGCAGCGCCACCGTCGACGGCACGAGCATCACGAAGGCGACGATCACGGTGCAGGTCGCCGACATCGCCACCGACTCCGACCAGCGCGACTCCTACTTCCGCGACTCCGCGATGGACACCGCCGCCTTCCCCGAGGCCACGTTCGAACTCACCGAGCCGATCGCCGACGCGGTCCCGAGCGGCTCGGACACGACGAAGGTCACCGCTGCCGGCAAGCTCACGCTGCACGGCGTCACGAAGGACGTCACCGCCGACCTGCAGGTCGGCCTGAACGGCGACGGCGTCGACATCTCCGGCTCGATCCCGGTCACGTTCTCGGACTACGGCGTGCAGGCGCCGAGCCTCGGCTTCGTGAAGGTCGACGACTCCGGCACGGTCGAGTTCCTGGTGCACGCGACCCCCGCGAGCTGACGTCCGCGACGCGCGTCACGCCCGTGACGTGCGCGACAGGCGGACGGGAGGCCCGTGGCGGCCCCGCCACGGGCCTCCCGTCCGTCCCCTGCTCGCGTCCCAGGCCGCGCCCGCGCACGCATGCGTGCGCATGTTGCGACCTTCCACCTGTCGAACCCGCGGTGTCCCGTCGGAACATGCGCACGTACCCATTGCGTGCGCATCTTCCGACAGAACACGCGTCGATCACCTCGTGGATCGTCGGAAGGTGCACGCGCACCGACCGCTACCCGCGCGCGTCGCCGTCGATGACCAGGTCCCGCACGACCCCGGGCAGCTCGGCGATGAGCCCGGTCATCGGGAACGGCCCGCCACCGGAGGCCCGCCGCGCCGCGAGCCCGTGCACCACCGCGGCCGACGCGGCCAGGTGCGCGAGGTCCGACGGCGTCAGGGACGACCCCGCAGCCTCGACGGAGCCCTGCCGCGCTGCCACGAGCGCACCGAGGACCCCGCCGAGGACGTCCCCGGCACCAGCCGCAGCGAGCCACGGCGTCGCCGACGACGCCACCAACCGGACCGACCCGTCGGGCGTGACCACGTGCGTGCGCTCGCCCTTGAGCAGGACGACGCTGCCGGTCTGCGCGGCGGCACGGAGCGCTGCTGCGGCGGGATCCTGCTCGATCGACTCGCGGGAGACGCCGAGCAACGACGCGAGCTCCCCCGCGTGCGGGGTCAGGACGGCGAGCGGGCCGAGGTCGACGAGCGGGATCGCGCCCGCGTCGACCACGACGGGGACGCCGTCGTCCGAAGCGTGCGTGAAGGCCGAGGCGGTCGTGTCGTCCAGGTCACCGAGCGACGACGCCGAGATGCCCGAGCCGACGAGCCAGGCCTGCACCCGACCGACGCCGGCGACGGACTCGGGGCGACGCGCCAGGACGTGGTCCGACGCCCGCGACGGCCCGACGTACCGGACCATGCCGACACCGGTGTGGACCGCGGCGTCGACCCCGAGCACCGCGGCACCCGGGTACTGGTCGGAGCCGGTCGCGATGCCGAGCACCCCGCGGCGGTACTTGGTGGACTCCCCCGTCGGCGCGGTGACCCACGCGGCGGCATCGGACGGCTGGACGGGCACGAAGTCGTTCACCGGCCCCACGTTACGGTGGAGCGCATGAGCCTGTTCCTGCCTGGTCGCGTGGTCGTCTTCGACTACGGCGAGGTGATCAGCCGGACGCCGCACGCGTCGCGCGATGCCCTCGTCGAGTTGACCGGGGTGCCCGCCGACGAGCTGTTCCCGGTCTACCAGGAGCTCCGCCACGACCTCGACCGCGGCGACCTGTCCGTCGTGGCGTACTGGCGGGCGATCGGCGAGCGCGTCGGGCGGACCTGGAGCATCACGGACATCCACCGGTTCTGGGCGGTCGACTTCACCGGGTGGTTCGAGGTCGAACCGGAGACCCTGGCGATCGTCGAGGAGCTGCACGACGCGGGGACCCGGGTGGCGCTGCTGTCGAACGCCGGCTTCGACTTCGGTGACCCGTACCGACGCTCCCCGATGGGCTCGCTGTTCGAGACGGTGGTGGTGAGCGCCGAGGAGCACGTCCTGAAGCCCGACGCATCCATCTACCGCGACACGTGCGCGCGTCTGGGAATCGAGCCGCAGCAGATGGTGTTCGTGGACAACAGGGCCGAGAACGCCACCGGCGCGGAAGCGATCGGGGCGGTCGGCCACCACTACACGTCGTCGGCGTCACTGCGGTCGTTCCTGGCGGAACTCGCGGCCGAGCCGGCGCCCGTCCCCTGAGGAGTCCCGCGTGACGCACGCCCTGTTCGAGCCGATCACCATCCGCGACCTGACGGTCCGCAACCGCATCTGGGTCTCCCCGATGTGCCAGTACTCGGCCGAGGAGCAGGACGGCGTGCCGACCGCGTGGCACCTCGTCCACCTGGGCGGCTTCGCCAAGGGCGGTGCCGGTGCGGTGGTCGTCGAGGCGACCGGCGTGGTGCCGGAAGGCCGGATCAGCCCGCAGGACCTCGGGCTCTGGAACGACCAGCAGCGCGACGCCTTCAAGCCGATCGTCGACTTCCTGCACGCGCAGGGCGCTGCCGCCGGTGTCCAGCTCGCGCACGCCGGCCGCAAGGCGTCGACGTTCCGCCCGTGGGAGTCCACGCACGGTTCGGTCCCCGCCGACCAGGGCGGCTGGTCCACCGTCGCCCCGTCCGCCGTGGCCTTCGACGGCTACGCGGTCCCGCGCGAGCTGGAGACCGAGGACATCCGGGTCGTCGCACTGGCGTTCGCGCAGTCCGCTCGCCGCGCCGTCGAGGCCGGGTTCGACCTGGTCGAGATCCACGCCGCCCACGGGTACCTGCTGCACCAGTTCCTCTCGCCGCTGAGCAACCACCGCACGGACCAGTACGGCGGGTCGCTCGAGAACCGCGCCCGGGCACTGCTCGAGGTCCTCGACGCCGTCCGTGCCGAGGTCGGCGAGGGCTTCCCGATCGTCGTGCGGTTCTCGGCGACCGACTGGGTGGACGGCGGGCTCACGCTCGACGAGACCACGGAGGTCGCTCGGTGGGCTGCGGAGCACGGCGCGGACCTGGCAGACGTCTCGACCGGCGGCAACGTCGCGAGCGCACCGATCCCGGTCGGCCCCGGCTACCAGGTGCCGCACGCCGCGGCGATCAAGCGCGACGCCGGCATCGGCACCATCGCGGTCGGCATGATCTCCGAGGGCTTCCAGGCCGAGCAGATCGTCGCGACCGGACAGGCCGACGTGGTGATGGTGGGCCGCGAGTTCCTGCGCGACCCGGGCTTCCCGCTGCGCGTGGCTGTCGAGCTCGGCGTGACCGTCGACTACGAGCCGCAGCAGTACCACCGCGCGCGGGTCACGGCGTAGACGCGCGGCCTTCCTGAACGAGTTCTCGGTCGGCCCCTCGGGCAGGCAGTACGATTGGCAGCACTGTGGACGATCCCCCGAATAGTTCTTCGCCTCACTCATCCGCCGCTCACTCGGTGAGCTGCACGTCATCCCCGTGCGCGGACGGGGGTGAATCATGAGTCCGATCGACATCGTCATGCTCGTCGGCGGCATCCTGCTGACACTCGGCACCGGCGTCTTCGTCGCGTCCGAGTTCGCGCTGGTCAACCTCGACCGCGCCGACGTCGAAGCGCGTCGCGACCGCGGTGAGCCGGGCCTGGCACCCGTCATCGGGGCGTTGAAGGTCACCTCGACGCACCTGTCGAGTGCGCAGCTCGGCATCACGCTGACCACGCTGCTCACCGGCTACCTGCTCGAGCCGTCCATCGCGAAGTTGCTCGAGGCACCGTTCCTGGCGATGAACCTGCCCGAGGGCATCGTCGAGACCGTCGGATCGATCATCGCGCTCGTCATCGCGACCCTGCTGTCGATGATCCTCGGCGAACTGGTACCGAAGAACTTCGCGCTCGCGCTGCCGCTGCAGACCGCGAAGCTCGTCGTGCCGTTGCAGATCGCCTTCACGACGGTGTTCAAGCCGGCGGTCGCGGTGCTCAACGGCACCGCGAACGCCGTGCTGCGGTCGATCGGCATCGAGCCGCAAGAGGAACTCTCCGGTGCTCGCAGCGCCGAGGAGCTCACCTCGCTGCTCCGCCGTTCGGCGTCCGAGGGGTCGCTCGAGCAGGACACCGCGACGCTCCTCCAGCGGACGATCTCGTTCTCGGAACTCAGCGCCAGCGACGTCATGACACCACGCCCGCGGCTCTCCACCATCCGGGTGTCCGAGTCCGCGCAGGACGTCATCGCCCTCGCCCGCAAGACCGGCTTCAGCCGCTTCCCCGTCATCGAGGAGGACGCGGACGACGTCGTCGGCATCGTGCACGTGAAGCAGGCCGTCGCCGTCCCCCGCGAGAAGCGCCCGGAGGTCCCCGTCGGGGCACTCATGACCGACGCCGAACGCGTGCCCGAGACGATGCCGGGCGACACCCTGCTCGCCGAGGTCCGCGGCCGCGGCTACCAGATGGTCATCGTGGTCGACGAGTACGGCGGCACCGCCGGGGTCGTCACGCTCGAGGACCTCATCGAGGAGATCGTCGGCGAGGTCTCCGACGAGCACGACCGCGCGCGCATCGACGTAGTCCGCTCCCGCGACTGGCTGACCTTCCCCGGTCTGCTGCGTCCCGACGAGCTCGAGGACCGCGCCGGCGTGAAGGTGCCGGAGGACGGCCCCTACGAGACCGTCGGCGGCTTCCTCATGTCGACGCTCGGCCGCCTGCCCGTCGTCGGTGACGAGGTCCCGCTCGACAGCGGCGTCTTCCGGGTCGAACGTCTGGACGGCCGTCGGATCGACCGCATCCGCTGGACCCCGACGCCCCCGCCGACGGACACCGCGGCGACCGCCATCATCATCCCGGCCACGAAGACCGGCACCAAGACCGCGAAGCGGTCCGAGACGAAGGAGAGCACCCGATGAGCTCCGACTGGTGGGGGATCTTCTGGCTCTTCGTGCTGCTGCTCGGCAACGCGTACTTCGTCGCCGCCGAGTTCGCCGTCATCTCCGCCCGCCGCTCCCAGATCGAACCGCGCGCAGAAGAAGGCTCGAAGGCCGCGCAGATGACCCTGTGGGCCATGGAGCACGCCACCCGCATGCTCGCGACCACGCAGCTCGGCATCACGGTCTGCTCGCTGCTCATCCTGAACGTCTCCGAGCCGGCGATCCACCACCTGCTCGAGGTGCCGTTGCACCTGACGGGCTGGAGCGTCGAGGTCATCGGCACCGTGGCGTTCGTGGTCACGCTGCTGCTCGTCTCGTTCCTGCACGTGGTGTTCGGCGAGATGGTCCCGAAGAACATCTCGTTCTCGATGCCGGACCGGGCAGCACTGCTGCTCGTGCCGACGCTCTGGTACATCGGCCACGGCCTGCACTGGGTCATCGTCGGCCTGAACGAGGTCGCGAACGCCGTGCTGCGCCTGTTCCGCGTCGAGCCCAAGGACGAAGCCGTCAGCGCCTTCACGGTGGAAGAGGTGCAGACGATCGTGGAGCAGTCCCGCCGCGAGGGCACCCTGACCGACGACGGCAAGCTCGCCCTGGCGTTCGAGTTCACCGAGAAGAAGGTCCGCGACGTGGCCGTGCCGATGGCCGAGCTCGTCACCCTGCCCGAGGACGCCACCCCGGCGGACGTCGAGCGTGCGGTGGCGCAGCGCGGGTTCTCGCGGTACGTGCTCGTCGGCGAGGACGGCTCCCCCACGGGCTACGTGCACGTGAAGGACGTCATCGACCTGCGGCCGGACGAGTTCGACGACCCGGTGCCGCCGAAGCGCATCCGCCAGCTCATCTCGCTCTACACGGAGATGGACCTGGAGGACGCCCTGGCCACCATGCGGGCTGCTGGCCGCCACGTCGCGCGGGCGTTCGACGCCGATGGCCGGACCCTCGGCGTGCTCTTCCTCGAGGACATCCTCGAGGAGCTCGTCGGCGAGGTCGAGGACGCGACCCGACGCCGGTAGCCACACCGCCAGTCCCGCCAGTTCCGCCAAAGCGACAGATTCCCGCGAACGTTCCGCAGGGAACTGTCGCTTTCGCGATGGTGGACGGGAGGCCCGTGGCAACGCAGCCACGGGCCTCCCGTCCGACGTGTGGTCGCGACCAGGGCCGCGCCCGCCGGCGCGCTACCAGCTGACGGGGAGCGGCTTGCCCTCTTCGTAGCCGGCGGCGGACTGGATGCCGACCAGGGCACGCTCGGAGAACTCGGCCAGCGACGCGGCGCCCGCGTAGGTGGCGGAGCTCCGGACGCCCGTGGTGATCATGTCGAGCAGGTCCTCGACGCTCGGGCGCTCCGGGTCGAGGTAGATCGTCGACGACGAGATCCCCTCGGCAAAGAGCTCCTTGCGGGCCCGCTCGTACGGGTCGAGCCGCTCGAAGCGCTCGCGGACGGCCTTCGCGGACGCCATCCCCCAGCTCTCCTTGTAGGCCTTGCCGGCGGCGTCGCGACGGAGCACGCCCGGCGCTTCGAGGGTGCCGGCGAACCACGAGCCGATCATCACGGCCGAGGCGCCGGCCGCCAGGGCGAGGGCGACGTCGCGGGGGTACCGGACCCCGCCGTCGGCCCAGACGTGCGCGCCGAGGGACCGTGCGGCGGCGGCGGTCTCGAGGACGGCGGAGAACTGCGGCCGACCGACGGCGGTCATCATGCGCGTGGTGCACATGGCGCCGGGTCCGACACCGACCTTGATGATGTCCGCACCCGCGTCGACGAGGTGGGCCACGGCGTCGGCGGTGACGACGTTGCCGGCGACGAGCGGGATGCCGAGCCGGAGCCCCGCGACGGTGCGGAGCGCGCGGAGCATGCTCTCCTGGTGTCCGTGCGCCGTGTCGAGCACGAGCACGTCGACCCCGGCGGCGGCGAGGGCCTGCGCCTTGGCGGCGACGTCGCCGTTGATGCCGATCGCGGCGGCGACGCGCAAACGACCCGACGCGTCGACGGCCGGTGTGTAGATGTCCGAGCGGATGGCGCTGGTCCGGCTCGTGGTGCCGACGACCTTGCCGTGCCGCACGACGGGTGCGAAGTCGACCTCGGCGCCGCTCAGCACGTCGTAGACGTGGCGGGGCGTGCCGGCGTCCTCGGCGTCGATCGCGGTCGAGGCGCCGTGCAGCAGGTCGCCGAGCGTCGCGTCGGGACCGGCGTCGCCGAGCCGGTTGGCGGGGACGCACCCGAGGTACTCCCCGGCGGCGTCGCGGACCACCACGCCCCGACCGGCGACGGGCAGCAGCTGCTCGAGCGACTCGGCGACGGTGGTGGACGAGCCCATGTCGTAGGCGGTGTCGTAGTCGACCGGCTGGTCCTTCACCCAGCGGATCGCGGCGTCGAGGTCCTGCAGGTGCATGTCCTGTGGCAGGACGCCGAGGCCCCCACGCCGGGCCAGGGTCGCGGCGAGGCGCGGACCCGTGACCGAGTTCATGTTGGCGCTCACGATCGGGATCGTCGCACCGCTGCCGTCGTTCGACGCGAGGTCGACGTCGAAGCGGCTCGTCACGCCGGAACGGCTCGGGACGAGGAAGACGTCGGAGTAGGTCAGGTCGTGTGTCGGCCGCGTCTCGTAGAACCTCATGGGCCCCACTGTACGGCTCCGCCCGGAGGCCGGACCGGGCCCCGACTCGCGCCGCGGCTGACACCGAACGGACATGTGCGAGCGGCTAGGCTTGGCACCTGTGCGGGGCAGGGTTGCACCGCACGACACACACGAGCATCTATCGACGGAGAGTGGGCGATCGGCTGTGTCGAGCCATCTGACCGGAACGGACGAGACCGCGGGCGAATTCGGGGCGAACGAGTGGCTCGTCGACGAGCTCTACGAGCAGTTCGTCGCGGACAAGGAGTCGGTCGACAAGTCCTGGTGGCCGGTCCTCGAGAGCTACCACCGCACGCAGGTCGGCGGCGTTCCGGCAGTTGACCAGCAGTCCTCGACGCCCGCGCAGTCGACCACGCAGCAGCCCGCGACCGGCGACGCGCCGGCCCCGCAGCAGGCGGCAGCGCAGGGTGGTCCGATCCAGGCGAAGACCACGTCGCGCCAGCCGACCCCGCCGCCGATCCCGGCCGAGGCCAACGACGCCGCCGACGACCACGAGGAGACCCACGAGGACGTGGCGACCCCGCTCCGGGGCATGGCGAAGACCCTGGCGTCGAACATGGACGCCTCGCTGACCGTCCCGACGGCAACGAGCGTCCGGACGATCCCGGCGAAGCTGATGATCGACAACCGGATCGTCATCAACAACCACCTGCGCCGTGCCCGCGGCGGCAAGATCTCCTTCACCCACCTCATCGGGTGGGCGATGGTGCAGGCACTCAAGGACTTCCCGAGCCAGAACGTGTTCTACGAGGAGCGCGACGGCAAGCCGTTCGTCGTCGCCCCGGCGCACGTGGGCCTCGGCATCGCGATCGACGTCCCGAAGAAGGACGGCACCCGGTCGCTCCTCGTGCCGAGCATCAAGCGTGCGGAGACCCTGACCTTCGGCCAGTTCCTGTCGGCCTACGAAGACCTGGTCAAGCGGGCCCGCGACAACAAGCTGACGCCGGCCGACTTCCAGGGCACCACGATCTCGCTCACGAACCCGGGCGGCATCGGCACCGTGCACTCGGTCCCCCGCCTGACCAAGGGGCAGGGCGCGATCATCGGCGCCGGAGCCCTCGAGTACCCGGCGCAGTTCCAGGGCTCGGCCTCGAAGACCCTCGTCGAGCTCGGCATCGGCAAGACCATCACCCTGACGAGCACCTACGACCACCGGGTGATCCAGGGCGCCGGCTCGGGCGAGTACCTCAAGCACGTGCACGAACGCCTCATCGGCGAGCACGGCTTCTACGACGGCATCTTCGCGGCGCTCCGGATCCCGTACAAGCCGATCCAGTGGGCGAACGACATCAACGTCGACCTGGCACACCGGGTCAACAAGACCGCACGCGTGCAGGAGCTCATCAACAGCTACCGCGTCCGCGGGCACCTGATGGCCGACATCGACCCGCTCGAGTACCGCCAGCGCACGCACCCCGACCTCGAGATCGAGAGCCACGGGCTGACGTTCTGGGACCTCGACCGCGAGTTCGTCACGGGCGGGCTGGCCGGCACGACGAGTGCTCCGCTGCGCGACGTCCTCGGGATCCTGCGCGACGCCTACTGCCGCACCGTCGGCATCGAGTACATGCACATCCAGGACCCGGAGCAGCGCCGCTGGGTGCAGGAACGCATCGAGGTCCCCTACTCGAAGCCGTCGAAGGACGAGCAGCTGCGCGTCCTCGGCAAGCTCAACGAGGCCGAGGCGTTCGAGACCTTCCTGCAGACCAAGTACGTCGGGCAGAAGCGCTTCTCGCTCGAGGGCGGCGAGTCCACCATCGCCTTCCTCGACACGCTCATCCAGCACGCCGCCGGTGTCGGCCTTGCCGAGGTCGCGATCGGCATGGCCCACCGCGGTCGCTTGAACGTCCTGACGAACATCGCCGGCAAGACCTACGGCCAGATCTTCCGTGAGTTCGAGGGCTCGTCCCTGCCGGGCTCGGTGTCCGGTCAGGGTTCCGGCGACGTGAAGTACCACGTCGGCACCGAGGGGCTGTTCCGCACCTCGGACGGCTCGAGCATCCCCGTGACGATCGCGGCGAACCCGTCCCACCTCGAGGCCGTCGACGGCGTGCTCGAGGGCATCGTCCGGGCCAAGCAGGACAAGCAGGGCCCCGGTTCGACCAACGTCCTGCCGGTGCTCGTGCACGGCGACGCGGCGATGGCCGGTCAGGGCGTGGTCGTCGAGACGCTGCAGATGTCCCAGCTCCGCGGCTACCGCACGGGCGGCACCGTGCACCTGGTCATCAACAACCAGGTCGGGTTCACCACCCCGCCCGAGTCGGCGCGCAGCTCGGTGTACTCCACCGACGTCGCGAAGACGATCCAGGCGCCGATCTTCCACGTGAACGGCGACGACCCCGAGGCCGTCGCACGCGTCGCCGACCTGGCGTTCGCGTACCGCGAGGCGTTCCACCGCGACGTCGTCATCGACCTCATCTGCTACCGCCGCCGTGGCCACAACGAGGGCGACGACCCCTCGATGACCCAGCCGCTCATGTACAACCTGATCGAGGCGAAGCGGTCCGTCCGCACGCTGTACACCGAGGCCCTCGTCGGCCGCGGGGACATCACGCAGGAAGAGTACGACGAGGCCCACCGCGACTTCCAGGACCGCCTGGAGCGGGCCTTCGCCGAGACGCACGAGGCGCAGACCGGCACCATCCCGGTGATCCAGGTCGACGACGACGGTGCCGTGCAGGGGCTCGAACGCCCGGCGGCGCAGCAGGACGACACCGAGGTCGAGGTCCGCGAGACCGCAGTGTCCGAAGAGCTCGTCCGCTCCATCGGTGACGCGCACAGCAACCCGCCGGCCGGCTTCTCGATCCACCCGAAGCTGCAGCAGCTGCTGTCGAAGCGCACCGACATGACGCGCAACGGCGGTGTGGACTGGGCGATGGCCGAGCTCATGGCCATCGGTTCGCTGCTGGTGGAGGGCAAGCCCGTCCGGTTCGCCGGCCAGGACGCCCGCCGCGGCACCTTCGTCCAGCGCCAGGCGGTGTTCCACGACCGGTCGAACGGCCAGGAGTGGCTGCCGCTGTCGAACCTCACCGAGGACCAGGCCCGGTTCACCATCTACGACTCGCTGCTCAGCGAGTACGCGGCGATGGCGTTCGAGTACGGCTACTCGGTCGAGCGGCCCGAGGCACTCGTGCTGTGGGAGGCGCAGTTCGGCGACTTCGCGAACGGCGCCCAGACCGTCATCGACGAGTTCATCTCGTCGGCAGAGCAGAAGTGGGGGCAGCGCTCCGGCCTCGTCCTTCTGCTGCCGCACGGCTACGAGGGCCAGGGACCGGACCACTCGTCCGCCCGCATCGAGCGCTACCTGCAGCTGTGCGCCGAGGACAACATGGTCGTCGCCCGCCCGTCCACTCCGGCGTCGTACTTCCACCTGCTGCGTCGTCAGGCGTGGGAGCGTCCGCAGAAGCCGCTGATCGTGTTCTCCCCGAAGGCCATGCTCCGCCTGCGCCAGGCGACGAGCGCGGTCGAGGCCTTCACGAACGGCACCTTCGAGGAAGTCATCGACGACGACCGCGTGGCCGACAAGGCGGCGGTGCGTCGCGTGGTCCTGCACTCCGGCAAGGTGCACCACGACCTGCGCGCCGAGGCGGACAAGCGCGGGGTCACCGACGTCGCCCTCGTCCGGCTCGAGCAGCTCGCACCGCTCCCCCTCGAGCGGATCCTCGAGGTGCTGGCCGGCTACCCGGACGCCGACGTCGTGTGGGCGCAGGAGGAGCCGGAGAACCAGGGCGCCTGGCCGTTCGTCTGCATGAACCTGTCGCCGCACCTCGACGGTCGGCCGCTGTCCGTCGCCGCCCGTGCCGCGAGTGCCGCGCCGGCCACCGGGTCGTCGAAGCGCTCCGCACAGGAAGCCACCGAGGTCATCGAGAAGGCGTTGAGCGCGTCGGCCTGAGCGTCAGGAAGCGCCCCGTGCAGGAGTCCAAGGGGCTCCTGCACGGGGCGCTTCAACGTTCGCGAGGAACGTGACGGCTACGCGATCTTCGTGTAGCGCACACCTGCGTCGTGGTAGCCGCGCTTCTGGTAGAACCGGTGCGCGCTGTCCGTGGCAGCCGCACTGACGGCGCTCAGGCGACGCGCGCCCTGCTCGACGGCCCACGCTTCGAAGGTGCCGATGAGCGCCGAACCGGTGCCGAGCCTCCTGGCCGTGTCGTCGACCACCAGCAGCAGGAGCTGCGCCGTCGGCTCGTCGCTCGCGTACGCCCAGGTGACCTGCGCGCCCGCGACGGCGACCGGCCGTCCGTCGTCCCCACGCACCACCCAGGTGCGGTGTCCGGCCTCGGGCGTGAGCCGTTCGAGGCGTGCGCGCATCGCGGCGTCGTCGACCTCGTGGCCGAGCAGGCGGACGAGGGCAGCGACGTCGGAGACGTCCGTGTCGGACCAGGTGGTGATCGACTCGACGAGGAGGGTCATGTCCGTGACACTACCGACCCGACCCGCCGTGTGACGACGGAGCCGAGGACCTCAGTGGGTCGACTGCTCCAGCCGGATGCGCGCGAGGATCTCGCCACGCAGTTCTTCCGGAGCGGTCTCCTTGCACGCGCGGCGCACGGTCTCGATCAGGACGACGCCGACGCGGTGTTCGGTCGTGCAGTCCTCGCAGTCGTCCATGTGCTCACGGATGTCCGCCGCGTCCTCGCGGCAGAGCTCCCCGTGCAGGAACTCCTCGAGCTCGGCCTTCGCCTTGGAGCAGTCGCAGCCGCTCATCGTGCTTCCTTCCCATCGACGCGACCCTCGGTCGCGGCAGTCTTCCGACCTCGTCCGCGCATCGTCGCCGTCGACGCTGCGTCCGGGACGATGCCGGTCTCACGGGCGTGGTCCGCCAGGAGCCCCCGGAGGAGCCGGCGACCACGGTGCAGACGGCTCATGACCGTCCCCACGGGGGTCTTCATGATGTCGGCGATCTCCTGGTACGAGAAGCCCTCGACATCGGCGAAGTACACGGCCATCCGGAAGTCCTCGGGGATGGCCTGCAGGGCGTCCTTGACGGCGGACGACGGCAGGTGGTCGATCGCGTCCGCCTCGGCGGACCGTGCGGAGATCGACTGGGTGACGCTCTCGGCGCCGCCGAGCTGCCAGTCCTCGAGCTCGTCGATGGTGCCCTGGTACGGGTTCCGCTGGTTCTTGCGGTACGTGTTGATGAACGTGTTCGTCAGGATCCGGTACAGCCAGGCCTTCAGGTTCGTGCCCTGCTTGAACTGGCGGAACGCGGCGAACGCCTTGACGAAGGTCTCCTGCACCAGGTCCGAGGCGTCGGCCGGGTTGCGGGTCATCCGCATCGCCGCGCCGTACAGCTGGTCCATGAAGGGCAGTGCCTGGGTCTCGAAGAGGGCCCGGAGTTCGTCGGCCGACACGGTCTTGGCGTCGACGAAGGACTCGTCGTCCGCTTCTTCCGCCTCGACCGCGTCGAGCTGCTCCTCGGTCTCCTCGACCAGGTCGTGCGGTGCTGCCTGCGGCTCGTCGGTCGTCATCGCGGGCCAGTCTAGAGCGAGCGACGTGGACACGCCGGGCAGGCGCGTCCGCGAGGGTGCGAGTGCTGTCGCCAAGGGTCCTCCCGATCGTTTCAGTAGTCTTGTGAACCGATGGCAGACACGACGCATTCCCAGAGCGGTGCACAGGCCGCCGCGGACCCGGCCCCCTGGATCGCCCCGCTCGCGCGCGGTCCCCTGCGTGGCGACGTCGCGCTGCCCGGCTCGAAGTCGCTGACGAACCGCGAGCTCGTGCTCGCCGCCCTCGCCGACGGCCCCTCCGTCATCCGCCTGCCGCTGCACTCGCGCGACTCGGCGCTCATGATCGCGGCGCTCCGGCAGCTCGGCGTCGGGATCGACGAGGTCGAGCCGGCACCGGGCACGCAGCCGAACCCCTACGGGCCCGACCTCCGGATCACCCCGGCACCGATGCACGGCGACGTCCGCGTCGACTGCGGCCTCGCCGGCACCGTGATGCGGTTCCTGCCGCCGCTGGCCGCCCTGGCGGTCGGCCCGGTCGTCGTCGACGGCGACCCCTACGCCCGCAAGCGTCCGATGCACGCGATCATCGGGGCGCTCGTCGACCTGGGCGTCGACGTCACCGACGACGGCGACGGCTCGATGCCGTTCGCGTTCACCGGCACCGGTTCGGTGCGCGGAGGCGCCCTGTCGATCGACGCGTCGGCGTCGTCGCAGTTCGTGTCGGGCCTGCTGCTCTCCGCGCCGCGCTTCGACGAGGGGCTGCACCTCACCCACGTCGGGGAGCGCCTGCCGAGCCTGCCGCACATCGAGATGACCGTCGCCGCGCTCCGTGCCCGCGGCGTGACCGTCGACGAACCCGCGGTCGGCGAGTGGGTCGTCCACCCCGGTCCGATCGCCGCGCGCGACGTCACCATCGAGCCCGACCTGTCGAACGCCGCGCCGTTCGCGGTCGCCGCGCTCGTCGCGGGTGGCACCGTCCGCATCCGCACCTGGCCGCGCGAGACCACGCAGGTCGGCGCCGACCTCGAGACGCTCCTGCCACTGTGGGGCGCGACCGTGGCCCGAGACGGCGACGACCTGGTCGTCGACGGCGGCGTCGGGGTCCGGGGTGGGGCCTCCTTGCCGGGTCTCGACCTGGACCTCAGCCGCGGCGGCGAGCTCGCACCGGCGCTCGTCGCACTGGCCGCGCTGGCCGGCGGGCCGACCGAGATCACCGGGATCGGCCACCTGCGTGGGCACGAGACGGATCGTCTCGCCGCGCTCGCGGCGGACGTGAACCGGTCGGGAGGCGCGGTGCACGAACTCGACGACGGCCTGCGCATCGAGCCTGCCGCGCTCCACGGCGGCGACTGGGCCGCGTACGACGACCACCGGATGGCGACGGCCGGCGCCGTCGTGGGCCTCGTCGTCGACGGCATCGCCGTCGACGACATCGGGTGCACGGCCAAGACGCTGCCGCAGTTCCCCGAGCTGTGGGCGGCGCTCGTGTCGACCGGGGACGCGGGGGCCTGACGCATGAGCTGGTGGGACGACGTCGACGGTGACGACTCCGACGCGGACGAACCGTACGGACAGTACGACGAGTCGAGCGTGCGGGTGCGTCCGAACCCGAAGGGCAACCGGCCCCGAACGAAGACCCGGCCGACGTACGACGACGCGCCCGTGGGATGGGTCACGAACGTCGACCGTGGGCGCTTCGGCGTGCTGGTGGGGACGGGGTCCGGCTCCGATTCCGAGCACGTCATCACGGCGACGAAGGCGCGCGAGCTCGGCAAGAAGTCGGTCGTCACCGGCGACCACGTGTCGCTCGTCGGCGACGTCTCGGGTGACCCCGGATCGCTGGCGCGCATCGTGAAGGTCGCCGAGCGCACCACGCTGCTCCGCCGCAGTGCCGACGACTCCGACGAGGTCGAGCGCGTCATCGTGGCGAACGCCGACCAGATGCTCATCGTCGTGGCGGCCGCCGACCCCGAGCCCCGCACCCGGCTCATCGACCGGTACCTGGTCGCCGCGTTCGACGCCGGGCTCGACCCGATCCTCTGCATCACGAAGACCGACCTCGCCGACCCGGCACCGTTCCTGGCGCACTTCGCCTGCCTCTCCTTGCGGATCGTGACGAGCCGGTCCGACGACGTCCCGTTCGAGGCCCTGCACGACCTGCTCGACGACAAGGTCACCGTGACCGTGGGGCACTCCGGTGTCGGCAAGTCGACGCTCGTGAACGCCCTGACCGGGTCGGCGCGGGCGATCGGCGTCGTGAACTCGGTGACCGGGCGCGGGCGGCACACCTCGTCGTCGTCGATCGCGCTGCGGGTCCGTGACGGCGGGTGGATCATCGACACCCCGGGCGTCCGGTCGTTCGGCCTCGGGCACGTCGACCCCGCGAACGTGTTCCGCGCCTTCGCCTCGCACGCGATCCCGGTGCGCCCCGCTCGGGACGGCATCCCCCTGGCGCAGGCGCACGACTGGGAGATCGTCGACCGGGTGCAGGACGGCGAGCTCGGCGTCACCGGTGTCGAACGGCTCGACTCGTTCCGCGCGCTCCTGACGGGCATGGGCGCCTCCGACCCCGGCCTGGAGTAGCCCGCGGCGCGCGCCCGCGCCCGCGCCCGCGCCCCGTCGCGCCCGCGCCCGTCGGCGTGCGCCGATGGGTCACGAACTGTCGCCTGACAGAGCAGCATTCGACGGTTCGTGGCCGCTCGACCTCCGACGCACGGCATGTCGTGACCACTCCGGCGCCCCGACCCGCCCGCCCGTCCTGTCCAGGCGTGGCCAGTCCCGCCCGTCCCGTCCAGTCGCGGCCCTCCAGTCGCGGCCCGTCGAGGTTCCGAAATCTGCACATCTCGGCGGTGGTTCGGGCCGTTCGTGGAACCTCGGCGAACGGCGTGCGGCATGTTGTGGAACCTCGGCGGAGGGCGCTCGGGCGTGGCACCTCGTCCCACCGTGCCCGACCCCACCGCAACCCGCCCCACACGCGTCGACAAGTGTGCAGCGGTGTTGTACAGTGAACCCTCGTGTCTGAAGTTGCAAAGTACAACTTTGCGCCGACCCCCGCCGTCGACGCCCCGTCCTCGAGCACGACAACGACGTCGCACGCGCACCACTCCCCCACCCACAAGTCCTCCCGAGCACCGCGACCGCAGCGCACCGACAGCGTCCTGCGCCCGGCCGGCCTCGGACGGGTGCTCCTGACCTTCGCCACGCACATCCTCGTGCCGCTGTTCCTCGCCGCCGGCATGGGCCTCGCCTACCTCGGTGCCTTCCACGCCCCCGCGCCGAAGGAACTGCCCGTCGGCATCGTCGGTCAGTCCGCCGCGACCCAGGTGTTCGCCCAGACCGTCACCGACGAGTCCGACGGTGCCCTCGTCGCCCACGTCGTCCCCTCGACCAAGGACGCCGAGCGGCAGATCCGCGACCGCGACCTGGCCGCCGTGTACGCCCCGACCACCACGGGCGCGACGCTCTACGAGTCGACCGCGGCATCGGAGACGACCGCGAGCGCCGCACAGAAGGTCTTCCTGCCGATCGCGTACGAGCAGCACGTGCCGTTCCGGGTCGTCGACGTCGTCCCCACGGGCGAACAGGACAGCACCGGCCAGGGGCTGTTCTTCCTGCTCGTCGCCCTGAGCGTCGGCGGCTACGCATCGGCCATCGCCGTGGCGTCCGTCGCGACGAAGCTCCGCGCGGTGTGGACCGCGGTGGTCGGCCTCGCCACCGCCGGGGTCGTCGCCGGCATCGGGATCATCGTCGCCGGACCGATCTACGGCGTCATCACCACGCACCACTGGCAGGTGTTCCTGTTCGCCTGGCTGTACGACGCGATCATCGTCGCGATCGGCGTCGGCCTGCACCCGGTCCTCGGGCGGTGGACGACGCCCGTGCTCACCATGCTGTTCGTGATGCTCAACTTCACGTCGTCCGGCGGCATCTTCCAGGCGTCGTTCGTGCCCGGGTTCTTCTCGGCGCTCCACTCCTTCTGGAGCGGCGCCGCGTGGCTGCAGGCGGCACAGGACCTGCAGTACTTCCCGGACGCCTCGCTCGGCCGGTCGTCCCTGGTGCTCGCGCTCTGGCTCGCAGCAGCCGTCCTGCTCTGCGTGGTCGTGCACGGCCTCGTCGCCCGCCGCACCCGCATCGCCCGCGAGCGTGAGGTCACCCGGCTCGAAGAGGAAGAGGTCGTCGCCGCGTAGCCCCGCTACGCTCGACCCGTGGACCTCAGCGCCGACCTGGACTTCGCCCGCTCGCTCGCCGACATCGCCGACACGATCAGCCTCGAGCGGTTCCGCGCCGCCGACCTGCACGTGTCGAAGAAGGCCGACAGCACGCACGTGACCGACGCCGACCAGGCCGTCGAACACGCCCTGCGCGAGCGGATCGCGACGGAACGACCCGACGACGCGTTCCTCGGCGAGGAGACCACGGCGGACACCGGTGCCGAGGCGACCAGCGAGGGGCACCGTCAGTGGGTCATCGACCCGATCGACGGCACTGCGAACTACCTGCGCGGCGTGCCGGTGTGGGCGACGCTCATCGCCCTGGCGGTCGACGGCCGCCCCGTGCTCGGCGTCGTGAGCGCCCCCGCGCTCGGCAAGCGCTGGTGGGCGGCCGAGGGCCTCGGCGCGCACTCGTTCGACGGCGACCTCCGCGTCTCCGGTGTCGCGGACCTGTCCGACGCGAGCCTGAGCTACAACAGCATCCAGCAGTGGGACGACGACGACCGGCTCGAGTCCCTCGTCGACCTGTCCCGCAAGGTCTGGCGGACGCGCGCCTACGGCGACATGTGGTCGTACATGCTGGTCGCCGAGGGGGTCATCGACATCGCGGGCGAGCCCGACCTGAAGCCGTGGGACATCGCGGCCCTCGTGCCCATCGTGGAAGAAGCCGGCGGGCGCTTCAGTTCACTCGACGGCGACCCCGGGGCCTGGCACGGCAGTGCACTCGCGACGAACGGCCTGGTGCACGACGCCGTCGTCGAGGTCGTCCGCCGCTAGCACGACCCCGAACGACACGCTCGACGTCGGATGACGTCGCGGGTGTCGGTCCGAGTCGATCAGGCGGCCGCAGCCGCCGCCTCACGCCGAGCCGCACGCCGACGCACCACCAGGTCCCCGACCGCCAGCACGAGCGCGAGGGCCATCAGCGAGACCGTGAACGTCGTGCCGCTCCGGAACGCGTCGTGGTACGCATCGAGCCGACTCCCGCCGGAGCCCCCGGCAGCAGCACCCCGCACGATCCCGTAGAAGATGCTCGTCGCCACCGCGGTCCCGATCGCGGTCCCGACGCGCTGCCCGAGCTGCTGCATCGACCCGGCGACCCCGGACTGCTCCACGGGGATCTCGGCCAGGGTGAGCGTCTGGTTCGGCGACACCACGAACCCGCCGCCGAGCCCGCCGACCAGGAAGGCCCCGGCCATCGCCCACGGCGTGACCTCCGGCGGGGTCAGCACCGCGGCGAGCATGAGGAGCACGAAGCCGACGACGACCATGAAGAGCCCGAAGACCACCAGGGCCCGTCCGACCCGGTCGACGATCCGTCCGCCGATGTAGGACCCCACGGCGCTCGTGGCCGCGAACGGGATGCTCACCATGCCGGCGAACAGCGGTGACAGCCCGAGCCCCTCCTGCAGGAACAGCGTCACCATCAGGAAGGACGCCGGGATCGCCGCGAAGTAGACGGCCACGATCGACAGCCCGTTGCGGTACGACGACAGCCGGAACAGCTCGAAGTGCACCACCGGTGACTTGCCCTGCTGCTTGTACCGGACCTCCCAGAGCACGAACAGGCCGAGGAACACGACGAAGGCGATCAGCCAGAGCCACCGGGCACCGGAGTCGCCGGCACCCGTGGTGAGCACGAACGGCAGCATCAGCGTGATGATGGCGGCGCCGAGCAGCAGGATGCCGACGATGTCCAGCTCGCGGTCCTTCGCCTGTCCCTGCGCCCCCTTGGGCAGCAGCCGCATCGCGAAGAACAGCGCGACGAGTCCGAGCGGCACGTTCATCCAGAACAGCAGCCGCCACCCGTTCTCCTCACCGCCGATCGCGATGAGGCCACCGCCGATCGTCGGGCCGAGCGCCGTCGAGATGCCGATCATGGCGCCGAAGAGCCCGAAGGCCCGTCCGCGCTCCGGGCCCCGGAACAACTGCTGCACGAGCCCGATCACCTGCGGCATCTGGGTGCCGGCGGCGAAGCCCTGCAGGATCCGCGTGACCATGAGCACCTCGATGGTCGGCGCCACGGCGCAGAGCAGGCTCGACACGGTGAACGCCACGAGTCCGATGATGAACAGGGCACGGCGGCTCTTCAGGTCGCCGAGCCGACCGGCGGGCACGAGGGCGAGGCCGAACGCCAGCGCGTACCCCGCCACGATGAGCTGCAGCGACGAACTGGTGGCGCCGAGGGACTTCTCGATCGACGGCAGACCGACGTTGACCTTCGACAGGTCGAGGATCGTCAGGGCAGCCACCGCGACGCACACGGCGAAGGCCCTCCAACGCGTGCGGTCGTCGAGGCGGGCGTCGGTCGGGTCAGCGCTGGACATCACCATCGTTCGTACACCGACCGGCCTCCGGGCGGGCGAGACCCACCCCCCGGGTGGGTGACACCCCCTCGTCATGGCCCCCCGGACTGGGGGCACCGTTGCCGGATACGCGGTGCGCGGGGCGGCTCAGATGGTCAGGACCTGAGTTATCGTGCTCGTACGGAAGGTCACGCAAGCACCTGGATTCCCTAGATCTGAGTGCACGTGCACGGCCTCCCGTGTTCGTCCGAAGACCCTAACCCGAGGGGTGATACAGACGATGACATCATCGTTCCCGAGCGGAACCGAGTGCACACTCACTCGTCGACCGCATTCAATCCACGACAGCTCCGGCGCGCGCGCAGTCGCCGCCATCCGTC
The DNA here is from genome assembly GCF_004365385.1 of Curtobacterium sp. PhB190. NCBI lineage: Bacteria > Bacillati > Actinomycetota > Actinomycetes > Micrococcales > Microbacteriaceae > Curtobacterium > Curtobacterium sp. PhB190. The sequence goes on along the minus strand of NZ_SODN01000006.1, from coordinate 116,331 downwards.
CGCACTCCGACACGGCCACCCACCGTGCAGCAGTCCGGTCCGCCTCACGGCGCCCCGTCGCAGCGCTCGCAGCGTTCGCCGACGACCTCTCCGCAGGATCCGCTTCCGGGCCCGGAGGCCGGTGAGTCATGGCACTCACCGGTCGACGTCTCGAGGTCGACCGGATCGCGACCCTCGCTGTACTCCCTCGGGAGTCCGCGATGGTCGTGGTCGGCGACCCTGGTTCCGGACGCAGCAGCGTCCTCGACGCGGTCTCGAACCGCGTTTCCCTCCCCGTCGTGCGGGTCGGTGTCAACGGGAGTGAATCCCGTTGGCCGCTGGCCGGCGTGACCTCCTTGTTCACCGCGCTCGACGACCCTCGTGCGACGGCCCACATCGCCCATCTCCTGCAGACGGGTGAGACGGCGGTCCCCGTGACCGCCGGACTGGCGGCGGCGCACGACTTCCTCGACGCCGTGCACGCCCTCACCCTGCCGCCGACGCTCGTGCTGATCGACGACCTCGACCGCATGGACGTCGAGAGCCAGGAGCTCATCGCGTTCCTCGCCGGCCGACTCGCAGGCACCGCCCTGCGCGTCGTGGCGACGGTCCGTTCGGTGCCGTCGGACGGTCCGCTCGCGGCCCTGCCGGCGCTCCGCATCGAGCCGCTGCCGTCCGACGAGGCACTCGTCCTCGCCCGGACCATGGCACCGGAAGAAGCGAACGACGGCGTCCTCGCCGTCCTCGCCGCGGAGACCGGTGGCAACCCCGGCGCGCTCCGCGAACAACTCGCGGTGCTCAGCCGCGAGCAGCTCACCGGCGCGGAGCCGATCGTGCTCCCGCTCCGACCCACTCCGACGACCGAGGCCCTCGCAGCCCTCGCACTCGGGTCCGCCGCGGGACGAGATCTGGACGTCCTCGCGAAACTCGCCCTGGTGCCGGTCGCGAAGACCACGGCCTGGGACCGCGACGAGTTGGACGACCTGGTCGGAGCAGGCCTCGCCACCGTGCGGGGGCAGAGCGTGACGGTCCGCGACCCCCTGGTCCGGTCCGCGCTGTACTGGCGGATGCCCGCCCGTGACCGCCGCGCGGCGCACGCCGCGCTGGCCACGGCGAGCGCCGAGTCCGACCCGCGGGCAGCCGCGTGGCACCGGAGCTTCGTCGACGACGTCCCCGACGTGGTCGCGCTGCTCAGCGCCGCACGGTCCTACGTGGTGGACGGCAACGTGCACGCCGCGATCGCCCTCACCGAGCGTGCCCTGCACGTCGGTGGTGGCACCGAGGACGAGCTCGTCGCGCTGCTCGGGGTCGCTGAGGCCCTGCTCGGCAACCGGCTGCTCGGCTTCGCCGCGCGGTACCTCGCCGCGCTCCGTCCGTTCCGGACGACGGCGCACGAGGTCCGCCGGCTGCGCCTGCAGTACTCGGCGCAGTACCTCAGTGGCGACGCCGTGCACGCGGACGAACTCCTCGTGTCGGTGGACGCGACCGAGCCGGCCGACGTGGACGCGGTCGCCGGGCTGATGGCCATGGTGGCGTGCTTCCGTGCCGAGGCGTGGGAGCTCGACCAGGCGAAGGACCTGCTGCACCGCGTCGAGCCACTCGAGGCGTCGGCGTCTCCGCACACGTTGGAGATCACGACGACCGCGCGGGAGCTCATCGCCGCGATCGACGGCACCCTGCCGTCGGACACCGACCTGCACGACGGACTCGCGACGTCGGTGCTGCTGGCGATGTCCGACCCGGCCCTGCTGCTCCTCGCCCACGCGCTGAGCATCGCCGAGCGGTACCGGAGCGCGCGTCGGGTGTTCGCACTCGTCCTCGCCCGTGGCCCGCAGACGGCGCCGGTGTGGACCGAGGCAGCCCGCTACCTGACCGCCGAGAACGAGGTGCGCTCCGGGAACTTCCGGCAGGCGCTCCGCGCGATCGACGTCTGGGAGGCCGGTTCCTCGGTGGTCGAACGGCTCCGTGAGCCGTCGCGGGCCATCGCCATCGCCTGGCGGCACTTCGCCGAGGGGCGCTCCGCCGATGCCCTGGCGGTCGTGGACCGGTGCCTCGAGCACCGTTCGACGAGCCGCCTGTGGGGTGCGACGGCGAAGCTGCACGCGCTCCGCGGTCGGGTCCTGCTGCTCGACGGCCGACTGGAGGAGGCAGCCGCCGCACTCGAAGCGGCGGACGCCATCGGTCGGTCCCTGCGGAACCCCGCGGTGCTCCGGCACCTCGGCGACCTGGTCGAGGCGTACGCACGCCTCGGACGGATCGACGACGCCCGCACCATCACCGCACGGCTCGCTGCGGACCACCACGCCCGACCGGGTCGCTGGGGTGCGCTCGTGCTGGCGAGGAGCCTCGCGCTCGTCGCCGATGACACCACCCGGGACACCGCCCGTCGCCGCGCGTTGGAGCTGTTCCAGCCGCACGACTCGCAGTTCGAGCGGGCACGGACGTTCGCGGCCCTCGCGACGGTCGGCAACCCCGCCGAGCGTCCGCGTCTCGGTGCGGCAGCAGCAGCGGCGTACGAGGCGGCCGGCATGCGCCGTCCCCTCGTCACCCCCGCACCGGCAGCGGCCATGCCGCCGTTCGGCACGGGGCCGTCGCTCCGGTCCGCACCGGTGCTGTCCGCGTCGATGCCGGGGACGCCCCGGAGCGCTCCGGACGCCTCTGCGGTGCTCACCTCACTCACGGCCGAGGAGCGCGCCGTGGTGCAGAAGGTGACGGAGGGCTACCGCAACCGCGAGATCGCCTCGTCGCTGTTCATGTCGCAGCGCACGGTGGAGCTGCGGCTCACGCAGATCTACCGCAAGGTGGGCGCGCGGTCGCGCTCCCACCTGGTCGCGCTGCTCACGTAGTCGACGCGAGCACAAGGCGGACGGGAGGCCCGGTACCAGCTGGTACCGGGCCTCCCGTCCGCCTTTTCCCTGTTTTCACGCAACCGGCCTCGCAGGCTCGGTCGGCGCTGGCGCCGCGCGCCGCTGGCGCGTCGCTTCATGCGGAGCGCGCGCGCGCGTTGCGGGAGTCCGCACGCGACCGCACCGCGGCGTCCCCCGCACGCGGGGAACCGCAAGAGCAGTCGACGACTGTTGCCGTGGCGGCGTCGCCGGGTGAGGCTTCTCATGCACCGACCGCCGTGCCCCTCCCGAGGGGCCAGACCGCGGTACCCCGTCCGGTACCCGAACCTCGTGGCCCACCCACTCCGTCGTCCGTCCTCGCCTGATCCGAGGACGGGCGCCGGTCAGGACCGCGAGGGCCCGGACGCGCGGCAGACCCGACGGCGGTCGGTGCCGAACCCCGCTCCACTCCCCCACCCCGTTCCCCCGAAGGGACAGCCGATGTGCGGCATCATCGCGGCCCGCGTGTCTGACGACGCGACGCCCTACCTGCTCGACGGACTCGAACGACTCGAGTACCGCGGCTACGACTCCGCCGGCATCGCCGTCCGGACCGCCGCCGGACGCACCGAGACGATCCGCTCGGTCTCCCGCGTCGGGGACCTGCGCACGCTCGTCGCCGCCCGGTCCGGCGACGCCCTGACCGGCGTCGGCATCGGCCACACCCGCTGGGCCACGCACGGTGCCGTGCGCGAGGCGAACGCCCACCCGCACGCCGACTGCTCGCGCCGGATCAGCATCGTGCACAACGGCATCATCGAGAACGCCGACCGCCTGCGTGACATGCTCACGGCGCAGGGCCACCGGTTCCGCTCCGAGGTCGACTCCGAGGTCATCGCGCACCTCGTCGAGCGCGCCCTGGCCGTCGACCCGGACCTGATGCTCGCCGTGCAGATCGCGACCGCGCAGCTCGAGGGGTCGTGGGCGATCGTCGTCCTCGACGCCCGCGACGGCCGGATGGTCGTGGCCGCGGACCGTTCCCCGCTCGTCGTCGCCCGGTCCGCCCGCGGCGACTTCGTGGCGAGCGACATCGGCGCGATCGCCGAGTGGTGCGAGACCTTCGTGGCGCTCCGCGACGGTGACGTCGTCGAGCTCGGCGAGGCCTGGACCTGGTCGTCGAACGGGATCACCGTCCCCGTGCCGTTCCCCACCCCGTCGCCGTTCGCCGCCACCGCGCTGGACCTCGGCGACCACCCCGACCACATGGCGAAGGAGATCGGCGAGCAGGCCGACGTCGTCAGCACGATCCTGGACCGCATCGCCCGCCGCACCGCGGACGGCAGCATGTGGGTCGGCCTCGGGCTGCCCGCCTTCCAGCGCCTGGCGATCGTCGCCTGCGGCACCTCGCTCAACGCCGGCCAGGTGATCGCCACCGCGCTGCGCGGCATCGGCGGCGTCCCCACCGACATCGTCGTCGCCAGCGAAGCCGACCAGGCCGTCCTCGGCCCCGACACCCTGGTCGTCGCGATCAGCCAGTCCGGCGAGACCGCCGACGTCCTCCGCGCGCTCGACCGCTTCGAGGACCGCCACCCGGTGCTCGCGCTCACGAACAACATGCACTCCTCGCTCGCCCGTCGCGCCGACGCCGTGCTCGACTGCCACGCCGGTCCGGAGATCGGCGTCGCCGCGACGAAGACGTTCACCGCGCAGGTCGTCGTCGGCGTCGCCGCGGTGATCTCCGCGCTCGTGGCGTCCGGCCGCATCGAGGTCGCACGTGCCCACGCACTCGTCGACGAACTGCTCGACCTGCCGGCACGCATCGAGCACGCCACGCAGGTGTCCGCCGACCGGATGCCGCTCCTGGTGTCGAGCGTGAAGGAGGCCACCGGCTTCCTGTTCCTCGGCCGCGGTGCGGGCCTGCCGTACGCCGCCGAGGGCGCACTCAAGCTCAAGGAGCTCAGCTACCGCTGGGCCGAGGCGTACCCCGCGGGCGAGCTGAAGCACGGCCCGCTCGCCCTCGTCGACGAGGGCACCCCCGTCGTCGTGATCGACCACGGCGAGCCGAAGATCCAGTCGGCGATCGCCGAGGTCCGGGCCCGCGGCGGGTTCGTCATCACCATCGGCGGCGAAGGCTCCGACATCCCGGCGCTCGGCAGCCGCGGCACCGGCGGACTCGCCTGGGGCGCCATGGCGGCGCCGTGGGGTCCGCTCGAGGCCGTCGTGCCGCTGCAGATGCTCGCCCGCGAACTCGCGCTGCAGCTCGGCTGCGACGTCGACAAGCCGCGCAACCTGGCGAAGTCGGTGACGGTCGAGTGATGCGCGGCCGGATGAACCACCTGACGACGTTCCTGGTCGTGCTCACGGCGTTCGCGATCGCCATGACGACGGTGCTCGTCGTCGTGGTGGCCGGGCCGACCGTCCTGGGCTGAGCCCGGAGCGGTCGGGCGGGCGGGCGTCGACTCGGATCGACGTTCTCGATGTCGTACGACGTCGACGGTGTCGTTCCACATCGTCCTCGCCGCCGGGTCTCGGGCAGTTCGCGGGACACGGCTGCGATGCTGGTCCCTTGACCACCGCAGCCCCGCCCCTCGTGTTCGTCGCGCTCGTCGTCGGCGCGCTCCTGCCGTTCCTGCCGTTCGTCGGACGTGTCGCCCGGATCGCCGCGACCATCGCCCACGAGGTCGGACACTGCATCGTCGTCGTCCCGTTCGGCGGCCGCATCCAGCGCATCGACCTGCACCCGGACGGCTCCGGCGAGGCCTGGGTACAGCTCGGCCGGGTCCCTGGCGGCATCCGCTGGCTCGTCCGGATCCTCAACCTCTACGCCGGGTACAGCGCGCCGCTCTGGGCCGGGGTGCTGCTGGTGACCGGGGTGCTGCACGGCTCGCGGTGGCTGCCCGTCGCCGTGCTCGGGGTCATCGGGCTCGTGGCGCTGGTGTTCGTGCGGAACTGGTTCGGGCTGCTCGTCGTGCTCGGGTTCGACGTCCTGGCGCTGTGGGTGGCACTGCGTCCGTCCGAGACCACGGTGCTCGTGGTCGCCGCGGTCGGGGCGTTCTTCGTCGTCGACGGACTGCGGTCCGTCGTGCAGGTCGCACGGTGGCTGCTCACCGGCGCCCGCGTGCAGACGGACTTCCACATCGCCGCGGCCGAGATGCGGGTGCCGGCCGGGGTCTGGTTCGTGCTGTTCGTGCTGGTGAACGGCCTCGCGGTGTGGCTCGCACGGGTCCCGCTGCTCGAGGTCTGGGACACCGTGGTGGCGGGCGTGCGCGCACTCTTCTGACGATGCCAGATCGTGCTCGCACCACGTCCGCGACGATCCACGCGGTGATCGACTGGTGCAATGTCGCAGAACGGGTGCGCAGCCCTGCGTCTACTCCCAGGGGCGCTGCGCGAGCTCGGCGGGGTCGAACACCCGGCCGCCGGCGACGACGAGCGACCGCGGCACCCGTCGCACCAGCGCGTCCATCGGGTTCTCGGCGTCGAGCAGCACCACGTCGGCACGCGCCCCCGCCACGAGGTCGTGCGCCTCGTCGGTGACGAACCGGGCACCGTCGCGCGTGGCGAGCTCCACCACGCGGGTCAGGTCCTCGTCCCGCACCACACCGCCGGCCCGCGCGTACTGCCACGCGATGCCGAGCAGGTCGCCGTCGCCGTAGGGGCTCCACAGGTCACGGATGCCGTCGGTGCCGAAGCCGAACCGCACGCCGGCCTCGTCGAACTCGTGCAGGGGAAGCTGCCGCATCCGCACCGGGGCGACGGTGGTCATCGTGACGCCGAGCGACGCCATCCGGGCGAGCAGGTCGCGGCGACGCACGGGATCGACGTCGACGATCGCGAACCCGTGGGCGATGTTGACCCTGCCCGGTGCGATGCCGAGCCGCTCCACCCGGTCGAGCACCAGGTCGAACGCGAACGCACCGAGCTCGGCGGGCTCGTGCAGGTGGATGTCGATGCCGCACCCGGTGTCGGCGGCGATGGCGAACAGGCCGTCGAGCTGCCCGACCGGGTCGCGGTCGATGAGCGACGGGTCGAGCCCACCGATGTGGTCAGCTCCGGCCGTCGCCGCCTGCCGCAGCAGGTCGAGCACACCGGGCCGCCGCAGCACGCCGTCCTGCGGGAAGGCGACGATCGACACCTCGACCGCACCGTCGAGCGCGTCGGCCGCCGCACGCACGGCCTCGATCCCCCGCAGCCCGACGCCGAGGTCGACGTCGACGTGCGTGCGGACCCGGGTGGTGCCGGTGCGCAGCCCCTCGCGCAGCACCCGCGTGGCGACGGGTCCGCTCGGGATCCCGAGGGCGTCACGCCGAGCCCGTTCGTGCGCGATGCGCCCCTGCGTGCCGGGCTCGCCGCCGTACGACTCCCACTCGTGCCCCCACCAGCTCTTGTCGACGTGGGCGTGCGTGTTGACGAGCCCCGGCAGCGCGAGCTGGCCGCGCCCGTCGACGACCCGAGCACCAGCACCGGCACCGGCACCGGCACCGCCACTGGCACTGGCACCGCCCGCGACGCCGTCGCCCGCTCCGGTCGCGGTGACCGAGACGATGCGGCCGTCCGCCACCCGGATGTCCGACCGCGCACCACCCCACGGACGGACATCGCGGATGATCAGGGTCGCTTCGTCGGTCGCCATGCCCCCATCGTGGCAGCCGCCAGGGCTCCGCCGCGACCCCGCCGCACCCCGGTTCCGCGTAACGGAACGCCGCAATCGCCTGTCCACGCAGCGAAGGCTGCGAGGCTACCGCCAGACGACTCCCGGAGGTGTCCCATGGCGAACGACGATCACGGTTTCTCGACCGAACAGGTGCACGGCGGCTTCGTGCCCGACGCAGGGCACGGCGCACGGATCCCGGCCATCCACATGTCCTCCGGCTTCCTCTTCGACGACTTCGACCAGGCGCGCGACCGCTTCGCCGGCACCGAGGACGGCTACACCTACACCCGCCTCGGCAACCCGACGAACGCCGACGTCGAGCGCCGCGTCGCCCTGCTCGAGCGGGGCGTCGAGGCGATCCTCGTCGGCAGCGGCCAGGCGGCGGCCACCATCGCGTTCCTCGGGCTCCTGCAGGCGGGCGACCACGTCGTCGCCGCCCGCAGCATCTACGAGGGCACCAAGGGGCTGCTCGTGCAGAACCTCGGCCGCCTCGGCATCGAGGTCGACTTCGTCGCCGACCAGCGCGACCTCGACGAGTGGGCACGGCTCGTCCGCCCGAACACGAAGGCGTTCTTCGCCGAGACGATCCCGAACCCGAAGAACGACGTCCTCGACATCACCGGCGTCGCCGACACCGCGCACCGTGCCGGCGTCCCCCTGATCGTCGACAACACCCTGGCGACGCCGTACCTGGTCCGGCCGGTCGAGCACGGTGCCGACATCGTCATCCACTCGGCATCGAAGTTCCTGTCCGGCCACGGCGCGGGCCTCGGCGGCGTGGTCGTCGACGGCGGCACGTTCGACTGGTCCGCCTCCCCGGAGCGCTGGCAGCACCTCACCAGCCCGGAGCGGTCACTCGGCGGCGACAGCTACGTCGAGCGTTACGGCAACCGGGCGTTCGTCGTCTTCGCGCGTGACGTCGTCGCCTCGCGCATCGGCCCCACCCCGTCGCCGTTCAACGCGTTCCTGATCCGCCAGGGCATCGAGACGCTGAGCCTGCGCGTGGAACGCCACAGCGCGAACGCGCTGGCGGTGGCGCAGTGGTTGGAAGCACAGCCGGAGGTGACGAGCGTCGACCACGCGGGTCTGGCCTCCAGTCCGTTCCACGACCTCGCCCAGCGCTACCTGCCGCGCGGTGCCGGCTCCGTCTTCGCGTTCACGCTGGCGGGCGGCGAAGCCGCCGCGCACACCTTCATCGACAGCGTCCAGCTGTTCAGCCGCATGACCCACCTGGGCGACGTCCGCTCGCTGATCCTGCACCCCGCGACGACGACGCACGCCGGCAAGACCGCCGCGGAGCGCGCCGACCAGGGCATCGACGGCGGCCTGATCCGACTGTCGGTCGGCATCGAGGACGTCGCGGACCTGCTCCGCGACCTGGAACGCGGGTTCGCCGCGTTGCGTTCCGGGATCGACGGGGAGAGCCTGGAGGCCCGTGGCGCGTCCGACGCGGAGCGTGCGTCCCTGGAACACTCGGTCCCAGGCACGCACGTGATCTCGGAGGAGCTCTAGACGATGGCACGACCGCAACACTTCGGGTACTTCTTCTCGCGCGGGTTCGGCCCGCAGGCGTGGGGGCGCTCGGACTGGGACTGGGGCCACGACTGGACCAAGCCCGACCTGTACCAGCAGTCCGTCCGCACGCTCGAGCACGCCGGCATGGACCTGGTCATCGCCGAGGACGCCATCTCGCTCGGTAACCCGTCGACGCTCGACCTGCGCATCCGCCAGGCGTACGGCGGCCCGAAGCACGACCCGCTGCTGCTCGCGCCGTACCTGTTCGCGGCGACCTCGCACATCGGCATCGCGCCGACCGTGAACGCCGGCTTCACGCCGCCGTACCTGGCCGCACGACAGTTCGCAACACTGGCGCACCTGTCCTCCGAGCGGCTCGGCATCAACGTCGTGACCGACGTCGGCAGTGCCCGGCACGCCGGTCTGCCGCCGCTGCCGCACGACCAGGCGTACGACCGTGCCGAGGAGTGGATCACGCTGCTCCGCCGGCTCTGGGGGTCGTGGGAGTCGTCCGGGTACGTCGGGGACCCCTCCGACTGGCACTTCGCTGACGGCGACGCCCTCGACGCGTTCCACCACGAGGGCGCGTACTTCACCGCCGACGGCCCGCTCAACGCGCTGCCCCTCGACTCGGACCCGGTGGTCGTCTCCCCCGGTGGCTCCGGTCGGGGCCTCGCGTTCGCCGGCACCCACTCGGACGTGCAACTCGCGCTCGCGCCCCTGTCGGCCGCCGCGGTGGCGGACTACCGCGGTCGCGTGATCGCCGCAGCGCAGGCCGCCGGACGCACGGCCGCCGACCTGCGCATCCTGTTCGTCCTCAAGCCCGAGATCGTCTCGTCGTCCGACGAGGCCGACCGGATCGTCGAGGCGTCCCGGCACCCGTCCGACGACGACCTGCGGACCGCGGCGATCGCGTGGTCGAGCGACTCCGAGACGGACCTGCTCGCGCTCGACCTCGACGCGCCCGTGCCGGACGGGACCTTCGGCGACCACGTCTCCGCCGGCACGATCCGCGGGCTGCTCGGCGACACCCCGGACGCCCCGCTGCGCGCGCTCCTGGAACGCAAGGCCCGCAAGGGGCGGGTGTCCTCGCGCGAGGGCTTCGTCGGCACCGCCGACGAGTTCGCCGACTTCATCGAGGAGCTCGGGTCGGACGCCGACAACGACGGCATCATCTTCTCGGGCGACCTGCACCCGGCGCAGATCCACCGGATGTTCGGCGACCTGGTGCCGGTGCTCCGGCGCCGTGGGCTCCTGCGGCGGGAGTACGGCGCCGGGGGCATCCGGGCGAACCTGTTCGACTTCTAGTGGTGGACCGGCTCGACTAGTGGTGGACCGGCTCGACTAGTGGTGGACCGGCTCGACCACGCCTGATTCCTCGACGTCACGGACGTCGTCGGCCGTGCGGAGGATCTCCGCACGGTCCGAGGCGGAGTTGATCGCCCAGTAGTAGATCACCAGCGAGAACACCGCGACGACGACGATGTCGATCCACAGCGGGAACACCGGGTGCGTCAGCGGACCGAAGTCGCTGAGGAACACGATGAGCCCCATGCCGATCAGGTACGGCAGCAGCCACTGCGCCGCCTTCCAGTCCCAGCGCGGCCGGACGCTCGAGGCACCGCGGAACACGTTGTTCAGGATGATCACCACGGCACCGATGAGGATCGCGACGCCGAGCTTCCAGTCGGTGTCCCACCCGGTCCACAGGATGATGAGGTTCGCGACGATGAACGCGATCGGTGACAGCACCGCTGCGGCGGGCATCCGGTAGGGGCGCTCGATCTCCGGGATCCGCTTCCGGAACGCACCGAGCGCCAACGGGGCACCGGCGTACATCAGGACCGACGCGCTCGTGATGAGGCTCACCAGCCCCTGCCACGAGGGGAACGGTGCGAAGCACGCGCAACCGACGACGAACGCCGCGACGAGCCCGACCCACGGCACGCCCTGCTTCGTCGTCCACTCGAACGCCTTCGGGAAGTACCCGTTGCGACTGAGTCCGTAGGAGATGCGGCTCGTCGCCGTCACGTAGATCAGCCCGGTCCCCGCGGGCGAGATGATCGCGTCGATGAAGATGACCACCGCCAGCCACGTGATGCCCGCGGCCATCGCGATGTCGGCGAACGGCCCCGTGTACTTCGTGAAGTCGGCGGTGGCCCAGGACCCCTGGATCGCATCCGACCGGAGCACCCCGAGGAACACGACCTGCAGCAGCAGGTAGATCACCAGCCCGATGAGCACCGAGCCGATGACGGCGCGCGGGATGTCCCGCCGCGGGTTCTTCGCTTCACCCGCGAGCTGGTCGGCCTGCTCGAAGCCCAGGAAGGCGAAGATGATGCCGGAGGTGGACACCGCCGCCAGGACCCCCTTGGCACCCTCGGGCATGAAGCCGTCAGCCGCCGTGAAGTTCGAGCCGTGGAACCCGCTGAACGCCAGCACGATGATGACCAGCAGCGGGATGGCGACCTTCCACCACGTCGCCGCCGAGTTCGTGTTCGCGAGGATCCGGACGCTGAGCAGGTTGATCACGGTGACCACCGCCATGAGGACGACGGCGACCGCGATGCCCGCGCCGGTGAGCAGCTGCTGCGTCTCCCCGTCCACCGTCGTCGTGTGCAGCCACGGGTGCGCGAACTGCCAGTGCTGCGCGTACTTGATCATCGCCTCGACCTCGATCGGGGCGACGGTCACGGACTGCAACCAGGAGAACCAGCCGAACGACGCGCCGGCGATGCCACCGAACGCGATGTGCGGGAACCGTGCCGTCCCGCCCGCGATCGGGAACATGCCGCCGAGTTCGGCGTGTACGAGGGCGAGGACGAGGATCGCCACACCACCGATGAGCCACGAGATGATCGCGGCCGGGCCGGCGGTCTTCAGGGCCTCCTGCGACCCGAAGAGCCAACCGGAGCCGATGATCGACCCCGTCGAGGCCCAGATGAGCCCGATGAAGCCCACGTTCCGCTTGAGGCCGGAGTCCGGCAACGCCGGCGTCGTCGTTGTAGCCACTGCTGCTCCCGTCGAGTGAGCGGGCCCCACGAACGGGGGTCGCGCTCATCGACTCTGGCACCGGGACAGCGGCTTGGCCGGATTCTTTAACATGCCGGAAACAATTGTGCTGTATAAGCACTCAGGCTGCTACTTCTTGGACTTCTTCTTCTTGCCGTCGTCCTTCTTGTCCGACTTCTTCTTGTCGGACTTCTTCTTGCCGTCGTCCTTCTTGTCCGACTTCTTCTTGTCGGACTTCTTCTTGCCGTCGCTCTGCTTCTTGGACGGCTTCTCGTCCGACTTCTTCGGCTTCGCTTCCCCCGAAGGCAACGGCAGGACCGGTGCCTGCTCCGGCGACTCGACCCCGTCGATCGGCTCGACGACCACGGCGGAACCCGTGTCCAGCGCGACGTCGACCGCGTGTTCCTCGAGCACGGGCGCGAGCGCGTCCGTCACCCGCTCCACGGTGAGCACCGCGTCGTCCTCGGCGAGCCGCAACAGCGCCTGCGCGGTCCGCACCCGGGTCGTGGTCTTGCGTGCCAGGACGTCGGCGCGCGCACCCTCGAGGAACGTGCGGAGCGTGCGCTCGACGACCGACCGTCCACGCGGTGCAGCGCGGTCCAGGCGGTCCAGCTCACCGGCGACCCCGGCCACGTCATCGGCGACGTGCTCGTGCCGCACCGACTCGATCAGCGCCGCGATCGCTGCTGCACCCCGTTCGACAGCAGCCGAACGCTGGTCGAGCACGACGAGCATCTCGACGACCGAACCGTAGGTGACGGTCTCGAGGCGGACGGGCTCGGCACCCCGGCCGCGGACGACCAGGCGGGCGTCGGGCGTGGGCAGCCAGGCAGCGAGGGCGGCAACCGTGGCGACGGACCCCACGATCCGCTCGTAGTCGGCGAGCACCACTCGCTCCTGCTCGCGCAGACGGACTCGGATCGCGATCTCCTGCACCACGTGGGGGCCTTCCGTTCGGGGTCGGCGCGGGCGTTTCCCTGCGCCTCCTCCGGAGCGTAGTCCCCTGACGTGGCGAGACAGCGAACGCCCCGGCATCGTCCAGGGACGGTGACGGGGCGTTCGTGCAACACGTGGTGACAGCGGCTCGACGACCGGCGAATGGTGGAGATGGGGGGAATCGAACCCCCGTCCATCGCTGCAATTCGACGTCTTCTACGGGCGTATCCGGATAGTTCGTTCTGCTCGGCCCCGTCCTTTGCTACCGGCTTCTAGGACGACGGGCCCAGTCTCAGTGCAAGTCCCGCACGGCCCTGAGGCGCAACCGTGCAGCAAGTCCTCTGGATGACGCCGGGATCAGGTTAGGGGACGGTCACCTGGCCGACGGACTTCATGTGCTGGGCTGCTTACGCAGCGAGAGCGAAGTCAGTGCGCTTGGAATTGGCACTTGTTGTTTTCCACGGATCGTTCACGAGATAACCGTGGGTCCTCGGCCCGCTTCCCGTCGGCACACAGGCAATGTCGAAACCGATCATCCCCATGCGGGCCGGACGTGCGAGCCGCTGTCACGCTGTTGAGTTGTGTTGCGACTACTCCGATCGGAGCAGTCCCTCAGTCTAGCTGACCGAGGTGCGAGGCCGCTACTCGCCGACGCGGTTCTTCGTGCGCATGGCCCGCTCGGCCTCACGCTTGTCGGTCTTCTCCCGCATGGCCTGACGCTTGTCGAACTCGCGCTTGCCCTTGGCGACCGCGATCTCGATCTTGGCGCGACCGTCGTGGAAGTAGATCTGCAGCGGCACGAGGGTGTAGCCGCCCTGGGCCGTCTTGTGCGAGATCTTCACGATCTGCTGCTTGTGGAGGAGCAGCTTGCGCTTGCGCCGAGGTGCGTGGTTGTTCCACGTGCCCTCGGTGTACTCGGGGATGTGCACGGCATCGATCCAGGCTTCGCCCCGGTCGATGTAGGCGTACCCGTCGACCAACGAGGCGCGTCCCATGCGCAGGGACTTCACCTCGGTGCCGGACAGGACCATGCCGGCCTCGTACGTGTCCTCGATGAGGTAGTCGTGTCGGGCGCGACGGTTCGTCGCGACGATCTTCTCACCGCGTTCCTTCGCCATGACGACTCCTCTCGTACCGGGCACTGCGCTGCGCAGCCCTACAGACTACCCAACAGCAGGCGCCGCACGCACCTTCCCGGCGCGGCGGATCAGACCTTGAGGTAGCGGCGGATGGCGATCGACGCCGACACCGCGGCGAGCAACACCCCGATGACGATCACCGACGGCACCACGATGGCCGCATCCCCCATGCCGATGAAGGCTGTGCCGGTGAAGCGCTCGGCCAGGAAGTTCCGGACGAAGAACCACACCACCGCGGTGATGGCACCACCCGCCAGGACGGCACCGATGGCGGCGGCGATCACCCCCTCGAGCACGAACGGCGTCTGGATGAACCGGTTCGACGCACCGACCAGCCGCATGATGCCGAGCTCTCGCCTGCGACTGAAGGCGGACAACCGGATCGTGGTCGCGATGAGGAGCACGGCCGCGACGAGCATGAGCGCCGCGATGCCGATCGCCGTGTACGACGACGCGTTGAGCAGGTTGAAGATCGGTTGCAGGTAGCCGCGTTGGTCGACGACGCTCTGCACACCGGCGACCTTCGACAGGCTCTCGACGAGGACGTCGGCCTGCGACGGGTTCTTCAGGTTCACCCAGAACGTCTCGTTCAGGTACTCGGGCTTGACGAACTCGGTCGCCGCGGAGTCCTTGAACTGCTCCTTGAAGCGGGTGAACGCCTGGTCCTGGTCCTCGTAGTACGTCTTCTCGATGTACGGCTTGAGGGTGGACGACTCGAGCTGGGCCTGGACCTGCTTCCGCTGGTCCTCGGTGGCCTTGGCACCCGTGCAGTTGCCGGTGGTGTCGGTGTCGGTGCACAGGTAGACGGCGACCTGCGCCCGGTCGTACCAGTACCCCTTCATCTGGTTGATCTGCATCTGGAGCAGGATCGCTGTCCCGACGAAGGTGAGCGAGATGAAGGTCACGAGGACGACGGAGACGACCATCGACGCGTTGCGCCGCAGGCCCGAGCCGACCTCGGACATGACGAGCCCGAGCCTCATCGGATGAGCCCCGGGATGGTCTGGATGCCGGTGGTGTTCGACACGGTGCCGCGCTGGATCGGGACCGCCTGGGTCTGGTAGCCGCCGGACTGCTCGTCACGGAGGACCGTGCCGTTCGACAGCTCGATGACCCGACGCTGCATCTGGTTCACGATGCTGGCGTCGTGGGTCGCCATGAGCACGGTGGTGCCTCCCTGGTTGATGCGTTCGAGGAGCGCCATGATGCCGGCGGACGTGGTGGGGTCCAGGTTGCCGGTGGGCTCGTCGGCCAGCAGGATCGCCGGTTTGTTGACGACGGCGCGGGCGATCGCCACGCGCTGCTGCTCACCACCGGAGAGCTCGTGCGGCATGCGGGTCGCCTTGCCCGCGAGTCCGACGAGCTTCAGCACGTCCGTGACGGCCTCGCTGATGAAGCCCTTGCTCTTGCCGATCACCTGCAGCGAGAACGCGACGTTGTCGAAGACGTTCTTGTTGGGCAGGAGTCGGAAGTCCTGGAACACGACGCCGAGGTTGCGCCGGAAGTACGGGACCTTCCGCGACGCCAGGGACCCGAGGCGCTGCCCGAGCACGTGGATCTGGCCGCGGGAGGGCTTCTCCTCCTTGAGCACGAGGCGCAGGAAGCTGGACTTGCCGGAACCCGAGGCGCCCACGAGGAACACGAACTCGCCCTTGAGGATCTCGAGGGTGAGGTTGTCGAGCGCCGGACTCGGGTTGCCCGAGTAGACCTTGGTGACCTGGTCGAATTTGATCATGACCGGATCAGGGTAGGTCGCCCCGCTTGGAAAGCAAGCGAGGCGCGCGGCTCACGAACCCCTACGCGTCGACGGATTGCTTGCGCCAGCGGATGCCGGCGTTGATGAAGCCGTCCAGGTCGCCGTCGAACACGGCTGAGGGGTTGTTCACCTCGTGCTCGCTCCGCAGGTCCTTGACCATCTGGTACGGCGCCAGCACGTAGGACCGGATCTGGTCGCCCCAGCTCGCCGTGATGTTGCCGGCGAGTTCCTTCTTCTTCGCGTTCTCCTCTTCCTTCTTCAGGAGGAGCAGGCGCGACTGCAGCACG
Source organism: Curtobacterium sp. PhB190 (assembly GCF_004365385.1). NCBI lineage: Bacteria > Bacillati > Actinomycetota > Actinomycetes > Micrococcales > Microbacteriaceae > Curtobacterium > Curtobacterium sp. PhB190. Next base: position 100,228 of record NZ_SODN01000006.1, on the reverse strand, counting down.
CGCATGGCGGCCGCACGGTTCTGGATCTGCGACTTCTCGTTCTGCATCGAGACGACGGTGCCGGTCGGGATGTGCGTCAGGCGCACCGCGGAGTCGGTCGTGTTGACGGACTGCCCGCCGGGGCCCGACGAACGGAAGACGTCGACGCGGATGTCGTTCTCGGGGATGTCGATGACCATCGTCTCCGGCATGAGCGGGATGACCTCGACCGCGGCGAACGAGGTCTGCCGCTTGCCCGCTGCGCCGAACGGCGACATGCGCACGAGTCGGTGGGTGCCGGCCTCGATCGACAGGGTGCCGAAGGCGTGGGGCGCGTCGACCTCGAACGTGGCGGACTTGATGCCCGCTTCTTCGGCGTAGGACGTCTCCATCACGGTGGTCTTGAAGCCGTGCTGTTCGGCGTACCGCAGGTACATGCGCATGAGCATCTCGGCGAAGTCCGCGGCGTCGACGCCACCGGCCCCGGCGCGGATGGTGATCACGGCGGGGCGGTCGTCGTACTCGCCGTCGAGGAGCGTCTGCACCTCGAGGTCGCCCATGGTCTTCTGGACCGCCTTGAGCTCGGCGACGGCTTCGTCGGCCGAGTCCTGGTCATCGCCCTCGTTCGCCATCTCGACCAGCACCTCGAGGTCGTCGATGCGTCGCTCGGTGTCGGTGATCTTCTTGAGCTCCGACTGCCGGTGCGAGAGCGCGCTCGTCACCTGCTGCGCGTGCTCGACGTCGTCCCAGAGGTCCTGGGCGCCCGCCTGCTCGCTGAGGTCGGCGATCTCACGCTGCAGGCGGTCGACGTCGACCACCGAGCGGATGTTGCCGAAGGTCTCTCGGAGGGCGGAGAGCTGCTCGGTGAAGTCCAGTTCGACCATGGTCACCGATCCTACCGGCGCGGCAGGCCGGTCGGCGTCGCACCCGCGCCGGCGGGCGCGCTACCGCCCCAGCAACGGCTCCCGTGACGCCATGCCCGCAGCCCCGGCCCGCGCGACCGCGTCCGGCAGCGCCGCCAGGAAGGCGTCGACGTCCGCATCGGTCGAGGTGTGTCCGAGCGTGATCCGGAGCGCGCCGCGGGCGTCCTGCTCCGACAGGCCCATCGCGAGCAGCACGTGCGACGCCTCGGGCACACCGGCCTGGCACGCGGATCCGGTCGAGACGGCGACCCCGGCCGCGTCGAGCAGGAACAGCAGCGAGTCGCCCTCGCAGCCCGGGAACGTGAAGTGCGCGTTGCCGGGCAGCCGGTCGTCGGGGTCCCCCATCAGCACGGCGGACGGCACGGCCGCACGGACTCCGGCGACGAGCCGGTCGCGCAGGGCGACGAGCGACGGGTGCGGCATCGGCTCGGCGGCGACCATCGTGGCCGCGACGCCGAACGAGGCCGCAGCGGGGGCGTCCTGGGTGCCGCTCCGCACCTGGCGCTGCTGCCCGCCGCCGTGGATGAGGGGCTCGACGGTGGCCTTCCGCCCGAGCACCAGCGCACCGATGCCGACCGGTCCGCCGACCTTGTGCGCGGAGACACTCAGGGCGTCGAGGCCGGACGCGGCGAACGACACCGGCACCTGGCCGTAGGCGGCGACGGCGTCGCTGTGCACGGGCACGCCAGCGGCGTGCGCCAGCTCCACGATCCGTGCCACGGGCTGGATGGTGCCCACCTCGTTGTTCGCCCACAGGAACGTGACCAGGGCGACGTCGTCGGCGGAGGCGAGCCGTGCCTCCAGTCCGACGAGGTCGACGCGACCCTGCGCGTCCAACGGGACCACGTCGATGACGGCCCCCTCGTGCGTCTCCAACCAGGTCAGGGTGTCGACGGTGGCGTGGTGCTCGCCACCCGGCACGACGATGCGGGGGCGGGCACGGTCGCGTTGCCGGGCCCAGAACAGGCCCTTCACGGCGAGGTTGATGCTCTCCGTGCCGCCGGAGGTGAAGACGACCTCGACGGTGTCGGCGTCGAGCGACCGGGCGACCGCGGCGCGACCGTCCTCGAGCAGCATCTTGGCGCGCTGCCCGGCGCTGTGGATCGACGACGGGTTGCCGACGGTGCCGAGCGCATCGGTGAACGCGGCGAGCGCCTCCGGCAGGATCGGCGTCGTCGCGGCGTGGTCGAGGTAGACCGGCATCTGCACCCCCTGGAACGAGCGGTGTCCAGGATACGCGCCGGTCCTCGTACCCTTGTCGGGTGCACGAGACAGCGATCGACCACACCCCGGGGTTCGACCTCGGGGCCGACGTCCCGCGGTTCTCCCTGCGGTCCGCCACCGCCACGGCCGTCGTCGTGGTCGTCGAGCGAGCGGACGGGCAGCCGGTCCGGTACCCGCTCGAGCGGCTGCCGGCGACCGACCTGTGGACGGCCGAGACCCCCGGCGCCGCCCCGGGTGACCGGTACCACCTGCTCGTCGACGGGCCCGTCGGACCGCGGAACGAGTTCGACCCGACACGGCCCCTGCTCGACCCGTACGCCCGCGGCATCGCCCCGACCGGACTCGGCACGCCCCGCTGGACGAGCGTCGTCGTGGACGACGCCTTCGACTGGGGCGGCGTCGTCAAGCCCACGGTCCCGCTCGACCGCGCCGTGGTCTACGAGGCGAACGTCCGCACCCTGACCGCCGCGAACCCGCACCTGCCGGAGCACCTGCGCGGCACGTACGCCGGGGTGGCGCACGAGAGCACCATCGCGCACCTGCACCGGATCGGTGTCACGACGCTCGAGCTCCTGCCGGTGCACGCGTTCGACACCGAGAACTGGTTGCGGGACGCCGGCCGCGAGAACGCCTGGGGCTACAACACCCTCGGGTTCTTCGCGCCGCACGCCGCGCACGCTTCCGCACCCGCACGGGCCGAGGGCGCGTCCGCGGTCCTGCGCGAGTTCAAGGGCATGGTCCGGCTGCTGCACGAAGCGGGCATCCAGGTGGTGCTCGACGTCGTCTACAACCACACGGCGGAAGAGGGCCTCGGCGGGCCCACCACCAGCCTGCGCGGCATCGACGGTGCGGAGCGGTACCGGTGGACCCAGGCCGCGCCGCCGTTCCGGGACACCTACTACGACACCACCGGCTGCGGGAACACCCTGGACACCTCGGTGGAGTCCACGGCGGACCTGATCGTCGACAGCCTGGTCTACTGGGCGCGCGAGGTGCAGGTCGACGGCTTCCGCTTCGACCTGATGGCCGCGCTCGCCCGCGACGCCCACCACGTCTTCGATCCGCAGCACCCCCTGCTCGAGCGGATCCGGAACCACCCCGACCTGCAGGACACCCTGGTCATCGCCGAACCGTGGGACGTCGGACCCGACGGTTGGAAGACCGGCTCGTTCGGGGCGGCCGGCGACCGGACCAGTGAGTGGAACGACGCCTTCCGCAACACGGTCCGCCAGTTCTGGCTGACGGACATCGCCGAGGAACGCCGCAACGGCATGCCCCGCACCGGCATCGGCGCCCTCGCCGGCGCCCTGACCGGCTCGCGCCACGTCTTCGGTGCCGACCGCGGTCCGCTCGCGAGCGTCAACTTCGTCACCGCCCACGACGGCTTCACGCTGCTCGACCTGGTGTCGTACGACGGCAAGCACAACGAGGCGAACGGCGAGGAGAACCGCGACGGTTCGAACGACAACCGCTCGTTCAACCACGGCATCGAGGGCGACACCGCCGACCGCGGCGTCCGGGCAGCGCGCGGCCGGTCGATGCGGAACCTCGCGGCGACGCTGCTGCTCTCCGCCGGCGTGCCGATGCTCACCGCGGGTGACGAGCGGAGCCGCACGCAGCACGGCAACAACAACGCGTACGTCGTGTCCGACGACCTCACCCCGGTGGACTGGTCCGACGACGAGGACGCCGAGTCGATGACCGAGGCCGTCGCCGCGCTCGCCCGGTTCCGGCAGGCGCACCCCGCACTCCGGCCGACGCGCTTCGGCGTCGAGGGGCAGGAGACCCCGGGTGCCTCGCGGATGTCCTGGTACGGGCCGGACGGGCACCCGATGACCATCGAGGGCTGGGACCAGCCGGTGCACCGCGTCCTGCAGTACTTCGCCGAGTCGACGCCCGAGCACGAGCCGTACGACCGCGTGCTGGTCGTGGTGCACGGCAGCGGGCGCACCCGTGACCTGACGCTGCCGGTGCGCGAGGACGTGCTCGGCTACCGCCTCGCGTGGTCGAGCGAGAAGCACCGTGACCACGAGCGGCTCCGCCCCGCCGGTCAGGTGTTCACCGCGTACGGCCCCGGCATCCACCTGTTCGAGCCGGCGTAGCGCGCGATCCGGCCCGCGCCCGGCACGTGACCAGCGGGCGGACGGGAGGCCCGTGGCGGCCCCGCCACGGGCCTCCCGTCCGGTTCCTCCACAGGTCCACGGCGCGCCCGACCGCCCACAGCGGGCGGATTCCGGGGAACGCGGAGGCGCTCGCCGGGTAGCGTCGGCTCCGTGGCCACCGCAGACCGACCCCGCCGACCGAAGATCGGGCGCATCCCGATCACCGAGCTCGCCCCGAGGACGCCGAACGGGTTCCCCGGCAAGGCGTTCGACGGCGAGGTGATCACGTTCGGTGCGACCGTCTTCCGAGAAGGACACGGCATCATCGGCGCCGACCTCGTCCTCGAACGCCCGGACGGGGGCACCAGGACCGTCCCCCTGGCCCTCGGCGCGCCCGGGACCGACCGGTACGAGGCGACCGTCCAGGTCGACCACGTCGGCGTCTGGACCTGGCACGTCGAGTCCTACTCCGACGACTGGGCCACGTGGCTGCACGCCGCGCGGCTGAAGATCGCGGCCGGGGTGGACACCGAGGCGACGCTCCTCGACGGCGCCCTGCTGCTCGACCGGCTCGCCGACGAGACCGACTCCCCCGCCGCCACCCGTGCGGCAGCCAAGGTGCGCGACACCGACCTCGACCCGGCCGAGCGCCTGGCCGCCGTCGACGACCCGCGCATCGTGGCCGAGGTCGAGGAAGCCCCGCTCACCTCGCTCCGGACGCACTCCCCGACGCAGCTGCTCGACGTCGAACGCACCCGTGCCGGGGTCGGCGCCTGGTACGAGTTCTTCCCCCGCAGCGAAGGCGCGAAGAAGAACCCGGACGGCTCGTGGAAGAGCGGCGACTTCCGGACCTCGGCCCGTCGTCTGCCCGCCGTCGCCCGGATGGGCTTCGACGTCGTCTACCTGCCGCCGATCCACCCGATCGGCACGACCGCGCGCAAGGGGCCGAACAACACGCTCACCCCGGGGCCGCACGACCCCGGCAGCCCCTGGGCGATCGGCTCCCCCGAGGGCGGGCACGACGCGATCCACCCCGACCTCGGGTCCGAGGACGACTTCCGCGACTTCGTCGAGACCGCCAAGAACACCGGCATGGAAGTGGCGCTCGACTTCGCGCTGCAGTGCTCCCCCGACCACCCCTGGGTCACCGAGCACCCGAACTGGTTCACGCAGCGCGCCGACGGCTCGATCGCCACGGCCGAGAACCCGCCGAAGCGGTACCAGGACATCTACCCGATCCAGTTCGACTCCGACCCCGAGGGCCTGGTCGCCGAGGTCCTGCGCGTCCTGCGGCACTGGATCGACTTCGGCATCCGGATCTTCCGGGTCGACAACCCGCACACCAAGCCGCTCTGGTTCTGGGAGCGCGTCATCCGCGAAGTCCGCGACGAGCACCCGGACACCGTGTTCCTGGCCGAGGCGTTCACCCGGCCGGCGATGATGCGCGCACTGGCCGAGGTCGGGTTCCAGCAGTCGTACTCGTACTTCACGTGGCGGAACACGAAGGAAGAGATCGAGTCCTACTTCGAGGAGCTGTCGCACGAGACGAGCGACTACCTGCGCCCGAACCTGTTCGTGAACACACCGGACATCCTCACCGAGTACCTGCAGTTCGGCGGTCGCGCCGGCTACAAGGTTCGTGCCGCGCTCGCTGCGACGGGCGCCCCGACGTGGGGCATGTACTCCGGGTACGAGCTGTTCGAGGACGTCGCCCGACCCGGCTCGGAAGAGAACATCGACAACGAGAAGTACGAGTACAAGCCGCGTGACTTCGCCCTGGCTGAGGCCGAGGGCGCGTCGCTCGCCCCGTACGTGACGATGCTCAACCGGCTCCGTGCCGCGCACCCCGCGCTCCGCCAGCTGCGGAACCTGCACGTGCACGCCGCCGACGACCCGGCGACCGTCGTGTACTCGAAGCACCTGTCCGGCGAGTTCATCCGCTCCGGGCACGCCGACACCGTGATCGTCGTCGCGAACGTCGACCCGCACTCGGCGCGTGAGACCACCGTGCACCTGGACCTCGCTGCGCTCGGCCTGCCGGCCGACAGCCGGTTCGACGTCCGTGACGTCGTGACCGGGCAGCGCTGGGTCTGGGGCGCGTCGAACTACGTCCGCCTGGACGCGTTCCAGGAACCCGTGCACCTGCTCGTCGTGGAAGGACTGCACCGATGACGAACGACCCGACCGCACCCCAGCCGACCCCGCCGTCGCGCCGCGGCCCTGCCGTACCGCCGGTCCCGCCCCCGCCGCCGCCCGTGCCCGCGCGGACACCGTCCGACGCGAAGCCGGAGCCGCGCTACGAGCCGCGGGTCTCCGCCCCCGACGAGGACCTGCCAGGCGCTCCCGCTGCACCGCGCGAGGCGCCCGACCGCGGGGTCGCCGAGTCCGCCACGCTGGCGGGGCACCCCGCCGACGCGACGCACCCGCGGGTACCGTCCGTCGACGCCGTCGCGTCCTCGGGCGCTCCGACCGGAGGCCCGTCCACCGTCGCGCCGTCGACCGCCCTCCCGACGCCGCCGGCTCCCGAGCCCGCCACCGCCGACAGCACGGGCCCGCGCCCGGCTCCGGTCGAGCAGTGGCTGCGCCAACAGGTCGCCGAGGGCCGCTGGTCCCAGCCCCACGACGTCCTCGGCCCGCACGCCGTCGACGGTGGCACGAGCGTCCGCGTGGTGCGCCATCTGGCGCAGGCGGTCCGGCTCGTCCGGCTCGACGGCGACGACGTCGAGCTGACCCACGAGGGCGACGGTCTCTGGGCCGGTGCCACCGCCGAGGAGCTCGGGCGCTACCGGGTCGAGGCCGACTACGACTTCGACGAGTCCTCGGAAGAGGACGACGCCACCTGGACGACCGACGACGCGTACCGGTTCGCCCCGACGCTCGGCGAGCTCGACCTGCACCTGTTCGGTGAGGGCCGCGACGAGCAGCTCTGGCACCACCTCGGCGCGCACCTCCGCACGATCGACGGTGTCGACGGCGTCGCGTTCTCCGTGTGGGCACCCCGAGCCACCGCCGTGCGCGTCATCGGCGACTTCGAGGGCTGGGAAGGCCGCACCACCGCGATGCGCCGCCTGAGCGACCTCGGCGTCTGGGAGCTGTTCTGGCCCGGAGCCGTCGCGGGGCAGCGGTACAAGTTCCAGATCCTCACCGACTCCGGCTGGGTCGAGCGCGCGGACCCGTTCGCCCGCGAGGCCGAGATCGCCCCGGCCACCGCCTCGGTCATCACCGAGTCGAGCTACACCTGGTCCGAGGGCGACCTTGCCTGGATGGAACGCCGCGCGGAGACGACCACGCACGATGCGCCGATGAGCGTCTACGAGGTCCACCTCGGCTCGTGGCGCCCCGGGCTGTCCTACCGCGAGGTCGCCGACCAGCTCATCGGGCACGTGCAGTACACGGGCTTCACGCACGTGGAGTTCCTGCCGCTCGCCGAGCACCCGTTCGGCGGCTCGTGGGGCTACCAGGTCACCGGGTACTACGCCCCGACCGCACGCTACGGCTCCCCCGACGACCTGCGGTACCTGATCGACCGTCTGCACTCCGCCGGCATCGGCGTGATCATGGACTGGGTCCCCGGACACTTCCCGAAGGACGAGTGGGCACTCGGACGCTTCGACGGCCACGCACTGTTCGAGCACCCGGACCCTCGCCGCGGCGAGCAGCTCGACTGGGGCACCTACGTGTTCGACTTCGGGCAGCCGCAGGTCCGGAACTTCCTGGTCGCCAACGCCCTGTACTGGCTCGAGGAGTTCCACATCGACGGCCTGCGGGTCGACGCCGTCGCCTCGATCCTGTACCTCGACTACTCCCGCACCGACTGGCTGCCGAACATCCACGGCGGCCGCGAGAACCTGGACGCCGTCGCGTTCCTGCAGGAGACGAACGCCACCGCCTACAAGCGCTACCCGGGCATCGTCATGATCGCCGAGGAGAGCACCTCGTGGCCCGGCGTGACCCAGCCGACGAGCGCCGGTGGGCTCGGGTTCGGCCAGAAGTGGAACATGGGCTGGATGCACGACTCGCTCGAGTACGTGCAGCGCGACCCCGCGTACCGCAGCTACCACCACGACGAGATCACGTTCTCGCTCGTCTACGCCTTCAGTGAGCAGTTCACCCTGCCGATCAGCCACGACGAGGTCGTGCACGGCAAGGGTTCCCTCTACGGCAAGATGCCCGGCGACGAGTGGCAGAAGCTCGCGAACGTCCGGGCATACCTGGCGTTCATGTGGGCGCACCCCGGCAAGCAGCTGCTCTTCATGGGGCAGGAGTTCGCCCAGCCCGCAGAGTGGTCCGAGGCGAAGGGGCTCGACTGGTGGCTCCTCGACCAGCCCGGGCACCGCGGCGTGCAGGACCTCGTCGCCGCCCTGAACCGGGTGTACAAGGACACGCCCGCGCTCTGGACGCACGACAGCACGGCCGACGGCTTCGAGTGGATCGAGGGCGGCGACGCACCCCACTCGACGCTCGGGTTCCTGCGCAAGGACGGCGACGACCGGCTGGCGGTGTTCGTGAACTTCTCGGGCGTGCCCGTGGAGCGTCGGTTCGGCCTGCCGAGCGCCGGCGAGTGGCACGAGGTGCTCAACACCGACGCCGCGGAGTACGGCGGCTCCGGTGTCGGCAACCTCGGAGTCGTCACCGCCGAGGACACCCCGTGGGCCGGCCGACCCGCATCGGCGCACCTCGTGGTGCCGCCGCTCGGGGCTGTCTGGCTCAAGCTCGAGCGCTAGCTGTGGCCCGCGTCCTGGACGCGGCCGCAGACGGACGGGAGGCCCGGTGCCAGCTGGCACCGGGCCTCCCGTCTGCTCGTTGCAGGCGTCTAGTACAGAGCGCTCGCCAGGCGACGGCGGGCCGCGACCACGCGCGGGTCGTCGGTCCCGATGAGCTCGAAGTACTCGACCAGGCGGACGCGCAGGGCTTCACGGTCCTCGCCGAACACCGTCGGCACCAGGTCGAGCAGGCGCCCGAAGGCGTCCTCGACGTGGCCACCGGAGATGTCGAGGTCGGCGACCGCGAGCTGCGCCTGGACGTCCTTCGGACCCGCACCGGCGGCGGCACGGATGTCGTCGGCGGTGTGGCCGTTCAGCCGGTCCAGGAGCGACACCTGCGCGAGCCCCGCGACGGCCATCTGGTCGTTAGGGTCCTGCAGGATCGCGGTCTTGTACTCGGTGATCGCCGTGGCGTAGTCGCCCTGCTCGATCGCGTCGTACGCGGCCTGGTGGTGCGGCGGCAGCGCTTCCGGCTCCGGCTCGCCCTGCTCGGCGGGGTCCTCGGGCGCGGCACCGTCCACGGTGACGCGACCGGAGACGCCGTTCTGCTCGGCTGCCTGGAGCACCTGCTCGTAGACGTCGCGGACCTGCGCCTCGGGCAGCGCGCCGACGAAGAGCCCGAGCGGGCGTCCGCCGATCAGCGCGGCCACGGTCGGGATCGACTGCGCCTGGAACGCCTGCACGAGCTGCGGGTTCGTGTCGGCGTCCACCTTGGCGAGCAGCACGCGCCCGCCGTACTCGGCGGTCAACTGCTCGAGGATCGGCGAGAGCTGCTTGCACGGCCCGCACCACTCGGCCCAGATGTCGACGATGACCGGCACCACGGACGACAGCTCCAGGACGTCCTGGAACGTGTCGTCGGTGACGTCGAGCACGAGCGACGGGACGGTCAGGTCGCCGCCGGTCTCGGTGCCCGGCGCTGCTGCACCGGTCGGGCTTCCCGCCTGCGCCGGAGCACCGGCGGGCGGCTGGGGCGGCCGCTGTGCGCGGTCGACGAGGGACGACAGGTCCACGGCTCCGCGGAGCCCGGACGGGGTCGGGGGGATGTTGCTCATTGCACCTCACTCGCTGCGGTCAGGCCCTGCGTGAACCCGAGCAGGACCACTTTGTCATCCGAGGCGACCGGCGGCACGTAGAAGAGCAGCTGGACGCCGTACGTGGCGCTGATGCCCTTCTTGCTCGTGTCGACCCCGGACAGTGCCTTGACGGCACCCTCGGTGTTGACCTCGGCGCCGGAGGCGGTCGGGGTCACCTTCTCGATCTCGTTGAGGTCGGCGGAGACGAGCGCGCCGGCGTCGTCGGTCGCGATCGCGACGGCGGAGTCCTCCGGGGCCTCGGACGAGTACTCGATCTTCGCCGTGTCCGGCAGGGACTTCGCCTTCTTGTCCTTGTACGCCTTGCCGATGGTGGTGCGGAGGCCGTCACCCTCGGTGGCGAACAGGTCGGCGTACTCGCTCTTCGAGTCCTTGGACAGGATGTCGCCGTAGGCGGTCGCGACCTGGTCCGGGGCGATCGCGAGGAGCTTCGACTGCGGGGCCAGGAGCGCCGCGCCGATCGACGTCGGCGCGAGGCTCGGGATCTTCGCGTCGGCCTCGAGCGAGACGTCGTAGGCGACCTTGTACGGGTCGCGCGCAGTGTCCTGCACGAGCGTCAGGGCCTGCGGTGCCGACTTGGCGTCGCAGTCCTCGGCGACGATCACGAAGACCGTGCGCGGCCACGTGTCGGTCTGCTGGGGCAACGCGACGCACACCTGACCGGCCGAGATCGCCGGCGGTGCCTTGGCGTCGGAGTCCTTGCCGCGGATGGAGTAGTTCGCCAGGCGCAGGTCGAGCGCGGCACCGGTGAAGCGGGTCTTCGCCAGGTCACGGTCGCGGGCGCCGTCGGACTGCTTCGCCACCGTGGCGACCCGCTCGACGACCCGGGTGATCTGCTGCTTGGTCGCCGCCGTCGGCTCGGTCGTCTCGGCCGCGCCGGTGGCGCTGGCCGTGGGGGTCGGGGTCGCGAGCGAGGGGTCCCCGCCCTGCGGCCAGTAGTCGGAGGAGCAGCCGGCCAGTGCGAGCGTGCCGACGAGCACCACGGGGACCGCGATGAACGCGCGCGATCCACGGCGGCCCCGGGTCGGGACCTGTGCACCGGCAGCGGCGGCACGGCGCGAGGCTCGCACGCGCGGCGGTCGGGTGCCACCGCTGCGACGACGCGGCCCACGACCGCGGCGCTGGTGCAGGAACGCCAGGACCAGCAGCACGATGCCGCCGAGTGCGAAGACGCCACCGGCGACCAGCAGGGGGCCGACGGACGGCGTCGCGGTGTCCTTCGGCCAGGTGACCGAGACGTCGCTCGGGGCGGCGGCGGTGCCGTCGCTGACGATGAGGACCGAGACGTCCTGCGGCAGACGGACCGTGAACTGCCCGGAGCCGTCGTACTCCTGGTACCAGAGGTCACTGCCCTTCGGCGACGGGACGGACGCCTCAGAGCCGGTGGTCTTGCCCACCAGCTTCGCGCTCTCGGCGTCGAACCGGAGCGTGGTGTGCTCGGCGTCACCGACCCACGCGTCGACGTCGGCCGTCTTGCCGTACGCCGCGAAGACCTTGCCGGAGCCGGACACGTTGATGCGCTGGTAGCCGGGGTTCGCGTTGAGCGTCGACCCGGGGATCACGGTGACCGGAGCAGAGCTGGTGGTCGAGCTGTCCGCGACGAGCGAGGACGGCGGAGCGAACACGGTCCGCTGTCCAACCGCCAACGCGACGAGCAGCAGGCCGATGACGAAACTGACGATCGCCAGGACGAATCGCACGAACACTCTCCCTACCGCGCCGGGGTGGGGATGTCGGCGCGCGAATCAGCGACTCAGGATAGCGAGCATGGCTGAGCAGCGCATCCATCCGGGCTGTCGTCGGACTCAGACGACCCCGTCGGGCCACCACTACACTCGACCGCGGGCCGGATCGGGCCCTCCGCCGAGCACCCAGGAGCGACACGTGGCGAACGACGAGGCAGAGTTCGGGACCGAGCTGCGCGGGTACCGCCGCGACGACGTCGACCGCTCACTGAACGACCTGCGCCGTGAGCTCATCAAGTCGAACACCGACCGTGCCGACGCCGCGAAGGAGATCCGTCTCCTGCAGTCCCGCGTCTCCGAGCTCCAGGGCGAACTCGACGAGGCCGGCACCCCCACCTACAGCGGCCTGGGCACACGTCTCGAGTCGACCCTGCGCGTGGCGGAGGAGCAGTCCACCCGTCTCATCAGCCAGGCGGACATCGACGCACAGCGCCTGCGGGCGTCGAGCCGGGCCGAGGCCGACCGCACCGTGCGCGAGGCACAGGAAGAAGCCCGCGACACCCTCGAGGACGCGCGCACCCGCTCCACCAACGAACTCACCCGTGCTCGTGCCGAGGCCGCCGACACCGTCGAGCGTGCCCGTGCCGAAGCCGGCCTGCTGACCCAGGACGCCCGCAACGAGGCCGCCGCCATCCGGGGTGCCGCGGTGACCGAGGCCGCCGAGGTCCGCTCCGTCGCCATCCGTGAGACGAACGCCCTGCGCGCCCAGGTCGAGCACGAGGTCGCCGAGCTGCGCGAGATCGCCCAGCGCGAATCGGCCGACTCCCGCACCGCCGCGGCCGACCTCGACCGCGAGACCGAGCACCGCCGCTCGGTGTTCGAGGCCGACCACGCCCGCCGGGTCGAGGACCTCGACCACGAGGAGTCCACCCGCCGTCAGGCGCTCGAACGCGAGGTCGCCGAGGGGCGTGCTGCGTGGCACCGCGAGCGCGACGAGCAGCAGCAGGCGCACACCCTGGCGATCGAGACCGGCCGCGCCGAGCTGCAGGCCGAGGTCGACCGACGTCGCGCCGAGATCGACGGCGAGTTCGCCGACCGCCGCCGTGTCGTGGACGAGGAACTCGCCGCAGCCCGTGCCGAGTGGGACCGGGAGCTCGCCTCGGCGCGCACCGCCCTCGCGCAGGAGGCCGAGGCGCTGCGTGCGCAGCTGCGCGTCGACGAGGAACAGACGCGCGTCGAGAACGAGCGGCTCGTGCAGGAGACCGCCGACCGCATCGCACGCGAGCTCGAGGAGCACGACACCCGCATCGAGCGGGAGCGCGCCGAGGCCGACGCCGCCGCCGAACGCGCGGACCGCGAGCACGAGAACGCCCTCGCCGCCCGACGCGAACGCGAGCACGCCGAGGTCGACACCGAGATCGCCGACCGTCGCTCCACCGAACTCGACACGCTCGAGTCCGAGCGCACCGCTCTCCGTCAGGAGATCGACACCGCCCGCGCGGACCTGGCGAAGGAACGTGACGAGGCCCGTGCCGAGGTCGCCCGTGAGCGTGACGAGGCCCGCACGACGCTCGAGTCCGAGCTCGCCTCACGCCGGGACGACGCCGAGCAGGACTACCTGCAGAAGCACCACGACACCGTCACCGAAACGCAGAAGTACCTCGACGAGGCGAACCTGCAGCTCGCCGAGGCCACGCGCCGTGCCACCGAGGCCCGTGAGCGCGCCGAGCGGCTCCAGCAGGAAGCCGACGACCTCGAGCGCACCAGCACCGCCGACGCGCAGGAGCACGCCCGCACCATCGTCGCCGATGCCCAGGACCGCGTGCACCGGATGGTCTCCGATGCCGAGGAGCGCACGGCTGCCATCACCGCCGAGGCCGAGGACCGACTGTCGGCGATCCGCACCGAGCGCGAGGCCGTGGCGGGCTACCTGGAGAACCTGCGCGGCGTGCTCACGCACGCGACCGGCCTGCTCGGGACCGCACCCGGCACCGCGCCCGGAGCAGCCGACGACGCAATGGACGCGACCGAACGCTGACGCGAGCCGACCAGGAGGCGCGGGTCGCGCCTCCTGGTCGGCCCACCGCACCGAGGTGGGCACGCACCGTGCGTCGGACCGGCGAGTGCCGTCAGACCGGCCAGTGCGTCGGCAGCGGCGCGCTGCCCGGCACGACGAGGTCGGCGACGGCGTCGAGGACGATCCGGACGTAGCGCTCCCCCACCCACAGGTGCTTCGCGCCCTCGATCGGGACGACCCGGACGTTCGGGGCGACGGCGAACCGGGCCAGCGCTTCGTCGGGCTGCAGGAAGTCGTCGTGCTCGGGCACCAGGGCCACCACCGGGACGTCCACAGCTGCCCAGCGCGCGAGCTCGTCCTCCGTGGTGCGGTGCAGCGGCGGCGAGAGCAGGACCACGCCCGCCACGGTGCCGGCCTCGACGTGTTCCAGCGCGTGCTTGAGGATCACCTCGGTGCCGAAGGACCACCCGACCAACCACGGCGTCGGCAGGCCACGGTCGACCACCTCGGCGACGGCGGCGCGCAGGTCGAAGCCCTCGGAGACACCCTCGCCGAACACACCCTCGGACGTGCCGCGTGGTGACGTCACCGACCGGAAGTTGAAGCGCAGGACCGCGATGTCCGCCAGCGCCGGCAGACGCGCGGCGGCCTTCTTGAGCACGTGCGAGTCCATGAAGCCGTGCGCGGTCGGCAGTGGGTGCAGCGTCACGACGGTGCCCCGTGCCGGGCGCGACTCCGGTTCGGCGAGTTCCCCGACCAGGGTGAGGTGGTCGTCGGTGACGAGCTCGAGGTCGGTGCGGCGAGCGGGCAGCTGCGTGGCGGAGCGGATCTCGCCGTCGGGCTCGGTGTGCTCGCTCATGCAATGCTCCAGCAGTGGTTGTGCCAGTGTCGGCGTGATGCCAGGTCGGCAGCGTCGCCGAGGACCCCGTCGGAACGCCAGACCACCACGTGTGCGGTGCCGGGCAGGACCGTACCGCCGCACCCGGGGCAGACGTACTCCTTCTGCGCCGAGGCCGCGGAGACGGGCTGGACGAGGTACTCCCGCCCGCGACGCACCTCGGTGCGCTTCCACGAGCTCATCAGCCGATCGAGGCCGGTGTCCTCGTCAGGCTCGACGTCGCGACCACGGGGACGCCGCGGCCGGTTGCTGCGCGGCACCCCAACTGCCGATCAGTACCAGTTGTTCGCCTGGCTGTGGCCCCAGGCGCCGCAGGGAGTGCCGTAGACACCGGCGATGTAGTTGAGACCCCACGTGATCTGCGTCGCGGGGTTCGTCTGCCAGTCGGCACCGGCGGTCGCCATCTTGCTGCCCGGGAGCGCCTGTGGGATGCCGTACGCACCGCTGGGGTTGTAGGCGTTCACCCGCCACCCGGACTCCTTGTTCCACAGCGAGACGAGGCAGTTGTACTGGTCGGTTCCCCAGCCCCGGGCCGTGACGAGCTGCAGGGCGATGGCCTGTGCGCTGCCCGCGTCGGGCGTCGCGGCCACGGCGGCCAGCGTGTTCGCGGCGGAGACGCTCTCGGTCTCGGTCGCGGCGGCGTCGGTCGTCTCGTCGGTGGTGGCGTCGTCGGCTTCTTCCTCGACGACGGGCTTGACGACCTTGGGCGCCGGCACGGTCACGCCGTAGCCGTCACGGTCGGCAGCGGCGTCGCCGTAGGTGCCGTGCGCGGTGTACTGCTGCGGGGCCTGCGGCGTCTTCACGAGCACCGGGGTGTCGACCGCGGCCTGCGCGACGTCGGCCTGGAGCGGGTTGAAGAGCGACGCCCCGACGAAGAGGAAGACCCCGACGAACGAGAACGCCGGAACCGAGGAACGCTTCCGTGCGAAGGCGTTGACCGCGGCGGCTGCGCCACGGCTCGGCTGCTGCGCCGTCGCGGTGCGCTGCTTCGCGGCACGCGGGTCCACCCGGGCCGCGGGGGCCTCGTGCGCGAACGCGGCGATGCGTTCGTCGGACACGCGGTTCGCTGCGACGGACTTCGGCGTCGCGACGGGACCGGTCTCCGGCAGGACCTGCGGGTTCGCCTGGAGCACCGAGGTGTCCGCCGTACGGGTTCGGTTCAGTGCCGCGCGGCGCTCACCCGAAGCCTGGAGGCTGAGGTGCTCGCGGGGATCGCGGTCGGAGCTGTGGTCTGCCGTGTGCCTGCCCATGAGTAGGACCAGGGTAACGGAACGATCACGGAAAGCGAAGCATCTGGGTGCAGCGCGTCGTCAGCGGACGGCGAGCATGACCTCGACGACGGCGTCGAGCAGCGCGTCCACCTGGCCCTCGCGGTAGCCGCCGTGCTTCGGGCGGAACACGATCGACCGCACCTCGGTGAGGCTCAGCGGCTTGCCCTCGCGGAAGTAGCCGCCGAGGCGGGCCGCGAACGCGTCGACGTCCTTCGGGTGGTAGCCGGTGCCGAGCACGCTCACCCGGTTGAACCGCTGTCCGTCCGGGCGCTCGAGGCGGGCCACGACGTCGGAGGCCTTCGTGCGGGCCTCGGCGTACCAGGCCTTCTGCCCGGCGTCGCCGATTTCCCGCTCGCGCTCCCGGGCCGCGAAGGCGTCCTCGAGGCGCTCCAGCGCTGCGTCGACGTGCGAGGTGGAGTAGCCGCCCTTGCGCATCGAGAACGCGGTGGCGCGGATCTTCGCAGCCTCGATGCCGGGGGCGCTGTCGTCGGCGGAGTACGCACGACGGGCGTCCTCGAGGAAACGCTCGACTTCGTCGACGTCGTATCCGAGGGCGGAGCGGGCTGCGGTCGGGAAGGTGGTGGCCACGGCGTCATTCTGCCAGTCCCGACCCGTGGCACAACCTGGACGCGCTGAGGGCGGCGCTCAGGGTGGGCCGACGAGGTCGATCGAGGTCGGTCAGTGGTTGACGATCAGGTACAGCACGTAGGCGACGGCAGCCGACGGCAGGATGCTGTCGATGCGGTCGAGCAGTCCGCCGTGCCCGGGCAGGAAGGACGAGATGTCCTTGATGCCGAGGTCGCGCTTGATCATCGACTCGGTGAGGTCACCCAGGGTCGCGGACCCGGAGATCAGCACGCCGAGCACGACGCCGGTCCACCACGGCAGGCCGAGCATGAGCCAGGCGACCAGGATGCCGACGATGATGCTCGCTGCGACCGATCCGGCGAAGCCCTCCCACGTCTTCTTCGGGCTGATCCGCGGCGCCATCGGGTGCTTGCCGAGGTTCAACCCGGTGGCGTAGGCACCGGTGTCGACAGCGACGACGACCAGGATGAAGCCGATCACCCACAGGTTGCCCTGCGACTGCGCGGAGAGCAGGACGACACAGGCGCCGAGCAGCGAGATGTACGCCTGCACGAACAGGCCGTTCGTGACGTCGCGGAACACGTCGCCGGCCGACGGCTTCTGCCGCGAGAGCGCGACCTCGACCAGACGCCAGAGGCTGATCAGGACGATGCCACCGAGCAGCGTGAAGAGTGCCGCGACCTGCCCGAGCAGGAACGCCGCCGGCACGATCGCGATCGCGACGGCGACGCTCGGGATCCGCGGGACGTCCCGGCCGGCGAAGCGCATGGCGCTCGTGAGCTCGTAGACGCCCACGCCGAGCAGGAACGCCGCCACGACCATGAACGACGGCGGCCAGATGAGGAGCGTGCCGAGCATGACCACGGCGAACGCGAGCGCGATGCCGATCGCCGCCGGCAGGTTGCGCCCGGTGCGCGCCGTCAGGGCCTCGTTGCGCGCACCGAAGTCGGCCTTGCGCTGCCGGAGCTGCGCCTCGAAGTCGGTGCGGGCCGCTCGGGCACGCGCATCGAAGTCCTGGCGGAGCCCCTTCTTCACGGGCCCGGTGTGGTCGGGTCCGTGCTCTGCTGTGGGGCGTTCACCGCCCTGGTCCGGGCGGCGCATCAGACCTCGAGGAGTTCGGCTTCCTTCTTCTTCAGCGACTCGTCGATCTGGTCGACGTGCTTCTTCGTCAGGGCCTCGAGGTCCTTGTCACCGCGCGAGATCTCGTCGTCCGAGATCTCACCCTTGAGTGCGTCGAGGTCGTCCTTGGCCTTGCGGCGGATGTTCCGGATGACGACCTTGTGGTCCTCGCCCTTCGTCCGCACCAGCTTGACGAACTCCTTGCGGCGGTCCTTGGTGAGCTCCGGGATCGTCACGCGGACGATGTCGCCGTCGTTCGTCGGGCTGGCGCCGAGGTTCGGGAACGTCGCGATGGCGCGCTCGATCTCCTTGAGCGCCGTCTTGTCGTACGGCGTCACGATGAGCGTGCGGGCCTCGGGCGTCTGCAGCGACGCGAGCTGCGCGAGCGGCGTCGGCGTGCCGTAGTACTCGACCGGGATCTTCTGGAAGAGCGCCGCGTTGATGCGGCCGGTGCGGACGGTCGAGAAGTCGTCCTTGGCGACCTCGACAGCCTTCGCCATCTTCTCGGTGGCTTCGGTCAGGACATCACTGATCACGGTGTTACTCCTTCGGTACTGGCGTCGAGTCTAGTCAGCGGTGCGGGTCAGTTGCTGACCACCGTGCCGATGCGCTCGCCACGGATGGCGGCCTGGACGTTGCCGTCGCCCTCCATGCCGAAGACGTGCATCGGCATGCCGTTGTCCATGCAGAGCGAGAACGCGGTGGCGTCGACGACCTTCAGGCCCTTCAGGAGCGCGTCCTGGTAGGTCACGTGGTGCAGCTTCTCGGCCGTGGCGTCCTTCTTCGGGTCCGCCGTGTACACGCCGTCGACACCGTTCTTGGCGACGAGGACCTCGTCGGCCTTGATCTCGAGTGCTCGCTGCGCGGCCACCGTGTCGGTCGAGAAGTACGGCAGACCGGCGCCGGCGCCGAAGATGACGACGCGGCCCTTCTCGAGGTGCCGCTCGGCGCGCCGCGGGATGTACGGCTCGGCGACCTGGGTCATCGCGATGGCCGACTGCACGCGTGTCGCGGCCCCGGCCTGCTCGAGGAAGTCCTGCAGCGCCAGCGCGTTCATCACGGTGCCGAGCATGCCCATGTAGTCGGCACGGCCGCGGTCCATCCCGCGCTGCGAGAGCTCGGCGCCGCGGAAGAAGTTGCCCCCGCCGACGACGATCGCGATCTCGACCTCGCGCGCGGCGACGGCGATCTCCTTGGCGATGGCCCCGATCACGTCGGGGTTCACGCCGAGCGATCCGGCCCCGAAGGCCTCTCCCGACAGCTTCAGCAGTACGCGGCGTCGTCCGGTCTTCTCGTCGGTCATCTGATCGCACCCTTCGTCGTGGTCTCGTGGAAATGTACTCGCGGATGTGTCGCGTGTGTGTCGCGCCCGGAGGCGCGAAAAACGGGGCCAGGAACCTGGTTGGTTCCTGACCCCGTCACGGGTTCGTTACGCGCCGACCTTGACGCGGGCGAAGCCCTGGATCGTGATGCCGGCTTTCTCGGCGGCCTTCGCGACGGAGATCTTGTTGTCCTTCGCGTAGTCCTGGTCGAGGAGCGACACCTGCTTGATGTAGGCGTTCACCCGACCCTCGACGATCTTCGGGAGCGCAGCCTCGGGCTTGCCCTCCTCGCGCGTGATCGCCTCGACGGTCGCACGCTCCTTGGCGATCTCGTCGGCCGGGACCTCGTCGCGGGTCAGGTACGTCGGGTTCGCGAACGCGACGTGCTGGGCGATCGAGCGGGCCTCGGCAGCGTTGTCACCCTCGTACGCGATGACGACGGCGATCTGCGGCGGCAGGTCCTGGCTGGTCTTGTGCAGGTAGATCTCGAAGGCCGAGCCCTCGACACGGCGGACCGTGCGGACCTCGAGCTTCTCGCCCAGTGCGGCGGCCGACTCGTTGACGACCTCGAGGACGGTCTTGCCGTCGACGGGGGCGGCGTTCGCGGCGGCGACGTCAGCTGCACCGGCGGCCGCGACGGCCCCGAGCACCTTGTCGGCCAGCGTCGTGAACTTCTCGTTCTTCGCGACGAAGTCGGTCTCGCTCGCGAGCTCGACGACCGTGGCGGCGCCGTTCTCGGAGCTCGCGACGACGACGCCCTCGGAGGTGGCACGGTCGTCGCGCTTGGCGACGGCCTTCGCACCCTTGATGCGGAGCAGCTCGACGGCCTTGTCGTAGTCGCCGTCGGCCTCGACGAGCGCGTTCTTCGCGTCCATCATGCCGGCGCCGAGGTCCTCGCGGAGCTTCTTCACGTCAGCAGCGGTGAAGTTTGCCATTGACTGTCCTTTCTGGACGGTACGTGTGTGGAGAGTGGTGACGCAGGCGCCGGACCCGATCGGGTCCGGCGCCTGCGACAGGTCACTCGGCGGGGGTGGTCTCCGCGGCTGCCTCGGCCTCGGCCGTCGGCTCCGCGTTCTTCGCGTCGTCGGCGATCGGCTCGCCGATCTCCTTCGCGGCGACCTGCGCGTCAGCGTTGTTCTCCTCGACGGTCGCACCCTCGGGAGCGGCGTCGGCGGACGGCGTCGCGGCGTCGCCACCGAGGAGCTCCTGCTCCCACTCGGCGAGGGGCTCTGCGGCCTCTTCGTCGTCGCCACCGTTGTGGCGGGTCTTCAGGCCCTCGGCCGCGGCGTCGGCGACGATGCGGGTGAGGAGACCGACGGAGCGGATCGCGTCGTCGTTGCCCGGGATCGGGTACGTGATCTCGTCGGGGTCGCAGTTGGTGTCGAGGATGCCGATGATCGGGATACCGAGCTTCTGCGCCTCGTCGACGGCGAGGTGCTCCTTCTTGGTGTCGACGATCCAGAGCGCGCTCGGGGTCCGCGTGAGGTTGCGGATACCACCGAGGGTCTTGTGGAGCTTGTCCAGCTCGCGCTTCTTGATGAGGAGCTCCTTCTTGGTGAAGCCCTTCGTCGTGTCGTCGAAGTCGATCTCCTCGAGCTCCTTCATGCGCGCGAGGCGCTTGGAGACCGTCTGGAAGTTCGTGAGCAGACCGCCGAGCCAACGCTGGTTGACGTACGGCTGGCCGACGCGGGTCGCCTGCTCGGCGATGGAGCCCTGCGCCTGCTTCTTGGTGCCCACGAAGAGGATCGTGCCACCGTGCGCGACCGTCTCCTTGACGAAGTCGTACGCGCGGTCGATGAAGGCCAGCGACTGCTGCAGGTCGATGATGTGGATGCCCGAGCGCTCGGCGAGGATGAAGCGCTTCACCTTCGGGTTCCACCGACGGGTCTGGTGTCCGAAGTGGACGCCGCTGTCGAGCAGCTGGCGGATGGTGACGACGGCCATGTGCCGTCCTCCTTCTGTGTTCTCGGAGCGCAGCTGTGCTGTGCCCCTGTTGCGGTTGTGTCGAGCACGACCGGAGGTCGTGATCCCTGGCGTCCTGGCACGCGACCGCCCGCTCGTGAGAGCGGGACCGGTGGTCGGGTGCCGGGTCGGAGACGGCGAACCGTTGACGACCCTTTGGACACGCGAAGTCAGCGCGCATCAGCGCACTGCTGGAGAAATGCTAGCAGACAGGAGGCCCGGATCACGCGCGCCGACCGGCTGACGTGATCCGGGCCTCCTGTCCGGTGTTCTGGGTGTCTCAGACGCGTCTGATCACGCCTTCGCGTTCACCGTGTCGCCCTCGGCGGAGATGCCCATCTCCTCGAGCGAGCGACCCTTGGTCTCCGGGATCTTCGCGATGACGAAGAAGAACGAGATCAGCGCGAACAGCGCGTAGATGCCGTACGTGACCGTCAGGTTGAAGCCGGACAGCACCGGGAAGGTGATCGTGACGATGAAGTTCGCGACCCAGTTGGCGGCCGAGCCGATGCCGAGCGCCGTGGCGCGGATGCGGTTCGGGAACATCTCGCCGAGCAGCACCCACATGAGCGGACCCCACGTCGCACCGAACGACACGACGAACAGGTTCGCGAAGATGAGGGCGATGACGCCCCACGCGCCGGGCAGGCTCGGGTTGCCGTCCACGATCGTCGACTGCGAGAACGCGATCGCGACCATCGCCAGCGACACGAACATGCCGGCGGAACCGGTGACGAGCAGCGGCTTCCGACCGACCTTGTCGACCAGGAAGATCGCGATGAACGTGACCGCGACGTTGACCACCGACGTGATCGTGGAGATGAGGAAGGAGTCGCTCTCCTTGAACCCGACGGCCTGCCAGAGCGTCGTCGAGTAGTAGAAGATCACGTTGATGCCGACGAACTGCTGCAGCACGGCCAGGATGATGCCGACCCAGACGATGGGCTGCAGGCCGAAGCGGTTGCCCCGGATGGAGCCCTTCTTCTCGTTGGCTTCCTTCTTGATGCCGTCCTGGATCTCCTCCAGGCTCGTGTTCACCGTGTCGCGCGGGACGATCTTCGTCATGACCGCGCGGGCGTCCTCCGTCCGCCCCTTGGCGAGCAGGTAGCGCGGCGACTCCGGCAGCGTGATCGCGAGGATGCCGTAGACCACCGACGGGATCACGCCGACCAGGAACATCCAACGCCAGGCCGGCAGGCCGAAGACCTCGGCGGACGCGCTGCCTGCCGTGACGGCGAAGAACTGGTCGGAGAGCAGCGCGGCGAAGATACCGAGCGTGATCGCGAGCTGCTGGAACGAGGCCAGGCGCCCGCGGATCGCCTTCGGCGACACCTCGGAGATGTACGCCGGCGCGATCACCGAGGCCGTACCGATGCCGAGGCCGCCGACGAGACGCCACAGGACGAAGTCCCACGTGGCGAACGCGAAGCCGGAGCCGATCGAGCTCACCAGGAACAGCACCGCGGCCCAGAACATCACCCGGGTGCGGCCCCAGCGGTCAGCGAGTCGACCGGCGAAGTAGGCGCCGAACGCACAGCCGATGAGGGCGGACGCGACGGCGAAGCCGCTCGCCGCCTCGGACAGGCCGAACTCGCCCTTGATGGCCTCGACGGCGCCGTTGATGACCGACGAGTCGAAGCCGAAGAGGAAACCGCCCACCGCTGCTGCGATGGCGAACGCGGTGACCTTCCCCTTGAACGCACGGTCCTCGCCGTGCCCGGTGGCTGTGTTGGACACGATGCTCCTGGGTTCTGCCGGCCGTGCTGCTGTGGGCACGGTGCCCCGGCGGTCGGCTCGTTCGCCGTCCGTGCGGCGTTGCGTGGTCCGGAGCGGCCCCGACTGTACTCCTCGTGGTGGATGTGGTCATAACCGGGTGCGCTCGGTGCGCGGGGCGGGGCGCGGGGCGCGGGCGGGTCGGGAGTCGCCTCGACTCGGAACGACACCGTCGATGTCGTGCGACATCGAGGACGTCGTTCGTTGCGGTCGCGTCGTCCCTCCACAGGCCGGGAGGCCCGCCCCACCCTCCACGGACCGCCTCACCTCGGTCGTGTAGCCGGTCCGTGGCGGACAGAGTGACGGCATGCTCCTGTTCCCCGGCTCCGGCACTCGGCTCCCTCCGGTCGCCGCGATGGTGGTGGTGATCGGGATGCTCGGGGCGTTCTGGACGGCCACCGCGTCGTTGCCCGAACCCGTGCCCGCGCCGGAGGACCTGCGCGACCACCGGTATGGCACGGCGGCGACTCGTGCTGCCGAACCGTGGATCTGGCCGACCGGAACGCGGGTGGTCGAGCGCGGGTGGGAGCCACCGTCCGACGACTACGCCGCCGGTCACCGCGGGATCGACGTGCCGGCGCCGCTCGGCACGAGTGCGGCGGCGGTCGACGACGGCACGGTGGCGTTCGCCGGACCCGTTGGCGGCAGGAGCGTCGTGACGGTCGACCACGGCGGCGGGCTCGTCAGCACCCTCGACTCGGTGCAGCCGCTCGTCGCCACTGGGGACGACGTCCGACAGGGTGATCAGGTCGGCTTGGTGTCCGTGGGGCACTGCCCGGCCTCGGCCCCGTGTCTGCACCTCGGCGCGCGGATCGACGGCCGCTACGTGGACCCGACGCCGTACCTTCCCGTGGCCGAGTGGCCCGTGCTGTTGCCGGAGTCCGCCTGGCCGGGGTGAGCGTCGGCGACGAGCGGTGGGCGACGTGCAACTTCGACGTGCGACGTAACGGTCGCGCCGTTCCAACGTTCCGACGTTCCGACGCCGCGCAACCGCACGAGTGCGCGGCGCCGGTCCGGCGGTCGCTCGGCGCCGGTCCGACGGTCGCTCGGCGCCGGTCCGACGGTCGCTCGCGGGGCACGGCGCCGGTCCGGCGGTCGCGCCGTCAGGCGCGCGGGTGGGCCGTCCGGTAGACCTCGCGCAGCCGTGCTGAGGACACGTGCGTGTAGATCTGCGTCGTCCCGAGGCTCGCGTGCCCGAGCAGTTCTTGGACCGCCCGCAGGTCCGCTCCCCCGTCGAGCAGGTGCGTCGCCGCGGTGTGCCGGAAGGTGTGCGGTCCGCTCGGCCCTTCGCCGGGAAGGTCCCCGAGCAGCCGAGCCACCACGCGGTACGCACTCCGCACCCCGAGCCGGCCACCCTGGTCGCCGAGGAACAGTGCCGTGCTCGGTACGTCGGCCCGCGCCGCGAGGGTCGGACGCCCCCGCGACGTCCACGCCTCGAGTGCGTCACGGGCCGGGACACCGAACGGCACGACCCGCTCCTTCCCGCCCTTCCCGAGCACGCGGACCGTAAGCCGCCCGCGATCGACGTCGGCGACGTCGATGCCGACGAGCTCGCTCACCCGGATCGCCGCGGCGTACAGGAGCTCCACGAGCGCCAGGTCCCGCAGCGCACCGGGATCGTCGGTCGCTGCACGGGCCGCGAGGCCGTCGAGCAACCCACGGACCTGGTCGGCCGACACCACCCGCGGCAGGTGCGAGCCGCCCTTCGGTGCACGGAGCCGCACGCCGGCGTCCGTCGCGGTCACCCCGGTCTCGCTCGCCCACCGGGTGAACGCCCGCACCGACGACGACCGGCGGGCGATCGTGGACCGTGCGAGCCCCCGCTGGTCGGCTTCCCACAACCAGTCACGGAGGAGTTCGAGGTCGACCCCGTCGATGCCGACGACGTCGCGTCGCGCGGCGAACTCGACGAACTGCTCGAGGTCGTTCGCGTACGCGCGGAGCGTCTGCTCGCTGAGCCCCCTGGCGTGTCGAGCGTGCCCGAGGAACGAGTCGACCGCTGCCACGAGTCGCTCTTCCTTCTGCTCTGCTCGGTCCGCCACGTCGTCAGCGTACGGCTGGCCGACGTCATGCGCGGCCCCACCCGCCGCTGCTGTGCGCCACGAGCCCCTGCAACTGCGCGAGCGCGAGGGCGTCCGCCACCGCAGCTCCGGACAGCCCGGACCGTCGAGCGATCTCGGCCTCTGGCAGGGCACGACGGCCGAGCGCGTCGAGGACCCGGACGACCTCGGGATCGCGCTGGACCGACACGAGGGGTTCGTCCGCCGCCGCGGTCGCAGCGGATGGGGGCACGGGACGCATCGCGGCGACCGGGTCCCCCGGGTGCACGACGAGCTGCGCCCGGCCCTGCGCCACGAGCCGGTGGCACCCGACCGACGCCGAGGACGCGAACGCTCCCGGGACGGCGAACACCGGGCGACCGAGCTGCCCGGCGTGGTGCGCGGTGTTGAGCGCACCGGACCGCGCACCGGCCTCCACGACGACCGCAGCATCGGCGAGGGCGGCGATCAACCGGTTCCGGGCCAGGAAGCGCCACCGGGTCGGGCGGGTCCCCGGCGCCGACTCCGCCACCAGGGCGCCCTGCCGAGCGACGTTGTGGAGCAGCTGGACGTTGCCGGCGGGGTAGAGCTGATCGATCCCCCCGGCCAGGACCGCGATCGTCGGGACCCCTGCGGCGATCGCCACCCGGTGTGCGACCGCGTCGATCCCGTAGGCGCCGCCGCTGACGATCGTGCAGCCGGCGTCCGCGGCGGACGAGGTGATCTCGGCGGCTGCTTCGGCCCCGGCGATGGTGTTCGCCCGCGACCCGACCACGGCCAGGGCGGGTGCCCCGTCGCCGACACCCGCCGTGGCGCTGCGAGTCCAGAGCACGAGTGGTGCGTGGGGGCCGAGGTCGTCGATCGCCGTCGGCCACCCAGCGGACCCGGGCACGAGCAGTCGTGCCCCGACGGCTTCGGCCGAGGCGACGACGTCGGCCACGTCGGACCGGACCAAGCGCGGTCGCCACCGGTCGATGGCCGTGTGCAGGACACCGGCGAACGCATCGGGATCCTCCGCACCGGGTACGCCGGCCTCCACACACCCGTCGAGCAGATCCTCGAACGCACCGTCGGCTGCCAGCAGGACCGAGCCGAGGGCGCGCTCCGACCCGAGGGCCGCCATGAGCTCACCGGCGACGGAGTCCCCGGGCTCCACGATCACGGACCACGCGACCCGAGCGGCGGTCTGGACCGGGTCCGACGCACCGTCAGTCCCGAGGACCCGCCGGATCGCGGCGAGCAGTTCGCTGCCGTGGCCGGGCCCCACGCCGCTCACAGCGCGCTCCGCAGGGCAAGAGCACCCCGGACGTGTGCTCTGCTCGGACGGTCGACCGCTTCGAGGTCGGCGAGGGTCCACGCGAGCCGCATCACCCGGTCCCATCCCCGCATGGTCAGGGTGCCGAGGTCGAGCGCCCGGTCGAGCTCGGTGGTCGAACCGGGTTCGATCCGACCGTCCGCCCGCAGCCAGGCTCCGGTGACCTCGGCGTTCTTCGTCCACCCGGTGTCCCGGAGGCGTTCGGCCATCCGAGCGCGGGCCGCGGCGACGCCGGCGCGGGCCTCGGCCGTCGTCGGCGTGCTCCCGTCGGTACCACGCATCTTCCCGGTCGTCACCCGGGGCACGAGCACCCGGATGTCCATCCGGTCGAGCAGCGGTCCGGACATCCGCCCGAGGTAGCGCCGGACCGCACTCGGCGGACACTCACACGGTTGGCCGTGCGCTCCGCCGGCGTTGCCGCACGGGCAGGGATTGGCAGCGAGCACGACCTGGCACCGCGCGGGGAACTCGGCGGCGCCCGCAGCCCGGTGGATGGTGATCCGACCGGACTCGAGCGGCTGGCGGAGCGCGTCGAGCACCGCACGGGGGAACTCCGGTGCTTCGTCGAGGAACAGGATGCCGCCGGTCGCCCGCGACACTGCTCCGGGTCGCAGCACACCGGAGCCGCCGCCGATCAGGGAGATCGCCGACGCGGAGTGGTGCGGGGCCTCCCACGGGGGCTTCGTGCTCCACGACGCCGGCCCGAGTCCGGCGACGGACCGGACGGCGGCGACCTCGAGCGCGGTCGCGTCGTCGAGGTCGGGCAGGAGCCCGGGCAGGCGCTCCGCGAGCATCGTCTTGCCGGCACCGGGTGGACCGAGCAGGAGCGCATGGTGCCCACCGGCCGCCGCGGCGACGACGGCGCGCACCCCGATCGGGTTCCCGACGACATCCGCCAGTTCGGCCACCGGGCGTTGGACCGAGGGCACCGGCACCGGCAGCACCGCGTCGACCTCGACCGGCGGCAGCAGCGCGCCGGCGTCGATCGCAGCCGCACGGAGTGAGTCGACCCCGGTGGTGCGCACGCCGTCGACCACGCGGGCCTCGGGCAGGTTGCCGATCGGCAGCACGACTCGGTCGGCCCCGGCGTCGCGGGCGGCGAGCAACATCGGGATGACTCCGGCGACCGGTCGGACCCGACCGTCCAGACCGAGCTCCCCGATGTAGACGATCCGTTCACTGACGTCGGGTGCGAGTCCGGCGCCGGCGAGCACGGCCATCGCGATCGCCAGGTCGAACCCGGAACCCCGTTTCGGGATCGCCGCGGGCGTGAGGTTCACCGTGATCCGACGAGCCGGCAACGGACACCCGGCGTTCGCAGCGGCGGCACGGACTCGCTCGCGCGCCTCGCCGAGCGAAGTGTCCGGCAGTCCGATGATGCTGAAGGCGGGCAGCTGGCTGGTCAGGTGGGCCTCGACCTCGATCCGGCGCCCGGTCACGCCGAGCAGGGCGACGGCCGCAGCACGGCCGATGCCCGTCACAGCACACCCGCCACGTGTTGCACGGCCGTCCGCGGGCCGTCGACGTGGACCGCGACCACGTCGATGCGGATCGCGCGTGCCGACACCTCCGGATGGGCGTCGAACCACTCGGCCACGAGTCGTCGCATCCGGGTGAGCTTCGTCGCCGTGATCGCCTCGAACGGATGCCCCGTCGTCGTACCGGATCGCGTCTTCACCTCGATGAACGCGAGTGTGCAGGAATCCCACGCGACGATGTCGATCTCGCCCCGGGCGCACCGCCAATTCCGCTCGAGGACCCGGAAACCCCGTTCGTGCAACCACGCCACGGCCTGGTCCTCGCCGAACCGCCCCAGGCGGCCGTTCCGGAGTGTTCGTCCAGGGCGATCGTGCAGCTTCTGTTCCATGTCATTGCCTCCACGGCAACGATCGCGGGAACGGCAGCGAGGATGTGCACCGACGAAGACTCTGTGGAATCAGACGACGACGATCGCCCTTGGGGAGGAATGACGAAGGACCCGGGTGATCGCGATCATCCGGGTCCTTCGTCGACAGCGGCTCAGTGTGCGGCTGCGTACGCTTCCTGCACCTGGGTCGAGATACGACCACGGGTCGAGACCTCGTAGCCGTTCTCCTTCGCCCACTCGCGGATCTTGCCGAGCTCTTCGGAGTTGCCACGCTTCGGGGCCGACTTCGGCGCCGTGCTGCCGGTGCGACGACCGGAGACCTTGCGCGCTGCGGCGATGTAGTCGGAGATCGCTTCGCGGAACTTGTCGACGTTGTCGTTCGTCAGGTCGATCTCGTACGACGAGCCGTCGAAACCGAATTCGACCGTGCGACCTTCACCGGTGGTGATGGGGGAATCGTCGAGGTCGTCGACGAGCTGGACGGTGACCTTCTGTGCCATGCGCGGCTCCTGTTCATTGGACGGGAAATCCCGACCAGAATAGCGCGTGGAATTCCGGCACGTCACCGATCACCGGCGATTCGCCGAATGCACCGGAATTGACGATCACTCGTCGAGTGCGAGTTCCTTCGGCAGTTCGAGTTCTCGCGATGTCAGTTCTTCGACATTCACGTCCTTGAACGTGAGGACGCGGACGCCCTTGACGAACCGGTCGGAACGGTAGACGTCCCACACCCAGACGTCGTTCATCGTCAGTTCGAAGTAGAAATCGTGTTCGGTGTCCCGGCGCACGAGTTCGACCTCGTTCGCCAGGTAGAAACGCCGCTCGGTCTCGACCACGTAGCGGAACTGCGACACGACGTCGCGGTACTCGCGGTACAGGGCCAGCTCGACCTCGCGGTCGTAGTCGTCGAATTCGTCCTCATCCATTGCGCCCACAGTCTACGGCGGCAGCCGCACCAGTGTGCGACAGCAGCTCGAGGGATGCACCCGAAGACGGAAGTGCGAGCAAGCTCGGCATCCGCTCCCGATCCGAGCCCACCGAGGTTCCACAACACGCCGTGTGCGCTCCGCCGAGGTTCCGCGGCGGCACCGGGCATGGGCCGAGATGCCGAGATTTCGGAACCTCGCGGGCCACAGGCACGGCAGGCGGGCGCGACCGCAGCGCGTCAGCCGACGAGCGCGTCGAAGCCCTCGAGTGACACGCTCGACGCCTGGTGCAGCCATGACTTGCGGTGCAGTGCGTGTGCTCCGACCGCGCGGATGGCGTCGTAGTGCACGGTCGAGCCGTAGCCCTTGTTCGACGCCCAGGCGTAGTGCGGTGCCTCGTCGTGGGCTGCGATCATCAGGGCATCCCGCGCGACCTTCGCCACGATCGACGCCGCGGCGACCGAGGCGCAGTCCCGGTCGGCCTTGACCTGCACGACGACCTCGAGCGGGTCCGTCGTCGGACGGAGCGACGCGGGGACGGCACGGGTCAGCCAGTCGAAGGACCCGTCCAGCACGACGACGGCGCCGTCGAGCGACAGGCCCCCGGCGACCAGGGACTCGAGCGCCTGCGCCCCTGCAGCTCCGAGCGCCGGGACGATCCCCTGCCGATCGACGTACTCGGCGGACGCCATGCCGACGGCGGTGCGCGCCCACCGGGTGACGACGGGGACCAGGTCCGTCCGGCGGGTGGCGGACAGCAGCTTCGAGTCGGCCAGACCTTGCGGGACCCGCCCGACGTCGATCGTCACGGCCGCGACGCCCACGCCGACAGGACCGGCGATCGCACCGCGTCCGACCTCGTCCATCCCGATGACCGTGACACGGCCTTCGGCCAGCAGCCGCTTCTCGACGCGGAGGGAGGGGCGGACGGCGGTCACTGGTCGCGCTCCTCCACCCCGGCGAACACCTCGGGGTGGTCGTCGAGCCACGTCCAGCGGCTCGTCGGCCAGGAGATCACGAAGGCCCGGCCGGTCACGTCGGACAACGGCACGAACCCCTTCGACGGCGTGTCCCCGTTGTAGCGGGAGTCCTTGGAGTCGTTGCGGTTGTCGCCCATCACCCAGATGGTGCCCTTCGGCACGGTGACGGAGAAGTCGGTCGCTGAGGCAGGGGCGCCGGCCGGCAGCTTGAGGTACGGCTCCTTGATCGGGACGCCGTTCACCGACATCTGCCCGAGGTCGTTGCAGCAGGAGACCTTGTCCCCCGGCAGACCGATCACGCGTTTGATGAGGTGGTCGTCGCTGTCGCCCGTCCCGAGGCCGATCTGCGTCAGGACCCAGTCGATCGCCTTCGCGGGCTGGGTGTCCGGCGTGACGCTCGGCACCTCGGACCCGGCGAGCCATCCACCCGGGTCCTTGAACACCACGACGTCGCCGCGTTTCAGTGCCACGACACCCGGGACGAGTTCGTTGACGATCACGCGGTCGTTGATCTGCAGCGTGTTCTCCATCGACGCCGACGGGATGTAGAACGAGCGGATCAGGAACGTCTTGACCAAGAACGACACGAGCAGCGCCGCGATGAAGATGATGACGAGGTCGCGGAGGAATGTGAGGATCCCGTTGCGCTGCTTCTCGGGCCGGGGCCTGCGCCCGGATTCCTCAGTCGTGTCCGTCATTTCCGCTCTCGTTCACACCGTGCCCGCCCGGGTTGAGCGGGCGCAAAGGGAAAGCCCCCCGTCGATGCACAACCGTACATCGGCGAGGGGCCAGCAGCGGCGTCCGGCTCGCGGACGCTCACTGTGAAGGCGATCAGGCGTCGCGCTTCTCCTTGATCTTGCGGCGGGCCGCCTTGCCGCGCAGTTCGCGCAGGTAGTAGAGCTTCGCGCGACGGACGTCACCCTTGGTGACGATCTCGATGTGGTCGATGATCGGCGAGTGCACCGGGAACCAGCGCTCGACGCCGACCTGGAAGCTCACCTTGCGGACCTTGAAGGTCTCGCCGATGCCGTGGCCCTGACGGCCGATGACGACACCCTGGAAGACCTGGATACGCGAGCGCGTGCCTTCCACGATGTTCACGTGCACCTTGATGGTGTCACCGGCGCGGAAGTCCGGGACGTCGGTCCGCAGCGATGCTGCGTCGACGTTGTCGAGGAGCTGGCTCATGGCTGTTCTACTCTCTGCGGACGCACACGGGTCGCCGCGGATCGATGTCTGATGAAGTGGTGGTGCGTGCCCGGTGTCGGCGACTCCCCCGTGGCAGAGTCCAGCCAGGGCACAGCGATCCATACTGCCACACGGAACGCCGGGGGCAAAACAGCGAGGATGGACCCATGATCGAACTGCGCACCCCCACGGAACTCGACGGACTGCGCGTCGCCGGTCGGTTCGTGGCCGACGTCCTCGACGAACTGCTCGCCACGGTGGACGTCGGCGTGAACCTGCTCGAGCTCGACCGCGTCGCCGCGCGGATGATCGCCGACCGGGGCGCCGAGAGCTGCTACGTCGACTACCACCCCTCGTTCGGCAAGTCGCCGTTCGGCAAGAACCTGTGCACCTCGGTGAACGACGCGGCGCTGCACGGTCTGCCGTTCGACCACGTGCTGCAGGACGGCGACCTCGTCAGCCTCGACTTCGCCGCGAGCGTCGACGGCTGGGTGGCGGACTCCGCCGTGTCGGTGCAGGTCGGGACGCCCCGCGACGAGGACCAGACGCTCATCTCGACCGTCGAGCGTGCCCTCGCAGCCGGCATCGCGCAGGCTGCTCCGGGCAACAAGCTCGGCGACGTGTCGCACGCGATCGGGCACGTCGCGCACGAGGCCGGCTACGGCGTCAACCTGCAGTTCGGCGGACACGGCGTCGGTCGCACCATGCACGGCGACCCGCACGTGCCGAACGACGGACGTCCGGGCCGCGGCCTCAAGCTCCGGCCGGGCCTGGTGGTGGCCATCGAGCCGTGGCTCATGCAGGGCACCGACGAGCTGTACCAGGACGACGACGGCTGGACGCTCCGGAGCGTCGACGGCTCACGTGCTGCGCACGTCGAGCACACGGTGGCGGTCACCGAGTCCGGACCCGAGGTCCTGACCCTGCGTCGCGCCCAGCGCGCCGACCCGACCAGCTGACGGACTAGAGGCGCGGTGCGGTCCCGCCCCGCGCCTCCCATCCGTCACTGGTCGCGACCAGTACCCCAAAGCGACAGATCTCGGCTGTGGCCGCCGTCATGTGCGCGACAGCGACAGTTGCCCGCGGATGTTCCGCGGCAGACTGTCGCTTTCGCGAAAGCGACAAAACAGCCGGCAGCCGGCAGCCGGCAGGCGTCAACCGGCAGCCGGACGCGCCCCGGTCAGGCAGGCGGCAGCAGGTCCGGCCGGACGCGCCGCGTCCGCTCCACCTGCTGCTCGTGCCGCCACGCGGCGACCTTGCCGTGGTGGCCGCTGAGCAGCACCTCGGGCACGGCGTGGTCACGCCACACGGCGGGCTTCGTGTACGAGGGGTACTCGAGCAGGCCGTCCTCGTGGGACTCCTCGACCAGGGACTCGGGGTTGCCGACGACGCCGGGGACGAGTCGCCCGACGGCCTCGATCATGGCCATCGCCGCGACCTCGCCGCCGTTCAGCACGTAGTCACCGAGCGAGAGCTCGACGACCGAGCAGCGTGACGCCGCCCACTCGAAGACGCGGGCGTCGATGCCCTCGTACCGCCCGCAGGCGAACACGAGGTGGTCGGAGGTCGACGCGAGCGAGCGCGCGATGGACTGCTTGAACGGCGTGCCGGCGGGCGTCGGGACCACGAGGGTCGACGAGCCGTCCGGCCGCAGCAGGGCGTCCAGCGCCTGCGCCCACGGTTCCGGCTTCATCACCATGCCGGCGCCGCCGCCGTACGGGGTGTCGTCGACGGTGCGGTGCCGGTCGGTCGTCCAGGAGCGCAGGTCGTGCACCTGCAGGTCGAGCAGCCCACCGGAGCGGGCCTTGCCGAGCAGGGACACGTCCAGCACGGAGAAGAACTCCGGGAAGATCGTGACGATGTCGATCCGCACGGCAGCTAGTCCGTGACCGTCTCGGGCCGGGAGGTGTCCTCGGGGTCCTCGAACAGACCCTGCGGCGGCGTGACCGTGACGGTGCCGGAAGCGATGTCGACCGCGGGCACGATCGCCGCGACGAACGGCACGAGGACCTCGCCGCGCGACGGGGTGTCGATCGCGAGCAGGTCCTGCGCCGGCATGTGGTCGACCCGGGCGACGGTGCCGACCTCGACGCCGTCGCGCAGCACCTTCAGCCCGACCAGCTGGTGGTCGTACCAGGCGTCGTCCTCGCCGGTCTCGGCGTCGGCGTCCTGCTCGACCCAGAGGATGATCCGGGCGAGCGACTCGGCGCCGGTGCGGTCGTCGATCCCCGCGAAGAACGCGACGGGGTGACCGTTGTACCAGCGGAGCTCGTCCAGCTCGAGGGTCTTGCCCGACCACGGTGAGTCGTCGGGCACCTGGAGCGTGAACGTGGCACCGGGGGTGAACCGACGATCCGGGTCGTCGGTGTAGAGCTCGAGCTTGATGCCGCCCTTGAGCCCGTGTGCCTTCGTGATTCGACCCACCCGGAGCTGGGTCGTCTCCCTAGGAATCGGTGTCGACCACGTCGACCCGCACACGCTTGCCGTCGGCCAGGGCCGAGACGAGGGTGCGGAGTGCCTTGGCGGTCCGCCCGGCACGACCGATCACGCGGCCGAGGTCCTCGGGGTGCACGCGCACCTCGAGGACCTCGCCCCGCGGGGAGGTGGAGCTGGCGACGCGCACGTCGTCAGGGTGATCGACGATCCCCTTGACGAGGTGCGTCAGCGCGGATTCGAGCAAGGACTACGCCTCGGTCGTCTCGTCGGCGGTCTCGGCGTCGTCGGTCTTGGCGGCGGGAGCCGTCTTCTCCGACTTCGGCTTGAGGACGGCCTTCTTCGAGGAGTCGACCTGGAAGGCCTGCTTCGGCTCGGCGACCTTGACCTTGGACGCGGTGTCCTTCTCGCCCTTGAACTTGGCCCAGTCGCCGGTCAGCTTGAGGAGGGCCGCGACCTGCTCGGTCGGCTGTGCGCCGACGCCGAGCCAGTAGAGCGCACGCTCGGACTCGATCTTGATGACCGAGGGCTCCTCGGTCGGGTGGTACTGACCGATCTCCTCGAGGACACGACCATCGCGCTTGGTGCGCGAGTCGGCGACGACGATGCGGTAGTAGGGCGCACGGATCTTACCGAGACGCTTCAGACGGATCTTGACAGCCACAATTGCTCCTGTTTGCTTACGTTGTGGTTGAACTGGAACCGCGGGCGTGGGGGCACACACGGTGAAAGCTCGAGAGAGATCGCTCACAGCTGGATAGAGGGTCGAGCTGCGGCGATTCGACCGTTCATTCTTACAGATTCCGGGCCGCGATGCGAGCCGACGCGCTACGGCGCGAGTCGCCGGACCGCTTCGAGGGCCTCGGACGTCGCGCGGACCGCGTCCACGCTCCGTGCGTCGCGTGCGCCGCCGACGACGGCGAACGGCACACCGGCTGCCTGGAGGCCCGTCACGAGTCCGTCACGCACGTCGCCCTCGGTGTCGATCGCGCGTTCCTGCCCGGCGCAGACCACGACGTTGTCCGCCGGGATCGCGCGCTCCTCGCCGTGCTCGTCGCGGATCCAGAGGGCACCGGGCTCGATGCTCAGGTACTCCTGCACGCCGCCGACCATTCGCACCCCCGCGTCACGGAGGCGACCGATGGCGACCCAGCGCGAGGTGATCCCGACGCCCTGCCCGAACTTGCCCGATCGACGGAGCACGGTGACGTCGGAGCCCGGCCGGATCGTGCGCGACGCGGCGGGCAGCCGTTGGGGGACGTCGCCGACGAGCTCCTCGGAGACGTCGAGGTCCCAGCGCGCCGCGAACTCGGTGGCGCGGACCGACTCGTCCGGCGACTCGGTCAGGAACGCTGCGGTGTCGACGCCGATGCCGCCGCCGCCGATGAGCGCGACGGTGCCGGCGGGCACGCCCTCGCGCAGAGCCCGCTCGTACGACAGGACGTGCGGCAGGTGTGCTCCGGGGACGTCGACGTCGCGCGGGACCACCCCGGCGGCGAGCACCACGGCGTCGCTGTCGGCCAGGTCCGCGGGCGTCGCCGGGCGGCCGAGGTGCACCGTGGCCCCGCGCTCGTCGAGCTCGGCGCGGGCAGCCCGCACGGTGGCGGCGTAGTCCTCCTTGCCGGGCACGAGCGCGGCGAGGCCGAACTGGCCGCCGAGCCGGTCGGCGGCTTCCCACACGGTGACGTGGTGGCCGCGTCGGGCGGCGTCGACGGCTGCGGCGAGACCGGCCGGTCCTCCGCCGACGACGTCGACGCGCTTCGGGTCGGTGGTCGGACGCGCGGGGAAGGCGACCTCGCGGGCGGCGCGCGGGTTCACCAGGCAGGACACCGGCGCGCCGATGATCGAGCGGTCGAGGCAGGCCTGGTTGCAGCCGATGCAGGTGTTCACCAGCGCGAACCGGCCCGCCAACGACCGGTTCACGAGCGCGGGGTCGGCGAGGAACGGTCGGGCCAAGGCGACGGCGTCGATGGTCCCGTCGGCGAGGACGGTCTCACCGTCGCGCAGGTCGGTCATCCGGTTCGACGCGATCACCCGGACGTCGGGGTACGACGAGGCGCGCACGACTCCGGCGATGCGCGCGGCGTAGGCGAGCCAGGCCCCGTGCGGCACGGCGGCCTGCACGGTCGGGGTACGGGACTCATGCCAGCCGATCCCGACCGAGATGCCGTCGAGCCCGAGTGGCAGCAGGTCGTGCACCAGGGCGTCGACGTCGTCCTCGGTCGACGAACCGGGCATCAGGTCGGCGCCGGAGAGCCGGATCGTCACGGCCAGGTCGGGCACCGCCGCACGGACGGCCTCGACGACCGCCACAGTGAAGCGCCGTCGACGCTCCGGCGAACCGCCCCACTCGTCGTCACGCAGGTTCGTCAGCGGCGACTGGAACTGGTTGATGAGGTAGCCCTCGGACGCCATGATCTCGACGCCGTCGAACCCGATGTCGCGCGCGGACCGGGCCGCGGCGGCGAAGTCCTCGATGGTGCGCTCGATCTCGGCCGGCGTCAGCTCGGTCGGCACCACGCCACGGGCGGCCGCCCAGGGCAGGGCCGACGGTGCCACCACGCGCTGGGGGTCCCCGTGCCGGTCGACCATCCCCGCGGCGAGCGCGTACCGCCCGGCGTGGAACAGCTGCGCGAGGATCGTGGAGCCCTCCTCGTGCACGGCGTCGACCGCGGCGCGGAACCGCTCGTCCGCTCCCCCGACACCGAACACGGCGAAGTCGGGGCCACCACGGGCCTCGTCGTTCACCGCGATGCCGCCGGTGATGATGCAGGCGGCGCCGCCGGCGGCACGTTCGCGGTAGAACGCCGCCATGCCGGCCCCACCGTCGTCGTGCACCTCGAGTCCGGTGTGCATCGACCCCATGACCACCCGGTTCGGCAGGGTCAGGGGGCCGAGTGTCCACGGCGAGGAGACGACGGCGAGCTCGGGCATGGCGACGGTGCTCATGCCCCTACTCTGCCGCGTCGACAGCCGCGTCGTCAGCAGGGAGCACCGCGTCGCGCAGCGGCGACGTCGTGTCCGCCCAGAACGGCGGGGCGATCACGGTCAGGCCGCCGTCGACCGACAGCACCTGCCCGGTGATGTACCCGGCCTTGTCGGACAGCAGGAAGTCCACCGCGTCGGCCATGTCGTCGGCGGTGCCGGGGCGCTGCAGCGGGAGCTTCTCGAACACCGAGTCGATCGGCGCCTGGCCGGGGACCTTCGTGTAGAAGTACTCGAGCGAGTCGGTGTCGATCAGGCCACCGTTGACCGCGTTCACCGTGATCTGGCGCGGACCGAACTCGACCGCCATGTACTTCATGTACGACTCGCTCATGGCCTTCGCCGCGCCGAGCGCGGCGTAGGTCGGGAACGCGCGGAGCGATCCGTACGAGGTCACGACGACGATGCGCCCACCGCGGTCCATCAGCTCGGCGGCACGCTGCGCCCCGAGCACGAACGAGCGGGCGTTGGTGGCGTAGCTGCGGTCCAGGTGGTGCAGCTTCAGTTCCTTGACCGGCTTGAACGCGCTGGCGGCGGCGTTCGCGACGAAGTGGTCGAGGCGACCGTAGGTGTCCCGCACCAGGTCGAACAGGGCGTCGATCGACTCCGGCTGCTCGATGTCGACCTGCGCGGTGATCCCGTCGCCGCCGGCGGCCTTGACGTCGGCCAGCGACTCCTCGGCCAGGTCGGCGTTGCCCTTGTACGTGACCACGACGGTCACGCCGCGCTGGCCGAGCTTCTGCGCGAGCAGGCGGCCGATGCCGCGCGAAGCGCCCGTGATCAGTGCGATGGGTGCGTTGGTGGTGTCGGTCACTGCGGTCCTCTACGTGCGTGGGGAGGGACGGGAGGCGCGTGGCGGGCCCGCCACGGGCCTCCCGTCCGGTGGGTGGTTGTTGTCTAGAACCCGGCCTTGCCGGTGACGACGGCGCGGCCGACGACCAGCTTCTGGATCTCGTTGGTGCCCTCTTCGAAGCGCTGCGCGCGCGCGTCGCGGTAGACGCGCTCGATCGCGTTGCGCTTCCAGTAGCCCTGGCCGCCGTGAACCTGCAGGGCCTTGTCGGTGACGCGGGCGAGCATGTCGACCGCGACCATCTTCGAGGCGCTGGACAGCGTGCCGGCGTCCGGGCGGCCCTCTTCGTAGGCGCGCGCGGCCTCGAGCACCAGGGCGCGGGCGGCGGCGATGTCGGCGTAGTTCTCGGCCAGGTAGAACTGGATCGCCTGGCGGCTGGACAGCTGCTTGCCGAAGGTCTCCCGCTTGTTCGCGTACTCGACGGCGAGCTCGTTCGCACGCTCGGCGAGGCCGACGGCGCTCATGGCGACG
Source organism: Curtobacterium sp. PhB190 (assembly GCF_004365385.1). NCBI lineage: Bacteria > Bacillati > Actinomycetota > Actinomycetes > Micrococcales > Microbacteriaceae > Curtobacterium > Curtobacterium sp. PhB190. The sequence goes on along the minus strand of NZ_SODN01000006.1, from coordinate 62,451 downwards.
GACACGCGACTCGGCAGCAGGAAGCCGCCGAGCGCGACCTCGAGCCCCTGCCCCTCGGCGCCGAGCAGCGCACTGGCCGGCACGGGCACGTCGGTGAAGCGCAGGATCGCGTGGTCGGTGCCCCGGATGCCCATGGTGTCGGAGTCGTCGATCACCTCGGCGCCCGGCAGCCCGCTGTTCGGCATGAGGAACGCGACCGTGCCGTCCTGGCCGCTGGTGCCCTCGAGGCGGGCGGCGATGAGCCAGTAGTCGGCCTGCACGCCGAACGTGATGAGGTGCTTCTCACCGTTCATGACGTAGGTGTCGCCCTCGCGGCGGACGGTGGTGCGGATGTCCGCGCCGGTGCCGGCCGTGGCCTCGGTCAGGGTGAACGCGACGAGCTTGTCACCCGCGACGCTCGGCTTGACGACCTGCTCGATCTGCTCCGGCGTCGCGTAGGGGGCCATCGCGCGCCAGGTGCCGTTGATGACGTGCACGAGCATCCGGATCGACGCGTGCGAACGCGAGACGATCTCCATGATCTCGAGGTAGCGCGAGAACGGGATCGCCCGTCCGCCGAGCTCGGTCGGGGCGGCGAGGCTGAGCCACCCGTTGTCCTTGAGCTCCTGGAACAGCTCCGGGGCGACCCGGCCGGTGCGCTCGATCTCGTCCGCCCACTCCTCACCGCGGCCCCGGACCCACTCGGTGACCTCGGCCTTGAGCTGCTGGAAGGCGGATTCGGTGGCGGTTTCCATGACCAGCGTCATCGTGTCTCGTTCTCCTTCGTGGTGCTCGCGGCGACGAGCGCGGCTGCCTGCTCACGCAGGAGGTTCTTCTGGACCTTGCCGACGGCGTTGCGCGGCAGTTCGTCGATGGACTCGAGCCGCTCTGGCCAGTAGTACTTGCTCACGCCCGCCTTGTCGAGCGCCTGCTGCATCGCCGCGAAGTCGAGCCGCTCCACCCCGGCGGCCGGCACGACGAACGCGCAGGCACGCTCACCGAGTCGGGCGTCCGGCATCGCGACGATCGCCACGTCGGTGACCAGGGGGTGCTGGTACAGCAGGTTCTCGATCTCGACGACCGGGATCTTCTCGCCACCGCGGTTGATGACGTCCTTGATCCGGCCGGTGATCGACAGGAAGCCGTTCGCGTCGACCTTCGCCAGGTCGCCGGTCTTGTACCAGCCGTCCTCGGTGAAGACGTCGTCGGTCAGGTCCTGGCGGTCGAGGTACCCGTCGAACATCGTCGGCGAGTGCAGCTCGAAGTTGCCCTCGGTGTCGGCGGGGAACTCGTGGCCCTCGTCGTCGACGATCCGGATCCGGATGCCCGGCAGCGCGCGACCGTCGTGCCCGTACGCTGCCGCCGGGTCGTCGATCGGGCTGGACAGGGCGCCGAGGCAGGTCTCACTCGTACCGAACGCGCCGAGGATGGCCGTGCCGAGCACCGTCGCGGCCCGCTGGGCGAGGGCCCGGGGCACCGCGGCACCGGTCGGCACGAAGATCCGCAGCGACTCGGGCTGGGCGGCACCGGCTTCGACCAGGTCGACGAGGTCGGTCAGGAACGGGGTCGCACACTGCACGAACGACGCCTTCGCGACGCCGAACGCCTGCTCGAGCGCGACGGTGCCGTCCCACACCGGCTGGATGACCTGCGGCGCACCGAGCCGGAACGCCAGCAGCATGCCGTACAGGAACCCGGTCTGGTGCGCGAGCGGCGACGGGATGTAGATCCGGTCCGCGCTCGTCAAGCCCGACTGCGCGACGTGCATGGCCGTGGCCAGACCGAGGGTGCGGTGCGGGTGCTGCACGCCCTTCGGCTCCCCCGTCGTGCCGCTCGTGAACAGCAGCTGGCAGACGTCGTCGGGGCCCGGCGCGCGCGAGGTGATCTCGTCGACGTCCACGTGCACGGCGTCGAGGGCGTTGTCGAAGTAGCGCCAGTGCCAGTCGCTCGTGGCCACCCGGTCCAGGGCGTCGGCCGGCAGCGGCGGCTGGTTCGTCGGGGCGTCGACCTGGCCGCGCGCCTCGGACCGGAGCACGATCACGTGCTCGACCGACAGCCGGCGCTGCTGGGCCTTCGCCTCGTCGATGACGTCGAGGAGCTCGAGCGCGGGCCGGCGCTTGCGGAACACGTTCGGCAGGAACACCACACGGGCGCGGGACCGGGCGAGCGTCATCGTCGTCTCTCGCGGACCGAACACCGGCATGATCGGCGTCGCGACGGCCCCGATCTGGATCGCCCCGAGGGTGATGGAGACGAACTCGCGCCAGTTCGGCAACTGCATGGCGACCGACTCGCCCCTGCGGACCCCGAGCTCGAGCAGGAGCGCGGAGACCTTGTCGGCCTCGTCCTGCAGTTCCCGCCACGTGGTGTTCACGGGTGCTGCGCCGCCGACCTCGATGACCGCGAGGCCGTCGGGATCGGTCGTCGCGAGCGCGCGGACCTTCTCGCTCAGCACGAGGGGGTCGGCGTCGACACCGGCGAGCGCGAGCGGCTCCGGGGTCGTGGGCGCGGCCAGCTGCTGCTCGTCGAGGTCGGCGCGCTCGCCGTCGGCGCGCTCACCAACGGTGCGCTCGCCATCGGCGCGCTCGCCATCGGCGCGCTCGCCATCGGCGCGCTCGCCATCGGTGCGCTCGCCGAGGTCGGTGCGTGCGTCGGCGATCGCGGCGGCCTCGGCCGCGTCGGCCCGGTCGTCGCGGGCGATCTGCGCGGCGAGGGCGTCGCCGACCTCCATGTCGAGGCCGACGGAGTTCATCGCCTCGAGGAACGTCGGGTACGAGATCCGGTAGGCCCGCGGGTAGGTCAGCCCCGAGGTGCCGCGCGCCTTCGAGGCGGCGACGGCGAGCGACATCAGGACCCGGTGGTCGTTGAACGACGACATCTGCGCGCCGTGGAGTCCCTCGGCCCCGACACCGGTGACGCGGAGTTCGTCCGCGCCCTGCTCGGCCCGGCCACCCATGCGGTTGAGCTGCAGCATCGCCGCGACGCGGTCGGACTCCTTCAACCGGATGTGGGCGACGTTCCACAGCCGGGTGGTGCCCTCGGCGAAGGTGGCCATGGTCGACAGGACCGGCAGCAGGTCGGGGATCGGTTGGCAGTCGATGTCGAGCGGTCGCAGCGGGGAACCGTCGTGTTCGATGCGCACGAACCCGGTCTCCTCGTCGATCCGCATCGGGACGCCCATCGCCGTCGCGAGGTCGAGGAACTCGCTCTCCGGGTGGTCGGTCTCGGCGGTGGTGAAGGCCGTCATGCCGCGCAGGAGCAGGTTCGACTCGCGGATGCCGGCCGCGGCGATGCCGAACGCGGCGGAGCCGATGTCCGGCGGGATGACGTAGTCGTGCGGGGTGGCCTGCTGGTTCGCCGGGATCCGGTACTCGAGCCAGTCGTCGGAGACCTCGACCGTCAGGCCGAACTCCCGCATCATCCGGACGGTCAGTTCGACGTAGGGCTGCTCGTTGAGCCGGTCGCCGGTGATGTGGATCCGGGTCTCCTGCTCGGCGAACGGGGCCACGAGGAGCAGGCCGGAGACCCACTGCGACAGGGTGCCGGCGATCGTGACGTCGCCGCCGCGGGGGCGCCTCGGCTGGACGGTCACGGGCGGGCAGTCGTTCGTCGCCTCGAGCTCGATGCCCATCTGGGTCAGCGAGGTCAACAGCGCCTTGATGGGCCGGCGCTGGAAGTACTTCATGCCCACGAGCGTCATCGGCTTGTCGGCGAGCGACGCCAGACCCGTCATGAAGTACAGGGTGGTGCCGGAGGACCCCATGTTCAGGATGCCATCGGCGCCACGGGACCCGTGGTCGACGACATCGGTGGCCTCGTACCGGCCGCCGAGCCCGGTGACGTGGTACTCGTCCCCGCGACGCTTCACGTCGACGCCGAGGGCGCGGAGCGTGCCGACGGTCCACTCGACCTGGCGGGTGGCGCTGATGCCGGAGACGATGCTCGTCCCCTTCGCCAGCGACGCGAGCACCAGCGCGCGGTGCGCGTGGTACTTCGAGACCGGGACGTCGAGTTCACCGACGAGTGGTGCGGACGTGCCGCGCACGACCAACTGCATGCGTACCTCTTCCTGATCTGTATATATCAACGGTACGCCCGGTGTGGAACTACTGTGAATCGGATCCGCACGACCAGAAGCCGCCGTCGTTGTGCGTGTCCGACAACCTTCCGGGCAGGATGTACAGCATGGACATCCGCTTCACCGAGTCCCCTCCGTCGACCATCGGCGTCGAGTGGGAGCTCCCGCTGGTCGATCTGTCGACCGGCGACCTCGCGCCCCGTGCCCCTGCCGTCATCGCGGCCTTGCACGAACGACTCGGCGATCGCGAGCGGGTGACCGAGGAGCTCCTGACCAACACCGTCGAGGTCGTCTCCAGCGTGCACTCACGGGTCCGCGACGCCACGAGCGAGCTGTCCGGCATCATCGGCGAGGTCATCGACGCCGCCGAACCGCTCGACGCCCAGGTCATGTGCTCCGGCACGCATCCGTTCGCCGTCTGGGACCAGCAGGAGATCACCCCGGACAGCGAGCACTACACGACCCTGATCGACCGGACGCGCTGGTGGGGTCGGCAGATGCTCATCTGGGGTGTGCACGTGCACGTCGGCATCGACGACCGCGACAAGGCCCTGCCGATCCTCGGCGCGATGCTCGCGTACGTCCCGCACCTGCAGGCCTTCACCGCATCGAGCCCCTTCTGGGCCGGCATCGACACCGGGTACGCCTCGAACCGGGCCCTCATGTTCCAGCAGCTCCCCACCGGTGGACTGCCGCCGGCACTCGGTGCCTGGGCGAACTTCGAAGAGGTGGTGAGCGACCTCACGCACACGGGCGTCATCGACAGTGTGAAGGACCTGCGCTGGGACATCCGCCCGTCGCCGAAGTGGGGGACGCTCGAGAACCGGGTCTCCGACGGCATCTCGACCCTGCACGAGGTCGGCGCCGTGACCGCGCTCGTGCAGTGCCTGGTCACCGCGATGTCCGACCGGCTCGACGCCGGCGAGACCCTGCCGACGATGCAGCCGTGGTTCATCCGTGAGAACAAGTGGCGCGCCGCCCGCTACGGCATGGAGGCTGAGATCATCACGAACGCCGCCGGCGACGAGCGGCTCGTGACCGACGAGGTGCACGACCTGGTGCAGCGGCTCGACCCGGTGGCCGAGCGGCTCGGCTGCCAGCAGGAACTGCACCACCTCGACACGATGATCGCGAACGGCGCGTCGTACCAGCGGCAGCTCCGGGTCGCGCAGGAGCACGGCGGTGACCTGCGCGAGGTCGTCCGCCACTTGGTCACGGAGTTCCGCGAGTCGCTGTGACCCCGGGCCGTTCCGCGTAGCTGGTCAAATCGGGCGTACCGGGTCGTTTTTTCCGACCGGGTACGCCCGATTCCGCTTTCCATCGCGGCTGCTCTGGGAAGGAGCGCCACGAGCCCGCCCCGCGCCTCCAGTCCGCGCCCACTCACCCGGTCGCTCCGGGCATGCCTGGTCGATCCGGGCGTACCGGGTCGTTTCTTCCGACCAGGTACGCCCGATTCCGCTTTCCATCGCGCCCGTTCTGGGAAGGAGCGCCGCGACGTGCGCGCAGACGGACGGGAGGCCCGGTGCCAGCTGGCACCGGGCCTCCCGTCCGTCAGGGGGTCGCGACTAGCGACCCAGGAACTTCTGCAGGCTCGCGAGCTCTTCCTCGGTCGGCGCCTTGCCGCCCTTGGCGGCACCGCCGAGGCCGAGGCCGGAGCCCTTCGGCGCCTGCTGCGGAGCGGCAGCCGTACCGGCGGCGATCGCCGCACGCTTGGCCGGGTTGCCGACCTTCGACTTCTTCTTGCCGCCCTGCTGCTGCTTCTTGCCGCCGTGCATGCCCGGGATCGGCCCCATGCCCGGCATCTGCGGCACGCCACCGCGGGCGACCGTCTTCATCATCTTCGCAGCCTGCTCGAACCGGTTGACGAGGGCGTTGACCTCGGTGACCGTGGAGCCGGCACCCTTGGCGATGCGGAGTCGGCGCGAGCCGTTGAGGAGCTTCGGGAGTTCGCGCTCCTTGGGCGTCATCGACTGGATGATCGCCTCGGTGCGCACGATCTCGCGCTCGTCGAAGTTGTCGAGTGCCTCGCGCATGCCCTTGGCGCCCGGGAGCATGCCGAGCATGCCCTTGATCGAGCCAGCCTTGCGGAGCTGCTGCATCTGCTGCAGGAAGTCGTTCAGCGTGAACGAGTCGGACGCGATCTTCTCGGCGACCGCGCGGGCTTCGTCCTCGTCGAAGGCCGACTGGGCCTGCTCGATGAGCGACATGATGTCGCCGAGGTCGAGGATGCGGCTCGCCATGCGGTCCGGGTGGAACGGCTCGAAGTCGTCGAGGCCCTCACCCGTGGAGGCGAACATGATCGGGCGGCCGGTGACGCTGGCCACCGAGAGTGCCGCACCACCACGGGCGTCGCCGTCGAGCTTCGACAGCACGACTCCGGTGAAGTCGACGCCCTCTTGGAAGGCACGGGCGGTGACGACGGCGTCCTGACCGATCATCGCGTCGATGACGAACAGGACCTCGTCGGGGTCGACTGCCTTGCGGATGTTCGCGGCCTGCTTCATCAGCTCGGCGTCCACACCGAGGCGACCGGCGGTGTCCACGATGACGGTGTCGTACTGCTGGTCGACCGCGGCCTTGATGGCGTTCTTGGCCACCTTGACCGGGTCACCGACGCCGTTGCCGGGCTCCGGAGCGAAGACGTGCACGCCGGCCTGCTCGCCGACGACCTGCAGCTGCTGCACGGCGTTCGGACGCTGGAGGTCCGCCGCGACGAGCATCGGGGTGTGGCCGTCCTTCTTGAGCCACTTGCCGAGCTTGCCGGCGAGGGTGGTCTTACCGGCACCCTGCAGACCCGCGAGCATGATGACCGTCGGCGGCTTCTTCGCGAACTCGAGGCGACGCTGCTGCCCGCCCAGGATGCCGACGAGTTCCTCGTTGACGATCTGGACGACCTGCTGCGCCGGGTTCAGCGCGCGGTTGACCTCGTCGGAGAGGGCACGCTCGCGCACTGCTGCGGTGAACGCCTTGACGACCTCGAGCGCGACGTCGGCGTCGAGGAGCGCCCGCCGGATCTCGCGGACGGTGCCGTCGACGTCGGACGGAGTCAGCCGACCCTTGCTCCGCAGATTGCGGAAGGTCTCGGTCAGCCGATCGGAGAGTGAACCGAATTGCGCCATGATCCGTCGATTCTACAAGGCTCGGAGCTCGGGTCCCGGTCGGTCAGCGGAGCAGCACGCCGGGCGTGAGCTCGACCGGGGTGTCCAGCCCGACGTCGAGGACCACCGGCGCGGTCGACGGCAGGCGGTCAGCGGTCGGGAACCAGCGCCGCTCCGGCGACACCAGGATGACGAGACCGTCGACGTCGCCGACCGCGGCGAAGCCCTCGCCTGCTGGGTTGGCGTAGGGCTCGAGTCCGGCGCGGCGCAGTGTCCCGACGGCCCCGAGGACGTCGGGCACGACGATGCCGACCTCGCTGACGGACAGGAGCGGAACAGCGGACGCGGGTGCGGCCGCGGCGAGGTCCCGCCGCTCGATCAGCTCGAGCAGCTGCTGGTCCGGACCGTCGAAGTACACCGATCGCGAGTTCCAGTTCGGCGGGCCCTCGAACTCGTCACGGCCGTCGGCGTCGACCAGCACCGTCGCGATGCCGGCGATCCACTCGGCAGCCGCGGCGAACGTGCCCGTCGGGATCGTGATCGCGAGGTGCAGCGCACCGGTCATCCCCGGCAGCTCCCGGAACAGGAGCCGCGTCGACCCCACCACGACCTCGACCACTCCGTCGACGCGGTCGACCGGGCAGCCGAGCCGTTCCCAGAACCGGGCGGTGTCGTCGAGCGAGCGGGTGGCGAGCTGTGCCTGGCGGATGTCCATGTCCGCCATCCGAAGCCCTCAACCACGGTTCAGGTCAAGGTCGTCCGCGTTGTTGTACTCCGTCCAGAAACCGTCGTAGGCTCGCCAGCATGCCGGAACTCGAGATCGTGCGGCCTGCCGGGCTGCTCGACTACGCCGAGGGACTCGCGCTGCAGCGGGACCTCCACGCCGACGTCGTCGCCGGCCGCTCCCCCGGGGTTCTCGTGCTGTGCGAGCACCCGTCCGTGTACACCGCTGGCCGCCGCACAGAGCCGTCCGACCTGCCGACGAACGGCGCGCCGGTGGTCGAGGTCGACCGCGGCGGACGCATCACCTGGCACGGCCCCGGGCAGCTCGTGGCCTACCCGATCGTCCGACTGGCCGTTCCGATCGACGTCGTGGCGTGGGTGCGTGACCTCGAGCAGGTCATCATCGACGCGGCGGCGACCGTCGGGGTGGAAGCGCGGCGCATCGACGGCCGGAGCGGCGCGTGGACGTCCGGGTCGGCGCCGACGACCACGGCCGTACCGACGCCCGGGTCCGCGCCGACGACCGGCACGCCGCCCGCCAAGGTCGGCGCCATCGGGCTGCACGTCGCCGAGGGCGTGACGACCCACGGCATCGCGATCAACTGTGCCAACGCACTCGACGCCTACGCCGCGATCGTGCCGTGTGGCATCGCCGACGCCGGGGTGACGACGCTGAGCGCCGCCGCCGGGCGTCCCGTCACGGTCGCCGACCTCGCCGACGTCGTGGTCGACCGCATCCGTGCCGCCGAGCACGGCATGCGGACCGGCCAGCGGATCGGCAGCGCCGCCCAGAGCACCACGACGGCCCGCATCACGACCGCCGACACCACGTCCCCCAGCACCGCGCCCGCACGACAGGAGACCCTCGTATGACCCTCGCCCCCGAAGGCCGCCGGATGCTCCGCGTCGAGGCCCGCAACGCCGAGACCCCGATCGAGACGAAGCCCGGGTGGATCAAGACCCGTGCCACCCAGGGCCCGGAGTTCCGCGAGCTGTCCGCCCTGGTCAAGGACAAGCAGCTGCACACCGTCTGCCAGGAGGCCGGCTGCCCGAACATCTTCGAGTGCTGGGAGGACCGCGAGGCCACGTTCCTGATCGGCGGCTCGCAGTGCACCCGCCGGTGCGACTTCTGCCAGATCGACACCGGCAAGCCCGAGCCGCTCGACCGCGACGAGCCCCGCCGGGTCGCCGACTCGGTCGTGTCCATGGGACTCAAGTACGCCACCGTGACCGGCGTCGCCCGCGACGACCTGCCCGACGGCGGCTCCTGGCTCTACGCCGAGACCATCCGCCAGATCCACGAGCACTCCCCCGGCACCGGCGTCGAGATCCTGGTGCCGGACTTCAACGGCCGCCCGGACCAGCTCGGCCAGGTGTTCGACGCCCGCCCCGAGGTCTTCGCCCACAACGTCGAGACCGTGCCGCGGATCTTCAAGCGGATCCGACCGGCGTTCACGTTCGAGCGCTCCCTCGACGTCATCACGCAGGGCCGCGACGCCGGGCTCGTCACGAAGTCGAACCTGATCCTCGGCATGGGCGAGGAGCGCATCGAGATCGAGGACGCCCTGCAACGCCTGTTCGACGCCGGCACGGACATCATCACGTTGACGCAGTACCTCCGCCCGTCGCCGCGGCACCTGCCGGTGGCGCGCTGGGTCAAGCCGGAGGAGTTCGTCGCGCTGCGTGAGGTCGCCGAGGAGATGGGCTTCGCCGGGGTCCTCGCCGGCCCGCTCGTCCGGTCGTCGTACCGCGCCGGACGCCTGTGGGCACGCGCCACGGTCGCGCGCGGCGGCTCGGTTCCCGAGCACCTCTCGCACCTGCTCGACGCGGCGCCGGGTCGCCAGGCGGTCTGAAGCCGTCCACCGGTCCGCGAAAGCGACAGATCTCCGCCGACAGTTCGCGGCAGTCTGTCGCTTTGGCGGCACTGGTCGCGACCACGGACAGACGGGAGGCGCGGTGCCAGCTGGCACCGTGCCTCCCGTTCGTCCATCCGCCCGTTCAGGGCGACGCGAGCGCTATGCGCGACCGCGGATGCTCCTGAGGAGCCAGCCGATGACGGCCAGGATGATGAGGACGATCCCGACCCACAGCAGGAACTTCAGCGCACCGACGAAGATGCCGCTGAAGAGCAGGACGAGGCCGACGATGATCGCGATGATCAGGAGTGCTGGCATTGAAAGGGCTCCTTCCGGTGTACCTGGACGATCCCTGTACTGCGGAGACAGTACCCGGAATCAGCCGACGAGGTTCTGCACGAACACGTGCGGGGTGAAACCGGTCAGGTCGTTGATGCCCTCGCCCTGCCCGATGAGCTTGATCGGGATGCCCGTCTTCTCCTGCACGCTGAGCACGAACCCGGCCTTCGCGGAGCCGTCGAGCTTGGTGATGACGAGGCCGGTGACCCCGGCGCCCTCGATGAACGCCTGCGCCTGGGCCAGGCCGTTCTGCCCGGTGGTGGCGTCGAGGACGAGCAGCACCTCGCTGATCTCGGTCTGCTTCTCGACGACGCGCTTGATCTTCGTCAGCTCGTCCATCAGGCCTGCCTTGGTGTGCAGGCGGCCGGCGGTGTCGATGACCACGATCTCGGTGTTGTCGCGGATCGCCTTCTCGACGGTCTGGTACGCCACCGAGGCCGGGTCTTGCCCGGGCTGCGAGGGGCGGACGACGTCGACGCCGGCGCGCTCGGCCCAGGTCGCGACCTGCTCGACCGCGGCAGCACGGAAGGTGTCGGCCGCACCGACGAGGACCGTGCGGTCGTAGGTCTTCAGGAACTTGGCGAACTTGCCGATCGTCGTGGTCTTGCCGACGCCGTTCACCCCGACGACGAGCACGACGGCGGGCCGCGCGCTGAGCTTGAGCGTGGTGTCGAGCTTCGACAGCCGTTCCTCGAGCACCTCGCGCAGCATGCGCTGCAGGTCGGCCGGGTCGGTCGTGCCGTAGCGGTCGACGCGCGCGTGCAGGTCCTCGATGATCGCCTCGGAGATGTCCGGACCGAAGTCGGCGCCGATCAGCGCGGTCTCGAGGTCCTCCCACGTGGTCTCGTCGATCGTCTTGCGCTGGAAGAGGCCGCGCAGCCGTGAGGACAGTGACCAGGAACTCGCCATGCTCCCAGCTTAGAGCGCGGCGCATGTCCGCTGTGCCCGGTATGCTCGGTCTCACGAAGGGGAGTATTCCCTCTCGGTGACCCCGTCAGTACGGCCCGGAACGATCCGGACCCGGGGCGCCGGTCGTGGTCGGTTGCAGCAGATCGCGGCGGAAGAGACCTTCAGGCCTCGGCGTACCCACGTGTCGTCACACGACATGCACTCGTACGTCGCCTACCTGAAGGAAACCGTGGACGTCCCACTCTTCGTCTGGCTCCTCACCATCGCAGGCATCCTCGCCCTGCTGGTGTTCGACTTCTACTCGCACGTGCGCACCCCGCACGTGCCACACATCCGCGAATCCGCGTTCTGGTCCGTGTTCTACATCGGACTCGCGATCCTGTTCGGCTTCGGCATCCTGGTCTTCGGCGGCGGACAAGCCGGCGGTGAGTACTTCGCCGGGTGGCTCACCGAGAAGGCGTTGTCGGTCGACAACCTGTTCGTCTTCCTCATCATCATGACGAGCTTCGCCGTGCCGAAGGAGTTCCAGCAGAAGGTCCTGCTGGTCGGCGTCGCGATCGCCCTCGTCGCCCGAGGCATCTTCATCGCGCTCGGCGTCACGATCATCGAGAACTTCTCGTGGGTGTTCTACCTGTTCGGTGCGCTGCTGTTCTGGCTCGCGTGGTCGCAGGCCCGCAGCGGCAACGACCACGGTGGCGACGAGGGCGACTCCCGCCTGATCCGCATCCTGAAGCGCATCATCCCGACCTCGGACCACTACGACGGCGACCGCCTGACCACCAAGGTCGACGGCAAGCGCCTGTTCACCCCGATGCTGCTCGTCATGGTCGCGATCGGTCTGACCGACGTGCTGTTCGCGCTCGACTCGATCCCCGCGATCTTCGGGCTGACCCAGGACGCCTTCATCGTGTTCACCGCGAACGCGTTCTCGCTGCTCGGCCTGCGGCAGCTGTACTTCCTGATCGCCGGACTGCTCGAGCGCCTGATCTACCTCGGCCAGGGCCTCGCGGTCATCCTCGGCTTCATCGGTGTGAAGCTCGTCTTCCACGCCATGCACGTCAACGAGCTGCCGTTCATCAACGGTGGCGAGCACATCGAGTGGGCGCCCGAGATCCCGATCTGGTTCTCGCTGGGCTTCATCCTGCTGACCATCGCGGTCGCGACGACCGCCTCGCTGGTCGTCTCGAAGAAGCGCCAGGAGCGCGGGCTCACCCCGACGGGCGAGCCGAAGGAGTCGGTCGCGGCCGACGCGGAGTAAGCGTCACGCCCTGGACGGGCGGCAACACAGACGGGAGGCACGGTGCCAGCTGGCACCGTGCCTCCCGTCTGTCCGTGGTCGCGACCAGAGCCGCGAAAGCGACAGATCTCGTCGCGGGCCCACGATCCTCTCCATGAAAGCGACAGATTGCCACGAACTGTTGGCGGAGATCTGTCGCTTTCGCGGCGCGCGACTGCGACCAGCGCGGCTACGCGACCGCGTCGGCGGGCTCGCGCTTCTGCACCCGCTGCCCGACGACGGCGGACACGCCGTCCTGGCGCATCGACACCCCGTACAGGGCGTCGGCGATCTCCATCGTGCGCTTCTGGTGCGTGATGACGATGAGCTGCGACGACTCGCGGAGCCGCTCGAACACCGTCAGCAGGCGACCGAGGTTGGCGTCGTCGAGGGCGGCCTCGACCTCGTCCATGATGTAGAACGGCGACGGCCTGGCGGTGAAGATCGCGACGAGCAGCGCCACTGCGGCCAGGGACCGCTCGCCACCGGACAGCAGCGTCAGGCGGTCGATCTTCTTGCCGGCGGGCTTCACCTGCACGTCGATCCCGGTGCCGAGCAGGTCGGTCGGGTCGGTGAGGTTGATCGAGCCGGAGCCGCCCGGGAACAGGATCGGGAAGATGACGTCGAAGGCGTCCTTCGTGTCGTTGAACGCGGACTCGAAGATCGTCTGCATCTTCGTGTCGAGCTCGTCGATGATCGTCATCAGGTCGGTGCGGGTCTTCTGCAGGTCCTCGAGCTGCTCGGCGAGGAACGCGTGCCGCTGCTCCAGCGCCTGGAACTCCTCGAGCGCGAGCGGGTTCACCTTGCCGAGCCGGCCGAGGTCGCGTTCGGCGGCCTGCAGGCGGCGTTCCTGCTCGGCGCGGACGTACGGCACGGTCTCGACGTCGGCGGGGTCGACCTCGTCGGTGACGTCGAACTCGGGCAGGGCGGGGCCGCCGGGCAGGGTCGATTCGGCGTCGACGAGCGCCACCGTGTCGTAGCCGGGGCTGGTGTCGAGGTCCGCCGTGCCGTCGTCGGGGGCGATGTCGGTGTCGGCATCGTCGACCGGCACCGTATCGCTGTCGACCGGCACCGTGTCGCCGTCCGCCGGCACCGTGTCGCCGTCCGCCGGCTCGTCGAGGCCCGCCGCGGCAGCCGCCGCGCGCTCGGCGTCGCGGTGCTTCCGCGCGAGCACCCGCGGGTCCACCAGCACGTCGACCGGCACCGGCACGGTCGGCCCGTACTCGGTGACGAGCACGGCTTCGGTCAACCCGAGGTCGCTCAGCGCCCGGTCGAGCACGCCCGACACGTGCAGTTTCTTCTCGTAGATCTCCATCTCGAGCGAGTGCACGCCGTCGGTGATGGTCTGCAGCCGGTCGCGGAGCTCGCGCTCCTCGTTCCGGATCGCCTGCAGTTCGGTGTTGCGCTTCGACCGTTCGGACTCCTCGGTCGCGAGCTGCACGCGTGCCTCGGCCAGCGACCGGTCGACGGCGCCCAGCACGGCCGGCAGGTCGGCGAGGACGGCTTCGGCGGTCTCGATCTGCCCGCGGCGGATCACCGCGCGACGCGCTGCTTCCTCTGCCGCCGCGCGCTCGGCCTCGAGCTGCCGTTCGAGCTGGTCGGCGCGGTGCCGTTCGGCGCGGACACGCTCGCGCACGGTCTGCACCTGGATGCGCTGCTCGACCTCGGCGGCGCGTGCGGCCTCGAGTGCGTCCTGCAGGCCCGGACGCTCGGAGGCATCGACGACGGGACGTTCCTGCTCGGTGAACGCGCGGTGCGCCGTCTCGGCCTCTGCCAGGGCGGCGTCGACGACCTCGACGGCGCCGTCGGTCTCGGCGAGGGCGGCACGCAAGCGCTCCACCTCGGCCGCTGCGTTCTCGGCCTTCGCCCGCGTCGAGGCGCTGGCCCGGTCGTACTCGGCCGTCGCCTTCGCGTGCGCGCGGGATGCAGCGTCGGCTTCGTCCGCACGGCGGCGTGCGTCCTCGACGGCGGTGCGTGCTGCCTGGAGGCCCGTGGCTGCGTCCTCGGCGTCCGCCCCGATGGCGTCGCGTCGCGTCACGGCGTCGTCGCGCTCCGCGACGAGCTCGATCCGCGAGGTCACGCGCTCTCCGCCGCCGGTGACGCGGACGGCGCGCACGAGGTCACCGGACCGGGTGACGACCGTCGCGTGCGGGGCGGCGGCGAGCACGGCCTCCAGGTCGAGCGTGTCCGCGTTCGCGCCTTGGCCGTCGGCAGTCTCCGCGATCAGGGTGTTCCGCAGGATCGCGGCGATCGCCGGCGGGCCCTGCACCAGGTCGAGGGCGCGGCGGACGCCGGCCGGCAACGTGTCCGGCAGGTCCGTGGGGACGACCTCGGCGTCCGCGACGACGACGTCGATGCGTCCGATGTCCGCGGAGCGGGCGTGGTCGACGGCGTCGAGCGCGACCGCGCGGTCGTCCGCGAGGACGGCATCCGCGAGCCCGTCGAGCGCGACGGCGACGGCACCCTCGAACCCGGGCGTCACCGTGAGCGCGTCGGCCAGACGCCCGACGATGCCCGCACGTCCGGCGTCGATGAGCGCCTGCGAACCGTCGCGGACGTCGATCGACATGCCGAGCGCCGCGACCCGCGCGTCGAGGGCGTCCCGCTCCCGCTCGAGGGCGTGCAGCCGGTCGCGCTGCTCGTCGCGGGCGGCCTGCGCGGTCTCCAGCTGCGCACGAGCCGCCTGGAGCGTGGCGGCGAGGGCCTCGTCGTCGACGCCCTCGGACGGGTCGGCACCGAGCTCGGCGAGGGCCGCGGTCGCACGCTCGGCGCGTTCGCCCGCCTCGGCGAGGGCGCGTTGCCGGCGTTCACGGTCCGCCACCGTGGACCCGCGCTTCGACCGGGCCACGTCGACGGCGTTCGCCAGCCGCTGCGCCTCGAGGTCGTGCTGCGAGACGCGGGCGGCCTGCGCGGCGATGCGTTCGTCGAGGGCGTCGAGGGCGTCACGGGCGGCCTGCACCGCACGGGCGGTCTCGGCGGAACCGCCCTGCATCTCGTCGGCGCGGGCGGCGAGCCGATCGGCCTCGGCACGGACGCCGGCCACCCGCTCCGGGGTGATCGAGGGGCCCTGCTGCGGGGCGTCGGCCTGCTGCGCCAGGAACATCAGCCGCTGGTTCGCCAGGCTGGACAGCCCGCGCAGGCGCTCCTGCACGCTCTCCAGGCGGTGCACCACGGTCCGGGCGCGGTCGACGTCATCGCCGACCATGCTCTGCTCGACGTGCTGCTGGCGGACCCGGGTCTGGTCGAGTCGCTCGGTCAGGACGATGCGCTCGGACTTGCGGCCCGCCTCGACCTCCTGGTGGTCGTGCAGTTCGCGGCGCAGCCGGACGACGTCGTCGGCGAGGATGCGGGCCTTGGCGTCCCGCGCGACGGCGGCGACGGACTGGGCCTTGCGCGCGACCTCGGCCTGGCGTCCGAGCGGCTTCAGCTGGCGCCGGATCTCGCCCGCGAGGTCGGACAGGCGGGTCAGGTTCGTCTGCATCGCGTCGAGCTTCCGGAGGGTCTTCTCCTTGCGGCGACGGTGCTTCAGGATGCCGGCGGCTTCCTCGATGAAGCCGCGGCGGTCCTCCGGGGTGGCGTGCAGGACCTTGTCGAGCTGCCCCTGCCCGACGATGACGTGCATCTCGCGGCCGAGGCCGGTGTCGCTCAGGAGCTCCTGCACGTCGAGCAGCCGGCAGTTCTCGCCGTTGATGGCGTACTCGCTGCCGCCGTTGCGGAACAACGTGCGTGCGATCGTCACCTCGGAGTAGTCGATCGGCAGCAGCCCGTCGGTGTTGTCGATCGTCAGCAGCACCTGGGCACGGCCGAGCGGCCCGCGGGTCGAGGTGCCCGCGAAGATGACGTCCTCCATCTTGCCGCCGCGCAGGGTCTTCGCCCCCTGCTCCCCCATCACCCAGGCGAGGGCGTCGACGACGTTGGACTTGCCCGAGCCGTTCGGGCCGACGATGCACGTGACGCCCGGCTCGAACGCGAACGTCGTCGGCTGCGCGAAGGACTTGAACCCCTTGATGGTCAGGCTCTTCAAGTACATGCGGTCTCCGGGTGTGCTCACGCGTGCTGCGGCGGGGCCGCTGCTGGGCTGTGCTGCTGGGCGTCAGGCTAACGCGTGCGGGCGCGGGGACGCGGTTGGCACACGGGACAGATGTGGCTCGACCGGTTCATGAAGGCCTCGCGCACGATCGTCGTGCCGCAGCGGGGACAGGGCTTCCCCTGCTGTCCGTACACGTTCAGCCGCTGCGAGAAGTACCCGGACTGCCCGTTGACGTTGACGTACTGGGCGTCGAAGCTCGTCCCGCCGTCCTCGAGCGCACGCCGGAGGACACTGCGCACCTCGTGCAGCAGGCGTGCGAGGTCGGCACGGGTCAGCCGCTCGGCCGGGCGGTCGTAGTGCAGCTTCGCGGCCCAGAGGGACTCGTCGGCGTAGATGTTCCCGATGCCGCTCACGACGCCCTGGTCGAGCAGGATCCGCTTGATGCCGCTCGAACGCTTCCGGGCGATGGCGGTGAAGCGGTCGTCGTCGAACGCGGGGTCGAGCGGGTCGCGGGCGATGTGCGACACCTGCTGCGGCACGCTCCGGCGCCACACGGCGTCGGGGTCCGATGCGTCGACGTGCCCGGCGAACCCCGCGGGGGCGCCGTCCACCGTCGGCACCATCGCGTCGATCGCCATCGAGCCGAAGGTGCGCTGGTCGACGAACTCGAGCTCGACCGCGGGTTCGGCGGTGCCGTCGCGGTCGGTGCCGGCGGGTTGCACGTCGATGAGGATGCGGCGGTGCTTCGCCGCCGGTCGACCGCGGCCGAGCAGGATCTGGCCGCTCATGCCGAGGTGGGCGACGAGCGCTTCGGGCCGGTCGCCCTCGTGCTCGGGCTGCAACGGCATCCAGAGGAACTTGCCCCGACGGACCGCTGCGGCGATCGTGCGACCGGTCAGGCGGTCGGCGAAGTCCTCGGCCGGGCCGTCGTGCCGGGTGAGCGCGCGCTCGTCCACGACGTCGACGTGCAGCACCCGAGCGCCGCTGACCGCGGGTTCGAGGCCGGCGCGGACGACCTCGACCTCGGGGAGTTCGGGCACGCGGTCAGGCCGCTCGGCCGGACAGCCGGGTCCAGGCGTCGAGCGCCGCGGACATCTCGGCGGCCTTCTTGCTCGAGCCGGTGCCGACGGCGATGTCCTCGCCCTGCAGGACGACGGTCGCGCTGAAGGTCTTGTCGTGGTCCGGGCCGGTCTCGGTGACGCGGTAGGCCGGGTTGCCGAGCGACAGGCTCGCCGCGAGCTCCTGCAGGCTCGTCTTCGGGTCCATCGCGGCGCCGAAGCGGTCGGGGTCGATCATCAGCGGCTCGACCAGGCGGAGCACCAGGTCGGTCGCCGGGTCGGGGCCCGCGGACAGGTAGGTGGCACCGATGACGGCTTCGACGGTGTCGGCGAGGATCGACGACTTGTCGCGGCCGCCGGTCTGTTCCTCGCCCTTGCCGAGGCGCAGGTACTGGCCGAGCCCGATCATCCGGGCGATCTCGGCCAGGGCGACCGTCGACACCAGGCTGGCGCGACGCTTCGCGAGGTCACCCTCGTCGAGGTCGGGGAAGGACCGGTAGAGCTTCACGGTCACGGCCTGGCCGAGGATCGAGTCGCCGAGGAACTCGAGGCGCTCGTTGTGCTTGATGCCCCCGTGCTCGTAGGCGTAGGAGCGGTGGGTCAGGGCGAGCTGGAGCAGCTCGAGGTCGATGTCGACCCCGAGCTGGCCCTGCAGACGAACGACGTCCGGCCCCACGGGGCGGGACCCCGTGGCGCCGGACGTCGTCGTCATGCGTTCGGTCCGATCAGACGTCGGCGACCTTGCGGCCCTTGTACTCCATGTACAGGGGGGTGCCGGCCGAGTCCTCGACGACCTTCGCGCGGTGCGGGAGGCTGTAGGTGACCTGACCGTTCTCGATCGTCTTGACGAGCTGGATCGGCGTGGCCTTCCACTGCGAACGACGGGCGTGCGTGTTCGCACGGGACTGCTTGCGCTTGGGAACGGCCATGGTGAATCTCTTTCGGTTGGTCGGTGGTCGGTACGGGGGCTGGCGGTGTCGGGGCCTACTCGGCCTCGGCCCGCTCCTCGCCCTCGGTGGTCTTCGTGTCGGTGGTGTCGCCGTGGGCGGCACGCTCGGCTGCTTCGAGCTGGATGCCGGTCAGGGCTGCCCAGCGCGGGTCCAGGGTCTCGTGAACGGGCTGCTCATCGAGGTCGGCCAGTCGCTCGCCCGTCACCGGGTCGAGGCCTGGGCAGTCCGGTCGGCAGACCGGCTGGAACGGCAGCGCCAGCACCACCGCATCTCGAACGACCTGTTCGCAGTCCACGTGGTCATCGCGAACGAAGAAGTCGAAATCCTCCGAGGCATCATACGCGAACAGCTCGGCGAAATCGACCTCGACGGGCTCGCTGATGTCGATGAGGCAGCGCGAGCACTCCCCCGTCGCGTCGGCCGAGGCGTGACCGGACACGAGGACACCCTCGTGCAGGCCCTCGAGCCGCAGGTCGATGCGCAGCGGAGCACCTTCGCGCACCGCGATCACACCGGCTCCCAGCGCGTCCGGCACCACGATGTCGAGCGAGTGCTCGCGCATCTCGCCCGGACGGTGCGCCAGGTCGCGCACGCGCAGGGCGTAGGGGCTGTTCACGTGGGAAGACACGATCGTCAACCCTAGCGTGAACGCAGCCGAGAGTCGAGGCAGGCGGGGGTGTGTCCGCGCGTCGTCCGGCCGGGCCTCCGGCTCGGCCTCCGGCTCGGCGTGCGGCTCAGCGCACGGCTCAGCGTGCGGCGAGGGCCGCCGCCACGGCCTTCGGCACGTAGGGGGTGACGTCACCGCCGAGCGTCGACACCTGGCGGATGAGCGAGCTCGACACGTGGGAGCGCGAGGCGTCGGGCAGCAGGAACACGGTCTCGACGTCGGCGAGGTGCCGGTTCATGATCGCCATCGGGGTCTCGTACGCGACGTCCTCGCCCGACCGCACGCCCTTGACGAGCACCTTCGCCCCGACCTGCCGGCAGTAGTCGACGAGGAGCCCGGAGGTCCACTCCCCGACCCGGACCGTTCCCGGCGTGCCGACCTCGGCCAGGGACTCCTCGATGAGCCGGACGCGGTCGACCGCCTCGAACATCGCGGGCTTCTTGTCCGGGTTGTGCACCACGAGCACGTGCACCTCGTCGAACAGCCCGGCAGCTCGACCGATGACGTCGAGGTGCCCGAGCGTGACGGGGTCGAAGGAACCGGGGACCACCGCGATCTGCGCCATGGCAGCGACGATACCGGTCCGTGCCGGGGCGTCCGGCTCCGGGTCAGTTCTTGCCGAGGAACGCCGCGTCGGACTCGTCGAGGCGGCGTGCCAGTGCCTCGCGCAGGGCCGGGGACCCGTCGAGCTCGGGATCGGGTTCGAGGACCCGCTCGGCTTCGCCACGGGCGTCCACGATGAGGTCGGCGTGCTCGACCACGCGCAGCAGGTTCAGCGACGACCGGCCGCCCGACTGCCGCTCGCCGAGCACGTCACCCTCGCGCCGGAGCTCGAGGTCGACCCGGGCGAGCTCGAAGCCGTCGTCCGAGGCGGACACCGCGTCGACGCGCTCCCGCGAGGTGGTCTCGAGCTCGGCGGTGGTGACGAGCAGGCAGACGCCCGCCCACTGCCCACGGCCGATGCGGCCGCGCAACTGGTGCAGCTGGGAGACGCCGAAGCGATCGGCGTCGAGCACGGCCATCATCGCGGCGTTCGGCACGTCGACACCGACCTCGATCACGGTCGTCGCGACGAGGACGTCCAGGTCGCCGGCGGCGAAGGACGTCATCACACGGTCCTTCTCGTCCGCCGTCATCCGGCCGTGCAGCACCGCGATCCGCCGGCCGTCGAGCACGGGCATCGTGCGCATCCGCTCGGCGGTGGTGAGCACGGTCGCCGGGGCGCGCTTGGGGGCGTCGTCCTCGGACTCGGCGGGCGCGGGCTCGCCGTCGTCCTCGGCGTGGGCGTCGTCGATCGCGGGGCAGACCACGAAGGCCTGACGCCCCTTGTCGAGTTCCTCCGCCATCCGGGACCAGATGCGGGACTCCCACCCGGGGTGCTCCGCCAGCGGGACCGTGAAGGTCTCGACACCCGCACGACCCGAGGGCAGCCCGGTGATCGTCGAGACGTCGAGGTCGCCGAACACCGTCATCGCGACGGTGCGCGGGATCGGGGTGGCGGTGAGCACCAGGACGTGCGGCGGGGTGGCGCCCTTGGTCCGGAGCGCTTCACGCTGCTCGACGCCGAAGCGGTGCTGCTCGTCGACCACCACGAGCCCGAGCTCGGCGAAGTCGACGCGGTCGCCGAGCAACGCGTGGGTGCCGACCACGAGGCGCGAACTGCCCGATGCGGCGGCGAGCAGTGCCCGCCGGCGTTCGTCGGTGGACTGCGACCCGGTCAGGATCACCGGGCGGAGCTCGGCCGCCAGGTCCGGTCCGAGGAACTTCACGATGGACCGCAGGTGCTGCGCGGCCAGCACCTCGGTCGGGGCGATGAGGGCGGACTGCCCACCGGACTCCGCCACCGTGAGCATGGCGCGGATGGCCACGAGGGTCTTGCCGGAGCCGACCTCGCCCTGCACCAGCCGGTGCATCGGCCAGGTGCGAGCGATGTCGGTGTCGATCTCGGCACCGACGGCACGCTGGTCGTCGGTCAGGGTGAACGGCAGGGTGGCGTCGAAGCGCTCGAGGATGCCGCCGGGAGCCGCCACCCGCGGGGTCGCCGCGGTGCGTCGGGCGCGGATCCGGCGCTGCACCAGGGCGGTCTGCAGCACGAACGCCTCGCGGTAGCGCAGGGCGTCCTGCGCGCGCTTGAAGTCCGCGACCTTCTCGGGGCGGTGGAGCAGCTCGAGCGCCCGGCGGAACGGGACGAGGTCGAGCCGGCTGCGCGCCGAGGCCGGCACCGGGTCGGGCAGGTCCGGCAGGGTGTCGAGCACGATCCCCATCGACTTCGCGATCTGCCACGAGGTGAGCGAGGCCGTCGCCGGGTAGATCGGGATCGGCTGCCGCGACCACCGGATCGCTTCGTCCGAACCCGGGTCGGCCGTTGCGCGGGGGTCGTCGGGGTCGAAGAGCTCGTAGTCCGGGTGGGCGAGCTGACGGGCACCGCGGTAGTCGCTGACCTTGCCGGAGAAGATGCCGCGGGCACCGGGCACCAGGTCCTTCGTGCGCCAGCCCTGGTTGAAGAACGTCAGGGTGAGCAGCCCCTTGCCGTCGCCGATCTTGGCTTCGAGGATCGATCCGCGGCGGGCACGCATCGTGCGCTCGCGGACGTCGACCACCTCGGCCACGATGGTGACCGGCTCGCCGATCGCCAGGGAGTCGAGTGCCGTCAGGGCGCCGCGCTCGGCGTAGCGCCGGGGTGCGTGCTCGAGGAACTCACCCACCGTGCGGTGGCCGAACGCCTTCTGGATCGCGGACGCGGTCCGACCACCGAGCACGTTCGCGAGCCGCGCGTCGAGGGGCGCCGGACCGAGGTCGGGCGCGGCCGGCGCAGCGGGGGTTCCGGTGGTGACCACGGACACCACGGTACCGGGCACGACCGACGTGCCACGTGCCTCCCGTCCGGCCTGTGGACGACGCCGCCGGCCGATACGGTGGCTGCATGACCCGCATCATCGCCGGCGCCGCCGGCAACACGACGCTCCGTGTGCCGAAGTCCGGCACGCGGCCGACGAGCGACCGGGTGCGCGAGGCGCTGTTCTCGTCGCTCGAGGCCCGTGGGCTCGTCGACGACACCTCCGTCGCGGACCTCTACGCCGGCACCGGTGCCCTCGGGCTCGAAGCGGCGTCGCGCGGTGCGGTCGAGGTCGTGCTGGTCGACCGCGCGTCGGCCGCAGCGCAGGCGTGCCGGGCGAACGCGAAGGCCGTGCAGCAGCGGATCCCCGGGGTGCGGATCGACGTGCAGCCGCAGCCGGTGCTCGGGTACCTGCGCGGGACGGTGCGCACGTTCGACCTGGTGTTCATCGACCCGCCCTACGACGTGACCGAGCACGAGATCGCCGAGGTGCTCGAGACGCTGGTGCCGCGGTTGACCGCCGGTGCCGTGGTCGTCGTCGAGCGGAGCAAGCGCTCCGCCGAACCGACGTGGCCCGCCGGGCTCGAGCCGTTCAGCAAGCGCAGCTACGGCGAGACCGTGGCGTGGGAGGCCGTGGCTGCCGCGTCCTGAGCCGCGTGGGCGTCGCTGGGTGGGCGCGTTTCGCGACGATCCACGAGTCGATCGACGCGTGCCGTGTCGCAAGATGCGCATGCATCGGATGCGTGCGCATCTTCCGACAGGACACCGGGTGATCGACGCGTGTTCCGTCGACAGATGCACGCGCACTGACCGGGAGGCCCGGCTCGGCTCCGCCACGTCGCCTCCGTCCGACGTCGGGCCGGGTGGGTCAGCCGGCGGCGCCGTCCCAGTCGGCGTAGGGGTCCCAGCCGGTCGTCGGCACCGGGGCTCCGGCGCGCAGCAGGTCCGCGTCGCCGCGGTCGCGCGCGACTCCGATGCGGCGGAAGCCACCCGGCAGCGCAGCCTCGGCGGGGAAGGTCGCGAGCAGACCGTGGTCCTCGCCACCGTGCAGCGCGACCTCGTCGAGCGGGGCGTCGGCATCGAGGTCGAGCGTCACCCGGCTCGCACGGGCCAGCCGCCCGGCGTCGATCGCCAGGCCGTCGGACAGGTCGAGCATCGCCGTCGCCCCGGCGACAGCAGCGAGGGGCCCGTCGCCGATCGGGGGCACGGGTCGGCGCTGGCGGTCGACGTCGGGATCGGCGTCCGCACCGCTCGCCACCGTCGCTGCACGGTCCGGCTCGCCCTGCGCGTCCACGCCGTCACGGAAGAGCCGTGCGAGCCCGCGGGCAGCGCGGCCGAGTTCGCCGGACACCGCCACGACGTCGCCCACACGAGCTCCTGACCGGAGCACCGGGGCGTGACCACCGAGGTCGCCGAACGCCGTCACCGCCACCGTGAAGGTCGCCGAGGTGGAGAGGTCGCCGCCGACCACACCGCAGCCGGGCGCGAGGGCGTCGACAGCGAAGCGGAAGCCGTCCGCGATGCCCTCGAGCACCGCCACGGGGGTGTCCTGCGGTGCAGCGAGGGCGATGACGAGGCCACTCGGCACCGCACCCATCGCCGCGACGTCCGACAGGTTCGTCGCGGCGGCCTTCCAGCCGACGTCCTCGGGCGAGGACCACGCCCACCGGAAGTCCGGGCCGTGCACCATCATGTCCGTCGTCACGACGAACCGGCCGTCGGGAGCGGCGACGACGGCGCAGTCGTCCCCGGGCCCCACGAGCGGCGAGCCCGTCGGCAGCCGGCTCGTGATCCGGTCGAGGACGACCAGCTCACCGAGCTCCCCCACGGTCGGTCCGGCCCAGGCGTCGTACGTCGCGTCCACACGAGAACGGTAGCCTGGACCGCGATGGACACCGCGCGCCGCACCCCTCGCACCCTCGCGATCGCGGGGGTCGTGATCGCCCTCGCGGCAGGGCTGACCGGGTGCACGAACTCCGTCGGCATGAGCGCGGCACCCTCTGCGAACGCAGCGGCGTGCGCGGCCGCACAGGTGCGGTTGCCCGCGACCGTCGACTCGACGTACGACCTGCGGAACACCAACGCACAGTCCACCGCGGCCTGGGGCGACCCCGAGGCCGCGCTGTACCACTGCGGCGTCGCCGTGCCGACCGTGTCCGACCTGCCGTGCTTCACGCTCGGGTCGGTCGACTGGATCCGCGACGACCGCGGCAAGCAGATCGTCTACACGACGTTCGGACGGTCCCCCGCGGTGCAGGTCGTCGTCGACACGTCGAAGACCGGCAGCGCGGTGCTGCAGGACATCGCGACGGCGGTGTCGACGCTGCCGGAGGACGGGCACAAGTGCCTGGACCCGTCCGACGTGCAGGGCTGACGCGGGCCGACCCCGTCGCCCCGCCCAGCGTCACCGGACGGCGGCGCGCCCCAGCTCGATGAGCTCGGTGACCAGCTCGCCGTAGGACACACCGGATGCCGCCCAGCAGCGCGGGTACATCGACAGCGGGGTGAACCCGGGCATCGTGTTGACCTCGTTCACGACGAAGCCGTCGTCGGTCAGGAAGCAGTCGACGCGGGCGAGCCCCGAGCCACCGATGGCCTCGAACGCACGGGCACCGATCGACCGGATCTCGTCGGTCTGCGCCTCGGTGAGCGGCGCCGGGCACAGCAGCGACTCATCGCCACCGAGGTACTTCGACGCGAAGTCGTAGAAGCCGTCCTCCGCCACGACGATCTCGCCGGGCAGGCTCGTGCGCGGCGCACCGTCACGGCCCTCGAGCACGGCGACCTCGACCTCGCGGCCGACGACCCGCGGTTCGACGATCACCTTGGAGTCGTGCTCGAACGCCAGGTCCATCGCGGCGCCGAGCTCGTCGGGCCCGTCGACGCGCGAGACGCCCATGCTCGACCCCGCGCGTGCCGGCTTCACGAACAGCGGCCAGCCGTGCGCCGCGATCGTCTCGGCGACGTCGACCGGGTCGGACGCCCACTCGCGGCGGAGCACGGTCGTCCAGGGAGCGACCCGCAGACCGGCGTGCTCGAGGACGGCCTTCGCGACGTGCTTGTCCATCGCCAGGGCGCTGGCGAGCACGCCGTCACCGACGTACGGCAGACCGGCGATCTCGAGCAGGCCCTGGATCGTGCCGTCCTCGCCGAACGGACCGTGCAGGATCGGGAACACCACGTCGACGGCGACGGTCGTGACCGAGCCGTCCGGGTGCGAGACGACGAGTTCGTTCGTCGCCGGCGAGGTCGGGAACGCCACACGCGTGCCGTTGTCGGGCACGGTCGGCAGGGAGCCGTCGCGGATCGCCCACTGCGAGGGGTCGTCGGACTGCAGCGTGAACGCGCCGTCCTTCGTGATGCCGATCGGGACGATCTGGTACTCGGTGCGGTCGACGACGTCCATGATGCCGCCGGCGGTCACGCAGCTGATCTCGTGCTCGCTCGAGCGCCCGCCGAACAGGACGGCGACGGTGGTCGTGGGAACGTCGGTTCCCTCGGGGATCGTGGGCACGGGAGTCCCTTCGTGACTCGGTGCGGGACCGGTCACTCGCCCTGGGGCTCGTCGGTCTCGGTGAGGTGCGGCGCGATGTTGCGCGGATCGAGCCTACCGGCGAGGACCTCGCCGACCTGGCTGACGATGGGCATGTCGACGCCGTTCGCGGCGGCGAGCTCGAGGATCGGTGCGACGGACGCCAGGCCCTCGGCGGTCTGGTTCATCTGCCGCACGACCTCGTCGAACCGGTACCCCTGACCGAGCAGGCGCCCGGCGGTGTTGTTCCGGGACAACGGCGACTGGCAGGTCGCGATGAGGTCGCCGAGGCCCGCGAGGCCCGACAGGGTGGACGGCTGCGCGCCGAGCGACACCGCGAACTCGGTCATCTCGGCGAGGCCGCGGGTGATGATCGACGCCTTGGTGTTCTCGCCGTAGCCGACGCCGTCGACGATGCCGATCGCCACGGCGATGAGGTTCTTCAGCACGCCGCCGAACTCGGTGCCGATGACGTCGGTGTTGATGAACGACCGGAAGTACGGGTTCGTCGCGACGGCGGCGACAGCGGTCGCGGTCTCCACGCTCGACGACGACACCACGGCGGCGGTCGGCTGCCGACGGGCGATCTCGAGCGCCAGGTTCGGTCCGCTCGCGACGGCGATGCGGTCCTGGTCGATGCCGAGTCCCTGGAGCAGGACCTCGCTCATCCGCAGGCCGGTGCTCTTCTCGACGCCCTTCATCAGGCTGACGACGGGGACACCGGCGGGCAGGAGCTCGCGGATCGCGTCGAGGTTCGACCGCAGGGTCTGCGACGGCACCGACACGTACACCTGGGTGGCGCCGTCGAGCACCTGCTCGAGCGACGTCGACGCCGTGAGGGTGCGGGGCAGGTTGATGCCGGGCAGGTAGTCGGAGTTCCGCTTCGTCTCGGTGATCTCGCGGGCGACCTCGGGACGCCGGGCCCACACGACCGTGGAGGCACCGCCCTCGGCGAGCACCTTCGCGAACGTGGTGCCCCAGCTGCCGGCACCGATGACCGCCACGCGGGGCTTGTCGGTCGACTGCATCACCACCCGGATCGCGGCGGTGTCGAAGGCACCCGGCGCTGCTGCGACGGGGTCGGGACGATCGTCGTGCGGGCGGAGGTCACTCAAACCGGCCGGTCTCCTTCTGGTTGTTCGCCGCCGGGTCCCAGCGGGTCTTCGGGGCCTGCTCGCCACGGAGCTGCTCGAGCAGCTCCGTGATGCGCTGCATGAGCAGCTCGGTGGCCTCGGTCAGCATCTGCTGGTCGATCGGCCGGCCACGGTAGGCGGACAGGTCGACGGGGTCGCCGACGATGACGTCCACGCGCGACCGCGGGAACAGGCGGAGCTTGTTCGAGTAGCGCGCCATGATGCCCTGCGTGCCCCAGTGGGCCATCGGGATCAGCGGCACGTCGTTCTCGAGCGCGATGCGGACGGCCCCGGTCTTGCCGCGCATCGGCCACAGGTCGGGGTCGCGGGTGAGCGTGCCCTCGGGGTAGACGATGATCGCCCCACCCTGCTCGATGAGCGACCGCCCGCCGCCGAGTGGGTCGCTCAACCGGGTGCGGCCGGAGCGCTCGACCGGGATCTGCCCCATGCCGGACATGAGCTTGCCGAAGACGGGCACCTTGAACAGCGAGGCCTTGGCCAGGAACCGCGGGGCCCGCCGACTGATGTAGACGGCGGTGCCGACGACCAGCGGGTCGATGTTCGTGAAGTGGTTCGGCGCGAGCACGAAGGCACCGTCCGCCGGCAGGCGGTTCGGGCCGTACCAGTGGTAGTTCGACGAGAACCGGAACGTCGGGATGACGACCGACGCCACGATGCGGAACGCGGGGTTGAGCTCCCCACGCTTCCAACGCCGTCCACGCACCGGCAGGCCGGTCGCGACCTGCACGGCGGACGCACCACGGGCCTCCCGGCCATCGCCCTGGCGCGACGGGCCGTCACCAGGACGCGACGGACCGTCACCCGGCTGCGGAACCGACACCGCGACTAACCCGCGAAGTCGAAGTCGGCGCCCAGCTTCCGCAGCTTCGGGATGAAGTGCTCGTAGCCGCGGCTGATGATGCCGACGTTGGTGATGTGGGACTCGCCGTCGGCGGTCAGGGCCGCGATGAGGTGGCTGAAGCCACCGCGGAGGTCGGGGACCCGGACGTTCGCCGCGTGCAGCGTCGTCGGACCGGTGATGACCGCGGCCTGCTCGAACGGGCGACGGGCGACACGGCGGTCGTGCCCGGGCAGCCCCTCCTTGTGGACGACGATGTCGGCGCCCATCTCGTTCAGTGCGTCGGTGAAGCCGAAGCGGTTCTCGTACACGGTCTCGTGCACGATGCTCTGCCCCTCGGCCTGGGTCAGCGCCACGACGAGCGGCTGCTGCCAGTCGGTCATGAAGCCGGGGTGCACGTCGGTCTCGATGACGACGGGCTTGAGGGTGTCGCGCTCACGGTAGAAGCGGATGCCGTCCTCTTGCACGTCGAAACCGCCGCCGACCTTGCGGAAGACGTTGAGGAACGTCATGAGCTCCTGCTGGTTCGCGCCCTCGACGAAGATGTCGCCGTCGGTGGCGAGCGCGGCGGAGGCCCAGCTGGCGGCCTCGTTGCGGTCGTTGATCGCACGGTGCGTGTAGCCGCGCAGCGACTCGACGCCCTCGATGAAGATCACGCGGTTCGGCTCGACGGACACGATCGCGCCCATCTTCTGCAGGATCGCGATGAGGTCCATGATCTCGGGCTCGATCGCCGCGTTCCGCAGCTCCGTGACGCCGGTCGCCAGGACGGACGACAACAGGACCTGCTCGGTCGCGCCGACGCTCGGGTACGGCAGCTCGATGGACGCGCCCTTCAGCCCGTCCGGGGCCGTCAGGTGGATGCCGTTGACCTGCTTGTCGACGACCGCACCCATGGCGCGGAGCGCGTCGAGGTGGAAGTCGATCGGGCGGTCGCCGATGCGGCAGCCGCCGAGGTCGGGGATGAACGCCTCGCCGAGCTTGTGCAGCAGCGGGCCGCAGAACAGGATCGGGATGCGGCTCGAGCCAGCGTGGGCGTCGATCTCGGCGAAGTGCGCCGACTCGACGTTGGCCGGGTCGAGGATGAGCTCGCCTCGTGCAGGATCGGTGATGCGCACGCCGTGCACCTCGAGCAGCCCACGGACGACCTTGACGTCGGAGATGTCCGGGACGTCCTTGAGGATCGACGGGGTGTCACCGAGCAGCGACGCCACCATGGCCTTGGTCGCGAGGTTCTTCGCCCCGCGGACCTCGATGCGCCCCACGAGCGGCTTGCCCCCGCGGATGACGATCTCGTCCGACTTGAGGCCCACGCGCGCCCCTGCGGCCGCTGCGTCCTGTACGAGAGAGTTCACTACTTCACCGGCAATGTCTTCGGCCGCCAACTGGAGCGGCGGGATTCGAACTCCGTGATCGAGGTCTCGTCACGGAGGGTGAGCCCGATGTCGTCGAGCCCTTCCATCAACCGCCAACGAGTGTAAGCGTCGATCTCGAAGGGGACGTCCACATCCCCGAGCGACACGCGCTGCGCCACCAGGTCCACGGTCGCCGACACCCCCGGGTTCCGCTCGATCTCGGCCCAGAGCCGCTCGACTTCCGATTCGGTCACGATCGCGGTGACGAGTCCCTGCTTGCCCGCGTTGCCCTTGAAGATGTCGGCGAACCGGGGCGAGATGACGACCGCGAAGCCGAAGTCACGCAGTGCCCAGACCGCGTGCTCGCGGGACGAGCCGGTGCCGAAGTCCGGACCGGCCACCAGGACCTTCGCGCCCTGGTACTCGGGCTGGTTCAGCACGAAGTCGGGGTCCTGGCGCCAGCCGGAGAACAGGGCGTCCTCGAAGCCGGTCTTCGTCACGCGCTTGAGGTAGACCGCGGGGATGATCTGGTCGGTGTCGACGTTCGACCGCTTGAGCGGGGCGGCGATGCCGGTGACGGTGGTGATCTTGTCCATCAGAAGGTCCCCTCGGTGGTGTTCGCTGTGTCGGTCACGTTCGCCAGTGCGTCGTCGGTCGCCAGGTCCCACGGGCTGGACAGCGTGCCGCGGATCGCGGTGGCGGCGGCGACGAGCGGCGACACCAGGTGGGTGCGCCCGCCCTTGCCCTGGCGCCCCTCGAAGTTGCGGTTCGACGTGCTCGCGCAGCGCTCCCCCGGTGCGAGCTGGTCGGGGTTCATGCCGAGGCACATCGAGCACCCGGCGAACCGCCACTCGGCGCCGAACTCCTTGATGACGACGTCGAGCCCCTCGGCCTCGGCCTCGAGCCGCACCCGGGCGGACCCCGGCACGACCATGACCCGGACGCCGTCGGCCTTCTTGCGGCCTTGGATGATCGACGCGAAGGCCCGCAGGTCCTCGATGCGCGAGTTCGTGCACGAGCCCATGAAGACCGCGTCGACGGCGATGTCCTTCATCGGGGTGCCGGCGGCGATGTCCATGTAGTCGAGTGCCCGCTGCGCAGCGGCCTGGTCGTTCGGGTCTTCGAAGTCGAGAGGCGAAGGCACGTTCTCCGACAGCGAGACGCCCTGGCCGGGGTTGGTG
The DNA here is from genome assembly GCF_004365385.1 of Curtobacterium sp. PhB190. Lineage (NCBI taxonomy): Bacteria > Bacillati > Actinomycetota > Actinomycetes > Micrococcales > Microbacteriaceae > Curtobacterium > Curtobacterium sp. PhB190. Next base: position 32,592 of record NZ_SODN01000006.1, on the reverse strand, counting down.
CCCCAGGTGACGAAGGGCTCGAGGTCGTCGGCGTCGATGAAGACCTCGGCGTCGAACACGGCGTCGTCGTCGGTCGCCAGGGTGTCCCAGTACGCGACGGCGTCGTCCCAGTCGGAACCGGTCGGGGCGTGGTCACGGCCCTGCACGTAGTCGTAGGTGATCTGATCGGGGGCGACCATGCCGGCGCGGGCACCGGCCTCGATCGACATGTTGCAGATCGTCATCCGGCCCTCCATCGAGAGCGCACGGATCGCGGAACCGCGGTACTCGAGCACGTAGCCCTGTCCGCCGCCGGTGCCGATCTTCGCGATGACCGCCAGGATGATGTCCTTCGCGGTCACGCCCGGACGCAGCGTGCCCTCGACCGTGATCGCCATCGTCTTGAAGGGCTTCAGCGGCAGGGTCTGCGTCGCCAGCACGTGCTCGACCTCGGAGGTGCCGATGCCGAACGCCATCGCGCCGAACGCCCCGTGGGTGCTGGTGTGCGAGTCGCCGCAGACGACGGTGATGCCGGGCATCGTCAGGCCGAGCTGCGGGCCGACCACGTGCACGATCCCCTGCTCCTTGTCGCCGAGCGAGTGCAGGCGGACCCCGAACTCCTCGCAGTTGCGGCGCAGGGTCTCGATCTGGATCCGGCTCGTCGGGTCCGCGATGGGGCGGTCGATGGCGAGCGTCGGGGTGTTGTGGTCCTCGGTCGCGATCGTCAGGTCGAGCCGGCGCACCGGGCGCCCGGCCTGGCGCAGACCGTCGAACGCCTGCGGGCTCGTGACCTCGTGCACGAGGTGGAGGTCGATGTAGAGGAGGTCCGGGTTCCCGTCCTCACCCTTGACCACGACGTGGTCGTCCCACACCTTCTCGGCGAGCGTCCTACCCATGAGCTCGACTCCCTCGTTCTCGTCGTTGCGCCGCGACCGCGGCACGATCAGGCGACTCTACCATTGGTATACCAACGCGTCGTCGCGTTCTCCACGCGGTGCGGCGGTCGACCGGGAGGCCCGTGGCGACTCGACGACACCCGTCGCGGTGGGAAGATGGTCGGGACATGACGACACCTGCGCACTCGACCCGGACGATCAACCTCGAGGGCGCGGCACGCGCAGCGATCGCGGGCGGTGCACCACTGGCGCTGCTCATCGCCCTCGGGATGCCGGGCTACGCCGCGTTCGCGATGTTCGCCGGCTTCACCGCGATCTTCGGGGCGACCGAGCCCTACCGGCAGCGCGCCGTCACCACCGGCATCGCGGGTGCGCTGCAGACCCTGTGCATGTTCGCGGGCATCGGTGTCGCCCTGCTCGGCTCCCCGCTCTGGCTGCAGGCGACCGGGCTCGTCGTCGTGCTCGTCGTCGCGGTCTGCACCCTGTCGACCCTGCGGACGATCCCCGCGCAGCCGATCTTCCCCGTGTTCGCGTTCGTGGTCTCCGCCCTCGTGCCGCTGCAGCCCGCGGACGTCCCGCTCGTCGCGACGATCATCGTCTGCTCGGTCGTCTGGGCGTGGCTCGTCGCGATGTCCGGGTTCGTCATCCGGCACGTGTGGCACCCGCGCGCCCCGCACCGGTTCCGGCCGCTGGCGCCGCTCAAGGAGCGCGGCTTCGGCATCCTCCGCACGGCCGCGCTGTGGGAGACCGTGGCGCTCAACGTCGTGGGGTCGCTCGTCGCCGGCGGGGTGGCGTCGACCATCCCCTGGCTCGGGCACCCGTACTGGGCCGTCATCGCGGTGGTTTCGACCCTGCCCGCGCTCCGCCAGCGGCACACCGTGATCCGGGCGTTCCAGCGCTTCATCGGCACGATCGGCGGCACCGTGATCGCCGTCGGGATCCTGCTGCTCGAGCCGTCGGCGTGGTGGATCGTCGTCATCGCCGTCGTGGGGCAGTTCTTCGCGGAGATCTTCGTCGCCCGGAACTACGCCGTCTGCCTGCTGTTCCTGACGCCGCTCGCCCTCGCAGTGTCGTGGCTGAGCCTGCCCGAGGCCCCGGAGCTCCTCGCGCTCGACCGGGTCGCGCAGACCACCCTCGGTGCGCTCGTCAGCGTCGGGCTGCTGTTCGTGGGGCGTGCGATCGAGCGGCGGCGCGGCCGTGCCCTCGGCGCCACGAGCGCGATCCGTACCGTCTGAGTACCTGGAGACCCGTGCCGTACCTGGTCGTTCCGGGCACACCTGGTCGTTTCTTCTGACCAGGTGTGCCCGATTCCACCGACCATCGCGCGCGTTCGGGGAAAGAACGGGCGCGTCAGTCGCGGGGCTGGATGTTCCAGGCGTCGATGACCGGGCGGCCGTGCTCGTAGCCGAGGACGCTGACCGATGCGGTACCGAGCTTCAGTACGGCACCGTCCTGCGGCGCGAGCCGGATCCACGCGGCGCCGAGGGCACGCAGCACGTGGCCGTGCGCGACGAACACAGCGTCCTGGCCCTCGGCGAGCACCGGACGAGCGCGGTTCAGGATGCGCTCGACACGGACCCGGACTTCGGCGGCGTTCTCACCGGGGGTGTCGCCGGCGGGCACTCCGTCGGTCCAGAGGTCCCACGGCCCGTGGCGCAGCACCTTGATCTGCGGGGTGGTGAGCCCTTCGTACGCGCCGTAGTCCCACTCGTACAGGTCCTCGTCGAGCTCCGGGTCGACGCCGATCAGGTGCGCGGTGTCGCGGGCACGCTGCAGCGGACTCGACAGGGCCAACGCGAACGAGCGGTCGGCCAGGTACCGGCCGGCGCGCTTCGCCTGCTCGACACCGTTGTCCGTCAGTGGGATGTCGGTGCGGCCGGTGTGCTGCCCGCTCTTCGACCACTCCGTCTCTCCGTGACGGACGAGGACGAGTTCGCCGGGGCGTTCCGAGGTCATGAGTTCCTTCCGATCCAGAGGCCGAGCGCAGCTGCGCCGACCGAGACGACGAGCATCCCGAGGCCGTGCAGGACGGCGAGCCGGGGCTTGCCGGATCGGAGGAGCTGGACGGTCTCGACGCTCGCCGTCGAGAACGTCGTGTACCCACCCATCATGCCCGTCCCGAGCACCGCGACCGCCGGGAGCGGGATCGTCCCGGCCTGCCCGAGGCCGGTGAGCAGCCCGAGGACGAGCGATCCGGACACGTTGATCAGCACGGTCCCGAGCGGGAACCCGGCAGTCCGCGAGCGGGACGTGCGCGCCTTGACGAGGCCGTCGAGCAGGAACCGGAGCGCGGCTCCGACTCCCCCGCCGACGGCGACGAGCAGCAGTTCGAGCGGGTTCACGACGCGCCTCCGTCCGGGCCGGTCGGACGCGGCCGGAGCCGCCCGGCGATCAACACCCCGAGCACGACGGCGCCGAGCCCGAGGACGACGGACAGCAGCGCGTACCCGCTGCCCGCACCCCACCGGCCGACGTCGAGCAACTGCGCGGTGTCGTCGGCGAGCGTGCTGTACGTCGTGAAGCCGCCGAGCACGCCGGTGCCGACGAGCAGCCGCAGCGTGCGGCGGCCTCCGACGTCGGGGCCACGCAGCGCGAGCGCCTCGAGCAGGAGCCCGAGACAGAAGGCTCCGACGACGTTGATCGCGAGGATCACCCAGCTGATGCCGTCGTGGCCGGGGAACGCCTCGGCGAGCAGTGCGCGCATCGCGGTCCCGATCGCGCCGCCGAGTGCGACGAGGGCCAGGAAGCGCCAGCGGAGGTGCGGCGGTCGCGCATCGGTCATCGGTACTCCTATCGCCGAGCACGCCGGATCGTCTCCGCGCGTGCGGTGTTCTCGGGATAGGGACCGTTGGCGCTTCGTGCGCGGTTGGGTCCGGCAGGCCCCACTGCCGGGTCTGACGACCCGTCCAGCGTACTGCTCAGTCGGCGACGGCGGCGATCGCCTCGACCTCGACGAGCTGGTCGTCGTAGCCGAGGACGGTCACGCCGAGCAGCGTGCTCGGCACGTCGTGGTCTCCCATCGCGGCGCGGACGACGTCCCAGGCGGAGACGAGGTCCTGCTGCTCGGTCGTCGCGACGAGCACCCGCGTCTGGACCAGGTCGTCGACCCCCGCGCCGGCGGCTGCGAGCGCCGTCCGCAGGTTCGCGATGCACTGCGCGGCTTGCCCGGCCACGTCACCGACGGCGACCGTCGCGCCGTGCTCGTCGAGCGGACACGCCCCCGCGAGGAACACGAGCCGTGTCCCGGCCGCCACGGTGGACGCGTAGGCGTACTCCGCGACGTCACTGAGCGCTGCGGACCGGATGAGCTGGACGGCACTGGACACGGAAGCAGCCTGGCACACGACGACGAAACCCCCGGCGAGCCGGAGCTCGTCGGGGGTTTCGTGGTGCTGGTGACCCCAGCGGGATTCGAACCCGCGTTACCGCCGTGAGAGGGCAGCGTACTAGGCCGCTATACGATGGGGCCGCGGCTGTTGTCGGACTCGGAGCATGTCACCTGTGGTGACCCCAGCGGGATTCGAACCCGCGTTACCGCCGTGAGAGGGCAGCGTACTAGGCCGCTATACGATGGGGCCGTTCCGACAACTCGACAAGTATTGCACAAGCCGCGCATCGCGCCAAAACGAGGCGTGTCGCCCGGGTGTGCCGCCATGCCGCGCCCGGCATACGGCGCTCGTTGCACGTGCAGATTCCGACAGAACACCGGTTGAACGACGCGCGCTCTGTCGCAACATGCACACGCATCCGTTGCGCGGCCGTGGACGCGACCGCCCATCGGACGGGAGGCCCGTGGCGGGCCCGCCACGGGCCTCCCGTCCGACCGCGCGCACGTCCGGAGCCGCACTTCGTGAGCAGGAATGGTCGCGTCGGTCGGTCCCACCCGACCATTTCTGCTCACGAAGCGACCACGGCGCGGTCCCGCGCGGTCAGATCGTGAGCGACTCCCCCGGCCGCAGGATCTCGAGCACGCCGCTCGGCGCGAGCGCCTCGCGGAGCCGACCGGTGTGCATGCCGTAGCCGATGTCGGAGAGCGTGGCCTCGTGGATCGGGTAGGCCCGGGCCGGGGCGAGCGCGGCGACGTAGTCCATCATCTCGGCGACCTTGAGCCACGGGGCACCGACGGGTGCGGCGAGGACCTCGACGGGCACGCCCGGGTCGGTGTACGAGTCGCCGGGGTGGAAGAGCGTGCGGTTCACGAGCACGCCGGTGTTGTCGACGATCGGCACCGAGGAGTGGATGAGCTGGTGCCGCGTGCCGTGGAAGTCGAGCTCGAACGGGCCGACGGTGCGGTGGTCGCCGTCGGTGACGACCTCGACCGCGATGCCGGAGTCGGCGAGCGCCGCGCGGACGCCCTCGGGGCCGAACACCACGGCGTCGGGGTTGGCGGCGAGGATCCGGTGCAGCTGCTCGAGCGTGACGTGGTCGGGGTGTTCGTGGGTGACGACGACCGCGACGACCCCGGTCGCGTCGACGGGGCGGGTGAAGTCGCCCGGGTCGAGCACCAGGCGTGCGTCGCCGTCCGACAGGATCTGGCAGGCGTGTTCGAGCTTCGTGACCTCCATGCGGGCGACGCTACCCGCGGCGGGCCGGGCGGGCTCGGGCGGGGGCCGACTCGGAACGACGTTCCTGTTGTCGTGCGACATCGGGATCGTCGTTCCGAGTCGAGTCCGCCACGCCGCCACGCCGCCACGCCCCACACACCCTCACCCCGGCGGCGGCCCCGTCGTCCCCCGCACCACCAGGTGCGCCGGCGCCGCGACGATCGTTCCGGCAGCGCCGCCGTCGACCTCGGCGAGCACTGCCCGCGCCGCTGCCCGCCCCTGCGCCTCCGGGTCCTGTGCCACGGTCGTCAAGCCCACGGTGGCGCCGTACTCGTGGCCGTCGATCCCGATGACGGAGACGTCCCCCGGCACCGACAGCCCGGCCTGCCCAGCGGCGAGGAGCACCCCGAGCGCCATCTCGTCCGATGCGCACAACACGGCAGTGGGGCGATCGGGCCCGGCGCCGGCACCGGCGCCGGCACCGGCGCCGGCACCGGCACCAGCGCGCCCGCCGAACAGCGCGTTCCCCGCCGCCAGCCCACCGGCGAACGAGAACCGCCCGTCGAGCAGCCACCGGTCCGGCACCGCGTGTCCGGCGGCCCGCATCGCGTCGACGAACCCGTCCCTCCGCAGGTGCGGCACCGCCACGTTCATGCCGGCCTCGTCCTGCCCGCCGACGTAGGCGACCCGTCGGTGCCCGAGTCCGCACAGGTGGTCGACCGCGATCCGGGTGACGGCTCGGTCGTCGACCCCGATGTTCCGCAGGCCCGGTGCGGGTCCGCCGATGACGATCATCGGGTGCCGGGTGAGTTCGAGCTCGGCACGCTCGGTCGCGTCGAGCACCAGGGACAGCAGGACCAGAGCGTCGACACGGTGCCGCAGCATCGAACGCCGGAACGCCCGGTCGCGGTCGCCGCCCGGCCCGCCCAGGTTGTAGAGCACGAGGTCGTACCCGGCCCGCCGGAGTTCCGCGTCGACGCCGCCGAGTGCCTTGACGTAGAACCACCGGTCGATCACCGGGACGACGACGCCCACGGCGCGCTGCCGCCCGGTGGCGAGGCCGGCCGCCGCCGAGCTCGGGACGTACCCGAGTTCGTCGGCGACCCGACGCACCTCGTCGATCGTGGTCTCCGCCACGTTCTCCATGCCGCGCAGCGCTCGCGACACCGTGGACTTGGACAGTCCCGTGACGGTCGCGATCTCCTGGATCCCCATCGATGCGACCCGGGAGGCCCGTCAGCCGTCCGTGCGGTGCGTCACGCCCGCCGAACGGTCGGCTGCAGTGCCGGGGGCGGCTTGCGCGACGGCCGCTGCGGTCCGGCGCGCCCGGTGCGGCGCTCGACGACCCGCTGGTGCGAGCTCGTCCCACCCGCTGTGCTGGTGCACCCGCCCGTCCGCCGAGGGCCGTGGCTGACGACGGGTGTCGTCGCCGCGAGCGGTGCGGACGGGGGCGACGGCAGGAGCGGCACCGATGCCGTCGGTGGCCCCGTCGACGACCGCGTGGCGGCGGAGTACCCGCACCCGCCACCGGTCGAGCGCCACGACCCCGAGCACGCAGACCAGCAGGGTGAGGGCCCAGCCGAGTGCCGGTCGACCGGTGACCTCGCAGAACACCGTGGCGCCGAGGAACAGGATGCCGAACATGCCGACGAAGCCGATCGCCTCTTCGATCCGGGCCGTGGGCCGGGTGGGTCCGCGCTGTGCCATGGTCGTCAGCCCTTCACGCCACCGGCGGTGAGGCCGGCCACGATGCGTCGCTGGAAGATGAGGACCAGGATCACGAGCGGGATCGTGACGATCGTGCCCGCGGCCATGACCGCCGTGTACGGCTCCTGGTGCGGCTGCGACCCGGCGAACGAGGCGATCGCCACGGTCACCGGCTGCGTCGCGTCGCTCGAGAGCTGCGAGGAGATCAGGTACTCGTTCCAGCTGGAGATGAACGCCAGGATCGCCGTCGTGAACACCGCGGGGGCGGCGAGCGGCAGGATGATCCGCCGGAACGCCTGCACGCGGGTGCAGCCGTCGATGCGCGCTGCTTCCTCGAGGTCCCACGGCATCTCGCGGAAGAACGACGCGAGCGTGTAGACCGTCAGCGGCAGCACGAACGAGATGCTCGGCAGGATGAGCGCCTGGTAGGTCCCCATCCACCCGATGTCCGTGAAGAGCTGGAACAGCGGGGAGATGAGCGCGACCCCCGGGAACATCGAGGCCGCCAGGATCGCGCCGGCGATGAGCGACTTGCCGCCGAACTCGAGGCGGGCGAGGGCGTACGCCGCCGTGGTGCCGACGAGCAGGGCGATGATCGTCACGACGCCGCCGATGAGCAGGCTGTTGGCGAGCGCCCGCCCGAGGTGGTTGCCGAGCGACGTGGAGAACGCCGTCGCGTAGTTGTCGAGCGTGACGTGCGTCGGCCACGGGGTGGCGTCGAACGTGAACCCGACGTCGCGGAAGCTCGTCACCACCATCCAGTAGAACGGCAGGAGGCACCACACGGCGATGACGATCGCCTGCACGGCCGTGCGGACGCGGGGGCCGGTGTCGCGGCGGACCCGGACTTCGGCGCGTGCGCTAGCACGTTCGCCGGGGACTGGCACTGACCGGGGGCGGTCTGCTGCGAGGGTCACTTGAGTTCACCCTTCTGCTGGGCGGCCTGCGTCTGCACGACGTTGGCGCCGAGGAACCGGACGAAGACGAACGCCACGATGAAGATCACCAGGAAGGTGATGGTCGACAGGGCCGACGCGGAGTTGAAGCCCTGCCGGATCTGTTCGACGACCAGGATCGACAGGGTCGTGGTGGCGTTGCCGGAACCACCGCCACCGCCGGTGAGGATCGCGGGCAGGTCGTACATGCGCAGCGCGTCGAGCACGCGGAACAGGATCGCGACCATCAGCGCGGGCTTGATGAGCGGCAGGGTGATGAGCACGAAGCGCTGGAACGTCGACGCGCCGTCCATCTTGCCGGCCTCGTAGACCTCCTCCGGGATCAGCTGCAGCCCGGCCAGGATGAGCAGCGCCATGAACGGTGTGGTCTTCCAGGTGTCGGCGATGATGACCGCCCACCGGGACGCCCACTCGCCGCTCGTCCACAGGATCTGCTGCCCGAGGACGTGGTTCAGGACGCCGTTCGCGTCGAAGATGAAGTACCAGAGCTTCGCGGTGACGGCCGTCGGGATCGCCCACGGCACCAGGATCGCGGCACGGACGAGCGCGCGGCCCTTGAAGTTGCGGTTCATGATGATCGCCATCCACACGCCGATGGCCGTCTCGAACGCCACGGTGACGACCGTGAAGAAGAACGTGTTGCCCATCGACACCCAGAACTGGGAGCCGAGACTGCCGGGCGGGCAGGTGACGTTGCCGCACTGCTGGCCGAGCCAGTGCGCGTAGTTCGTGATGCCGGCGAACCCGCCCTGCACGAACAGGCCGGTGGCCTTGTCGAGGCCCTGGTCGAGCTGGAACGACTGGATGATCGCGCTGATGACCGGGTAGCCGATGACGATCGCGAGGAGCAAGATCGTCGGGCCGATGAGGTACACGGCCCACCGGCCGTGCTCGGCGTTGAGTCCGCCCTTGCGCCGTTGGCGCTTCGGTTCCATGCCCGTCGGGTTGGGGATGGCTGCGGGGATCTCGGTTGCTGCTGACACGGGTCGGCCTCCTTGCCGGGGGTGTCGGAACGCAAGTAGGGGAGGACTGGAGGCACGTGCCGGGATGGCACCGTGCCTCCAGTCCGATGCGGCGTGAGCCGCGTGTCGCTAGCTGCTGGTCGCCGCCTTGAGGGCGTCCTGCATGTCCTTCATGGCTTCGTCGACCGACTTCGATCCCTTGAGCGCCGCGTAGGTGTTGTCCTGGATCGCCTTCGTCACCGCCGGGTAGAACGGCGTGACCGGGCGCGGCTCCGCCGACTCGATCGACTTGAGCAGCGTCGGCAGGTACGGCAGCTTCCCCGTCAGCTCGGAGTCGGTGTAGAGGTCACCGACGACCGGGGCGAGCGACCCCTGCGTCGCGAAGAACTTCTGCGTGTCGTTCGAGATGAGGAACTCGAGGAAGTCGTGCGCCGTCGCCTTGTGCTTCGAGTACACGCTGATCGCGGCGTTGTGGCCGCCGAGCGTCGAGGCACCGGTGCCGTCCGCACCCGGGATCGGCGCGATGCCGAACGTGTCCTTGACCTTGCTCGAACCGTCGGTCTTCGCCAGGTTGTAGACGTACGGCCAGTTGCGCAGGAACAGCAGCTTGCCGGCTTCGAACGCCGTGCGACCCTGCTCCTCCTGGTACGTGATCGCCTCGGCCGGGATGTTCCCGTCCTTGAACGCGTCGACCAGGTTCTGCAGGCCGGCCTTGGCGTCCGAGGTGTCGACGTCCGGGTCCCCGCTCTTGCTGAGCACCGAACCACCGGAGCCGTTGATCGCCTCGGAGGCGTTCACCGTCAGGCCCTCGTACTTCGCGAACTGCCCGGCGTAGCAGCCGATGCCCTTGTCCTTCGCGATCTGGCAGTCGGCCATCATCTCCTTCCACGTGGTCGGAGGCGTTTTGACGAGGTCCTTGCGGTAGTAGAGCAGCGCGCCGTCCGAGGTCTGCGGGGCGGCGTAGAGGGTGTCGTTGTACGTCGCGGTCTTCACCGTGGCCGGCAGCAGCTTCGAGGTGTCGATCTCCATGTCACCGGTCAGCGGCGTCAGCCAGCTCTTCGCGGCGAACTCGGCGGTCCAGACGACGTCCACGTCGACGACGTCGTAGTTGGCGTCCTTGGCCTGGAAGTGCTGCACGAGGTCGTCGTGCTGCTGGTCGGCCTGGTCGGACTGCTCCTTGAAGGTGACCTTCTCGTCGGGGTGGGCCTTGTTCCACTTCGCGATCAGCGGGCGGACGACGTTGGAGTTGTCCTTGCCCTGCACGTAGGTGATGGGCCCGCGGCTGTCCTGGCCGCTCTTGGCGTCGTCCGAACCGGCGCCGGAGCTCCCGCTCGAGCAGCCGGTGAGCACGAGGCCGATGACGGCGACCCCGGCAACGGATGCGAACCGCACCCTGGAGCGTGTTGTCTTCACAGCGTTGTCTCCTCATTGAGATCACCAGGGGGCATCGATCGGGTTCGACGACACTGCCCTGGAGCAGGCGCCGCTGCCTGCTGGTGGAGGAAGCTACGCCCGCCGCAGGGGTTCCGCAACCGGTTGCATCGGTTCCGTGACCTGAGCGTGACCTTGGAAGTCCCGGAGACTTCCTGGGTGAGCGCTCACCCTCGTTCGAGGGACCCCTGCGCGCCACTGCGGAACTCCGCATGAACACCGCCACCGGTGTCCCGCACCGTTGTCCGCACCCACGGCCCCACGTAGCGTCCACGACATGGCCACCCTCCACCCCGCCGACACCGTGCCCGCACCGCGCCGTGTCATCGGCGTCGACCTCGACGCCCCGCTCCCCCGTCTCGTCGCCGACGAGACCGGCGAGTCCGCCATGGTGATCGGCTACCGCGGCGGCCACCCCACCGGCACCCTCGACGTACTGCTCACCGACGACCCCGCAGACGCGGCCCGCGCCCTCGAGGCGCTGCAGGAGACCGTCCTGGCCGACGTCCCTGCGGTGTCCGACGACGACCTGCCGACCATCTCGGTCGTCGTGTCCACGATCGTCGACCGCGTCGAGGACCTCGGCAAGCTGCTCGACGTCCTCGAGCACCTCGACTACCCGCGGCACGAGGTCATCCTCGTCGACAACCGCGTCCGCGTCCCCGCCGGCGACGCACTGCCCGCGATGCTCGCCGGGCGGAACGTCCGCCTCGTCGAGGAACGCCGCCCCGGTCTGTCCGCCGGACGGAACGCCGGTGTCGCCGCCGCGACCGGCGACGTCATCGCCTTCACCGACGACGACGTGCGCGTCGACCCGCAGTGGCTCCGCGCCATCGGGTCCCGGTTCGTCAGCGAGCCCGGCCTGGACGCCGTCACCGGCGTCATCCTGCCGAGCGAGCTCACCACCCCCGCCCAGATCTGGTACGAGGCGTACTACGGCGGGTTCAGCGCCGAGCGCACCTTCTCGCCCGTGACGATCGTCCCGGACGACGTGCAGGGCACCATGCGGCACGCCCGCGTCTCGGCGGTCACCCCGTCCGGCGAGGTCCTCAAGCACTTCGCCGTCTACGGCATCGGCGCGTACGGCGCCGGCGCGAACATGGCCTACCGTCGCACCCTGATCGAGGCCGTCGGCGGCTTCGACCACACCCTCGGCGCCGGCTCCCCCGCCCGTGGTGGCGAGGACCTGGCGATGTTCATCGAGACGCTGTGGCGCGGTGGGAAGATCGGCTTCGAGCCCCGCGCGGTCGTGCACCACCGGCACCGCCAGACCATCGAGGACCTGCACAAGCAGCTGCACGGCAACGGCGTCGGCTTCACCGCGCTGATGTTCGCGCTCGCCGCGAAGGACAAGCGGCACGTCGCCGTCCTCGCACGCCTGATGCCGCTCGCCGCGAAGGTCAAGTCGAAGCAGATGCTCTCCCGCCTGGCCGGACGCCGGGACGCCGCGACCGAGGTCACCAACGACGCCTCGACCACGCGCATCCCGAAGACCCTGGCGTACCACGAGCTGCGCGGGTTCCCCGCCGGCCCGGCCGCCTGGTTCCGCAGCCGACGCCGCTGGCGCGACGTCGAGGCCGGCCGCTTCCGGCCGTAGTCGCGCAGCGTGACGGACGGGAGGCCCGTGGCAGTGTCGCCACGGGCCTCCCGTCTGTTCCGACGCGCACGCGGAACGCGACAGAGCACGCGTCGATCGACGCGTGCTCTGTCTCAAACCGGGTGCGGCGACCCCGCCCAGCCGCGCCCGGCGCCCGGCGCCTCAGCGCGCGGTCAGCCGCCCGGCCAGGTACCGCCACGGCCCACCCAGCGCGGCCGTCAGCTCGGCGCGCTTGAGCCCGCGCGTCGCCTCGGTGAACTCGGCGTCGACGGGCCAGCCGCCGCTCGCGTCGACGGGGCGCTCGTCGGCACCCTGCCCGAGCGCGCCGAGCCGGCGGAGCGCGCCGGCCGCACGCCGCAGCACCGCGAACGCCGTCGAGGGCCGCAGCACGAGCTTCGTCACCCAGGCGCCGAGCCCGGTGCCGTAGCCGATCGCCTGCGAGCGCAACGCGGCACGGTCCTTGCGGTGCTCGTGCCAGACGACGGCCGAGGGCTCCACGGCGAGCGCCCCACCGGCGAGCAGGACGCGGGTGAACAGGTCGGGGTCCTCACCGGCTCGGGCGCGGGTGCCGGGGCCGAGGGCGACGTCGAAGCCGCCGAGCTGGCGGACGGCGTCGCGGCGCACGGACATGTTCGCGCCCGTGCCGAACGCGCCGACGGTGAAGGGGAACAGGGGCTCGTCGACGGGCGGGGCGGACGTGCGGTACACCCGGCGCTCGAGGTTCCGCGCCCAGGTCACCCGCTCGTCGAAGAAGCGCTGCGTGGGGGTGCGGAGCTCGCCGCTTGGGACGAGTCCGGTGACGCACCAGACGTCGGCGTCGCGCTCGTAGGCGGCGGCGATGGCGGCAATCCAGTGGCGGTCGACGACGACGTCGTCGTCGATGAACGCGACGATGCCGCCGGTGGCGCGAACGAGTCCGGCGTTGCGGGCGCGGGAGACGCCGGCACGTGCCTCGAGGACGTAGTGCACGCGCGGGTCGTCGACGGCGGCCACGACGTCGCGGGTGCCGCTGGTGACGGGCGCGTTGTCGACGACGAACAGCTCGAAGTCGTCGTACGCGGACTCGAGGACGGAGCGCACGGCGCGGGCGAGCGCCACGGGCCGCTCGCGGGTGCCGATGACGACGGAGACGCGTGCGCCGTCCGCGGGGGCGTCGACCGGGAGGCCCGGGGCCGGCAACCGACGCAGGGCCGGTCCCAGCTCGGCCGGGTCCACCGCCCCGCGGTCGTCGACGCGCACGTCGACGAACCCGGCGACGTCGCGGCCGTCGCGCACCATGAGGCGGGCGCGGCGGAAGCCGCCGGCGCCGGCGAGGTGCACGGTGTCGGCGGCGAGCGCTGCGGACCGGTCGACGGCGCCGACCCAGGCAGCGCCGACCCAGGTGGGGGCGTCGGGCGAGGGCATCGCGGGGTCGAGCGTGAGGGCTCGTTCCGCGGTGGTGGTGTGGTCGGTCATGTTCGTCCCGTCGGGCCGGTCTGGTCGGGTGGACGTGGCAATGCTCCGCGCGCGTCGACAGGGGGTCAACCGCGATGCTCGGAGGATGCGGGGAGGCTGCGGTTTGCCGCCACTAGACTCGCGGGAGACGCCGGTCGACCCGCCGGTGCGACCCCGGTCCCCGCCGGACACGAGGAGGACGCATGCCGCTGGCCCGAACGATGGACCGGCTCGGCCTGACCAGGCGTCCACGCCCGACGTTGCACCTGGTTCCGGACCCCGAAGCGTCCGACCTCGTCGTGGTGCACCTCGATGCCGACGACGCCGCGTGCGGCACGTGCGGGCACGCCCAGGCGGCACACGAGCACTACCGTCCGGGCACGGACTGCGCGCTCTGCGACTGCCCGAAGTTCCGCCGCGCCCGCTGACGAGATCCCCCTCGCGCGATCCCCCTCGCGCCCCCCCCCCCCCCCCCGGATCGGGGGGCGCCTGCGGGAAACCGCCGTTCCCCCGCAGGTGGTCCCGACCTCCCTTGTCGGTGCTGCCGGGCCCGCTTAGCGTCGCGGACATGGCCATCACTCCCACGCCACTCGCGTGCATCGTCCTCGCCCACGAGGACCCGACGCACGTCCGTCGGCTCGTGGCGGCGCTCGACCCGTTCCCGGTGTTCCTGCACTGCGACGCGAGCACCGACGACGACGTCTTCGAGGCGATGACCGCCGGCCTGCCCGAACGGGTGCACGTGCTGCCGCGGATGCGCACCGGATGGGCGAAGTGGGAGAACGTCGCGGCCGAGGTCGCCGGCTACCGTGCTGCCCTGGCGCAGACGGACGCCACGCACGTGGCGCTGCTGACCGGCAGCGACTACCCGCTGGCCGACGCCGACGAGATCTCGGCGCTCCTGACCGCGAACCCCGGGCGGTCGTTCGTCGAGGCGAAGCCGCTCCCGCACCCCGCGTGGGGCCGCGACGGCGGTCGGTCGCGCGTGCGGTTCCGGCACTGGGCGTGGCGGAAGCACATGCTGCGTCTGCCGGTCCCCCGTCGGGTCCCGCGGGACGTCGTGTTCGGCGGCGGCTCGCAGCTCAAGGTCCTGGCCCGCCACCACGCGCAGGGGGTCGTCGACGTGTTCGACGGGCGCCCCGACCTGGTGGCGTTCTGGGAGCGGGTGTGGATCGGCGACGAGACCTTCGTGCCGTCGGTCCTGCTGACCCCGGCGTTCACCCCGGACTTCGCGGACGCCCACGCGGTGCAGCCGCTCTGGTGGATCGGGTGGGACGGCACGAAGCAGAAGAGCCCGCCGTGGCTCGGGATCGAGGACGCCGGCCGGGTGCTGGAGCGTCGTACCGCGGCTGACCAGTCGACCCCGTACGTGTTCGCCCGGAAGTTCTCGACGTCCCGGAGCACCGACCTGCTCGACGTGGTCGACGCGACCTTCGGGCTCCGCACGTCCGCCGACGACCAGCCGGTGGTGGTGGCGCAGTGACCGTCCCCCAGACCCGACGCGAGGCGCGTGCGGCCGAGGCGGCTGCGCTGGCGGCACAGCCCGACGACGACGAGCTCGAGGCGTCCGTGCAGCCCGCGGCCCCCGGCGCGCTGTCCACCGACACGGACTCGATCGCCGTCGCACGCGGCTCGTCCGTCCTGTTCGGCCGGGGCCTGCTGTACGTGGTCGTCTGGTCGATGCAGCTCGTCGTGAGCTCGCTGATCTCCCCCGTGCTCGCGCACCTGATGCCACCGGCCGAGTTCGGCGTGCTGGCCTCGGCGATCGCGCTGTACCAGGCCCTGGTGGTCGTGGCCGTCTGCGGCATCGACCAGGCGTCGGTGCTGCAGCGCGCCGAGGACGGCGACGACCGGCGTGCCCGCGGCCTGATGTTCGTCGGCATGGTCACCGCGGTCACCGTCACCGTGTTCGCCGTGGTGTCGATCCCGCTCTGGGGCGACGCCGCGGGCTTCGTCGACCAGCACCCCCTGCTGCTGGTCGCCGTGCTCTGGACCGGGCCCGCCGCGATCGTGCAGCTGTCCCTCGCGTTGCTCGTCGCCCAGGACCGCATCCGCGTGTTCGCCGTGACGAGTCTGCTGTCGTCCGTCGGCGGGTCGATCATCGGTCTCGGGCTCCTCGCCGCCGTGCACGCTGACGCGACCACGTACGCGTGGGGCGGGGTCGTGGCGCAGGGCGCTGCGATGGTCATCGGCATCATCGCCACGAAGCCGCGCGTCCGCGGTCTGTTCGACCACCGCACCACGGTCCGGGCGTTCAAGCTCGGTGTCCCGATCGCGCTCGGCAGCCTGTCGTACTTCGTCCTGAACGCCGGTGACCGGCTCGTCGTGCAGCGTCTGCTCGGTGCCGACGAGGTCGCCCGCTACCAGATCGCCTACGTCGTCGGCTCCGCGGTCATCCTGCTGCTGACCTTCACGAACCAGGCCTGGGCGCCGCACTTCGCCGCCCTCCGCGACGCCGTGGCCCGCCGCCGGCTCGCCATGCACGCCCGGGACGAGCTCTACATGCTCCTCGCCCCCGTGCTCGTCGCCGTCACCCTCGTGTCGCCGGTGGCGCTGCCGATCCTGGCCCCGGCGTCGTACCGGGTCGAGTCCCTCACCGTCGTCGTCTTCGTGGTCGCCCTGACCGCGTTCCCGGTGGTCGCGAGCGGTGCGACCGGCCGGCTCCTGCTGGTCGAGCGCCGCGGCGTGACGGTCGGCGTCATCGGCGCCGTCGCCGGTGTCGTGAACATCGCCGCGAACCTGGTGCTGGTGCCCCTGACCGGCATCGTCGGCGCGGGCATCGCCACGGTCATCGCCTACGCCATCCTCGCCGCGCTGCAGCAGGCCTCCCTGCCGGACCGCCGTGAGTGGCGCGGCCCTCGACGCCGGGTGCTGCTCGCCATCGCGATCGCGATCGTCGTCGCTGCGGCCTCGCTCCTCCCGCCGCAGGACCTGGCGTGGAACATCGTGCGCATCGTCGGCGTCGCCGCGTGCCTGCCCTGGTTCTTCCGCCGCCTGAAACTCGCTCGCGGAGGATCCGCATGACCCGTCCCACCCCCCGTCCGCTGCGTGTCGTCGTCGCCACCAACGGACTCGCCATCACCGGCGGTGTCGAACGCTGCGTCGTCGAGGACGTCGGCGAGCTCGTCGCAGCCGGCCACGACGTCGAGGTGTGGCACCGCGCCGGTCCGGACGGCGACCCGGACGAGGGCCGCGCGGTGTTCGACCGGCTCGGTGTCCGACTGCGCCACGCCCGCGACTACCGCTTCGGCATCCGGACCGCCCCGACGGACGTGTTCCGCTTCGTCCGTGAGGGCCTGCGCCTCCGCCGGTCACGCCCGGACGTGCTGTGGCTGAACCGTCCGGAGTTCCTGCCGTGGGGCCGCGTCGTGTCCTTCGTGTCCGGCGTCCCCCTGGCCGTGCACCTGCACCACGCCCCGAACTACCGTCGGCTCGGCCCGTTCGCCGGCGGCCGGACCCGGTACCTCGCGGTCTCGGCGGCGATGGCCCGTGCCTGGACCGCCGTCGGTGCGCCGCCGGACCGCGTCGACGTGGTCCCGAACGGCGTCGACACCGCGGCGTTCCCCGCCGCCACGCCGGCGAGCACACGCCGAGCACGCGCTGCGCTCGGCCTCGACCAGGACCGCCCCGTGGTGCTCTACTACGGACGGCTCACGCGGTCGAAGGGCGTCCTGGCCCTCCTGGAGGCGTGGGGTCGCGTCCACGCGTCGGCCCGCGTCCTCGTCGGGCCCGGCACACCGCCCGCCCCGGCTCCGGTGCTCGTCCTGGCGGGTGCGCTGTACCCGCAGGACGCCCCCGCCGTGCACCGCGCGATCGCCGCGTTGCCCGAGGGATCCGTGGTCGTGGTGCCCGAGCGCGACGACGTCGTCCCCCTGCTGCACGCCGCCGACGTCGTGGTGGCTCCCTCCATCGAGCCCGAGGGGTTCGGCCGCGTGGTCGTCGAGGCGATGTCCACCGGACGCCCCGTCGTCGCGGCGGCGTCGGGCGGCACCGCCGAGATCCTCAGCGGCGAGTGGACGCGCTTCACCGTCGACCCCACCGAGACCGCCGCGCTGGCCGACAAGGTCCTCGAGGCGCTGCACGCGGCCGAGACCGAACCGGGACTCGCGGACCGGTGCCGCGCCTGGGTGCGGGACCGGTACGGCCGGGAGCGGCACGTCGCGGCGCTGCTCCGGGCGCTCGAGGCGCACGCAAAGCGCTGACGGACGACGACCGAGCGGTGCCGACGACGACGTCGGCACCGCTCAGTCGTTCGGGTCCGTCGTCGCGGTGTCGTCCGGCAGCGACGCGCTCGGCGCGGCACCGTCCGCCGGCACGTCGATCGTCATCCAGTCGATGAGGAGCGACCCGGCGGCGTCCGCCGGTGGGTTCCCGTCGTTCGACCCGGCCTGCACCACGAGGTGCATCCGAGCGGTCGGGATGTTCTCCGTGGTCGTGCCGACGACCTCGTCGTCGACCAGGAACGACATCCGGTCGGCGGTCCACTCGATCGTGTACGTGTGCCAGTCCTGCAGCGACGCCTCGGTCTGCTGGTGGATGCACTTCTCGGCGGGGTCGGCCAGGCAGTGCACGTTCAGCCAGGCGGGCGCACCGAGCGCCCCCTCGGGGAAGTCGATCTCACCGTCCGACCACAGGTTCTCGTCGCTCCACAGCAGCACGGCGACGCCGTAGCCGTCGACCTCGTCGCTGCGCATCCGGATGCTGTACCGGCCGGCGGTCTGCCCGCCCCACTCGCCGTCGACGAGCGGCACGACACCGCCCGCCAGCGGCACCCCGGCGCGCGTGGTGCGCAGACGCACGTCGAGCACGCCGTCGTGCGCCGACAGGGTGGACGCCTGGTAGCGTCCCGTCCCCGCGGTGTCGGCGAACCCGTGGTACGCGACGAACCGGTCCGAGTACCGGGACTCGAAGGTCCGGTTCGTGGCGGCGTCGGCGAAGTCCTCGCCGAACACCCGGGTCCACCCCTCGGGCTCGGAGCTCGGCATCGAGACGCCGCTCGGGTCGTCGAGGGTCACGTCGTCACCGTTCGCCGTGGTGGTCGCGGTCGTGGTGCCGGCGACGATGCCGGCAGCCACGATCAGGGCGCCGGCCGCGAGCGCGGTCCGGCGGGTGCCGGGGCGCCGCGGCGGTCGGTGCCGGGACAGGCCGCGACCGTGTGCCGGTGGGGCGCCGTGGGCGGATGCCGCGTCGTCGGCGACGTGTTCCGACCACGTGGGGCGGGCCTCCTGGCCGTCACCCTGCTCGTCGGTCACCCGGTCGTCCACGCGCGGATCTCGGAGAGTCCGACGTTGCCCGTGCTGTTCGAGACGCCCGTCACCGTGAACCGCACCCAGGTGACGTCACGCGGGGTGAAGTCGACCGTCAGGGCGTCGCCGCCGTTCGGCAGGGTGCCGACCGCGACCTGGCTGCCGTCCGAGAACGTCAGGGTGCCGCTGGTGACCTGGTCCGAGCTGTTCGGGCGGTCGTTCAGGACGATCCGACCGAGGTGCTGCGAGGTGGCCCAGTCCAGCTGGATCCACACCCCGGTCCGGCCCCACGGGGCGACCCACTCGGCCGTCGGGTTGTCGGGGTAGCCCGACACGACGCCGTCGACGGCCTTCGCGACGGTCTGCCCGGTGGACTGGTCGTCCCACGCGGCGGTCGGGGTGGCCGACCCGGTGACGTCCGACAGCGTCGGCGTCGGGGTGGGCGTGGGTGTGGGCGTCGGGGTGGGCGTGGGCGTCGGTGTCGGGGTCGGGGTCGGCGTCGGCGTCGGCGTCGGGGTGGGCGTCGGCGTGGTGTCCGCCGGCCGGAACGCCCGGATCTCCGCGAGGCCGACGTTCCGGGTCGTGCTGCTCACGGAACCGACCGTGAACCGCACCCACGTGACCTGACGGGCGCTGAACGCGACACGCTGCACGGCTCCCCCGTTGTCGAGCGACGGGACGGCGACGCTGGTGCCGTCGGAGAACGTCAGCGTGCCGCCGGTCACCTGGTCGTCGCTGTTCGGCCGGTCGGCCAGGTCGATCTCCTGCAGGGTGGTTCCCGCGGACCAGTTCAGCTGGATCCACGTGCCCGCTCGGCCACCGGGCGCCGCCCACTCGGCCGTCGGGGCGTCCGGGTAGCCGCTCACGACGCCGTCGACGGCCTTCACGGCGGTCTGACCGTCGGCCGGGTTCTCGGCGCTCGCGGTGACGGTCGCGCCGGCAGTGACGTCGGTGCCCTGCGAGGTCGGCGGGTCCGTCGGGGGCTGGGCCGACGAGCCGACGGCGTACTGCCGGCTCAGCCAGGAGCCCTCCGGGCGCGACGCGCAGGCGGAGGTGGAACCACAGGTCTCACCGTCGTACGCGGCGTAGGCGAAGAAGGCGGCGGCCTTCGCGGCCGTCTGCGCGGAGCTCAGGTTCGACGGGCGGTCCGCGATCGGGTACCCGAGGTAGCCCGTGAACGTGTGCGCCGCCGTGTAGGCGGACTGCGCCTGGTCGGCGAGGTACGCGACGGTGTGGTGGTCGCTGTGGTCGCCGTCGCCGTACGTGCCGCCGTGGTCGAGCGTGTGGATCTCGGTCGGCGCGTACCCGGTGACGAGCCCGGAGAACGTCGCGCGCAGGTCGGTCAGCGAGAAGGACGTCGGTTGGGCTGCCCCGGCGACGGTGTGGATCGTGCTGATCTGGCCCTCGTAGAGCTTCTCCAGGCTCTCGCTGCCCGTGGCCGCGAAGCCGGAGCCGTCGATGTTGCCGTCCGGCAGCTCGAGGAACACCAGGCTGAGCCGCGGGGCCGTCGCCAGGGTCGCCGTGCGCAGCGTGTGGCCGGCGACCGAGAGCTGCCCGGCGGTCCAGTTCGACGAGACGCCGGCGATCGACGCGTACGACGCCATCAACCCGTTCTCGCGGGACTGCCAGTACCAGGCGGGCTTGCCGGCGTCACCGGCGGTGACGATGACCGAGCGGACGCACTTGCCGGCGTCGATGTCGGCGCGGAGCTCGGTGCCTGAGAACAGCAGGTCGTCGTCGGCGTGCGCCACCATCGTGAGGACCCGGCCGGCGCTGCAGTCGGCGTTCGCGGCGGCCGTGCCACCCGTCGGTGTGCTGCTGGGCGTCGGCGTGGGCGTGGGCGTCGGCGTACTGGTCGGCGTGCTCGGCGGCGGTGTCTTCCGACCTCGTGCGTCGGCGGACATCGCACCGCCGGGTCCGGCGATGACGGCGACGACGACCGCCAGGACCCCCAGGACCGCCGCGGCGGACGCGGCGCGCGTGCGCCACGTCCGCCGGGAGGCCCGGGCCGTGCGTTCCTCAGTTCGTCGCATGCGCCAGCCCAGCCGGGGTCAGTTCGTAGACGGCGGTGGTGCCGGAGCCGAAGACGCGCTTCCAGTAGGGCGAGTCGGCCATCGCGGCCGCGAGCTCCTGGTAGTCGGCGTCGGTCTGGTACCCGTACCGCTCGTCGTAGGCGCCGAAGGGCTCGGCGACCAGTGCGTAGTACTTCGTCGCCGGCCAGTCCAGGACGAGCTGGCGGGTCATCGTGGACACGTCGGCCTCGGCGTCGTAGCCCTCCGGCTCCGGGTACGCCCCGAGGACCTCGCGGGACAGCGCCCCGACGTCGAAGTAGCGTGCGCCGGTGTTGCTCGGGACGGCGTTCGCCGAACCGGTCAGCAGCATCATCGAGCCCTTCGGCG
Source organism: Curtobacterium sp. PhB190 (assembly GCF_004365385.1). NCBI lineage: Bacteria > Bacillati > Actinomycetota > Actinomycetes > Micrococcales > Microbacteriaceae > Curtobacterium > Curtobacterium sp. PhB190. Next base: position 11,441 of record NZ_SODN01000006.1, on the reverse strand, counting down.
CGGTCGCGTCGTAGAACTGCGTCGCCGCCGACTGGCTGCGCGTCGGGACGCGGTTCCAGTCGAGGGCGGTCTGACCGAACGCGCCGATGCCGACCATCGCGGCGACCGCGGCCGCAGCGACGACGACCTTGACCGCCGTGGGCCGCACCGCACGGGTGACGAGTCGACCGACGGGAGCCAGCCGGCCGCTGGGCATCGGGAGCCCCGCCGCCAGGATCGCGATCCACGGTGTCGCGAACAGCACGACACGGAAGATGCCCTCCTGGCCGTAGTTCGTCGCGACGAGCAGCGAGATCGGGCTCGCCGCCGTGGCCAGCAGTCCCCAGTGCACGCGGTCGCGGCGCATCAGCACGGTGATCACGGCGACGAGACCGAGGACCACGAGGGCCGCCGCGGGGATGTCGAACGCGAGCCGTGTGACGAGCGGCTTCGGCAGGACCGTCATGTCGTGCGACGGCGGCTGCACGTTGTCGAGCACCTTGCCGACGGCTCCCAGGGACAGGAACTTGCCGAGGATGTCGTCGTTCAGCAGGGCGAAGCCGACGGCGGGGACGAGCACCACGACGGGCAGCCACCAGGGGCGGAGCAGTCGGAACACGATGAGCGTCACGAGTGCGGCGACCGTCAGGTACGGCGAGATCTGGTGGGTGACGACCAGCACGATGCCGATCAGCGTGATGGCGATGATCCGGGACAGGCCGACGCGGCGGGCCCGCAGGATCGTCGTGCGGACGCCGTCGGCGGCGGTCACCGCGGTGCGTCGCAGCGGGCCGACGGCCAGCACGAGGATCACCAGGGACATCAGGATGCCCACCGACTGCGGCGAGAAGTACGTCGTGTTGAGCGAGCCGGTCATCGCGGTCAGGAACGCGGCGATCCAGGGGCGACGGTTGCCCGGCAGCCAGTTGGCGGCCAGGACCCCGACGGCGATCGTCGTGCTGAAGGCCAGCAGGACGGGGACCCACGCGGCGATGGTCATCGCGTTGTCGATCCCGCCGACGTCCGCGACCCAGGCGCCGCCGGCGAACAGGCCGGACCACGTCTGGAAGATGTCGGCGGCCGGGTTCGTCGAACCCCAGCGGCGGATGTACTCGAGCACGCCGATGTGGCGAGCGGCCGCCATCACGGTGGGCATGCCGTAGGTGATGGCCTGTGCGAGCTGGATCGACCCGCCGAGCACGACGACCGGGATCGCGAGTCCGCGACCGCGCACCAGGGCGACGACGGCAGCAGCGACGACGAGCGCCAGTCCGATGACCAGGGCCGGGCCGAGCGACCCGAACAGCCCGTCCGGCACCGGGTCGCCGATGTGCGTGAGCGCGGCGACGACGATGACGAGCAGGCCGACGACCGAGCCGGCGGTGACGGTGTGAGTGGTGGTCCAGCGACGGGCCGTGGCGCCCACGGCGGCCGGCTCGAGGCGGGCGCGCTGCAGTTCGGCGACGTCACGCGGCACGGCGATCGCGAGGGCGACGGCGGTGAGCACGACGACCCCGACGAACGGCACCGTGGGGTTCCAGAGCTGGAACGTCGCCATCGTGTAGCCGATGCCGATCGTGCCGACGAGCGACGCCGTGACCGCGAAGACGCTGAAGCGTGCCAGCGGCATCGGGCGGACGAGCAGCAGGGGTGCGACGCCGAGCAGCGCGAACAGGTACACGCCGATCGCACTCCCCCGCAGTACCGGGAGTCCGGCGATCGCGGCGACCCCGGCGACGAGGAGCGTCAGGACGACGATCGCCGCTGCGGTGAGTCGTGCGATCGGGCTCATCGCGTCCACCGCGAGCGGGCGGGCGGGACCGGCCGAGGCCAGACCGTGCCGGAGCTCGTGGCGACCGCGGGCGTTCCGGTCGATCGTGCCACCACCACGCAGTCGTTCGACGAGCGCCAGGAACGGCGCCGTCAGGACCGAGCGCTGCTCGACCCCGCGCAGCCGCCGCTGGGTGGCGGCGAACTCGGCGTCGACCGCGTCGGGCACGCGGTCCGCGTCACCGGGCTGGTCGCCGGCGATGTCCGTCGCACGGTCGCCCTGCTCGAGGCCGAGTCGTGCGAAGGCGCTGAGCGCCTCGGGCGCTGCGTCCACCGATGCGGTGAGCGACTCGCGGTCGATGGCGTTCTTGGTCATCCAGGCTCCGAGTCCGTGGCCGTGCGCGGCTGCAGCGGCGCGGAGCGACGCGACGTCGTCCGCCGATCGCTGCCACGCGATGGCGGCCGGTTCGACGGCGATCGCGGATCCGGCGAACAGCAGTCGTGTGAAGAGGTCGAGGTCGTCGCCGGCACCGACGCGGGTGCCCGGTCCGAAGGCGGTGTCGAAGCCGCCGATCCGGAGCGCGGTCGCGCGGTGCACGGCGAGGTTGTCACCGGTGCCGTAGGCAGCGGCGGCGAAGGGGTGGTGCGGGGGCACGTCGTCGGTGTCGTCGAGGCGGAACACCCGACGGCGGACGGTGCGGCCAGCTGCGGTGCGGTCGTCGTGCCAGCGCTGCGCGGGGGTGCGCAGTTCGGCGCTGGGGACGAGCCCGGTGACGCAGGCGACGTCGGGGTCCGCGGCGAAGGCGGCGGCCAACGCGGCGACCCAGTCACCGTCCACGACGGCGCCTTCGGCGACGAACGCGACGACCTCGCCGCTCGCGGCGAGGAGTCCGGCGTTGCGGGCGGCGGCGAGGCCACCGGTCGGCGCGGCGATCGTGGTGACGCTTCGCCCGCCGATCTCGACCGTCGCGGTGCCGCTGTCGTCGGCGCCGTGCGAGACGACGACGACGTCGAAGTCGGGGTACTCGTTGGCGAGCACCGACCGCATGGTGGTGCCGGCGGCCCCGTCCGTGCAGAGCACCACGGTGACGGACGGCAGCACCAGACCTGCTGCCGGCCGACGCTCGGGCACCGGCATCGGCCGGATCGCGCGCTGGAGGGTGCGGACGTCGATGGTCCCGCCGATGCGGCGACGCTCGGTGATGTCCGCCTCGACGAAGCCGAGCGGCTCGCCGTGGTCGCGGACGAGCAGTCGAGCGCGCCGGTAGCCCGCGGCGCCCTCGAGTGCGACCACGTCACGGTGGCTGGACGCGTGCACGTCGGCGCGGTCGACCTCGCCGACCCACAGGGCGCCGTCCCACGTCGGGGATAGCGGCCCGGTCACGATCGGCGAGATGACCATCGCCAGGGTCGCGCGGGTCACCGCGTCCCCACCGGCTGGGGGACGGGGGCGGCCGCCGGGGTGCGGACGACGACGCCACCGAGGACACGCCCGACGGCGTAGCCCGTGACGGTCGACGCGACGGAGAGCACGATCGCGAAGGCACGCAGGGCACCGCCACGACCGATGTGGCGCAGTTCGCGCAACACCGCTCCGGGGATGACCTTCGTCAGGTACGTCGACTCGCTGGCGAGCGAGTCACCCGTGCCGACGCGACGGCTCAGGACGGCCTTCGAGATGCCCTCGTAGTAGCTGCGACGGCGCAGGTAGCGCATCGTCACGCGGTCCGGGGAGACCCGGTGCGAGACGTTCGAGCGCGGTTCGTGGCGGATGCGCGCACCCGGACGGGCCTGGGCGATGCGGATGCAGAGTTCGGTCTCCTCGCAGCCGAGCGGCTGGTTGCCGACGCGGCCGATGCCGGAGCGGAACCCGCCGGCGAGCATGATCGCGTCACGGCGGAACGCCATGCTCGAGCCGATGACGTTGCGCACGTCGCCGGGGGTCTCGGGCAGGCCGCGGTAGGAGCAGCCGACGATCCAGAGGAGTTCGTCGGCGTACGGGCCGGCACCGGTGGCGGTGGGCCAGGACGGTGTGGCCCGGCCGCCGACGCCGACGACGTCCGGGTCCTCGAGGGCGGTGAGCATGTGGCCGAGCCAGTCCGGGTCGGCCGTCGCGTCGTCGTCCAGGAACGCGACGACGTCGGCGTCGGTGAGGGCGACGCCCGTGTTGCGGGCACCGGACAGGCCGCGGTCCTCGGTGTTCGGGACGACGCGGAGCTCGGGCCAGCGTGCCGCGGCGCGGGCGAGGAGCTCGGGTTCGTGGTCGATCACGACGACGACCTCGGGGGCCTCGGGCTGGCGCTTGGCGGACTCGACGCTGTCCTGCAGGTCGCCCCAGCGCTGCTGGGTGTAGGCGCAGATGACGACCGCGACGGTCGTCACGCGACTTCCTCCTCGAGGCTGGCGACGGCCGCGACGGGGGCGCCGTGCGGGGCGTGCGCGCCGAGCGGGGCGTGCCCGGCCGCGTGGACCGGAGCGTGCGGTGCGGAAGCGTGCGGTGCGGAAGCGTGCGGCACGGCGGCCAGCTGCTCGGCCGGCGGCACGACGCTCATCGCGGCGCGACGGACCTCGGAGCGGCCGATCGCTGCGCGACGACGCTCGTGCATGATCGACTTCAGCACCCGGATGCCGTCGGTCACGGCGTTCAGGTTGCTCGAGCCGTGCACGCGGAGCTTCTCGTGGCTGGGGACCTCGGTGATCGCGAGCTCGGCGGCCGACCAGCGGCAGGTGAGCACGGTCTCGATCTCGAACCCGTCGCCCCAGAGCATCGAGCCGTCGGACGGCTTCGGCAGCTCGGAGGACAGCAGGCCGATCTCCGGCAGGACGTCCGCCCAGAAGGCGTTGTAGCCGTAGCAGAGGTCGCTGTAGCGGGTGCCGAGGATGATGTTGCAGAGCATGTTCAGGCCACGGTTGCCCAGGTTGCGGACGATCGTGATGTCGTCGCTGCCGCCGCCGAGCGAGTAGCGGGTGCCCTTCGCGACGTCGGCGCCCTCGACGAGCGCCTGCACGAAGCGCGGGATCTCGTCCGGGTCGGCGGAGCAGTCGGCGTCGAACATGACGACGACGTCGCCGGTGACGGCCTCGAACCCGCAGGCGAGGGCGTTGCCCTTGCCCTTGCGGGTCTGGTGCACGACGCGGATGTCGGGCATCACGCGCTGCGCGGTGGCGATGGTGTCGTCGACGGAGTTGCCGTCGACCAGGATCACCTCGTACACCGGCGGGAGCTTCGGCAGGATGATCTCGAGGTTTCGGGCCTCGTTCCGCGCCGGGATGACGACGGAGACCCTCGGGTCTGCAGGGCGAACGGTACGTGCGGGCATGGGCGCGGTCCTGTCGGGTCAGGGTTGCTGTCGGGTTGTGGCTCGTGTGACGAGCGGCGCGTCCTCGGATGACGCATCGACGACGGTGACCGTCGTCGGTCGAGCAGCGGGACGCGGGTACGACGCCGCCGGCTTCGCAGGTGAGTGGGTACTCTCCCCCGCGTGTCCAACCATCGTCGCGGGCTGGCAGGCGGTCAATGCGCGGTGCGGTCCATTGCGGACACTCGGCCGCGGATACGGAAACCCGCAACACCGCGCCGGCCGCGTGCCGTGGACGCAGGGGCAGACGTGACGGGAGGCCCGGTGCCAGCCCGCCCCGCGCCTCCCGTCCGTCACCCGGCTCAGTTCCGGGCCGCGCCCTCCGTCGCGAACGCCGCACGCAGCGCCGTCGCGAGGTCGGCCACGTGCGGTTCCCGCAGCAGCGAGCTGTGCTCGGCCGCGATCCGCACGGTCTCGGTCCGCCCGCGCAGCAGCGCGGACCAGCCGGTCGCGTCCGGGTTCGCATCGGCGAGCACGTACGTCGCCCGTCCGTGGAACGGCGTCGGGTGGTGCCGCCGGGTGACGAGCTCGGCCTGGTCGAAGAAGGCGTCGAAGTCCCTCTGCCCGCCGTGCCGCAGCACACCAGCGCTGTAGGCCCGCGCGCGCTTCGCGACGTGCTCGCCCCACGACATGCCGGACGGCATGACCCGCCGGACGGCCCCGGCGAGGCGCTGGCCGACGACACGGACGGCGGGGTTGCGGTGTTCGCGGGGCTCGAGCCGTCCGAAGTGCTTCCGGACCCCCTCGGCCCCGGTCCGCGGCAGGTAGGTGTCCAGCAGCGCGACGTGCTCGACCTGCTCGCCGCTCTCGGTGAGCAGCCGGGCGATCTCGAGCGCGATCAGTCCACCGAGCGAGTGGCCGACCAGCAGGTACGGTCCGCGCGGCTGCACGATGCGCATCAGGGCGACGTACCGGCGGGCGCTGGCCTGGATGCTCCAGTCCGGCATGCCCCGACGCTCGAGGCCGTGCTGCTGGAACGCGTACACGTCGTGCTCGGGCAGGTAGCGGGACAACGGCAGGAACGTCAGGGCGAGCGCTCCACCGCCGGCGAAGCAGAACACCGGCGGACGCCCGGACTCGCGCGCGCCGGACACCTTGACGACGTCGGGGTGGCTCGGCAGCGCCGTCGTGCCGCTCCGCACCCGTCGGGCGAACGCCCGGAGCGTGGGGTGCTGCAGGACGTCTGACGAGCGCAGGTCGATGCCGAGACGGCTCTGCACGAGCGCGAGCATCTCCTCCGCCGACAACGAGTCGCCGCCGAGGGCCGAGAAGTCCTCGTCGAGGTGGACGCCGCGCAGGCCCAGCACCTCGGCCCAGATCTGCCCGACCACGAGCTCCCACTGGTCGTACTCGCCCTCGACCATCTCGGTCTCGATGCTCGGTGCACCCGGCAGCTCGGCCCGGTCGACCTTGCCGCGTTCGTTCCGCGGCAGCTCGGTCATCGGCACGATCGACGCCGGCACCATGTACTCCGGCAGGCGGTCGCGCAGGGCCAGGCGCAGGGCCGCGGGCGCCGGTGTGCGCTGGCCCGGACGGCCGACGACGTACGCGACGAGGCGGGTGACGGCGGGCGGGTCGACCTGCGCGGTGACGACGGCGTCGTGCACCTCGGGGATCGCGCGGAGCGCCGCCTCGACCTCGCTCGGTTCCACGAGGTACCCGCGGACCTTGACGGCGTCGTCGGAGCGTCCGAGCAGCACGAGCCGGCCGTCCGGCTCGATCCGGGCCAGGTCGCCCTGGCGCCAGGTCGGCGTGCCGTCGTCGGTGCGTCCGGCGCGCTCGGCGGTCTTCTCCGGGGCACCCCAGTACCCGGCGGTCAGGCCCTGGGAGACGATGACGAGTTCGCCGGTCTCCCCCGGGTCGGCGGGGCTGCCGTCCTCGCGCAGCACGAGCACCTGCTTGCCGGGCAGCGGCCACCCAGCGGGCACGACGCCCACGGGCACCGGGGCACCGGGCTCCACGGGGCAGTAGGCCACGCAGCCGGTCTCGCTCGACCCGAAGGCGTTCAGCAGCAGGGTCGTCGGGTCGAGGTGCGGTCGGGCGGCGGCGATGTCGGCACCGGTCACCGCCTCGCCGGTGGTCATCAGGAAGCGGAGGCCGCCGAGCGCGGGACCCGCCCCGGACGCCTGCGCCCCGGGTGCCGTCTGCGAGCCGACGATCGAGCGCAGCAGGTGCGGGGTGCAGACGAGGACGTTCACGCCGTCGGCGGAGAACCGTGCGAGCAGGCGTTCGACCCCGAGCTCGCGGGGTTCGAGGAGCACGACGCTGCCGCCGCTCAGCAGGGTGTCGAACGAGAACAGCAGACCGGCGGCGAACGACAGCGGCAGGACCACGCCGAGGCGGTCGCCCGGTCCGGTGCCGAGGGCGACGGCGTCCTGCTCGGCGTTCGCGAGCTGCTGCCGGTGCGTCAGGACGACGCCCTTCGGCATGCCCGTCGAGCCGGAGGTGAACACGATCGCGAACGCGTCGTGGCCGCCCGGGCGGGTGCCGGGCGCGTCGGCCGCTGTGTCCGTCTGCGTCTCGCTGCCCGCTGTCTCGCCGCGTCGTTCGATCAGCTCGTCGAGTGCGTGCACCCGGCCGTCCCGGTCGGCGACGACGGTCGCCGCCAGGTCGGCGCGTGCGGCGTCCGCCACGATCTCGTCGACCCCGGCGAGCTGCGCGACGTGCCCGAGACGGACCGCTGGCAGGTGCTCGTCGAGCACCACCACGGTGCGCCCCGCCCGGACGAGCGCCAGGATCGCGACGACGGCCTCGGTGGTCTGGCCCGCCATGACGCCGACCGGCTTCGATGCCCCACCGGCCACGGCGCCGACGCCGGCACCACTGTGGTCGTCGGGTCGGAGCTCGGCCCCGAGCACCGACGCGAGGTCGCGCGCCGCCCGGTCCGCCTCACTGAACGTGTAGGGACGGCCGTCCCCGGCAAGAGCAGCGGCGTCGCCGTGGAGCGCGACCACACGGTCCCAGCGGTCCAGCACGGAGTGGTCGTCGGCCAGCGGGATCGCGGCGCGGTGGGTCCAGTGCTCGGTCGTCGTCAGCGGGTCGGCGGAGGTCACGATGACACCTCGGATGCTCGTCGGCGGGCCGCCGCGGGTCCCGCGCCGGTCCTGCGACGGTACGTCCGACGCGGTACGGCCCACGAGCCGTGTCGCGCGGGGTGCGGGGTCACGCAACCCGACCGGGAGGCCCGGTGCACCTCCGCCAGCGTGCTCGGCCCCCGTACGGGGACGGTCCAGAGCCGGGGGCGGCCCGGGTGGGCGCGGAGCATCGTGCGGTTCCGCGCAACCTCGGAATGCGCAGTCCGGAGCCTGTGGATCGCCGATGGAGGCGATGGCGGCGCACGAGTCCGGAGACGAGAACAGCCCCCGGGGATCCCGGGGGCTGTTCTTCGAGTGCTGGGGTACCTGGACTCGAACCAAGAACGACGGTACCAGAAACCGCTGTGTTGCCAATTACACCATACCCCAAAAGGCCTGCTGGCCTTCTGTCCCCGTTGTCCGGGGCACGATCAACTACTGTACAGCATCCCGGAGGTCCACGAGACCACCCACGAGGTCTCGGTGCACTGCCGCGGCCGTCGTGGCACCGTGCCCGGCGGCGACGATGAGCTGCTCCGGCCCGGGAGGGGTCACGTCCCCCACGGCGTACAGCCCTGGAACCGTGGTCCGGCCGACCCGGTCGACGACGAGGAGTCCGTGGGCATCGCGCTCCGGGGCTGTCGGCGCACCGGGCGTGTCGGAGCGCAGCCAGTCGAGGTCGGCGTGCCACGTCGGCCGGACGAACCCGCCGGTCCGCGGCTCCACGTGGCCGTCGACCAACCGGACCCCGGTCATGCCGGTCCGGTCGCCCTCGAGGTCCTCGATCACCCGCTCGTCGACCACGACGCCGGCACGCGCCAACCGGGCTCGCCCCGCGTCGTCGAGCGGAGCGACACCGTTCGTGTACACGATGAGGTCGTCGGCCCACGCCGCGATGAGCAGTGCCCGGTCCACGACGTCGTCGGTCTCGCAGATGAAGGCGAGGGGCTCCCCCGCCTTCTCGTACGCGTCGCACTCGACGCAGCTGTGCACCGCGGTGCCGTACAACGCACGGAGCATCGGCAGTGCCGGGAACTCCTCGCGCAGCCCCGTGGCGACGACGACGGTCCGCGCCCGCGCGTCCACCTCGGCACCACGCCAGGTCCCGTGCAGCCGCCACCCGTCGGCGTCGGGGGTCACCAGGTCGACGACGGCCTGCACGATCGTCGCCTCGGGGTACTCCTCGACCTCGGCGCGACCGAGCTTCCGGAGCTCGAGGGGGGAGATCCCGTCACGCGTCAGGAAGCCGTGCGACCGCAGGGTCGCGGCGTTGCGTGGCCGGTTGGCGTCGACGAGGAGCACCGTGCGCTTCGCCCGCACCAGGTTGAGCGCAGCGCTCAGACCGGCCGGTCCGGCGCCGATGACCGCGACGTCGTGGACGACCGGGGTACTCGGCACGCCCGTGGGTCCTGCAGCGCTTCCCGCGGTGCTCATCGTTCGCCGTTCAGCGGGCCGCGAGGGCGCGGAGCCGCGTCAGGGTGGACTCCTTGCCGAGGATCTCCATCGACTCGAAGAGCGGCGGGCTGATCCGGCGCCCGGAGACCCCCACGCGCAGCGGACCGAAGGCGACCCGGGGCTTCAACCCGAGGTCGTCGATGAGCGCCGTGCGGAGGGCACCCTCGATCGCCTCGGTCCGCCAGTCGTCGAGCTGCTCGAGCGCCGGGATGCCGGCCGTGAGCACGGCGCCGGTGTCGCCCTTGAGCGATGCCAGTGCGTCGTCCTCGACCACCAGGTCGGCGTCGGCGGTGAACAGGAACCCGAGCATCGCCGGGGCCTCACCGAGCAGCTGCATGCGCTCCTGGACGAGCGGCGCTGCCTTCGTCAGGACCTCGGTCTGCTCCGCGGTCGGCGGGTCGGCCACGAGGTCGGTCAGGTACGGCAGGAGCCGGGAGCGGAAGTCCGACGGCTCGAGCAACCGGATGTGGTCGCCGTTGATCGCCTCGGCCTTCTTGTGGTCGAACCGTGCCGGGTTCGGGTTGACGTCGGTGACGTCGAACGCCGCCACCATCTCGTCGATCGAGAAGACGTCGCGGTCGGCACCGATCGACCACCCCAGCAGGGCCAGGTAGTTGACGAGCCCCTCGGGGATCATGCCGGCGTCGCGGTGGTGGAACAGGTTCGCCTCGGGGTCGCGCTTCGAGAGCTTCTTGTTGCCCTCGCCCATGACGTACGGCAGGTGACCGAACACCGGGATCGCCGGTGCGAGCCCGATCTCGTACAGCGCCTCGTACAGGGCGATCTGCCGCGGGGTCGACGACAGCAGGTCCTCACCGCGGAGGACGTGCGTGATGCCCATCAGGGCGTCGTCCACCGGGTTCGTGAACGTGTACAGCGGCTTGCCGTTCGGGCGGACGACCACGAAGTCCGGGAACGTCCCCTGCTTGAAGGTGATCTCTCCACGGACGAGGTCGTCGAAGCTCAGGTCACGGTCCGGGACCCGGAGTCGCAGCGCCGGCTCACGGCCCTGGTCGCGGAACGCCTGACGCTCGTCGTCGGACAGGTCCCGCTCGTGGTTGTCGTAGCCCTGCTTCGGATCGCGCCCGGCAGCCTTGTTGCGGGCCTCCATCTCCTCGGGCGTGACGAAGGACTCGTAGACGTGCCCGGACGCCTTGAGCTTCGCGATGACGTCGTCGTAGATCGCGGTGCGCTGCGACTGCCGGTACGGTCCGTGCTCACCGCCGGCGTCGACGCCCTCGTCCCAGTCCAGCCGGAGCCAGCGCAGGCCGTCGAGGATCTGCGCGTAGGACTCTTCGCTGTCCCGCGCGGCGTCGGTGTCCTCGATGCGGAACACGAGCTTGCCGCCGGTGTGGCGTGCGTACGCCCAGTTGAAGAGCGCCGTGCGGATGAGCCCCACGTGCGGGGTCCCCGTCGGGCTCGGGCAGAAACGGACGCGGATCTCGGACCCGGAAGCAGTGGTGAATGGCGCAGTCATGACCCGCCAATGCTACCGTCACGCCCTGCTCGAGCGACCCGTGAACGCAGAAAACCCCTGACCAGTGCTGGTCAGGGGTTCCCTGGTGTTGCAACGTTAAGTCCGGCGGCGTCCTACTCTCCCACAAGGTCCCCCTTGCAGTACCATCGGCGCTGAGAGGCTTAGCTTCCGGGTTCGGAATGTGACCGGGCGTTTCCCTCTCGCTATGACCACCGGAACACTTTCGACCATGAATCTGGTCTCAAACATGTTCCGGCTGCTGCCCACGAATGGGCAGAGCGGTGTATTCAGTTTGATTCCCGATCGTCTGTCGGGAACCACAAAGTG